>CAZKBP010000013.1:13236-128610 GCA_964551015.1 uncultured Cytophagaceae bacterium | reverse complement strand
CGACCCGTAACGTGAACATCCGCGCCAATGTGAGTGGCTCCGTGGGTAGCGTTCTGATTGAATTGAGTGGTGATGCAGAGAATATAATTACAGAAAATTTTGCTCCTTACGCGGCCTTTGGAGATATAGAGGGTAATTATAAAAAGTTTAATTTTGATGCGGGGGCTTACAGTTTAAGTGCTACTCCATTTAGTGGTTCAGATGCTGGTGGGCAAATGGGTACCGCTGTTACGCTGAACTTCACGATTGTAGATGAGCCTGCTTCCCAGATTGCCGGCCTAGTAATCATTGATGCAGATGCTGACCAGCCTATCAAAACGCTTGTAGATGGTGATGTAATTAGTATCAGTCAAGTGGGTACGGATAATTTTGACATACAAGCTGTACCTAGCCCGAATCCGGCTGGAAGTATTGAATTAGTATTGAGTGGGCCATTGAATAAGACAATGGTGGAGAATTTAGCTCCTTATGTCTTGTTTGGAGATAATCTGAACAATGACTTCAATGGTGAAGAATTCCCAGCTGGCAGTTACTCCATTACGGCCAGAGCTTACAGTGGGCCTAACGCGAGCGGAGTAGTGGGTACTGAGTTTACAATTAACTTCGAAGTAGTAGCAGGTGCAGTTGCCTCACTCAAAGTCTTCCCAAATGATACCGATGGAGAGGTACGCGTAGAAGCTGGAAACGAAAATACAACTGCTGGCTTACTGCAAATCAGAGATAATCAAGGAAATATCATCTTCGAGAAGGAATTTACTGGAAAATTAGAAGAACAGTATACTTTGCCAGAAGCTGGTTTATACATCGTGGAAGTAAACTGCGATGGCAAGAAAGAGCAGGCAAAAGTGATAAGAAGATAAGCCATAGCTCTCTGAGCTAAAATGCTAAAAACAAAACGGGCTACTCACTGCGAGTAGCCTGTTTTTTATAGCTTTAAGTGGGTCGGCAGAGTTGATCTATTACCCTCAAACCATTCAGCGTAAGCGATTGATCAATTAAATCAAATTGATTTTCTAAGGGTTTGATAATCTTAGAGAGACCACCCGTAGCTACTACTTTAATGTCTTGATGTAACTCTGACTTAATTTTTCTGAGCATATATTCTACCAAACCTACGTATCCCCAAAGGACGCCTGCCTGTAAGGCTTCTACGGTGTTTTTCCCGATAGCAGATGAGGGCAACTCGAGAGGTACTTCGGGTAATTGAGCAGTGTTATGAAAGAGGGCAAAAATGGCTGTCTTCAGGCCGGGTGCGATAGAAACTCCCTGAATCTGTCCGTTTTCGGAAATGACCGTAAAAGTAAGGGCAGTGCCAAAATCTACAATGATGCAAGCCTGCCGAAATTGGTGGAACGCCGCCATGGCATTCGCCACCAAGTCAGAGCCTATTTCGTGGGGGCGATCAATGTTCATAGATAGCTTTTGATAGACCTGAGGCCCAACGATTAAAGGCTCTAAAGCGAATAATTCCCTAATTACTTTTTGAATATGAGGTGTGAGCGGAGGAACCACACTACTGAGTACGGCACGATTGATTTGATCTGCTTGAAAGCCATGCTCGAGAAAAAGATAACTCAATTCCATGGCGTAGCTCGAGCTATCCCTCTGTAAAGAAGTCTCCGATCGCCATTGGTAAAGCCATTCATTATTTTGATAAATACCATAGACAACGTTAGAATTACCAATATCTACTGCTAGTAATGCCATATATTCGAACTATTATATCCCCGACAAAGGAAAAAGATGTTTCGGAAAAAGATTAGATCTTGACTTTATTTTCTGAGCATATCCAAGTGAATAATTTGAATTTATAATAAATTTCAAACTTTGCAGAGAAATAGCAGGTTTTAATTTAGCACTGGAATAGTTATTCAAGCTTTTGACTTGATATTTGAGCAAAAAATTCGCAAACAAACTACACGAGTAACGATGAATCTGAAAAACATTTTTTTTACCGTCTCAGCCATTTTTTTTATCAACATTTTATTTTCTTTCTCTTTTCAGACGAAAAGCTCTCAACAAGAAGACCCGCTCAAAGAAAGCATGAAGAGAGGCAAGACTGTGTATGAAACCTATTGCCTGAGTTGCCATATGGAAAAGGGAGAGGGGCTGGAGGGGATTTATCCTCCCTTAGCAGAATCCGATTATTTAATGGAAGATAAAGAACGCTCCATCAAGCAGATAATCAACGGGGTGAGTGGCAAAATGATCGTCAATGGCGTAGCCTATGATGCCGAAATGCCCGCCCAAGGACTCAACGACCAAGAAACCGCCGATGTGCTTAATTATATTCGCAATAGCTGGGGGAATGAAGGCAAAATCGTGAAACCAGAAGAAGTAAAGGCACTACGATAAAAAATCACAAATTACAGATTGATCTTTGCTTCCCCCATAGCAGATTGGTAATCTGTAATTTGCTATCAGCAGTCCATTAATCTGCCTCGAATTTCTTTTTCTTATCCTTAAGCGCACGCATGGCCTGAGTTAAGCCATTAAGGGTTAGTGGGAACATACGATCTTCGGTAAACTCCTGAACAACCTCAATAGAAGGGGTATAGCCCCAGTACTTGTACATCGTGGGGTTGAGCCATACCATATAAGGATATTGTTCTTTCATGCGGTTGAGCCAAACAATGCCTGCTTCTTCGTTATAATGCTCAATACTACCGTGCTTGGTGGTAATTTCGTAAGGAGCCATGGTGGCATCTCCCACGAAAATGAGTTTGTAATCGCTATTGTATTTATTAATGAGTTCCATCGTAGGAATGCGCTCCTCGAAGCGGCGGCGATTATCTTTCCAAACCGATTCGTAAAGACAGTTATGGAAATAATAGTACTCCAAATGCTTGAATTCGTATTTGGCCGCGGAGAATAACTGCTCACACAAGCGAATGTAGCTATCCATAGAACCACCGATATCCATGAGCATCAGCACTTTAACGCGATTTTTTTTGGAAGGAACCATTTCTAGATCGAGAATACCGCCATTGCGACTGGTTTTCTTGATGGTTGTATCCAAGTCAAGCTCATCCGGATTCCCCTCACGGGTAAGGATACGAAGTCGCTTGAGAGCCACTTTCATATTACGGGTATTGAGTTCTACGTCGTCCTTAAGGTTAGAGAATTCGCGCTTCTCCCAAACTTTGACGGCTTTACCTTGCGCCCCTTTTTTCTGGCCAATACGGAAGCCTTCTGGATTGAAGCCATCCGCCCCGAAAGGGGAAGTACCTTGCGTACCAATCCAAGTATCGCCTCCTTCGTGTCGTTCTTCCTGTTTGTCTAAGATTTCTTTGAAGCGTTCCATCAAATCTTCGAGGCTGCCCATGGCCTCGATCATGGCTTTTTCTTCATCTGTAAAGATTCGCTCTTCCATCCCCTTTTTGAGCCATTCTTCGGGGATTTCGACCAGTTTTTCTACTGGAATGCGATCTAAGCCTCGGAAATAATGACCAAAAATCACATCGAAGCGGTCTAGGTTCTGTTCGTGCTTAACGTAAACGGCGCGGCTCAGGGCATAGAAATCTTCTACACTAAACTCTACTACCTTTTTATCAAGTGCTTCTAAGAGGGTGAGGTGTTCTTTGAGGGTAACGGGAATACCGTTTTTTTTGAGTACTAAGAAAAAGTCTAAAAACATGGTATAAATATTTTTTTGAATCGTTTATGTCTTATTTTTCTGGAAAGTATTCTTCCATCCATAGCGATAAGTTATACGCATCTGGATAACCGTGCAATGCGTAGATGAATTCGCTCAAACGAGTAATTTTTTGTTCCTCAGATAAGTGGGCGGTTCTCAGTAGTTGCATCAAGTAAGACGATTGTTGAGCCAGTAACTGAGGATTCACAAAGCAAATATCTCTCTCGAGAATATGCTGTAAATTTTTTTCTGAGTTTGATCCAGATTCCTCTTTACGAAAAACGTAGAGATCAATTTCTCTACGGTAGGTATCTCCACTGTATTTTTGGATCAACCGTGCCGGAAGTTGAATCAAAAGCGTATCCGCATTGAGTTTTACATAAGCCTTTTTATGATTCAACTCATCTCGTGTATAGGCCGACGTAAATTCATAGAGCAAAAGATTTTGCTTGTCCGTATTATTCTGAGTGTGTTTGGTCAGGATAAAATCGTGTTGCTGATCCAGCGGAAAAACCAATTGACTTCGAAAGATGGGATAAGGCTTTTGGGTATAATACCTAAATTGAGCAAAAGGACTCATACAACAGCGATACAAAGGTACTTCCAGCGCATCGAGAGCCTGTGCGAGTACTTTCACTTGGTAAGCCTTGGGTTCTTGTAATGTCCATAAATCTCCGCTTTGCTTATTCCAACAAATCAGTTGGCAACTGTCTCCATTCAAAAAAACAGAAGTCTGAAGACTGAGTTCATCTCCTATTTTTAGAGGAGATTGATCTGAGGCTCTTTGTATCTCACCTTGAAGGTATAAAACCCGAAGCACGGCTTGAGCTGATACCTCACGGGTGTATAAAAAGAAAATGAATAAGATTAGATAGCGGAGATTAGGCATACTACTGAATTTAGCGTCCAAACCGACGCATGCGCTCAAACAAGGTATAATCTTGCTCGTTCTTGATCAGGGCACCGGCGTAGGGAGGCATTTGTGTAGTCAAATCTACGTTTTCTAGGTCTTCAGGTTTAGTTTCGCCGTACTTTAGAAGCTTAATCCAATCAATCAGCTCACTGGTAGAGGGCTTCTTTTTCAATCCTTTTACTTCGCGGATATTGTAAAATACTTTCATCGCGCTGTCCATCAATTCTTCCGAGAGGTTGGGGTAATGCACGTGGATGATCTCTTGCATCGTAGCAGGATCGGGGAAGCTGATGTAATAAAAGAAACATCTTCTCAGGAAAGCATCGGGTAGTTCTTTTTCATTATTAGAAGTGATAATCACCACGGGGCGTTGGTCAGCTTTAATCGTCTTTTGGAGTTCATAAACATAGAATTCCATGCGATCTAGCTCGAGAAGTAAATCGTTGGGGAACTCGATGTCTGCTTTATCAATCTCATCAATCAAAAGTACCGCCTGTTGCTCGGACTCAAAAGCCTCCCAGAGCTTCCCTTTTTTGATATAATTGGAGATATCGTGTACTTTATCTTCACCTAATTGAGAATCTCTCAGTCGAGAAACGGCATCATACTCATAGAGTCCCTGCTGAGCGATGGTGGTAGATTTGACGTGCCAAGTGAGCAAAGGCATATTCAGTGATTCGGCGATTTCGTAAGCCAGTAGGGTCTTTCCCGTGCCGGGCTCTCCTTTGACAAGGAGTGGTCTCTGTAATTGAATAGCAGCATTAACCGCTACCTGCAGTTCTTTGGTAGCGACGTAAGTATCAGTTCCTTGAAATTTCATAGATTTAAATAAGTAAAATAAAACCTGAGCCTTTAGCCCAGATGGATTAGTGTATTTTAATGAACTCGAATATATATAAAAACGGCTTAGCTTCGAAATCTTCTTTTAAAATCCTCAGAAAATTATTGAAGAAGTTGAATTGTACCCTATCTCTTTCCTCAAAAACGAAAAAACTTCTAAAACTTGCAGATGTCAGAAAGTGCTGAAAGCCTACGAAAATGATTCATACTAGGCCATTATAAAAATCGTATGGAGAAGAAAATCAACCGAGCATTCAAGTCATATTGCTCACTTAGAAACATTCTTCAAACGATTTATTTTCCTATGAAAATGACTTCAACACCCTTGATAGCTAAGTCATCTCGCCTACTCTATTTTCGTGCTTGGGCTGGAAGTTTCCTCCTTCTATGCATCACAGAAATTGTCCATATTTTTATTTTAAGTCCCCATTTTTCTCAAAAGCCAAGCTCCCTGACTTTTCAAGAATTGTATCTACCTAGTTTGGCTATCTTAGGCGTCTGCTTGCTGGCCTGGATATGGTTTTGCTTACAAACTCGCTCCTCATCTGCCAAAGCAATGCTGAATCATGACGACCCCGAGCACGCTCCCTCATCAAAAACATACGCCGGAAAAGCGATGTTTGCTAATTCATCAGCAAGCGATCAAATAAATATAGACTTTATCGAGAAAGCCAGAGATTTTATCTATGAAGTAGATCAAAAGGGCTGTTTTAAATATGTAAATCCAGCTTTTTTGGCCATTACTGGTTACGAAGAGGCAGAAATCAAACGAAAGCATTACTGGGAAATTCTTCACGAAGCAGACCGCGCACGGGTGCTTAAATTTTATCAACGTCAAATTCGCAAGAGACAAGAGCAAAGCTATTGCGAATTTGTAGCCCTGACTAAAAAAGGAAAAGAAATACCTATTGGTCAGAATGTCATTCTCGAGTTTGATGGCCATCAAGTAAAACGCACTCGTGTGATCGCCCGTGACATGAGCCGTACCAAGGAAGCAGAAGAACGACTTTCTCAAATGCTCGAGCAGCAGCAAATTATCTCCGAAATTTTAGTTTCCTTTAATTCATCCACCAACTTGTACGAAAGCTTGCAAAAAGCACTACAAAAGATAGGTAATCAAGTAGAGGGAATCAGAGTATATATCCACGAAAAAGAGCAAGGACAGCCGCGTGATACCTACGAATGGTGGAATGATCGTATTAGCCCAGCCGTACGGCAAACCGTGCAAGCCGCCACTTATCTGAAAAATAAGCATTTCCGAGAGCTATTACAGAAACGAGGGATCATCGTAGCGGAGAATTTGAAAAATATGACCGGAAATTGGAAAGAGGATTGCCTCGCCCGAGGAATTCACTCCCTTCTGGTCGTACCCATCTATTGGGAAGACGAACTACGAGGCTGGATTGGCGTAGAATGCCAAGGAAGAAAGGAGTGGGGCAAAAAAAATATCCACTTGTTGGAAGCATTTGCCCAAATCATTCCAAGCGTACTACAGAGGGCTTATAATCTGGAAAAACTACAGGAAAAAGAAAATATGCTCTCTGAGGCACAGCGACTAGGTCGCCTGGGAAGCTGGGAAATCAATCTCCTCACGGGGAAAATCATCTGGTCTAATGAAACCAGAAAAATACTCGGCATCCGACCCGAAGACGAACCCCTCACCCCCGAAGAGCTACTAGGATTGGCTCATCCCGAAGATCAGGAAAAATTAGAACGCAAATATCTGGAATTAATCCACAAAGGGACGCCTTACGAAATGCGAGTAAAGATACAAAACCTGCTCAAAGAAGATCGAGAAGTCATTAGCAAGGCAGAGGCAGTCCTGAAAGGCGGCAAAGTCGTCAAAATTAGAGGAACCATCCTGGACGCTACGAATCTGATCAATGCCCAGAAAAAATTCAAAGTACTTTTTGAGCATTCTACTGATGCTAATTTACTACTGAGAGGAGGCAAAATTATTGATTGCAATCAAGCGGCACTCCAACTTCTCCGAGCCCAAAGCAAATCCCGACTCAAAGGACTAAATCCTTTTTTAGGAAAGCTTTCTCCCCGATTTCAAAATGAAAAAATAAGCTCATCTGAACAATACCGAATACATCACAACCAGCTGCGGGAAAATAAACAGTGTCGCTTTGATTGGATTCTTCAAAACCTAGAAGGAGAAAAATTCTACGGAGAAGTAGCCCTGACTCGTATGCAAATAGAAGATCAAACCACCACACTGATGGTACTCAGAGACTTGACCGAGCGCAAGCGTTACGAAGAAAAAATCAAGCAATCTGAGGCTAAACTCAAGGCACTCTTCAACAGTACCCGCGAAAGTTATCTACTGATTGGAAAAAATAGGGAAGTTCTTACCTTTAATAACATCGCCGTAGAAAGAATCAAAGCCATTTCAGGTCAAGACTTAAAACTGTATATGGATGTGGATGAACTGATGCCCAAAGAAAACGTAGCATCTTTTATCCAAAACTTCCAGCGTGCCTGGCAGGGAAATACAATCTCTATCGAGAAACAGCATCAATTGATCAATGGAGAACAAAGAATTTTTGAGTTCAGGTATCTACCCGTATACGATGAGGAGGGAAATATCTTCGCCGTAACCTTGGTGGGAGATGATATCACCACGCGCCGAAAGAATGAAGAAAGAATGACCCAATTGACGAAGGCGATGGAAGTAGCCAAAGATGCCTTTGCGATCTTAAACGAAAAACAAGCGTATGTTTACCTCAATAAGGCGCATTTACAACTGCTAGGCTATGAGAAAGCCGAAGAACTCGTAGGGCAACATTGGAAAAGTGTCTACGCCGAAGCAGAAGCAAAACGCTTGGAAACCAAAGCCTGGACTTATCTAGAAGAACATGGAAGCTGGAAAGGAGAAGCCATCGCCCAGAAAAAAAATGGAAAACCGCTTCACCAAGACCTTACCCTCACGCGCTTACCCGAAGGAGGAGTCATTTGTGCCTTCCGAGATAATTCGCTGCACAAAAGGCAAGAAGCCGTACTCATCAAGGCCAAGGAGAAAGCAGAAGAAGCCACGCGCGCCAAAAGCATTTTCCTCTCCACCATGAGCCACGAAATTCGCACCCCCATGAACGCGGTCATTGGCATGACCCACCTCTTATTGCAATCTGACCCTAAGCCTGAGCAGATAGAGTGGATCAAAACCTTGAAATTCTCGGCTGAAAATTTACTCAATCTCATCAACGATATTCTAGACTTTAGTAAAATAGAATCAGGAAAATTAGATATCGAGCATGTAGAATTTAATTTGCCAGAGGCAGTACAAAGCATCAAGCACGGCCTAAGTTTTCGCGCCTCTGAGAAAAGAATCGAGCTCATCAGTGAAGTAGATGAAAATCTGCCGAAAATCGTATGGGGAGATCCTACTCGCTTAGCGCAAATCCTGAATAACTTGGTCAGCAACGCGGTTAAATTTACCGAAGCAGGCCATGTGAAAATTAATGTGAAATGCCTCCACGAAGACCAAGAGTCTGCACATATTTACTTTGAAGTAGAAGATACAGGAATTGGGATTCCTGCCAATCGCCTGAAAAAAATCTTTGAAGAATTCTCCCAAGCGAGTTCAGATACCACCCGCAAATACGGGGGAACGGGTCTAGGGCTAAGTATTACACGCAAATTGCTAGAATTACAAGGGAGCCAGATCGAGGTAGAAAGTCAGGTCGGAAAAGGATCAAAATTCTTTTTCGAGCTAAGATTGAAGAAAAGCGATAAAATCGTTCAGGAAATTCACTCACACCAGAGCCAAACCATCGATGAGTTCAGTCTAAAAGGCTGTCGTATCCTCGTGGTGGAAGACAACCAAATTAATCAATTTGTAGCCAACCAATTCCTGACTGACTGGCAAGCTGAGGTTGATTTTGCCGACAACGGTCAGATTGCCTTGGAAAAAGTACAAACACAAACTTATGATCTTGTCCTGATGGATTTGCAAATGCCCATTATGGACGGTTATGAGGCCAGCCAAGCTATTCGTGCCCTCGAGGGTGAACATTATCAGCATCTGCCCATCATCGCCTTGACTGCCTCGGCTTTATTAGAAGTAAAATTAAAGGTAACAGGTTCAGGAATGAATGACTTCGTTACCAAGCCTTTTCAACCCCGAGAGCTATTCTTGAAAATTGCTCAATACTGGCAAGGATCGAGCAAGGAATCATCCACACCAGCAGGCACCCTCGGAAAGCGTGCCAAGGTCAAGCCCCCGCGAGAAAAAATCAGCTTGGTAAACTTCCAAAAAGTAATCCAATTGAGCAGAGGAAATGCAGATTTTACCCATCGTTATTTAGAAGCCGCCAGAAAAGCCTTCCGTGAGTTTGCCCAAGCCTATAAAAATGCAATGCTACATCACGACCTAGAACTCTTTCATAAAATCAGGCATAAATTCCAGCCCACCTTCACCATGTTGGAAATGCAAGTCATGAAGCGTTTTCTCGATGACTCCGAAAAGCTAATCCAAGCCGAAGCCTGTGATGAAAATCAAAATCAGCAAATGATCGCTCATCTCGAAGAACTCTGTGAAAAAAGTATTCAAGAAATGGAGCAAGAAGAGCAAATATTTCTACATCCAAATTGATCGTTTTTCGTTGGAATAAAGGATAAACCGTGAGTTTGAATGAAAAATGTACCTCTAAATTCAATTCTCAAATAAATTGTATATACTTGTATGGCAAGAGCTTACTTGAATTTCAGATTTGATCGCAAAAAAGTCTAATTCTGAATGCTGATAGTACCAAAAATTGAAAGCTTCATCTAAGCCACCGCCGAAAATTTTTGTGAAATCAGGTTCCGAAGATGGCCTTTTGTTGCGCAAATACGAACTTTGAGCAAATTCTAGTTCAGACAATAATCATCCTCTATTATTATGAAAAATTATCAAGCAATGTTCCTTAAATCTTTTCCTGTTTTTGGCCTGAGGTCAGCACAATTTCTGGCCTTTTTATGGTTGATGGCCTCCTGTGGTGGAGGTGGTGGAGTGTCATCTAAGCACGTTAAAATTCCACAAGACGTGACGATGGCCGTGAGTGTAGACATGAAAAGCATTTCTTCTAAAGCCGAAAACTGGAAAGAAATCTTCGAGCAAGACTTATTGGACAACTTGGACGAAGATACCGATAAACTACAAGAAGCCTTCGGAAAAGCCCTGGCCTCGGATGTCAATTTTGATCAAAAGGCATATTTCTTTTTCTCTTATACCCCCGAAGGAAAAGAGAATTACTTTGGTGCCTCTTTCTTACTCAATGATCCGGCTAAATTTGAGCAAGACCTCACCGAAGGAGAAGTAAAGTATGAAATCAAAACGGATGGCGACCTGAAATACGTACTCCTAGAAGACGAGGGGCTGATGGGTTGGAAAGGAGAAACCGCCTTGATCTATTCTATGGAAGGCGGGGTAGAAGAAGCAAAATTAAAAGAAGGTTTTGATCGTATTTTTGCCACCGAAGCTAGTAACTCGCTCAGTGCCAATAGCTCCGAATTTAAAAACATTGACGGAGGCGGGCACGATGTCGCCGTTTGGTGGGATCAAAAGAAATTAAATCAGATCAGCTCCGATTTTGAAGATATGAAAGAGAGCTCTCCTGCTCTTGCCAAAATATACCAAGCCTATCGCGTAGGAACTATCGGCCTAGATTTTAATAAGGGAGAAGTACTCGTGAAATCTGTCTCTCATCTGGATAAAAATCACAGCCAAGAACTTAAAGGCCTCATCAAAAGTGGTATGAATGAAGGGATGATCGGGAGCTTCCCGACCAAGGTTCCCAGCGCGATGTTAGGCTTAGCCTTGAATATGCAAGCGATCTACGATCTTGTCAAAGAAGAGCCTTCCATAAAAGATGCCGAGAATGACGTACAAAGAGATTTGGGAATGAGCATGCAAGAACTCTTCGATACCTTTAACGGAGACTATTTCGTGGCAACCCAGGACTTGAAAATGGAGCAAATTATCCGTAACCCTCAGCCTGAGTTTGTACTGGCCATTGGCATCAACAACAAAGAGAATATAGATAAAATCATGCAAAAAGGAGTAGATGCTGGAGCTTTTCGCAAGACTGGCGACCTTTATACCGTGTCGGCTGGCTTACCCTCTGAGCTTTATATGATTGAGAAGAACGACGTGCTTTATGCCACCATGAGCGAAGCTTACAAAGACGATTTAATGCAAGGCAACGGCAAACTAGATAGCAAATACGTTAAAATTGCCTCTGATAAAAGTGCCGTATTTTATTTGAGCATTCAAGAAATCGTACGTCAAATACCGAATGAATTTATGAGTTCTACCGAAGCCAAAGTCTTCAAAAATGAAGTAGCTCCGCAATTAGACGCGATGATTACTAGCTCTGGATCTATAAGTGGAGAAAAACTAGAAGGGGAAATGAAAGTTACTTTCACCGATAAAAGTAAAAACTCTCTGGCCTTGATCGGCGAAATGATCAAAAAGATGGAAGGAGCCGATGAACCAGTAAGCCAACTGCAATAATCACCATAGATTTTAAAGCCAAAACGTCCACGATTCCTGAGTATCGTGGACGTTTTTATTTAGCAAATGCCCTATTGATGTATGGATAACGATGAACTTAGACAATCAGTCATTGATCCACAAGCGAAGCAAATGAGGGGCTTCATTCTCTCTGATCAACTGCATCAGGTAAATGCCATTAGAAAGATCCAACATCGCAACATCTAAATGGTAGATACGCTGACCGGGCGTTGGATTCAATGTCAGATCCTTAACTTTTTCACCTCGTTGATTGAATATACTAATGCCAAGTATCCGTGTTTCCGGAGAAAAGTCCGAGCCTGAGCCCAAATCCAAGCGAAGTGTTTGGTTAGCACTGATTGGATTGGGGAAAATTGATGGCTTGCCAGACTCACTGCCTAAAGTAGTGTCGTCTACCATCGTAAAAGTAATACTAAGCGGCAATCCAGCCTCCCCCTGACCAGACCTTCGCTCAAAGGGAACTGCAGTGAGGGTATAAACGCCCGGTATGAAACTTTGACCAAAGAAATTGTCTCCCAAATTTCCAAAAGAAGCATAGGGTGCTACGTTCTCGAGTTTATTTCGGAAGATGGGGCCTACCAAGTTAATATTGACACTACCCACTTGTTGAGGGGCGGTGTGGGTGATGATGGCAAGGTTAAAAGTACCTATCTCAGAAAGCAAAATGACATCCCCGTCCCGAAGGCTAGTAATCACTTCATCTGTATTTGCATCCACCCAATCGAAGCCCGCAATACGAAAACGCTGCGCCTCTTGCACGGCTTCAATAGCTTGGACAAAACCAAAGCCACTCCCGAAATCAAAACCCAAATCTAAACCAGGAGTAAAGGGATCATTCATATCCTGAGCCGTCCCGATCAAGATTTGCCTGACTTGTTGTGGTGCTAAACCATTCAAGGATGCGTCCAGCATTAAGGCCGCCACGGCTGCTGCGTGGGGAGCCGAGGCCGAAGTTCCTGTAAAATTAGGAAAGTTATCTCCATCAATGTCTATTCCAAAAAAAGTGTTGTTACCTCGGTTTGGAGCACATATGTCAGGTTTCTGCCGAACTACAGGACTTGTTTCTTCTCCATTTACATCAAAGATAATAGCGTTGCCACCCGCAGACGAAAAACTCTCCAACTGAATATCGTCCGCTCCAAAAGCAGGCGTACCAAAATAAGGAACAGCCCCCACGGCGATGGCTCCCTCCGCATTCGCATGATTGATCAGAGTAGGGCTAAACGTGGCGTATTCTAGGTTGAGGAGTACATTCTGATTGGCACCATAATTAACATACTTGATCAAACCAGGATTGGGGTTTGGCCCAGGAGCATCTAGCTTGCGACCAATTAGCAAAAAAGCTTCACTGAAATTACTGCTGGCAATTCTCAAAAACTCAAAAGGGTCATTGCCTACATTAGCGTTGAGACTGGCGAAGGCAATGCTATTAAAGTCTTGATCTCGGAAGGCAATGAATACATCTAGATCGGTATCTGCACCTGCACAACCCTCAGGACAAACTGAAGCAAAGGCATCGTCCCACTGAAAGGATAGAATAGCATCACCCGAACTGGGGAAGCCAATCCGTTGAAAAACATCCACGCCCGGGCCTGGATCAAAGTCGTGCAGTTCATAAGCTCCTAACTGGATACCACCCGTGGCCATCGAGTCACTACTTAGCTCAAATATGCCCGCCGAACGAAAAACACTTTCGTAAGACTGCCTGCGTAAGTTGCCCGCCAGAGAAAAATAACTGACTCCTTGGCGAGCTACTTCGTCCACGGCCTGCGCAAGGATGCCATCCTGAAAAAAAGGTTCAGCAAAATAGAAAACATCATCTACGATCACATCGCATCCGAAGGCGGCCAAATCCAAGATGCCTTGCGCAAAGGAGGGTTGACTGATAAAAGCCGTATGAAACGCCAAAGCTGCTCCCGGTGCAACATCGTGAACAATCTCGGCCATCGCGCGCCCCTCATCCGAACCTCGCGCAAATTCTTCTAAAACCGCTACTGGAGTGTTAAAACCATTCGGATTATTGATCCCGGGCAAGTCTCCACTCAATACGCCTTCTTCTTCTAGCCTGCTGGCATTGTAGCTATCCGAGAGAATACCCACGACGATACCGCTACCATCTACTCCCTCCAGAATCCGAGTATTGGCTGATTGCTGTGCAATATCACCCTGAGTAGTGGTGGCACCAATCCCGGTGAGGGGTGGGTAGACAGGTCTGGCATAAAGCAGCGTATTGAGCTTGGAAAGAGCTGGCAATTGCCCGATCGGTAACCAACCAGAAACCATTCTTCCAAAAGAGTTTCCTCCAGACAGCCCTAATTCCTGTAAGTCAGCAAGTAAATCAGTAGCACTGCGCTGGGCAGTAGCCTCGATGGCGATTTTACCGTCTTGTATGAGCATTACTTCCTGATAGCGGGCTTGTAAATCAGCCATGGCTTCGGTCTGGCGACGTGAATCATTCAAAAACTCATAATAAAGCCCCGACAATACCCGAGATAATTTTGCAGAAGGAGCGAAAGCACGCTTGTCAGTAGTGCTAAGCGTTTCCTTAGGAAAAAAAGTGCCAGGAAGCCTACTACTAAGGTACTGCGCCTGAGCACTATGTGCGCCGAGCCAGAGTGCCGTGCAAATATAGAAAAGGATTAGGTGAAATTTCATTTGTGCTTGTTTTAGGATAACATAAGGTAGAGGTGTTAAATTAACGTTTTTCGCCTTTCAAAGCAATCACATAGGCAATATTTATTTAAATTTTTTCTTGAAATTTTCAAAAAAGTAAAATGCCATCCCAAAGCATCTACTTTCTCCTGAGAATAAACAGGCTACAGTACGAATGCTCTGAAATGGCAAATATCATCAGGTACGAAATATCAGACCTCGATATCTTGTTGCATCAAGAAAGCCTTCATGTAGTCATCAAGGTCGCCATCGAGGATGTTTTGCACATCAGAGCGTTCGTGACTGGTTCTCAGGTCTTTGACCATTTTGTAAGGATGCATTACGTAGCTACGGATTTGAGAGCCAAAGTCAATTTTCTTTTTAGAGCCTTCCACTTTGGCTTTTTCTTCGTTTCTCTTTTCTATTTCCTGTTGGTAAAGGCGTGATTTGAGCATTTTCATCGCCTTATCCTTGTTTTGGAGTTGTGATCGTTCTTGCTGGCACTCAACGATGATGCCAGAGGGGATATGCTTGAGTCTTACGGCGGTTTCTACCTTATTTACATTTTGCCCCCCTGCACCTCCTGACCGGAAAGTATCCCACTCGATATCCGAGGGGTTGATTTCAATCTCAATACTATCGTCTACCACGGGATAAGCAAAAACAGAAGCAAAGGAAGTATGACGACGCCCCCCTGAATCGAAGGGGGAAATTCTGACGAGACGATGCACGCCGATTTCGGCCTTCAAATGACCATAAGCAAAATCACCATCAATCTCCAAGGTAGCCGATTTACAACCTGCTACTTCACCGGGTTGGTAGTTGACCTCCTTGACGGTGTAGCCACTTTTTTCTCCCCAGAGAATGTACATCCGCATGAGCATTTCTGCCCAGTCATTGCTCTCGGTACCCCCTGCCCCGGGGTTGATTTCAATAATGGCACTCAGTTGGTCTTCTTCGTTGCTGAGCATTTTCTTGAATTCTAGCTCTTCCACGGCGGTGAGGAGTTTTTGATAGGAGGCTTCTACCTCTTCTTCGGAGGCTTCTTCTTCTTCCCAGAATTCGTACATGGTTTCAAAGTCTTCCGAAAGGGCTTGGACTTTCTCGTAGCTCTCCGTCCAGACTTTAATGGCCTTGATGGCTTTCATGACTTTCTCCGCTGTTTTGGGGTCATTCCAGAAATCAGGGTCTTGGGTAGTGCGTTCTTTTTCGGCAATTTGCTCTAACTTGGCATCGTAGTCAAAGATACCTCCTCAAAGCCTCTACTCTGGCTTTTATCTCTTTCGCTTGTTCTGCGTTCATAGATTTAGATTCTAATTAAAAAATGGAAAATTACTCGAAACGATTCTGCAAATTTCGCTAATCTCGCTCATATATCCAACGCCTCTAGCTAGTTGTCCGTCGCGGATGGTGAGTGGCTCCTGTTTTCTCGAGGAAAAATTCAGTTTTGTCGTTGAATACTTGAAATATATTATCCTCAATATTCGTTGTTTGATAAATCTTTTATACGAGGGGGAATGGTCGAATTGTCATGAATTCCTTATCTTTGTGTTCGAACTTAAAAGCCGAGTCTAGCATGCTCCCAATCTATGGATGTATTGGACAAAAAAATAAATGAATTAGTAGCAGAGAATTATGTGTATGCCTCTGTCTTGCATCATCTAGGGATTCAATTCTATCATTATTCAGAAGCCACCCTAGCTCAAGCTTGTCGTGCCCAAGGTCTCGAGGTACAGCACGTGCTAAGGCGTCTGGAGTCTGTTCCTTACCGCAAAGACTTGCCAGTGCCTCTCATGAATTATCCGATTGATTTGGTGATTCATTACCTGAAGCATAGCCACTTCATTTTTATCAATGAAAAACTCCCCTACATGGCCAAGCTGATCGAGGATTTGGATGCTAGCAAATTGGGGAATCCTTCGCTTGTACAAGATCTGCAATTACTCTTCCCACTTTTCGTAGAAGATTTTATCCATCATATTCACGACGAAGAGGATCGCTTCTTTGAATACATTCTCTTGTTACAAAAAGCATCTCTGGGAGATTACCAACCTGGCCCGCTTTATCAGGCGATGGAAAAAAACGCGATTCATTATTTTGCCTTAGATCATCATACACACGATGACGAGATGCGGGGCATTCGAGAAATTACCAATAATTATCAACTAGAAAGCGGGGCGAATCTGCATTGGCAAGTATTATTTGCCGAGTTAAAGAATCTAGAAAAAGAACTCCTCAAGCACGCTCGTATCGAGGATGATATTCTTTTTATCAAAGCCCTCAAATTAGAAAAGCTCGTACGTGAAATGCTCCGGCAAAAGACCCGCTGGAATTGATGTTGATCGCTCAAGGCTATGAAAGTTTGTTTGAGAGAGGCACAGCCACAAGACTTGCTCCTTACCTTCAACATCAAAGAAAATGCCCTCAGCACTTATGTTGACCAAATCTGGGGCTGGGAGAAAAAAGCCCAATGGCAATTCCATCAGGAAAGGTTCACCCCCAAACATATCCAAATCATCGAGCGCCTGGGGATGGCGGTAGGCTATTTGGAAAAAAGGCAAACTCCTGAGCATATTTTCATCGCGAATCTACTCATTCATCCCCAAGCGCAAAGCCAAGGAATTGGTAGCTGGGTGATGCGAAGCGTCATTTCAGAATCTGAGCAAAAACAACTCGACCTTCAATTAGAAGTTTTTCGCATCAACGAACGCGCCCAAGAATTTTACCTCAGACACAACTTCCAAGTGTGGAAAAAGACCAATATCAAACTGATGATGCAAAGGACTTGGGCCTAAGTAGCCGCATAATTCCAGTTTTTGGTTGATTAGCTTGGATGATTTACATTTTTGTAGAAAAATCACGATCTTTAAGCTTCATTCAACCTAAATGAACTTTTTTATTAAAGACATTACTAAGCAAGAATTTTAAAATGTAGCTTCGCAACTCCGGTTTCGTGAGATACAAAAATCAATAAAAAATATGGGAAGACTCTTAGCCGTTGACTACGGAACCAAGCGCGTAGGCTTGGCCGTAACTGACCCGCTCAAAATCATCGCCACCGCTCTGGAAACCATCCACCCCGAAAAGGTGATGGAATATTTACAAAACTACACCCAACAAGAAGAGGTAGAAGCCTTTGTAGTGGGGATGCCTCAAAACTTAGATGGGAGCGATACCGACGCCACGCCCCACGTAAGGGGTTTTGTGCGGAAATTGCAAAAAGCCTTTCCCGAAAAAACTGTACATTTGCATGATGAGCGTTTTACTTCTAAGCTGGCTCTAGACGCCATGATTACGGGTGGCACTACCAAAAAATACCGCCGAGATAAAGCTAACTTAGATAAAGTAAGCGCGGTCATTATTTTGCAATCTTTCATGGAAAAACATTCTCAAGCTTAAAAATATTATTTTTGATGAATGTTCAATTAATTCTTTTGTATCTATGATCTATCCCATTGTAGCCTACGGTGACCCAGTTCTAAAACAAGCCGCCGAAGATATTGACCCTGATGATGAATCTTTTGACTTGAAAAAATTGGTAGCGGATATGTTCGAGACCATGTACGCCGCCAGTGGCGTGGGCTTGGCCGCCCCTCAGATTGGATTGAGCTACCGGGTTTTTGTGATTGATGCCAACCAGATGAGCGATGAAATTGAAGGGATGAAAAAAGCCTTTGTCAACCCGACCATGCTCGAAGAGTTAGGGGAAGAATGGGCTTACGAAGAAGGTTGCCTGAGCATCCCGGATATTCACGAAAATGTAAATCGACAAGCTCAGATCAAAATCCACTATTTTGATGAAGATTGGAATGAATACGAAGAAACTTTCGAAGGACTGGCTGCCCGCGTGATTCAGCACGAGTACGACCATATCGAGGGCATTCTTTTTACCGATTATTTATCTCCTTTCAAAAAGCGATTGCTCAGATCTAAACTCAATAACATTAGCAAAGGGAAAGTCAATGCCAAATATAAAATGCGCTTTCCTACCAAAAAATAAACCCTGAAAAACCTAGCAGGCTTCCGAAACCCTTTAGGGTTGTATTTAAAAAATCAGCCACGAAGCCTTAAAAAAACGCACAACCCACAACGGATAACCATATAAATAAATTTATGCACACTGCACAAACCCATCCTCATTTTCCTTCCAAATTACCTCAATTGGGCACGACTATCTTCACGGTGATGTCGCGCCTGGCACAAGAAGTACAAGCGATTAACCTTTCTCAGGGCTTTCCAGATTTTGAGTGCCACCCCCAGCTGATTGATCTCGTAACGCATTACATGAAAAAAGGAGCCAATCAATACGCGCCCATGGCCGGAATGCCCGCTTTACGAGAGCAAATTTCTATTAAAACCGAAGAAACCTATCGCATTGCTCCTAATCCTGAGAAAGAAATCACGGTGGTTTCGGGAGCGAGTGAAGCGATTTTTAATGCTTTGGCCGCCGTGGTCAGACCGGGCGATGAAGTGATTATCTTCGAGCCTGCCTACGATTTGTACCAGCCCATCATTGAGCTATTTGGTGGGAAGGCCATCCCCGTGCCGCTACATCCTGATGATTATGCCATTCAATGGACGTTGTTTCAGCAAGCTCTGAATGAAAAGACGAAAGTGGTGATGATTAATTCTCCGCATAATCCCTCTGGTACTGCACTCAAGGCCGAAGATATGCAGCAACTGAATGAGATTGCTCAGAATCAAGATTTTATCATCATCAGTGATGAGGTTTATGAGCATATTATTTTTGATGGGCAGGAGCATCAGAGCGTACTGCGATACCCTGAATTGAGGCAGCGTAGTTTTGCGATTTTTTCTTTTGGGAAAACTTTTCACGCGACGGGCTGGAAAATTGGCTATTGCATTGCCCCCGAGTATTTTACCCAAGAATTTCGCAAAATTCACCAGTACAATACTTTCGCTACTTTTACCCCTGCGCAATTAGCCTTAGCCGATTTTCTAAAAGAAAAGGAGCATTACTTGAGCTTGGCCGATTTTTATCAGGAGCGCAGAGATCGTTTTCGAGCTTTGATGCAAGCCACACCCTTCAAACTCCTTCCCTGTGAGGGCACTTATTTTCAGGTAGCCTCCTACGGACATCTTTCCCAAGAAAAAGATACTGCCTACACGGAGCGTTTGACCCGTCAGGTGGGCGTGGCTACCATTCCGCTTTCTCCTTTTTATATAGATGGACAAGATCACAAGGCGATTCGGTTTTGTTTTGCCAAGAAATACGAAACCATGGAGCAAGCCGTAGAGAAGATTATCCAAAATGAAGTGCTATTGTATGAAAAGTAATTCTCTGCGCACGCTAGATCGTTCTGTTTAAAGTTTTTATATGGAATGAATGGTACAAAATTCGTGTTGTAAGAGTAGGAATTAGGAGCTAGCTCCCGAATTCTATCTTCTGATAAGAACCAAAATTCAGACCTGATGGCACGTACCAAAAATTTCAACGAGGAAGAGACTCTGGAGAAAGCCATGGAATTATTTTGGAAAAAAGGCTACAAGGGCACTTCCATCAAAGACTTAGTCGAGTATCTGGGCATTCAACGTTCTAGCATTTATACTACTTATGGCGATAAGCTGAGCTTTTTCCAAAAAGCCGTGCAGCAATACCGCAAAGGAGCTTCACAGCTGCTCATGGACAAACTGCAGGAGGACAAACCAGCCAAAACTATTCTACGCGAACTCTTTGACCTCACGATTCAGGAAATTATGGGGGATCCATCGCGGAAAGGATGTTTTATGGTTAATCTCACGACCGAGATTATTTCTGAGGATACACGCTGTGATGAGGATCGAGCTGCTTACTTGGCTATGGAAGAAATCGTGAATGCCAATAGGCAAAATATCGAGCGCGCTTTTCAAGCACTTATCCTGCGAGGACAAGCCGAGGGGGAGATTTCTACCCGACACGAGGCGCAGGCCTTATCCCGCTATCTGCTCAACGTGATAAACGGAATACGCGTGCTGGCCAAAACCAATGCTTCGGAGGAGGTTTTCCGAGATATTGTCGCCGTTACGCTGAGTACTTTGGAGTAATGCGCATTGCACACAATACCCATCTCATCTTATCTTCCAAACACAGAGGCACAGAGACACGGAGCAACTAGTTGCGATCTGCTCTCGGATGCACATCATACTTTGCCTAACCTTTCTTGGAGGGCTTGGATTTCCTGTTTGAGCAGTTGTTCGGCTTCTTTTTTACGGAGGAAGGCTTTTTTGAGCACTTGGATATTGGCTTCTAGTTTCTCATTGTTCAGGAAAAGCTCTTGTTGTCCACGTTTCATTTCACTTTGGGAGGTAGTAAAATCTCGTACTTTGTGGATGAGTTCTTGATTTCTGCGAATGAGTTCCGTTTCTTGCATTTTGCGTTCGGTAATATCTCGGATGACCGCTGCGATGAGGGTTTGTTCACCATAGGGGATGGTACTCAACAAAATCTCACACTCGAACTCTCTACCGCCTGTATTTTGATGTGTCCATTCATAAAAATTAGACCCTTTTTTGTGGCATTTTTGCAGGTGCATTTGCATCATATCTTCAGAAGTTCTGCCAGAGGGCTGGAGTTCGGGCGAAAAATCTTGAATACTTTTGCCGATCATTTTTTCGGGATTCTCACACTTAAACAATTCCAGAGAAGCCTTATTACAATCTACGATTTTATCTTCGTCTAAAATCCAAACGGCGTCTCTACCGTTGGCAAAAAGTGCCTGCTGTTTTTTAAGTTCGTCATTGCGTTTTTTACGCTCGGTAATATCACGAAAGATGGCTACGGCATATTCAATTTGTCCTTGCTCATCTCGGATCGGATTAGCAGTAACTTCCAGCGTAACACGACGATCATTGCGGTCAATGTCCATATCATCAATATGCGCTTTTTCGCCTTGCAAGGCTCTAATTAGGGGCATTTGATCTTGGGGATAAGGCTGGTCAGTGCCCGCTATTTTGGCTCTGTAGATTTCCGCTCTTTTGTTTTTGCCCAGCTCGATCGAGACAATTCCTTGTCCGAGTATTTCTTGGGCTTGTTGATTGGCAAAATAAGGTTCTCCGTTGGCTTGTAGCACGAAAACGCCGGCAGGTATGCTTTCTAAGACTTTGAATAATCTTTGTTCGCTGCTGCTTAATTTATCTTGAATGGCTTTTAATTGGTCCATTTTTTTATGGAGTTCGGCCTCATTCTTAGCTACCTCTTCATTTTTTTCTTTGAGCAGTATTTCATTGGTTTTGGCCTTATCAAAGGCTTTTTTGAGAACTTGTTCATTACTTTCTAGGCGACGTTTTACTTTTTCCAGCTCCTCTTGTTTCTGCTTCATTTCCTCGGTTTTCTCTCGGGCTTCTTCCAGTGCTCGTGCTTTTTCCTGTTCTTTGACACGAGATTCTTCTAGCAATTTTTCTAATTCTAGGCTATTGCGGCGCATTTCTTCCTGTGTGGCGGCTAGTTCCTCATTATTTTGGCGCATTTCCTCTTCCTGCGAGCGAAGTTCTTCGGCCTGATGCTGAGAAGCGGCCAGTAGTTCGCGCGTACGATTGTTCGTTTTGACCGCGATGATGGAGGAAGCGATATTTTCGGCTAATTTTTCTACGAAGGCAATTTCGTGCGGCTTGAAATCTTGGAAAGAGGCTAACTCTAAGACTCCTTCTACCTGTTCATTGAGTTTGAGTGGCACGATCAACAGGGAGCGAGGACTGCCATCACCAAGGCCAGAGACGATCTGAACGTGCTCTTCTGGCATCTCGGTCATATGGAGTGTTTCTTTTTCAAGATAAGCCTGTCCGAGTAGTCCTTCCGCGTATTGATCTCCTACCCATACTTTTTTCTGAAGAAATTTCTTTCGGTCATAGGCATAGCAGGCTACCAGCTCGAGCGAAGTTCCTTGTTGCTCAGGGTAAGCAATAAAAATTCCGCCTTGGTTGGCACCCAAATAGCGCACTAGATTAGAAATGACCTTATCGCCAAAGTCTTTAAAATCATCATTGTGTAGGCGCAAAATTTCTGAGAATTTAGCCAATCCTTGGGTGGCCCAATCTCTTTTTTGATCTTCTTGTGCTACCTGGTGGAGTTGGTCTCGCATTTGGAGCAGGGCATTGCCTAGGATATCCGACTCACTGAGGGGAGAAAAAGCTGAATTGAAATTACCCTCACCAATCTCCAGCGAAAATTGACTAGCCTGAGTCAGATTATCCTGCAGACGATTGCTGGCTTTGATAATGGCTGAGAACTCATCTTGACTCGGAGTGATATGGCCAGTGAGTTCGCCTTGAGCTAATCTATTGAGTGCCTCTACGGGTTGGCGAATAGATCGATCTAATCGACGAATGGTAGCATAAGAAAGACTAAGCAAGAAGATACAGGTGAGAACCAACAGAGCAGTGGTGGTGAGATTAGTATTAAAAATGGCTTTTTCTACGGCGGCAAGATCATTTTTGAGGGTAGCAGACTCTTGTATATAAATCTGGGACATCATATCCCGAAGGCGATTGTAAATAGGCATTTGATGCTTAGCTACCGAAGCATGGATTTCTTGCTGAAGTAGAAACCGTTCTCTCAGATAAATATTAAAAGCCAAACTATCTCGAACTTTGGGTCGTGGAAGCTCTGCTAATGCTTGGATTAATTGGCGAGTAATCTGTTGAGATACCTTGAATCTAGGCAAGAGGGCAGATAAAGAATCTAAGAAGGAGGTATATTGTGGATCATATAGAGTCGTACGGATAGAGGTTATATTTTCAAAGCTGGGATTGATTTGTTTTTGCCATACGCTGTCTTGCTTTTCAATGTAAATAGGGTCTTGATTATCGATATGCAAAGATTGTAGAAAAAGTATACGATTCAGGCCACTACGAATAGAAGCACTCTCGATCGAGAGGGGAGCCCGAAGCCGTTTGATATCTTCATTTACTTGCCCTGTGTGATAATTTTGATAGATGGTAAAGCCAGTAATGACCACCAAGAGTGTCATTGAGGCGAAGACCAACCAGTTAATGCGCCCGCGTATGCTCTCTGTATAGTATTGTTTACTGAGATACTTGAAAATATTTTGCCAATTTGATTTTTTCTTTGCCATATCCAGATTATTTGTAGAAATCTACTCGCTGATTTTTAGCTTATCTCGAGGTTCGTGAACATCTCTGAGTCATTTTCGCCGGAGATGGATACTTTGTATATCCTGAGAATTTTCATCTAAAACTATTCCAATCCTGTTGCATCGCTTTTTTCTTCCAAAAAATAAGCTCAGAACCTAGGGGATCGATTCTGAGCATTTTGATTACATCAAAGCGATTCCGGCTTCAAGTCATCAATTGGATAAAAGTAATCTTGTGGGGCTTTCCTTCAATATGGTCGTTGAAGCCCGCGTCTACATCAATTTTGAGGAGTTGACCAGATTTGTTTATGATCTCGAATTTCTCAAAAATTTCAATTTGTATCTCAATAAACTGGTCGTGCATTTCCTGCAAGTCATCCTGCTTGGGTGGAGGAACTACTTTGAGGAAGCTTTCTCCAATCAGTTCTTCTCGGCTGTAACCCGTAATTTGGGTATAGTTGTCATTAACAGCTACATAATGACCCTGCTCATTGGTGATACAGATACCTAGTTCGGTTTGCTCAATGATGTGTTTGTAATCTTCTGGATTTTGAGCGATGGCATCCTTAAGGTTCTGAGTTTCGGTTAGATTAATCATTTTTCTAGATTTAGGTTTAGATAGATATGCGTTGAGTCAATTCACAGGAAAATCAAAAAAAATCAAAAAAATTTTATGAAAAAAGGAGTGTTGCTATGTAAACTTCAAAGCTAGTACCGTTTTTAGGTAAGTTTCCAAGGATTTTTGCCTCAGAATATACCTCGTGCCTTTTGTAGTAGTTTCGCATGAACCAAGAAATTCAGGAAGAAAATCCTAGCTTCACAAGCACTATACGTATTTTTGTGAGCTACTAGATTTAACCAGATAAGTCAAAAAAAAATATTTTTTCTCTTCCTGTCAGGGGAATTTTCGGGAGAAATGTTCAGGATTTTGCAAATAGGAATATATATTTGAAATCATATCAATCAAAGTATACGCATCTTAATCATGGATAAAACCACCAATAATATACCTCCTGTTGGATCATCTTTAGAGGAAAAATTTGCGGAATTAGAAAGCAAAAATCAAGAAGCTTTAGCAGGTGGTGGCACCAAAAGAATAGAATCACAACATAAAAAAGGCAAGCTAACGGCCAGAGAAAGAATTGATTTACTTTTAGACGAAGGCTCTTTTGAGGAAATTGGCAAGTTTGTACTCCATCGCTGTCGTGATTTTGGCTTAGAAAATGAATATTACTTGGGAGATGGGGTTGTGACGGGCTACGGTACCATTCAGGGTCGCTTGGTGTATGTATTTTCGCAGGATTTTACGGTCTTTGGTGGTTCGCTTTCTGAGACTTATGCTGAGAAGATATGTAAAATCATGGACTTGGCTATGAATAATGGCGCACCTGTGATCGGGCTGAATGATTCGGGAGGCGCACGCATCCAAGAGGGGGTGCTTTCTCTGGCGGGCTATGCCGATATTTTTTACCGAAATACCTTGGCGTCGGGCGTGATTCCACAAATTTCGGCTGTAATGGGGCCTTGTGCCGGAGGTGCGGTCTATTCACCTGCTATCACAGATTTTATTATGATGGTAGAAAATACTTCCTACATGTTCGTTACAGGCCCCAAAGTGGTCAAAACCGTAACCAATGAAGAAGTAACTTCTGAAGAATTGGGTGGAGCAACTACCCACAGCAGTAAGAGTGGCGTTACCCATTTTGCTTGTGCCAATGAACTACAATGTATCCAAGATATTAAACGCCTGCTGAGTTATATTCCCCAAAACTGCGAAGACGAGGTACCTCGCATTCCCTACGAAATGCAAGAAGACGAGACGCGCCCGAACCTTAATGAGATCGTACCAGCCAACCCCAATCAACCCTATGACATGCGTGAGGTAATCAACGGGGTGATTGACGAAGAGAGCTTTATGGAAGTACATAAAGATTTTGCCGAAAATATCGTGGTGGGTTTTGCTCGTATTGCTGGACGAAGCATCGGGGTAGTGGGCAACCAGCCGGCAGTGCTCGCGGGCGTACTGGATATCAACTCTAGTACCAAGGCTGCTCGCTTTGTACGCTTCTGCGACTCTTTCAATATTCCGCTCTTGGTTTTGGTAGATGTGCCTGGTTTCTTACCCGGAACTGACCAAGAATGGAACGGAATTATCAGTAATGGCGCGAAGCTACTCTATGCCTTTTGTGAAGCCACGGTGCCGCGTGTAACCGTGATCACACGCAAAGCCTACGGAGGAGCCTACGACGTGATGAACTCCAAACATATTGGTGCAGATATGAATTTTGCTTGGCCTACTGCCGAAATTGCGGTCATGGGAGCTAAGGGAGCATCCGAAATTATCTTCAAAAACGAAATTGCCCAAGCCGATGATCCTGAGGCCAAGCTACAGGAAAAAGTAGAAGACTACACTCGCACTTTTGCTACGCCTTATCGTGCGGCTAATCGCGGATACGTGGATGAAGTCATCCGACCCGAAGAAACCCGCTTTAAACTGATCCGTGCTTTTGATATGCTCGAGAACAAAGTAAGAACCTTGCCCAAGAAAAAACACGGGAATATTCCTTTGTAAGAGAGTTTAGGAGCGAGGAGCTAGAATTTAGGAGCTAATATGTTTGTATTCTCCTGAAATATAGTTAGTTGTTTCATGATCTTATACGCAACACTGAGCTTTATAATAGCTCCTGACTTCTGACTCCTAAATTCTAGCTTCTGACTCCTAAATTCTAGCTCCTGACTCCTAACTTCTAGCTCCTAGCTTCTAACTTCCTATTTCCCAAAATACAACCGCAGACGCATGCCACCTGAACCAAATTTGAGTCCTTGGCTGGTCAAATCTCCTAAGGGATACTGTAGGTAAGGCTCTAATTGTACAAATAATTTTGAATTCAAGGGATATTCATAAGCTACCGAAAAATTAAGCAAGCGAGCAAAATCAAACTGTTGCCAACGCTGATTACTAAGCGGTTCTTCTACTAAAATACTAGATTCCTCTGCTAGGAAAAGGCCGCTGTCATCATTGAAACTGAAAGAGATTTGTTTTTCCCGATAATTTTCTGTGATTCTTTCCCTTACGTGAAGCAAAGACGAAAAACCCACCGCCAATCGCAAGGACTGCTGCTTGGGAAGATTGAACTGGTATTGCACATTGATCGGAATATCCAAGCTCAATAAATCAACGTCTGTAGACTCTAGCCTGCGGTTGTTATCTGGCCCTGAATCTTCTAGGTTAGCTCCTTCTGTGTCGTTTTCAAGTGCCAAAGCTTGCTGTGTCAGCAAGAGACCACTTCCGATACTCCAGTGCCGATCCAAGGCAAGCTGCGAACTAAACCCTCCTCCCCAATTGACCGGGCTGGATGATTGATTTTCGGTGAAGTTTTTCAGAGAAGAAAGTGCCACACCAACACGGACACCGATTTGCGAAGCTGACTTGGCGTTTGCTTCTTCGGGCAATACGTCGCTGAGATAGGCAGCGATGCTCATTCGTTGGTTTTGCTGACTGCTATCCGCGGCCAAGAGTTGGGCAGATGGTATGGTGAGTTTAGGTCGCAACCCTCGTTGGTCGGGAGTAATTTTAGAGAAGGCGAATTCATTTCTTTTCGTTTCAAAAACCTTCTTAGCAGTTTTTTCCAGTGAGTTTTGTGCTATTACAGAAGACTGAGTAGGAGCATGAACCTGTTCAGGAAAAGTCTGCCCTGATTTGGTGGCTGTGTTGGACTTAGGCACGGGAGCAGCTTCTGCATTTTCAAGACGATCTTCCTCTTTTTTCTTTTCAGATAATAGGTTTTTGAAGAATGGATTTCTAGTTTTTTCATGGTTATTTGATTGGGAAACCTCTTGTTGGGGAGAAAGGGGAAGATAAGTATAAACCCCGTAGAGTAGCGCAATTAAGAAAATAGCCGCTGCCCCCCGATAAGCATAAGCGATCAATACTACTCGGCGTTTTTTTCGCTCCAAGCGTTTTTTCATATCCTTCCAACCCATTTCCACGGGCAGCGAAGGCTCCACTTCTGCTAATGCTTTGATTTTATTTTTTAATTTTTCTTCAAACTGCTCTTTCATAGTCCTTAGAAAAATATTGTTCTACCAAAACTCTCAATTGTCTTTTCGCTCGGGTCAGGTAAGTTCGAGAGCTATTTTCGGGGATTTTCAAGAGCGTGGCAATCTCTCGGTGTGCGTAACCTTCTATTTCGTAGAGATTAAACACGAGACGAAGCGTTTGCGGAAGTTCTTGAATTAAAGCTAAAATTTCTTCTGCACTCATTTTATCAATAATACTCACGGAATCACTCTCTTGCTCAGCTTGGGCGATGTCCAACTGTTGGTGGTACTTAGCGTGCTTGCGATGATAGTCTATGGCGGTATTGATAATAATTTTTCGTAACCAAGCTTTGAAAGAACGCTGTTCATCGTGTTGAGCGATTTTATGAAAAACCTTCAAGAAACTATCATTCACGATTTCTAGTGCTTCTTCCTGGTCGTGGGCATAGCGCAAACCAATACTCATCGCGTAGCCATAGAAATGCCGATAAAGCTTTTCTTGGTATTTGAGCTTTCCAGTTTTGCACTGACGAATGATATGTAATTCCGTTTCTGTTTCTAGGTGCACGACTACATTTAAGAAAAATGATGAAAAGCAGAGCAAGAACAAGCAAAAGCACTACTTGTCCTTACTCGAGAAAAATGCTCACGAAATGCTTAATTAAGAAAAGAAATACAAGCAATTTCTACGATTTCTCCACTCATACAGATGCTGGCTTGGTCGACTAGCTGAAAAGCCACACGTACGCCTTTTCCATCAATTGGCGTAAAACCTTCGGGAAAGCCAAGGGGCTCTATTCTCCGTCCGTCCTCTAGGTCAATCACGAAACCACAGCCATCCAAACCCGTCAAGTCTTTGAGTACTCCCTTCTCGCCATCTTCACACTGAGAATAAATACAGTGGATTTTGACAGGCTGCCCCGTCATACAAATACTCGCTTGATCTAGAGCTGTGTAAGAAAATTTGACCTGCTCTCCGTCCTGAGGGTCAAACCCTGTTGGAAAAGATTCGGGTTCTAAGCGGCTTCCATTTTCTAGGTCAATCACAAAACCACAACCATCCAGGCCCGTCAGGTTTTTTAATGTACCCTGGACCAATTCCCCACAAGCAAATTCTGTGGAAATATTAATCGTCTGCTCCGAAGAACCATTCATCAACGAGATAATCAGTGGACCACTGGTGAGTTCGCTACCCAATAAGGCATTTAAATCAATCTGAATGGTTTCTTGTAAAATTGCATCGCACATATCGTCTTGGTCATCGTGGGTGAGCAGAATGGGGACAGTCGGAGGCTCCGTGAAAAGAGCTACTCCATTCCAAATGGCCTGAAAGAGATGCTCTTCGCAGCCTCCGCTATAGCTTACCTTCACATAGAGTTGGTTACCTCGCTGGCTTACCTTAAGAATCTCAAAAGGATCACTACCTTCGGCGTTTCCTCGTTTGGCCAAGGTTTCATCATAGATTTGCTGATTCAGAACGGTCTCGGCTTTTTTAGAGTCCTGCTCGGCTGGGTCTAAATCTGATTGTTCGCAAGCATTTAGCAAAATCAGTAAGAAAAGTAGATAAAATAAAAAATGGTTTTTCATGATTAGGTTAAAATTTATGGATTTATAACCCTCACGTAGCTTGGCTGCAAAACGCTACAGTACCTACTTAATTTTTTTATGAGCAGCTTTTTTGTATTTTTGATAATTGTTAGAAACCTATTACAGCCCCATTCATATTCGTAATTAGCGAAAGCAAAGAAAATTTCTCTCAAACCCAAGCTTTTATTCTAAATTTATGTCCCTAGTCCGCCTTTTTCATATAATCATCGGCATTTTGCTATATGCGCATACCTCGTTTGCACAAATTGATCCCGAGCGGATTCAAATTGCACGTGATGCGTGGGGCGTGCCTCATATTTTTGCCCCAAGCGATGCAGAAGTAGCCTATGGTTTGGCTTGGGCCAATGCCGAAGATGATTTCGCCTCAGTTCAGGAGCATTTATTAGCCGCCAAGGGGCGTTTGGCCGAGGTGAAAGGCAAAGAAGGAGCCGTGATGGATGTGATTATGCATTTGATCGGTCTGCAAGAGTTGGTAGATACGGCTTATCACGAGGGTGCCTTTTCTGCCGACTTCCAGAAAGTATTAAGGGGTTATACCCAAGGTCTCAATGCCTATGCGAGCAGTCACCGTAAAGAAGTTGCGCTCAAAGATTTATTTCCCATTACTGAAAAAGATTTGGTAAAATCTTATACGCTGGGCTTCTGTTTATTCACAGGCATGCCCAAAGAGCTTGAAAAAATTTTTGAAGGACGCATTCAACAAGAAGAAGCACAATTAGAATACGGCTCCAATGGAATTGCCGTTAGTCGTCGCAAAACTACCGACGGTAAAACCTACTTAGCCATCAACTCGCATCAACCCTTAGAAGGCCCCTTCTCTTGGTACGAGGCTCATCTTTGTAGTGAAGAAGGTTGGAATATTTTGGGTGGAACTTTGCCTGGATTTCTGAGTATTGGCCACGGGGTAAACCCATATCTGGGCTGGGCGCATACCGTCAATCGTCCTGACTTCACAGATGTATATAAGCTCAAAATGCATCCGAGCGACCCGCTCCGCTACGAGTGGGAGGGAGAATGGCTCACTTTGGAAGAAAGGCCCGTGAAAATTAAAGTAAAAGTAGGCCCGTTCAAATTCGGGAAAAAATTTACCTTCTATTGGAGTAAATATGGAGCCACTTTGGAAAAAGATGGTCATTATTACTCTTTGCGCTTTCCCGCTAACATGAGCATTCGTGCTCCCGAGCAACAATACCGAATGAATAAGGCTCGCAATTTCGAAGAGTTTCAGGCCGCCTTGGATATGCAAGCCCTGCCTTGCTTTAATATCGTCTATGCCGACCGAGAAGATAATATTTATTATCTTAGTAATGGCATCATCCCTTACCGCGACCCTCAGTATCAATGGGATCAAGTACTGCCAGGAAACACGCAAGCCACACTCTGGGAGGCTCGTTATCATCCTCGAGCCGAGCTACCCCAAGTGAGCAATCCTCAGGCTGGCTATGTGTATAACACGAATAATACGCCTTTTCACGCTACCGCACCCGAAGATAACCCCCAAGCCAAAAATTATGACCCCACGATGGGTTATTTGCTTGGTGATAACAACCGTAGTCATCGTTTTCAAGCTTTGATGGAGCAGGAGGACAAAATAAGCTATGAAGATTTTAAACGCATCAAATATGATTTGACCTATCCTAAACCTATTGTTTTTCCTTTTGCTCAAAATATAGAGGAGGTTTTTAATTTAAATGTAGAAAAATACCCCGATTTGTCCGAAATTTTGAAGCAACTCCAGACTTGGGATCGCAAGAATAACGTAGAGAGCAGGGGAGCGGGCGTTTTTATGCTTTTCCTCAAATATCTAGGCGAACAGCTAAAAGAAGAAGGACGTCTAGAACAAGCGAACCAACTCGAGGAACAAGAAATGATTACGGCCTTAAGAGCCGTAGACAAGCATTTACGAAAATACTTTGGCAAAAAAAACGTGCCCCTCGGGGATATTCAAAGGCACGTTCGAGGAAATCAAAATTTACCCATGGCCGGAAGCCGTGATGTGCTGGCTGCTATGTATGCCCAGGAGTACAAGAAAGGACGTTTCAAGACTTATCAAGGGGAATCTTATATTGAGCTGGTTCGTTTTGGGGCGGAGGGGCCAGAAATAGAAACGATCAACGCCTACGGAGCTGCTAATCGTGCAAAAAGCCCTCACTATACCGATCAAATGGAGTATTACACGCAACAAAAGCTAAAAGGAATGACTTTAAATAAAGAACAAGTGCTCAAAAAAGCTAAAAAAGTGTATCACCCTCGTGAATATTAATTACAAGTGAAATTTTTGAATCAAAAGAGAGTGGTATATTTGTTGCGATTAGGCAAGTGAGTCTTTCAAAATCAAGAACCAAGCCCATTCAACATCGCGGTGCATGATGGATTACAAGAGCATATTCGAGCAAATTTCTACACCAATCTTTGTACTGGATCAAAGGGGAATCTTTCGTGCCGTCAATACTGCTTTCGAGCAGTACACAGGCTGGGGGCGCGAGCAATTGTTGGGGCAAAATTGTGATGCGTTTTTGGCAGCGTATGCTCAAAAAAAATTTCAAGAAACCTACCTAGCAAATACCGAGCAGAGACACGCACTGGTTTTCAAACCAAATCTGAAAAATGAGTGGCAGATGGTTCAAGATGAACACGGATACGCCGTATTTACGCTGCTCACCCATGCCATCTGGGCTAGCTCTGCCCCGGAAGAGGAAGACGCAAATTTTACAGATCCACTGCCTAAGCATTTTTTTGAAAAAACTTTCACCGGAAACCAGCAAGCAGAAGTAGCCGTAGAAGATAAGCCGCTGGCCGACGTAGAAAAAGAAAGATATCCCTTCTCTAATCAACAACTCGCCGAGAAATTGGGCTACTCCTCAGAAGAGTTTAAAGCACTGGGCGAAGATTGGATGCAATCGATTATCCACCCCGAAGACTTGGAAAGATTCAAAGCCTCCCGAGAAGCGATCCTACACAATCAAGAAACCCATATTTATGACTACGAAATTCGGCTTCGCCACCGAACAGGGCATTACAAATGGATTTATTTTACTTCCATTGACCTCAAGCACGATGAGAAGTCCGAACCCGTCCATTTGATTACCATCGCTCGGGATGTAACCAAATTGAAGGAAGCCGAGGTCAATGCTACTAAATTTTTTGCCATTAGTGAAGACCTATTCGTGATTGCAGATTTGGAAGGATATTTCATAGAACTCAATGCCTCCTGGGAAAGAGTATTGGGCTATGACAAAGAGGAAATGACCTCCCGACCTTTTACAGACTTTGTGCATCCTGATGATGTAAAAAATACTTTGAATCAATGGGCACACCTCAAAAAAGGAATCTCCCTCTCGCATCTCAATAATCGCTTCCTGCACCAAGATGGTTCTTTTCGCTGGTTTAGTTGGAAAGCCCAACCCATCGTGGAGAAAGGAATTGTGTATGCTTCGGCCAGAGATATTACCGAGAAGAAACAGGCAGACGAAGAAATGCAAAAGCTGAATTATAAGCTCATTATTCGCAACCGAGAGCTTATGGTACAGGAGAAAAAACTCTCACTCGGCAACCAAAAATTATTAGCTCAACAACTCAGACTCCAGCAAGCGATTCAAGAACTCTCAGATAAAAAACAGCTCATCGAAGGCATCGCCCGTGCTCTTCCCGCCGAGCTGAATGCTTACGATGCCGAACAAAACAAAAATCTTTTTTCCAATCACAAGCTAGCCCTCATTTTGGGCTATGATGCACAGCGCTTTGCCGAGATGAGCGACCCCGTGGAGCAGTTGATTCACCCAGAAGACCAAGCTAGCCTGGCCTACGCTCGTGAACAACTGAAACAAGGAAAAGAAATTAATAGTCTTAAGGCACGTCTAAGGCACCAAGAGGGCTATTACAAGACCATGCTCATCACCACCGTCCCCCTCGACAAAGACAACCCCAACCAGTTCATTACCATTAATCAAGATATTACCGAACTCAAAAAAGCCGAGGAAGCGCTCAAGCAGCTCAACGATAGACTCATTGAGCAGAATAAAGAACTAGCACGCAAAGAAGAAAATCTGAAGCGCAACAACGAACGACTACTTTTGCAGAGAGAGAACATCCAACATACCCTCGAGAAACTGCTAGAGAGCCAAACCCTCATCGAAGGCATTGCCAAAGCCATCCCCGCCGAACTCAATACCTTTGACCTGACCAATGAAAGTGTAGTCTTCTCTAACTACAAATTGGCAGATATTCTGGGCTACCCTCAGCAAGTATTACAATCTCTAGAACCAGAACCGCTCAAAGCCCTAGCCCACCCAGATGATTTGTTGCTTTTGGCCGCCAACAAGGCCAGACTGCTCCAAGAAGAAATGAATTCTACCGAGATCAGAGCCAAACATCAGGATGGACATCAGAAGTGGGTTTCTGTGAGCCACGTACTGCTCCGTGATGAGTCTGATGTGCCTCGCTACATTGTTACCATGGCACAGGATATTACCGAGCGCAAGCGTGCCGAAGAAGAACTCAACTCATCTAACGAAAAGCTCATTGCCAATCAGGATATCCTCCAGCGAGCTTTGACGGAGTTGTCTGACCGAAACTTTGAGCTAGATCAATTGGTCTATAAAATTTCTCATGATCTAAGATCGCCCTTGAGCACGATTTTAGGTTTAGTAAATCTGATTAAATTGGAAAACGAACCCAACGCTGTGATCGAGTATGTCAATCATATCGAGAATCGGGTACTCAAGCTAGATGATTTTGTGAAATCCATGCTCAATTATGCCAAAGCCAATCGCACCCAAATTCAATTAGAAGCCATTGATTTCCACGAATTAGTCGAGAATTGCTTGGCAGATTTAGAGTTCTTGGATAGTTTCAAAAGAATACGTACCGAAATTAACATTGCGCATCGAGTTACTTTTCGCTCAGACTTGCTCCGCCTAAGAATTATTTTTAGTAATATTATCTCGAATGCTTACAAATACCTCAACCCCAAATCAGATCATAATTATCTTAAAATTAATATCAAGGTAGATAAGGAAATGGCTCGCATCGAGTTTGCTGATAATGGCATTGGTATTCCCAGAGAATATTTGGACAAGATCTTTGATATGTTTTTTCGCGCCACAGAAAAATCAGACGGCTCTGGTTTGGGAATGTACATCGTCAAGCAAACCATTGACAAATTAGAAGGTAGTATTCAGGTAGAGTCCAGAGTAGGGCAAGGAACCACTTTCTTCGTGCAAATCCCTAACTTGAATTCTGTAAAAACAAATTTGCTCTAAATCTACCCTAATCAATATCAACCCGAGATGGCAAAAAAAAAGAAGTACTACGTGGTATGGAAAGGCAGGAAAACAGGCATTTTTCAAACTTGGGCTGAGTGCAAAGCACAGATTGATGGCTACCCCCAAGCTCGCTATAAATCTTACGAGCAGCTAGCCGAAGCCGAAGCGGCCTTTCGCCAGGCACCTCCCCGCCCTGCTCCTAAATCAGCAACTGAAAGCAAATCTACGCTCAAAAGTACTACCAAGCCAATCATCCCCAGTATTGCCGTAGATGCCGCTTGTAGTGGTAATCCGGGAGTGATGGAGTACCGAGGCGTGATCACGGGAAATGCCCAAGAACTTTTCCATCAAGGCCCTTTCCCACTGGGTACACAGAATATTGGTGAATTCTTAGCCATCGTACACGGTCTAGCGCATCTACAAAAACTAGGGAATAACCTTCCTATTTACTCCGACTCACTAACGGCTATGGCCTGGGTTAGAAACAAAAAGATCAAAACTACGCTGGCTCGTAATGCCAAAAATGAATCCCTTTTCCAATTAGTAGACCGTGCCCTGGCTTGGCTAGAAAATAATACCTATAAAAACCCCATTTACAAATGGGATACCAAAGGTTGGGGCGAAATTCCCGCAGACTTTGGTAGAAAATAACCTGAACACAGCAAACAAAAGCAGGGAATTATTTTTTAACAGGTCATGACTTCTTCACAAGTTTTTCATTTTCACAACATGTAAGATCAGAGATTATTTTAATCCAAAGCCAGTCAGATTTGTCACGAAAGTTGTATAAAATCAGCTAAGAAAGCACAAGCTAATTTTTTGCCCTGATATGAAATTAAGTCCCTTTTATTACTTTTTAGGATTGTTTTCCCTGTGGGTGCAGCTAGTTTCTGCACAAGAAGGAAGCCTGTATATCCAAGATTATCCTATCCCCGAAATACCTACCCCCACTACCGTATATAGCATTCAATCTGGTGCCAGAGATCATATGTACCTGGGAGGAAGCTATGGTGTATATATTTTCAATGGGGCTTCTTGGGATACCATTCGTACGCCGGGCTCAGTTTTTGCCCTGGCGCCAGATACTCGACAAAAAGGACGAATGTACGTGGGAGGTCGCAATTTTTTTGGCTATCTGATGCTCCAACCCGACGGTCGCCTTCGCTACGAAGCATTGTATGAGCAAAGTCAAGGAGACTTTGAAATAGAGCAAATCATCGTTTGCCAGCAAGATATTTTCTTTAAGAGTGCCGAACAAATTTTTGTGGTGCAAAGAAAATGGGCCGAAGTCCGTGAGACGCTCCGAGCACCAGCCAATCAACCCTTTGAGGCCATTTTCAAAATGCAGGATCAGGTTTTTGTCTCCATTCAAGCCCAAGGTTTGCATCAGATCCAACGTGCTGGACAGAATTATACCATCGCTCCCATCGAGCAGTTTGCCTCTCAAAATATATTGACCGCCATTCCCTACTCGGAACGCCTCATGCTCTTGGGCACCAAGGATTCTCAACTTCACGTATTCGATGGGAAGAAAATGGTGCCTTTTAAATTCGAGAGCCAGGCATATATTCGACATTGCCATCTTGAGAACGGCCTGAGCCTGCCCAATGACCGATTAGCCTTAGGGACACGACTGGGAGGCGTGTTGATCGTGAATAAAAACAGTCGCGAAACCGAGGAAGTGATTAATTTTCAGACGGGCTTAGCCGATGATGAGATCTTGTCCATGGGTTTAGACGCGCAAATTGGCCTCTGGCTCGGACATGGGCAAGGAGTTAGTCGGGTAGATTTACAAATGCCCTTGCGCCTCTTCTCGACTTACAATGGTTTGGAGGGAAATGTAAGTACTAGCTACCATACCGGTGATACGCTTTATGTAGGAACTTCACAGGGCTTGTTTTACCTCAAGAAAATGGAAGACTACCAAGAAGTAAAGCGGAATCTACGCAAAAAACCAACTACTCAGTGGGTTCAAGTCAAAGTATACGAGCCTAAGGAAAAAACCAAAGTGGGGAAACTGATCAAGAAAGTTTTTGGAAAAAAACAACCCGAGATGCAAGCGAAGTATAAATGGGTTCCGCAGACGGTCACGCAAGAAATGCCCAAAGATGCTCCCCCTGAAAAAACACCCGAGAATATCTACGCGCTCCAGTCTATTGCTTATGCCTACCGGCCCATTGCAGGCATTAGGGGGAAGGTTCAGCGGGTTCTGCCCGTCTCCAAAGATGAAATGCTTGTGGCTAGTAACGTGGGGCTATATCGCCTCCGCGCACTTGATGTAGACACACTCATCGCGGATGTTCAAGTCTTTGCCATCTTACCAGACCAGAAGAATGAACAAAAGTTTTGGCTAGCCACGGAAAAAGGACTTTACCAAATACACAAGACAAGCGAAGGCGTCTGGAAAAAAAAGATCGTTTTTGACCCAGGAGAGATATTATTGGCTATGCATTGGTTTCAAGGCTATTTGTGGCTGAGTGGAGATAAAAATGTATACCGAGTAGACCCCGCACGGCCTCAGCGTCAGATGAAATCCTTTGCCATCGCTAATCCGTATGGACAGGCCAATCAGTTCTTCCATAAGGAAAAATATTTGTATCTGAATACTTGGAATCGCATTTATCGTTATAATCCATTTTTTGACCTGCTAGTACCTAAAAATGAACTCTCCAGTAATCGTACGATTATCAATCATCAAACCGGGTATCAATGGGAGCGGGGTGAATCTGGCTGGGAGGCACAAGGAATAGATACTACTCAATATTTCGTGTTTGATTTCCTGAATTTCCTTCCTCGCGTACAAGACATCTCGATCAATTCAGCTCAAGGTCTATGGATTTGTAGCGAGTCTCAACTCTACCATCTGACCACAAAGAACCCCCGAATTTATTCTCAGAAAGCTGATCTAGCCGTGCATACGCTATCGGATCGCGAAAAGAGCTTTTATCCACTTCGCCAACCAAGTATTGATTATTCTGTGGAAGCCCTTGATTTACGTTTTCGCCTTGCCCATCCTTTCTATCTGGGCGGAGAGCGAACCCGTTATCAGTATCTTTTGCAAAATTTTGATAAGAATTGGTCGGATTGGGTTACTAAACCCGAGGTCAGTTTTTCACATCTGCCCCCTGGGAATTATGCTCTAAGAATGCGTGCCTTGAATGCCTTAGGACAAGTGAGCGAAGAGTCTAGGTTTTACTTTCGTGTCGAGCCACCTTTTTGGCAAACTTGGTGGTTTTATGTAACACAAACTAGCGTGATGGTCAGTTTGATCTTGCTGTCTTTTTATTTCAATTATAACGAAACCAAGCGAGGGCGGCGTTGGTCGCAGTTCCTGACTATCCTCACGATTATCACGCTTTTTGAATTCTTGGTCTTGCTGATCGAGCCTTACGTGGAGCGATTTTCGGGTGGAGTTCCTCTCTTCAAATTATTGATGAATATTATCTTGGCTTTTTCCCTCAATCCAGCTGAGCGCTACTTCAAAGCTTGGCTGGCCCGGAGCCGAAGGGTGAGGAAGATTACCAAAAAACAAGTGCAACCAGAGCTAGAATAAGCTCACTTGGTTGCATTTGCCACAAACCCAAGGGCTGTCGGGGGAGGCAGACCTTAAAAGTTTCTCCTTTAAAATCTATTTCTCAAATACCACCAAGCCGTTCACGATATAAGCCTCACCTGGCGATTTCAAGTTGTAAACTTCTGTGACAGAGCGAACGTGAGGAAGTACTTGCCTCACCTGATAGGGTAGGAGTGCCTGCTCTTCTGCATTCCAAAGGTAGAGAACATCTTGTGTTTGGATTTCCTCTATCCTCAAGCGACCTCGCTGAGTTAGGACGGGATGATTCGCGGTGGCCTCCAAAGCGCGCTCTTCCAGAATAAGTATTTCCTGCGAAGCTGTCAACACTTCTGAGGGGCTAAGAACCAAACGCCAAAGCGAAAAATTACCGTAATGCACAGTAATTTCTTGCACAGCTTGAGCCTGCCAATCTTGGTCAGCATGGGTACTAGCCCAGATTTGGTCGCCCTTGTCCAATTCCTTAAAAGTCTTAGATTGTCCATTGGCTAACATTACTTCTGCATCGGCAGGAAAGCAATACTCATATTCTTCCTCCTCTTCACTTTCTTCTTCTTTGACCGTGCCTTGCCCTTCTTTAGAGAGCATAAGAGCAAGACAAGAAGAAAAACCATCGGCGGCCTCATCATAAGCTTTGATATCATCAATATAGAGTCCCCAAACGGCTTTTTTGGTATTACGATGAGGAATAGGCAAGGTATGTGTCTGTTCACCAGTAGAATAGACGACTAATCGCCCCGTCGGTTGGAGATTTTTTGTATCATAAATTTGGTAGAGATAAATTTTTCGCTCTAAGCCATCACTAAATTTGAAATGATAGGGTGGTTTTTCTCGGTCTAGGATAAAGCCTGTCTCCAATTTTAAATAAGTATCCTTCTCCAAATTATTGATTTTGACTTCTTTCAAAGCTTGGTAAGCCTCCTCCGTCATTTCTTTGACTTCGGGCATGGCTTGCTGCGCTGGCAACGGAGAAGCAATAGCACAAATCAAAAGCGTACAAAAAAAGTAAAGTTGTTTCATAAAATAATTGTCTTGATTGATAAAAGATTTTCCTGCAAAATGTTTTGATAATCAATCCTTTAACTTGGTAATTGCCTAAGCTGAGTACGGAGGTACAGAGCAAACAGCCGAGGCCAATCTTCGTACCGCCCAGAGTGCCATCTGTAATCAATGGGCTTGTACCCTTTCGTGGATTTGTTTAACAGTACGCCGAGCCGACGCAAAAGCTCCGGCCATCCAAGCATTGAGGTAGGTCGTGTGTTCTCCGGCAAAGTAGACCGCACCATCTGGATTGAGGAGCACCGGATAAAAACGCTTGCGCGTCTCAGAGCTATAATCCGCCCAACCTCCTTCACTGAAAGGGATTTTATGCCAAGCCAACGAAAAGGAATTTTCAAATTCTTTGGCATACTGCGGATGAATTTTACCGCCTTCTTCCAAAGCTTTTTGCTCTCTGGCCTGAGGAGAAAGTTGGGCGAACGCTTCTGCTCTCGCGTGGAAATTATAATAGCCTTTTAATACACCTTTGGGAGAATGGAAGCCATAAGAAGGGTAGAAAATCTGGGTAATATCTTGGTTGGTTTTACTAATTCCGCCATAGATATGGTCATCCTCCTCCCAGAAACGTCTTTTGAATTGCAAGCCGATCTTACCCGTTTTGATATAAGGAATAAAATCTGCGGCACGACGAATATCTGCCGAAAGATTAGATTGCATGTTTTTTAGAATAGGTAAAGGGAGCGTGCAGATACAGAAGTCAGCCTTTATCTCCTGCGATTTGCCCTGCCCTTGCTTGTAGACGACGCTTACGCCCTCCGCTTCGTTATAGATCTCTTCTACCTTAGCCTGATAAGTGATTTGTTTGCCTACCCTTTCTTTCAGAGCCTCCACGATACGATCCATACCACCAATTGGTTGTAGCAAGGTAGGCTGTTGGTGATAAGTATATTCAGCTACATTGGCAAAGGCAGGATGTAGTAAGCCAGAATCAATCATAGCAGATAGCGCAAAAGGCGGTGCAGGGTCTTCTGATTGGGTGGCGTGGCGTGTAAAACCATAACCAGCTCTCTCCGAAGCTTGGTACTTAAGATTTCCTTGCAGATCTCCTTCTGCTTTTAGGTAAGCCATGAGCTTTTCAGCATCTTCTCTAGTGATTTCTTCGTCTAGTGTTTCGGCGTGCAAAGCTTTGGCTAATAATTCACTGGTATGGCCTCTCAGGTCGGCGTGTAGTTTGCGAATGCGAATGGCCTGATTGGATAAAGAGCCTGCTCCTTCTGCATAAAAGTAGGCAGCCTCATTCATATTCACGAATACTTCTAGCGGGATTTGAAACTCCTTACAATAATGTATAGAAAGTTCGTGGTGATGAGGAATTCGTGCCGCGCCTGCGTTGAGATACAGTCCTTGGTCAAATTGGGCGGTTTGGGTAGCACCTCCGATTTCGGTTTCCTGAGTTCCACCACGGATCGTCCACACACGGCCACCTGCCCTTGCTCGGGCTTCTAAGATGGTACATTCATAACCTAATTTTTGCAGCTCGTAGGCGGTAGTCATTCCTGCCAAGCCTGCTCCTAAGATGATCACTTTGCTCGTTTTGTCCGTTCGTTCCAAATGAAATGCCTCCGCGGGAGCTGGGCGGAGAAAGCCCCAGGCACTCAGGGCCGCGTAAGCTGCCCCCGCGGTGCGAGAAGTTAGATGGACAAATTCACGTCGGGTCATACTGATGGTTTCAGTTCAGGAAAAATTAAGCAACTACTTTGGTGAAAGCCTCAGCAAAGGTTTTCATGTCTTCCATTTTGCCTAAACTGACTCGGCACCAATGCTGGCGGTCAAACTCCCAACGACGCACTTGAACGCCTTCATCACTCATTTTATCCAAAAATACATCGCCCTTCATGCGCAGAGGAAATAGGATAAAATTGGTGGTAGAAGGAATGTAGGTAAAGTCGTGTGCTTCCAAAGTCTGGTAGACAAAGTCTTTGGCTTCTCGGGTTTTAGCCAAGACCATTTTGGCAAACTCTTCATCTTGATAGCTAGCCTTGGCTCCCTCCAAAGAAGTCATACAGAGACTATTGGGCGTATGAAATTGTTGTAAGACTTCAATCGTCTCGGGTTGTGCTACACAATAGCCAACACGCAATCCCGCGAAAGCGTGGAGCTTAGAAAAGGTTCTGATTACCATCACATTTTGCCCTTCACGCACACAATCCATCATGGTACTTGCCTGAGGATGATCTACATAGTCAATATACGCCTCATCTACCATCACGGGGGTTTTGCTGGATACCGATGCACAAAAATCTTTCAAAGTCTTTGGGTCAACGGCTGTTCCCGTAGGGTTATTAGGATTACAGATATAAACCAAGGAGCTTTTACTATTGACTCGGGCAGCCATAGCCGAAAGATCGTGCTTGTAGTCCTTGGTCAGAGGCACTTTTTCTAAATCTAGTTCTTTGACCCGAGAAATATAACCAGGGTCTGCCACTACGAATTTGCCTTTGGGGCCATAAGCCAAGAAAGCAGCCATCAAGATTTGGGTGGAGCCAGCTCCTAGCATAATATGGTCAGGAGTAACTTTTTCGGCCTCAGTGATCATCTCTACGAGGGTACGTATGGACTTGCCCGGATACATAAAGCTTTGGTCAATACTGGCCATTAATGCTTTTTTGGCTTTGGGTGAAGGGCCGTAGGGATTTTCATTGGCTAACAAACGAGCTTTTACCTCGGGTTTATAGGGTTTCAGAAACTCTGGCTCCGTTTGCTCAGCACAAGGCACCAAGGCGCTACGCAGTACATGAGGTTGAAATCGTGGTTTACTCAGTGCAATAGAAGGTAATAAACTCACACTTGATGCAGCCAAGAGGCTTGATTTCAATAAATTTCGGCGATTCATTTTCATAAGACTCATTATTTTCAGGGACTATGGGGATAGAAAACTTAGCAGATTGCTTGGCCTTTGAACAGGCGAATAATTGAGATTGAACTCTTCAATTAAGCAAGAAAATTTACTTTTTCTGGGACGAAATTAGTTCAAAATTTTGTAAAAAATAATTTTGTAGAATTTTTGAGATATATTCATGGTAAAATACAAATAATATATTAGGATTATACAATTAACTATACTTCTGGAGAAGGATTTAGCAGGATAAGAAAAGAGAAAATCAAACAATCAGTTAGATTAAAATAGTATCAAAAGTCAACCAGTCTAGATAGGTTGTCAGACCAGTCTGCTTATACTCAAGGTATCCTCATACGCCACCAGAAGGATGTTTTAGTATTAGACCCCGATAGCAAAAGGATTAGATGAGGGGCACTGTGCCCAATCCATTCTACGACAAAATACATTTTTTACTTTCCAAAAGGAGTTGGTAGATCAAGTTAGAAATTTTATCGACCAACTTAAACCCCAAAAGATGCGATTTCTCCGTGCCTCATAAGAATAAGGAAGGTGCCATTGGGACATTTTTTTAAGGATAAGCAGGTGATTTTCCCTTCATAGGGGACTGGCTCTTGAATGGAAAAAATATTTAAATGCTTTATAATTAGAGTGTTATACATTAGCTGCTCCACACGGCGAGATGAACCCATTAGGCCAGATGACTAAAAAGAAGCTTCCGCTTGCGAGAAGAAACATTTCTCGACCAAAAGCAGATTTACCCTCCTCAAACACCAAGTAATTCAGCTAGATCGCCAAAAAAGGGAATTTGGTCTAGATAACTACCTCTTAAATATATTAGGATTCTTTGTTTTTGAAAAACTTTCTACGTTGGCAGAAGGATTTTTGGAGATTAACCCAAATAATTTCCTCAAAAGAGGAATTTTATTTGGATTTCCTTCAAAATCAAAAACCTAATTATCCACTAAAACCGATCAAGGATATGATGCAAAGATTACTTATTGGCTACCTCTTGATGCTATTGACACTCTACGGAGTGAATGCACAAGATCGTGTAGTATCAGGCAAGGTTAGTGATGCCAAAACCGGCGAAGGCCTGCCCGGTGTCAACGTTTACATCAAAGGAACTACCCAAGGAACCATTACTGATGTAGAGGGCGAATACTCCATTCAAGCAAGCAATGGAGATATCTTGGTGTTTCAAGCCGTGGGGCTTACTACTCAAGAAATTGAAGTGGGAAATACGAGCAAACTGGATGTTTCTATGAGCGAATCTACCCAACAACTCAACGAAATTGTAGTCAATGCCCTCGGTTTTGAAACAGATCGCGATCGTTCGGCGGCTTCCAGTTCTAATGTGGCGGGGCAATCACTGGTCAAATCGGGAGAGCCCGGTCTGATTAACAGCTTGGCTGGTAAAGCCTCTGGGGTTTATATCGTCCAAAATAGTGGCGACCCAGGGGCAGGCTCGAGAGTTGTACTAAGAGGTGCCACTTCTATCACGGGTGATATTCAGCCCTTGGTAGTGATTGATGGTGTGCCCATGTTTAATGATTCTTACTACGGAGAAGGCTTTGGAGGAAACTTAAGCTCTTCTAGTGGTAGTATAGGAAGTGGAGGAGGGGTGACCCAACAATCACGGTTGAATGATTTGAACCCGAATGACATCGCCTCAGTAGAAATACTCAAGGGCGCTGCCGCCGCCGCCCTTTGGGGTTCCCGAGCCGCCAATGGGGTGATCGTTATTACCACGAAAAAGGGGCAAGCCTCCGCTGGGAAAAAATTTACAGTCAATCTTACCTCATCTATCGCTCTAGATGAACTCAATCGCGAAGTGCCCCTCAATAACGCCTACGGGCAAGGGGCAGGCATGCTCTATGACCCCACGGGCGTGCTGAGTTGGGGAGATAGAATCGCCGACCGACCCGGGGGAAGTGATGATTTTATCACCGATCCCAATGATCCAGATTATGCCGGATTTTTCGTGGCCGATGCTTCCAATGGACAAACTTATTATGCCCTCAGACCTGGCACCGCAGCCGACCCCGGAGGAGGTAAGAACAGCCGGACTACCTACAATCCTCACGATGTACTTTTCAAAACGGGTTATACTTTCACCAATACGATTGATGTAGGAAGTAGCGGTGAGAACGGAAATATCTTTGCCAGTTTTTCAGACTTGAACCAAGAAGGAATCATCAAGGATAATAGTAATTACCGCCGTACCACCGCTCGGGTTAATTTCACCCGCTTTTTAGGGAAAATGTTTACAGTCAATGCGAGTGCCGCCTACACGCTGACTAATTCTGACCGAATTCAAATGGGTTCTAACCTGAATGGGCTATTCTTAGGAGGCTTGCGTACGCCCGCCGATTTCAACATGGAGGGCTACCAAGGAACCTACACTGATCCAGATGGTAATGAATTTCCCAATCGCCAAAGAGCCTATCGTAATTATTTAGGAGCCAATACTGCCTCGGGCTATGATAATCCTCGCTGGATGATGAACAACACCCTCAGTAACGCGAGAGTGAATCGCTTTATCGGGAAATTGGAGTTGGGAGCCGATCCTTTTGACTGGCTCAACCTCACCGCTCGCTTGGGCATTGATGGCTATACAGATGAGCGTGAAGATATTTTTGATCCACTTTCTTCTGGAGAAAACAATGGGGGAAGATTCGTGAAAGAAACCATCACGCGCCGTCAGATTAATTTTGACTTCATCGCCCGAGGAAACTGGCGAATTAATGATTTTATCGGCCTGAATGTCTTGGCAGGACTGGGTTTGAATGACCGCAAACTAGATGACCACGGGGCAGATATCCGTCAGTTTGTCAATCCGCTCTCCCCACCTCAACTCAGCAATACCACCTCAGGCAATCGGATTACTTTTAACAGAGAAGAAAGGGTGAAAATTGTAGGTTATTATGGAAGCTTAGGCTTTGACCTCTATGATCAAGTGTTTGTGAATCTGACGGGACGGGTAGATGGTTGGTCTACTTTTGCCAGTACTTCGGATCGCTTTTTCTTCTATGGCTCTGCCGATGTAGCTTGGCAATTCACTCAATTAATTCCTGAAAATAGCATTTTAAGCTTTGGTAAATTAAGAGCCGCTTGGGGGCAAGTCGGTCGTGGGCCTGATCCTTATTTGACACAAACTACCTTTTTTCCGCCCGAAGCGGCCAATGTTGGCTTTGGTGAAGGCTGGGGGCCAGGCTTGAACGGCTCGGCCTATGGAGGAGCTTTTGCCCGTAACTCTATCGCAGGTAATCCTGATATCAAACCCGAGATCAAAACCGAGTTCGAGATCGGAACGGATTTGAGATTTTGGAAAGACCGAGTGAGTCTCTCGGCTACGTATTACTGGAATGAAACCAAAGACTTAATCATTCAAGTAGATGCGGCTCCCGCCACGGGCTTCACCTCGCGCATTGCCAATGCAGCCACCATCGAGAACCAAGGTGTAGAACTAGAATTAGGTGCGGAAGTATTGAAGATTGGCGATTTTTCTTGGAATATCAACGCAAACTGGTCTCGCAATCGCAATGAAGTAACCGATATGTCAGGCGTACAATCTATTTCTTTGGGAGGATTTGCGGGAACCAGTTCGAGAGCAGTATTAGGAGAGCAATTGGGCGTACTCTGGGGAGCGCGATGGGCGCGAGATGATGCAGGTAATATTGTATTAGATGAGGATGGCTTCCCCTCAGGGCAAGCTCCCGAAGCAGGCGTACTGGGCGATCCCAACCCCGACTTTAGAGCTGGCTACGGGAGTACGTTCCGCTACAAAAATCTAAGTTTGAATGTCCTCTTTGATATGAGCGCGGGCGGTAAAATTTGGAACGGAACCAAAGGAGCCTTGGCCTTCTTCGGAAAAGCTGGTTTCCAAGAACGAACAACCACCCTCACCGCCGCCCAAGCGAGTGCCCTAGAAGTATACGGCGGGGCTACCGTAGCCAATGCGTACGGAGATGTGGGCTTAAACCAAGATGGCTCTTACACCTTGAGAGGTTTTATCGAGGATTTCGGAGGAGGGCCTGTGTTTGTGGATGAAGGCTATTACACTTCCGGCCCAGGCAGTGGTTTTACCGGACCAGATGAGCAATTTATTGAAGATGCTTCTTGGACGCGTTTGCGAGAACTGACGCTCTCTTACACCTTGAATTCCGAAGGCTTCCAAAGAGCCACCCGTTTGCAGGGCATGACACTCTCCTTCACGGGGCGTAACTTGGTGCTTTGGACAGACTACGACGGGATAGACCCCGATACCAACCTGACCGGTTCAGGGATTAACGCGCTGGGCTTAGACTACTTCCAAAATCCAGCGACTCGTTCTTACATTTTCACTTTAAGACTAACCTACTAAGTAGTTATTGGTCGTGGGGGACGGTCGTGAGTCTCTTTGTAAGGCTTTTGTTGCCGATTTCCCCCACCATTTTGACATTATTCAATACAGAAAATTATGAAAAAATACACGATATATTCTTTATTACTGGGAATATTAACCCTGTTTTCCAATTGTGAGAGCTTCATAGATGGGCACGAAGTAAGCCCCAACCAAGCCACGGATGCTCCACTCGAGACCATTGTTCGCTCGGCCTTAATTGCTTCCATTGTAGAGCACGAGGGGGAGGATGCGCGCCTATCTGCCATGTGGTCACAGCAATTCACAGGTAGTGACCGCCAGTATTCTGGGTTTAATGTTTATAATATCAATGCCGAAGATTTTGACTGGGATCCCGTGTATTATGGCTGTATTCAACAAGCAGCCATTGCCATAGAAAAAGCCCAAGTCACCGATAACCGTGTGTTGATTGGCATTATGAAAGTAACACAAGCGCATATGTTTGGCGTAGTTGCTTCCTTGTGGGGAGATATTCCTTTTAGCGAGGCGAATCAATTTTTTGAGATACCCAATCCTAGCTACGATGCGCAAGCCAGTGTTTACCAAGGGGTACAGGCACTTTTAGACGAAGCAATTGCAGATTTAGAAAATGGCAAAGGAAGTGACTTGGACGCTGATTTTCTCTTGGAGGGAGACCCTGCCAAGTGGATTGCCGTGGCTTATACGCTCAAAGCTCGTTTTTATGTACACGTAAAAGACTACCCTAACGCGATTGTTGCCGCCGAGCGAGGCATTGCCGATCCTGCGAATAATCTACTAGCACTGCACGGGCCATCTTATAATCAGGATTTGAATCTTTGGAATTCTTTTATCGAAGAAGATCGTGTTGCCTATTTGGATGCGAATGGCGCTTTTATGCCGCAGCTTTTGGACGAAAATCAGGCGATTTATCGTGGGAATGCAAAAACCGATGAAAGTGCTCGCTTTGCCTTTATTTACACGCCAGCTACTACGGCGGGGGCTACGAACTATGGCATCAATACCAGCGAAACAGGTATTTATGCTCCGGCTGCTTCCTATCCTATGGTGACTTACGAAGAAAATCAATTGATTCTAGCCGAAGCGAAACTGAGAGGAGGGGATGCCAGTGGGGCATTGGGTCATCTCAACAATGTTCGTCAATTGCACGCCACTACCTTTGGTACTACCTACGATGATTATGTACTGACTGATTTTGAAGCCGCTGGAATCGCGGGCATTAGCGGGGCCAGTCAGGAGGATGCGCTCTTGATGGAAATCGTCGAGGAAAAATACATCACCCTAGTGGGTCAAATTGAGGTATTCTGTGACATACGGCGTACGGACAATATGATCGGGCTGGTGCCTACTTCGGGTAGCATGTTGCCTCAGCGATTCATTTATCCACAAGATGAGATCAATGCCAACACCAGTATTCCAACTCCCGTGCCTGATATTTTCGTGCCCACACCGATTAATCAGTAAATAAATGATACTTTAGACAAAAAAGGCTGTCCTCTGAGGATGGTCTTTTTTACTTTTTTCTAACGTTTTGAAGTCAAGCTCAGCACAAGCAATTCACCACAAATCACTCCAAAAAAGATATTTTCCCTTCTGCTATCTGTTGGGTATCATCGTAGAAAGGATTGTAGAATTCCTCAATCCAAGCTTTTTCTTGGTAAACGAAGGAAAGATAACCCGTGTCGTAAGAAAAACCGAGGCGGATGGTCAAATTATCTCCATTTTGAGGTTGATAATCAAAATCGAAGCAATTCCGGGCATTGATTTGGCCTAAAACCCAAGCTGCCGTGAGGGTTTTTCCAATTCTTGAGCTGGGCATCATCATCATACCGTCCATACCTATCCACTTTTCTCCCAGATAGCGATAGAGTCGCCAAGTAAAAACGGGGTCTTGTTTCTTTTGCTTTTTGTGTTGCTTGGTGGGAGGTGTAAGTTCACAGGTGCAAAGATGAAGTTGCTTGTCAGAAGTACACATAATGAGGTTGAGGGTTTGATCCTTTGTTAGTAAGATACGTTTATTTTAAAAACGGAGCAAGAAAAACAACTCTGAGAAAACGTTTTTTGTGGTGGGGACTCGTATTTTCTATATTCGGGCAAAATCATGGAGAGCTATTCCCTTTCATCCTGTAATTTTGTAAAAGAGACAAAAAACTGCTTGATGATGTCTGATACACCAAAAAGTAATGCGCTTCAAATGTTTATCTGGACTTTCCTGATGATATTAGGATGGACTAGCTCAATCATTGCCAGGGTTTTTACACAAGCAGAAGCATCCATCATTCCTCAGTACTGGGCTTGGTTAGGGGTAGTGGGAGGAATGTTAGTAGTCTATTTTTCTATCCAGCGAATGGTTAAACTGACTAATACTTGGCGAGAAATACTTAAGCGTACCATCTTGGATCAAGCAACTGAAATAATTGCCCATTGGCAGTATGCTACCGCCGAATGGACTGAATTTATGAAGAGAGAATTGAGGCGTAAATACAAGGGGATGCTGTTTGGGGTTTGGGCTGGCGTGATGATCCTAATCCTTGGCACGATAGGCGTGGCCTGGTTTAATGACAGTGGGGAAAGACAAATGATCTACACCCTGATTGAAAATTTTGTAATTATGGGCGGGGTTCTGAGTTTTGTTGTCTGGAAATACCAAAGAAAAATGGATCAAATCTACCTAAAACATAACCCTCCTGAGGTGCATTTTAGCCAACAAGGAGCATTGATTAATCGAGAGTGGGGCATTCCTTTTCGGCGGGTTAGTGCCTACCTCTTAGCCATAGAGGTTTTAAAAAAACACGATCAAGACTGCCTCAAATTATCTATTTACGAACTTGGTTACGAGGCAAATGCGACCAAGGAGCATTTTATCCCCATTCCCCACACTCGAGAAGACCAGGTTGAAGCACTAGTCCATCAATTAAGAAAATCAAGCACCGCCTACCGTGAAGCTCTAGAAAGAAAGAAAAAATAAATAAAACCTAAGCATTATGAAGCCACGGGATGAGCCTTTGCCTTCCGGGAAACTGCTTGACTAATTCATCAAAAAAAACTCAGTTCAAAGTCTTGAACTGAGTTTAGGTCTTTTATGCGCACGATTTTACGTGCAATCTAAGGAGAGACTGGTAATTTCTTTATTTAGGTATCATCTTTCTCGCCCAATCTTTACGCAATGGCAAAGATTGTCTAATTGAGGATATTGGTTAGCAAAGTATACGGGATTTTTCTTCAAAAGGAGAAAAAAAGCGGTTTTTTTTCTTAAATTAAAACTTATTTCTCAATCTGAGTCTCGCTACTCATTTCAAAAAAACGACCCAAGAGCTAGGATTTATTCTTTTCTATGACAAAATTTTTCATAAAAAATTTCTTAATTGCGCTCATTCCAGCTTACCTAGTATTATCCTGCCAAGCACAAGTTCAGGAAGCACCAGACCAAATGACCGTGGATAGCCTTCAAGAATTCTATCAAAAACGCTTGCATACACTTCTACTGAAGTCCCCCGAAATTTCGGATTATTTAACCATTCACGAAAAGGGGCTTACTCTTTTTAGCAAGACGGACTTGACGCAAGAGGCTCAAGCTGAGTATCAGCTTTCTTGGGCGGAGATTGCCCGTTTCCAGAAATACCTAAACCATGCCCCCCACTTGGCTTGGCAATTTTATCAAGCCAAAAAAACGCCTCCTCCTTGGCCTGATTCCTTAACTAGAAGAGACTCCCTTCAAACCCTCACAGATACATTACTCAGAGGAGCCCGCATCGCCCTAGACCCCGGGCATATTGCAGGTAATTTCAAGGTGGCACAAATGGAGGGCAAATACATAGAAATTCCTGTAAAAGGCAAAACGGTGCGTTTTTTTGAGTCTGAGCTAAACTGGTACACGGCCAAAATTTTGGCTGATCGTCTCCAAAAAGCTGGAGCAGAGGTATTACTTACCCGAGATGCCTATGATTTGACAGCCTTGGATATAAGCTTTGAAGAGTGGTATCAAATGTATATCCAAGAAAACAAACTAAGGAAGCCAAATCGCCAAAGAGTTTTTTTTGATACCTTGCGAAAGCTAGATTTTGAAGCCCGTGCCGACAAAATCAACGCCTTTCGGCCTCACCTGACGCTCATTATTCACTACAATGTGGATGCCGCTAACACAGGCTGGAGGCAACCAAGTACTCGCAACGGAAGTATGGCCTTCGTAGGGGGGAGTTTTTTGAAAGGTGAACTAGATGAGCCACAAAAACGCTTTCACCTCCTCAGGTTGCTTCTTTCAGACGATCTTCCTCAATCTATTGCCTTTTGTCAATCAATACTTGCTTCACTCGAGGAAAATCTAGAGCTACCCCCTCTGAGAGGAGATCATCGCCAATCTTTCATAGAAAAATATTGTCTTTACACAGGTCAGGCAGGTGTATACGCTCGTAATCTAACCCTGACTCGGAAAGTATACGGCTCGCTTTGCTACATCGAGCCGCTTTACCAAGATAATGTTCAGGAGCTTCTTCGTCTTGGTCAAAGAGATACAGATTATCAAGGACATCCCATTTCTTCCAGAGTGGTAGAAGTGGCAGAGGCTTATTTTCAAGGCATACTGGCTCATTGGCAAGCTTATAGGTAGTTTCATCTCTTGAATGCGTACACTCGCTCCGCTGAGATTCTTATCTCAGTAGGTAAGACGTGCAAGATTCCCATCTTGCGTCTCGTCAAGACAGAAATCTTGACTAATTCACGTGCTAAGTCGGGAAACTTAGCACAGGACGCAAAAATAGTCTTATCCTATGAGCTAAAGCACAGGCATCCAAAGGATGGATAGGCATAAGTAAAAGCAAGGATTTTCCCTATTTGAGAGTGGGAGGCAGATTATGGCACGATTTTCAAGCCTTTTTAGCAAAAACCTAAACTTGACCAAAGCGACGCATGGTACCGCAGCAAATGGGCAACATAGACGGGCAGGAAAAGCAGGGAACTTGGCGCATTCTTGAACATCAATCTAGCCGACTTTGCTTATTCAAAGGCAAAAAGGTGCATTGGTATCAGGGCTGGTTATTGCTATTGCCGTGTATTGCGTTAGTGTCCATAGGTGGTATCTACAAGGCTTACGCTTGGTTAGGGATGCTGGGAGGAATGCTTTTGATACTTATCTTGATGGTCGGTTTTTTTCTAAAAAATACCCAAGTTGATTTTGACCGAGAAACGGGTAAAATGATTTACCTTCAACAAAATCTCTTCTTCAAGCGGCGCGAGCAAAGGTTTTTAAACCAAATTCAAGCCGTAGAAACAACTGAGATTTATCACCAACATTGGAAAATCAATCGAATTTGTTTTCACTTCTACAACCAGAAAGCGCTTCATCTCATTTGTACTGACCGAAAATCCACAAACCACACACTCTGTAGCATAATTAATCATTTTTTAGGCTTTCGAGTGCAAAGTGATGTTCGAGAAAGTGAGCGGGTAGCGTGAGTTTGCCTGGCTAAGCCAAAAGCCGATCTCTTTCTTCGGGAGTAGGAATTCGGCAGGTATCTTTTTTGCCAAACAAGCGATAACGATTCCTTGCGATGAGATTATAGACAAAGTTTCTTATAAACTTAGGGATTACGATAAATCCATAGAGTAGGGGCCATCCTCCTTTTAGTTCGCGGGCAATGCGCAAAGCTGCGCTAGATTTTTCATAAAGTTTATCTTTCTCGAGCAATAAAACACTTTGCTTGTAATCGCTAGGCAAACCATGCTTTTGCAAAAGGCTTTGCCCTAAGTCGGACTGCAAAGAGGCAAATTTGAATTTTGCCTTCGGGTCTCTTCTGATAATAAAATCCACACTTTGATTACAGAGATTACACACTCCATCAAAAAGCACGAGGCGATATTGATCCTGAGTCAAATTTTGTAATATCTGCTCTTTTTCTAATGTTTCCATATATTATACCAACAAAAAAACAGGAAAAGTCTCTCAGGGGCTTTTCCTGTTTTTACCTGATTGGCTCGTTTGGGTTAGTTAAAACTATTGCTCGATCCCCTCACGATTTCTACCCAGCCTTTGAATTCTTGTACAACGTTTTGAGGATCAATGGAGATAAAGCGAACTTTGACCGAATAGAAATATACGCCTGAGGGCAACTCGTTGCCGTTTTCGTTGGTACCGTCCCAGTTAAGTTCTACATCATCATCGCTTTCGTAGACTTTGTTACCCCAGCGATTATATATTTCCAACTCCGCCGACTCAGCATACAAAGGAGAGGGGCAAGGGCGAAACAACTCGTTAGAACCATCATTATTAGGGGTAAAAATATTGGGAAGAGCATAATACAAACAGTTGTCTTGGCAAACCTCATTGCTCAACGGCCCCTCATTGCCACTCTGGTCCACAGCGATTAGCACGTAGCAACCTGCTTGTGAAATCTGCCCATCTAGAACCATTGGTAAGTCCTGATGGACAAAGAAAGTGTCGGGTCCTTCATAAACTGGATTGTTAAAATCAAAATCTGCCTGACCAGGTGGACGGAAGAACAGTTTATAAAAGTCAATGTTCTCACAGGTATTATCTCCACGTACTGGTTCCCAGAAAACCACGTTCTCAATAGTGCGATTAGCATCAATGGGTTCAGGACAAGGTTTATCCTCTAAGAAATCGCAGTCGGCACTCTGGATAGATAAGATGGGTGCGTCGGGTGGAATGTTATCTTCGGGGCTGGATGTATCTATTTGAGAATCATTGAAAAGAGCCGTATCCAGAGGGGTAACTGAGGTTTCATTAAAGTAAGAACCCACCGTTGTAACAAAATAAGCATAATTAAGATCAGGGTCTAGACATTCTTCCCCAGAACTACCCCCAAAGTCAATGTAGCGTGGCTCACCCACGATGACCGTGTCTATGATTTGAAAGTCGGTTTCATTCTCGGCTCGGCGGTGTATGATATGCCCGATGACATTGCGATTGAGGTCGGTCAGATTCGACCAAGGCACTTGATAAGCCCATTCTAAAATGATGCTATTCTCCGCAGGGGTCGTCGACAAGCGCACACTCGAGGCTGGATCGGAAGAAGCTAAAGAGTCTAAACTCGCTTCATCGTTACCAGCCAGTAGCTCCACGACATAGCGGTAAGCCAATCCTTCGGTATCAGGGCTAGTACTACTGTTGGCCGTGTTATCTAAATAGCTCAGAAATATTTCAGGGTCAGGTGGATTGCCTGTGCCATTGGTTGGGTCAAGAATAGGTTGGGTATTGATTTGGGTGAAATTAATCCCATCTAGGCCTTCGGCTCGGTAAATATTATAACCATAGAAAGAGCTATCCGCGGGAAGGTCTGGGGGAAAAATCCAACGAACCTCTATCACCCCGTTCGGGCTTGTTTCATCCACAGAAACATTGGTAATCACTGGACTCTCGATGGGCAGAATCACACATTGCTCCACCGAGGCTAAACTTACGCCACCTCTGGGCTCAGGATAATTGACAGTAATCACATAGCTGTAACTAAGGCCAGCCGCTAAGGGGCCGGGATCGCGAAAGCTCGTCGCATCTACAGGCAGAGTTCCCAAGGGTTCATAGCCCAGCATTTCAGGTTCTTGGCCACAAATCAGGTCACCCACGCACCCAAGCCTGCGCCAAACAATGATTTCCATATCCTCAAACTGATCATTCGTAAAGCCGGGACATTGTAATCGATAATCATCCCAGCTCAAATCCACTGCGCGCCCATCGGGTTGGGCTAGGACATTTTGAGGACGAGGCCCTTTTACAAAGATGAGCACGTCTTCAAAATCAACCAGATCAGGGCCATCTGAGGGTTGATCTACTACCCTAAACGTGGCAATATAAGGCTCCTCCCGCACGTGTTCGCAACCTGTTTCCCAACGAAACTGCCCCACGGCCGTGCCACTCTGAGGGCTGGGCTGAAAGGTGAAAGTGGCAGGCACTCTAAAATTATCAGGATCATAGATACCGCTATTATTCAAGGTAGTATCTGAGGTCGTGATGACCATTGGATCATTATCAGGATCGGTTGCTGTAACCTCAAATGCCAATATATTGGAGTTATCCGTACTATCTTCATTTGCTACTACGCACTGCTCTGGGGGAACATTCAGACGGGGGCGACGGTTGGCACAATCTCCGATAATGATTTGCATATCTCGCACTACTTCGCCGATGAGTACCCCATTGCGCCACTCCTCTACCACAAAAGCAATGTTGTATTCTCCAGCCTGCCCCGGTGAATTCCACTCGATCAGCCCTGTACGTTCGTCAATGGTAATGCCAGCGGGTATGTTGGGGTTATCTTCTTCTACCCCACCAAAAGAAGAATCGGCCGCACTGATATAATTAGGTACTTGCTGGTTAGGGGACTGACGAGGTATCGCAAAACGAAAAGCTAAGCTGTCTCCTTCTTCATCAAAAGAGCCTGGATTGTGCTCAAAGGCTTGGCCTACACAGCCTCCGTCAATGGGTGGTACGGTAAACACGGGCGTAGTGTTCAAACCCACCGAAGCATCAATCAGGATAAAAGTCTGGACTGAAAAAGGAATATTAACCGAAGCTCCATTGTTGATATTTAATACCCCTGCGTTTCGGTTTTCTTCCACGAAAGAAACAATAAAACCTCCTCCACTCGGAAAAGTGTGGCAAATTTCATAAAGGCTCTCCCCTACAAACATTTCATCAGGTAGATTACGAAAACTGGTGCGAGGAACCGCCACTAGATTACTTCCATCTCCGAAACTAACCGTGAGCTGGGGGCTATCGGCATTACCAGGAGCGGTATCGGTGTAGAGAGTGATGGTAAAGCAATAAGTAAAAGTCCCCGTTCGGACCGCGGTGATATCCCCAGCTCGGATGTGTGTTGCATGCAAGGCGGTGCTGGCACCCAAAAAAAGTAGGAGAAGAGTCAACCAGAAGGAAAATACTTTAAAGAAGATTGGTTTTTTCATGGAAGAGATAGCCAATTTGATGTATGTAAACAAGTGATATAATGGAAACTAAGATTTAAGTTCAAGAGTTCAAAGACTTTAGAATAATGCTCTGGGCTATATTATTTAGCTCTTTGTGCCTGATGTGGAGTAGATTTGCTTGTGATCTTGGGTATTAGTGCCTTTTTGCTTGAATGAGTACGCAGATGGTTACAAAGATATAGATTATGTCCTAAACGTCTCTTTATTTGCACGTTAAAATATTCGAAAACTTTACGAGTGAAAAGTGCGACACGTTGCCTTCTCTGCTACTAAGTCTCACAAATTATACTAGTTTTGTAATTATGAAATGGTTTCGCAGAATTTATGCTGTTTGGGGAATCTTGTGTTTCTCAATTCCCCTAATATTTATCTTGCCTCTTTTTCACATAGCTGCTTGGAAAGAGAAATGGCATCTTCTATCTTCCCGTCTTAATCATTACTGGGCACGCCTCTTCTTTGCCACCTGGTTGATCCCTTATCGAGTGGAATATAGAGCTAAATTGAAGCCGAACGAGCCACGTATTTATTGTGCTAATCATACTTCTTGGCTAGACATACCCAGTTTGGGGCTTATTCTCAAGGAAGATCACGTATTTATGGGCAAGGAATCTCTGGTCAAGCTTCCCCTCTTTGGGCCTATGTTTGCCAGGTTACACATCACCGTGAATCGGCATAGTCATAAGGATAGCTACCGAGCTTTGGATTTGTGTCGGCAGGCCATTGACAAAGGACGAAGTGTGATTTTATTCCCAGAGGGAGGCATAAATGGAGAAGCTCCCTATCTGAATAATTTCAAGAACGGTCCTTTTCGCCTCGCCATTGATAAGCAAGTCCCTATTGTACCCGTTACGCTTTTGTATAATTGGAAGATTCTGGACAAAACTTTCCTGCCTCGTTGGCACCGAGGCCACCTGATTGTACACGCTCCCCTCGATACCAAGGGGCTTAACCCCTCTGATGAAGAAGAACTCAAAAAGAAGACTTTTGATATCATAGAAAGAGATTTGAGGCAACATTTCCCCCGATTGTATGAAAATAGATCAAAATACATTGAAGAAAATAGCCCATCTGGCACGTCTTGAATTAGATGAGGCTACGAACGAATCCATGCTCCAAGATTTGAATCAGATCTTAGATTGGGTAGCCAAGTTAGATGAATTAGATACGGATGGTGTAGAGCCTCTTTCGCATATGACCGAAGAAATCAATCAATGGCGCAAGGATGAAGCTCACGACCGTTTGGATAAGGAAAAAGCCCTCCAACTAGCCCCACGGCACGATCAAGATTATTTTCGAGTACCCAAAGTGATTGATATTTCCGAAGAACAGGATTCGGAGTAATCGTATCGGTGGTTGGCTGTTAGTGATTGATCTGTATGTCAGGAATTTATAATAGCAATTCACAAAAACTAATAACTAGAGACAAACAACTCATCACTGGAAGCTAACAACTAGCCACTAAAAACGCAAAACCAATTACTCCATTTTTGGGCGCGAGATTAGTATTTACCTGAGAAAATGATGCATCGGGTAAATCAAATACCTGAGGTCATTCTCTAATTCTTAAATTACATCATATACCATCTCATGCAAGCTATTATTTTCTGGAAAACATGGCCCCAGCCACAGCGTTTTAGTTTCCTGCTTTTATTGTTACTCTTCGGGGGCGCGTGCTTCATGTTTCCTTTCGCCTACTATTTAGGCTTAGACCTGACCATCGGTTGGCAATTAGATTATTTCTTAGACAATATCAAACATCAAATCAGTGAGATACACGCGGGCATGTTTGACCTCCCGATTGAGGGAGAAATGTTCGTGATGCGAGGCCAGTACGAGAGTAAGCCCTTGCAGATAGCTTACGGAGCGTATATAGCCTACGGAATCGGATTGGCCATTTCCATCCCTTTTTTCCTCAGTGTATTGAGCACTTTGCGTTCTCTCTGGTTTGCCTTGGGCATGACGGTGTTTATTTTCTTCCTCTCCTATTGTAGTTTTGGCTATGTATGGAAGCTAGGAGGATATGCACAAGGTTTTTTGATTCTGTGCCTTTTACTTTATGTATTACCTGCTTTTTACTTTCAGTCTTTTGCTAAAAATATTTCCTTTGGCTGGCGTTGCTTCAGTTTTTTCTTGGTTACGATCCTGCTAGGCACCTTACTCATTACGCAGAGCGAAGTAGAAACTCCCTTACTTTATCTGATTGCCTATGGGTCAGTCGTGCCCGTCTGGCTGACGGTCTTGTTTATTTTGATCAGTGCCTGGGATTTGCCTCAGACTTTTTTTTACTGGATTGTACGTTCCAACCCCCAGGGCGGAACCAGCAACTTAATTCACCTGAGCGTGATCACTTTATTTTATTTGCTGAATCTGTTATTGGTTTATTTGAATATTAGTGGTGATTTATCAATAGATATCTATTATATAGATGCTTTTTGGCTGTTTTGGCTGGCGACTTTGGCTGGAATTTGGAGCAAAGGAAAAGAAAATATACTACCCTTTCCTGTTTTTACTTCGCCTTATCAAAGTGCTTTTTTATACGTGGGTTTGGCTACCTTATCCTTGGGTACGGTGTCCTTTTATCATGCTACTGCCAATGACTCCATGCTTGATCTTTTTCACGATTTGATTGTCTATAGCTATTTAGCTTTTGGGATCATTTTCTATTTGTACGTGCTCGCCAATTTCACCCAATTGATGCGTGAGAAGATGGATGTAAGCGGAATCATCTACGAAGGAACCTTATTCCCGATTCATCTAGCATCTTATTTTGGCATTGCTGGGGTCATGGTTCTTTTTATCAGCAATCAGCAGATTATCTATTATCAAGGCAGAGCGGGCTATTATATAGGCTTGGGTGATGTTTATGTTTATGAAGAAGATTTCTCCGTGGCCAAAGCTTACTACGAGGAGCGCGTATTGGTCAATGATTACCTCAGCCACCGTGGTAACTACACCATGAGCACGCTTGCTCGTCTGGATCCTTCTATTGAAGATGAGCTAATCTATCTGAAAAATGCTGTGCGCCGTCGGCCTTCTTCTTATGCTTATGCACGCTTGGGCAATCTATTACAAGCCGAAGAACGTAAATATGATGCACTTTTCAGCCTAAGAGAGGGGACTGGGCATTTTCCAAATAGCTTGCCCATTCACAATAATTTAGGGCTTTTCTATCAGGGTACAGGGGTAGCGGATTCAGTTTTTTATTATTTAGAGAAAGCAGAAACCCTGAGTGGGTCCAATCCGGTTGCGCAAAATAATCTCTGGGCTTATCTGGCCGAAAATCCAGTTGCAGGTACAAATTTGCAAGACCTTCCCCCGATCAAAAACACCTCCCAAAACCTAAATGGACGGGTCAATCAGCTGGCGCTTTACAATAGTTATCAACAGTCCCTTTCATTTGAAGAACCTTTGCAGGAAAACTTAAGCAATGAAGCCAATGAGAGCTATTTTGCCTACACCTACAATTACGCCCTCAATCGCCTCGGTCAGCTAGACTCGATGGCTCTGCAACAACTAACCCACTACGACCAAATAGATACCTTAGGGGCTTATTATTCTAAATTACGTTTTGCAGAAGCTTGCCTCCTTTATTATGGTGGCCAAACGAGAGAGGGCATTCAGAGATTAGCAGCCCTGCCTCGTCTGGAATATGATTCTTATTATAATACCATTTTGGCACTTTGGCTTTTGGAGCAAAAAGCTTTTAGTAAGTCGGTCGCCTATCTGGACAAGGCCATCCAGCTCGGTAACGAACTCGCTTATTATTACAAAGCGATTGCCCTGAGTGAAGCCAGTAATTTTGAGGAAGCCATTCCACTCTGGCTGAGCATTTATCAAAACGAAGCAGGTGACCCTGAGCTGATTCGCCAAGCAGGCCGAGTGCTTCGGGTTTTGCAAGATAGCACTGAGCTAGCAGACGAGATGGACGGCTATAATTTTATTCACTATCGTAAAAATCTTCTCTCGGCTTCGGTGTTGGAAGGGGTTTTTCAGGCCATTCCCCCTTCGGATTTCAAGATCAAAGCTGCTGCCGAAATGATCGATTACTATCTGGAAAAGAACGAGTTAGTAGCCGCCGAAACGATTTATCAAGATTTGGCGGAGGCCAAAACCGATGATCCTCATGTAGCATCTCAATGGAATTTTGCCAAGCTTCAACTTTGGCTGGCCGAAGCGAACTATCGTCAAATGTTAGAAAATATCAACCAAATGCCTCTATTGGGCATTCACCAACATCAAAAACCTTATTTCTTGGCGGTAGCTTACGAAAAACTCGGTCAAAAGGAGCAAGCACGTGAGCATTATGCCCAAGCATTGGCCGCCGCTCCTTACCAAAAAGCAGTCATTCTTGCCGCAGCTAATTTCTACCAAACCCAAGAAAAAAATACCGAAAAAGCTTACCAAGTACTCGTGCAGGGCGTCAGAGATAATGCCGAATCGGTGGATTTACTGCAAGCCTATGTGTTTGCGGCCTTAGAAATGGGACTGGATTTTTACGCAAAAGATGCGCTGGAAAAGCTGCAGGTTTTGATGGAGCCGAGTAAATTCCAAGATTTTCAGCGCAGGTATGAAAAGGAAGTCGGAAGTGAAAATTAGCATTCAGCTTATCATAGAAACCCAGCGTCTGATCCTGCGAGACTATCAATACACGGATTGGAAAGCGGTACACGAATATTCCGCCAACGGAGAAATTCTAATCTTCCAAAAGTGGGGGGCAAATACAGAGGAAGAAACGCAGGCTTTTGTCAAAGAAGCCATTGAGGAAAGCCGACGAAATCCCAGAAGGGCCTTCGAGTTGGTGATCATCCTAAAAAGTAGTGGAGCCTTGATCGGGGGAATAGGTTCTAATCTTCATCCAGAAATTCCTCAGCAAGCAGATTTGGGCTATATTATAAATCCTAATCATTGGCAAAAAGGCTACGCAACCGAGGCCGCCTTAGCACTCGTGCAACATATGATCGAGCAGGAGGGCATTCAAAAACTAGAAGCTACCTGCGCTGTATTGAATCTGGCTTCGCAGAGAGTTTTGGAGAAATGCGGTTTCAAAAGGGTCAAAACCTTAAAAAACCACCTGGAGCTAGAAGATCGTGTGCAGGATTCTTTTTTGTATGAATATACTATTTAGAGAGGTTACTTGGAGACACACGTACGAGTGAGAAGATTGTTCTGCCAAAATTTACTTGCTAGAAAAAGACAAAATGTCATCTTTGCGAGTCTAAAAATAAGAATGAGAGACAAAATGTCATAAAAAAACGATTGGTATTTGGCTTGCTCAGTGCTTAATAAATCAAGATTAATTTGAATGTTTCACCCTAAAATTGATTAAACTATGGCACTTACAAGATCAAATTCAAGCTTATTCCCAGGTTTTACTAATTTTTTTGATGACTTTCTTAACACAGAACTGGGCCATTGGCGCAATCAAAACTTCTCGTCCACCAACACCACGCTCCCTGCGGTGAATATCAAAGAAGACGATGACCAATTTACCGTCGAGATGGCCGCTCCGGGTATGGCAAAAGGTGATTTCAAAATCAATTTGGACAATCATCTTCTGACCATTACTTCCGAAAGAAAAGCAGAAAATAAGGAAGAAAACGAGAAATATTCTCGCCGTGAGTTTGCTTATCACTCTTTCCGACGAAGCTTTACGCTGCCCGAGAGTGCAGATAGCGAAAAAATCCAAGCGAAGTACGAAAATGGTGTCTTGGAAGTACAAATTCCCAAAAAAGAAGAAGCCAAACCGCAGCCACCCAAGCAAATTGAAATTTCCTAAGGTAAGGACACACGTATTTTTGAAGAGCAGAAATCTCAGTTTCTGCTCTTTTTCTTTTCTGTAAATCATCTTCCCATCTTCTCTCAAATTAATTTGTATATTTGAGAAAACCTTAATAAACCATAGACCATTAATTTTTTGCCTTTCATGGAAAAAGTCATTGAAACCCAAGAAATTGCCAAAACCTACGTGATGGGTACCGAAAAGGTGCACGCGCTCAAATCCATTTCCATCCAAATCAATCGAGGAGAGTATGTGGCTTTTATGGGGCCTTCCGGCTCTGGTAAGTCTACCCTCATGAACATCATCGGCTGCTTAGACACTCCTACCCGTGGCACCTATGTGCTTAACAATAAAGACGTAAGTGATCTGGATGAAAATGAACTGGCCGAGATTCGTAACAAAGAAATTGGCTTTGTTTTCCAGACTTTTAACCTCCTTCCCCGAAATACTTCACTTGATAATGTGGCCTTGCCCCTCATCTATGCAGGTTATGGCAAAGCTGACCGAGAAGAAAAAGCCTTACAGGCTCTCAAAAATGTGGGTCTGGGCGATCGCTACAAACACAAACCCAATGAACTCTCCGGAGGGCAGCGCCAAAGGGTGGCCATTGCGCGTGCGCTCGTGAATGACCCCAGTATTATCTTGGCAGATGAGCCAACTGGTAACCTGGATTCTAAGACTTCTTATGAAATCATGGACTTATTTCACGAACTGCATCAGCGAGGCAATACCATCATTATGGTTACGCACGAAGAAGATATTGCCCATTATGCACATCGCATTATTCGCCTGCGAGATGGCTTGGTAGAAACAGACGAGAAGAATCTGGAAATTACCCGACCTGAGCCTCTGTGAGATTAAATTAACCGTTCACCACAAACATTCTTCGGGTAGGAAAGTTTTTCGGTAAATATTCCAAATATATTTTTCTCGTAAGTTAGAAAGAAATTATAAAATAATCTCTGTACTGCGAATTACAGGATATATTGCAAAACTGCTATTTTAAATTATTTTTTTAATATTTTTGCTAGAAAGAAAAGCTCCATGAAAATATACACGAAGACCGGAGACGAAGGACAAACTTCTTTATTGGGGGGAACCCGTGTTTCCAAAGCCCATCTTCGCATTGATGCTTACGGAAGCGTAGATGAGTTAAACGCTTACCTAGGCTTGCTAAAAGACCAAGAAGTGAATCAAGATCGCCAAGATTTCTTAAAAGAAATTCAGGATCGCCTGTTCACCATTGGCTCCTCTTTGGCCTTAGACCCTGCCAAAACCAAGATCAAAATCCCTGATATTCGTGAATCTGACGTGGAATTGTTAGAAAAAGAAATCGATCAGATGAATGAAAAATTGCCAGAAATGCGTAATTTTATTCTGCCAGGAGGGCACACAGCGATTTCTTTTGGGCACGTGGCACGTTGTGTATGCCGACGAGCCGAACGGCAGGTAGTCGCCCTGAGCGAGGAGGCTTTCGTAGCAGAAGTGGTTTTGATGTATTTGAATCGCCTTTCGGATTATCTTTTTGTGCTTTGCCGGCTGATGCATCAAGAGTTGGAGGTAGAAGAAATTCCTTGGAAAGCGCGTGTATAATGCTTCTTTTCTACTATTTCAATCCATATTCCTAAGTGATAATTGTTTACCCTTTAAGATACAGCTCCATGATAGACACCCAAGACATTCGTATACAAACCGTCGCGCAATCCAAAATCCAGGACGTAGATTTTGAAAATTTGCCTTTCGGTCGGATTTTCTCCGATCACATGTTTACCGCTGACTACCAGCAGGGGCAATGGCAAGATTTACAAATCACGCCCTATGCTACCATCGCCCTGACCCCGGCCTTGATGGCTTTACATTATGGACAGTCCATTTTCGAGGGAATGAAGGCTTACCGTACCACCGAAGGCAAAGTTGTACTATTCCGCCCTGAGGAAAATTTTAAGCGAATGGCTCTCTCTGCCCAAAGAATGTGTATGGCCGAGCCGACCGAAGAAGTATTCATGGGCGGATTGACTCGCCTGTTAGCATTGGATCAAGAATGGGTTCCCAGAGTGGAGGGAGCCACGCTTTATGTACGTCCTTTTATGTTTGCTTCCGATGAATTTATAGGAATGCAAGCCTCAGAGACTTACAAATTCGTGATTTTCACTTGTCCGGTCAGTGCTTATTACAGTGGCTCCGTGAAAGTAAAAATTGAAACGCATTACGTACGTGCCGCCGCCGGAGGGGTTGGCTTTGCAAAAACGGCTGGTAATTACGCGGCCTCGCTCTACCCAGCCCGTCTGGCTCAAGAGCAAGGCTATCATCAACTGGTCTGGACAGATGCCAAGGAGCATAAATACATCGAGGAGTCTGGCACGATGAACGTGATGTTTGTGATAGATGGAAAAGTAATCACGCCGCCGGCTAGCGATACCATTCTGCCCGGCATTACCCGCAAGAGTATGCTGACTTTGGCTCAGGATTGGGGTTACATCGTGGAGGAGCGCCCTGTTTCTGTGGATGAAGTCATAGCAGCCTTAAAAAAAGGAACCTTGCAAGAAGCCTTTGGCGTAGGAACTGCCGCGACCGTTACTCCGATTGAGACGATCGGCCACGAAGAAACGGACTATCAACTCCCACCGATGCAAGCAGATGGCTTTGGCTTACGTGCCAAGAAATACTTGGTAGACCTCTGCCGAGGAGAGGCTGAGGATCAATTTGGGTGGTTGTATTATATTTAGTTGATCAAACCTTCCGGGTCTTGGGGATCGGGAAGGTTTGTTTTGCCTTGACTGGATCAGCTTTTTGATAAAACATTTCTTATCAAAATATTATTTTCTCGCTTGAAGTTTTTTTACTTCTTCTATACTCAGCTTGGTGATTTTAGCTATGGTTTGCAGAGAGATGCCCTCTTCTATCATTTCTAATGCGATCGCTTTTTTTGTCTTTTCAGCTCCTTCTTCTAAACCTTCTTCAAACGAAGTATCGATCACGTTTTTTAGATCACGGTAGTATTTCAAACTGCTTTCATACTTTTGGAGCTCATCCGGGCTGAAGCGAGCTATTTCGGCTAGGGCGAAGGCTCTCTCGAAGATTTTTTGTTGTAAAGCTTTGGGGATTTGGTCTAGCTGAGATAAATGTCGGATAAAATAAAGCCATTTGTCGAATTGGGTTTGGAGCTGGGCTTCTTCTTTGTTGAACTTAGGCATTTCTAAATAGATAAAAGTCAACTTATCGTAAAATACCTCTTTGCTTTCTACCTCCATCAACTGCACTCGGTGCATATATTTCTGGGTATGTTTGTGTTCATCAAAGACAAAATCCAGAATACCAATTGTGTAAACAGCTTTTAGCTCAAAATCCCAATCGCCTCGCTGAGCTTGCTCTCGAATCGGAAAAGTGGCATAAAAAAGACTGCGATCTTTAAAGAAATTTTGCTTTGCTTTTTGTAGCTCTACGATAAATTTATCTCCGGATTGACTCTCGCAGTAAAGATCAAAAATAGCCTTACGATCCAAATCAGTTGATCCTAATTGCTCATTGCGGGTATAGGTCAGAGATTTGATTTGATGCCTTTGCGGTAGGAGTTGGTTCAAGAAGTCAATTAACAAGTCCTTACTGGCCTCTTCTCCAAAGAGTTTCTTAAAACCAAAGTCGGTGAAAGGATTTACATATTTTTCCTGCATGAATTTGAGCCATTTTGGAATAAATATACAAAATTCTACTCAATCTGCCTTGCGGCCAAATCTTTAAAAGCACCTTCTACCGACATTAACTCTTCATAAGTACCACTTTGCACGATGCGCCCTTGATCAAACACAAAGATTTTATCCACATCTTTGATCGTACTCAGGCGGTGGGCAATCACGACCCGAGTCGCTTGCAACTTGTTGAGGCTATTTGTAATAATGGCTTGGGTACGATTGTCTAGGGCACTGGTGGCTTCATCAAAAATCACGATGCGAGGTTTGTGAACAAGGGTACGAGCAATCAAAAGTCGCTGTTTTTGCCCTCCTGACAAGGTAGAACTGCCCTCACTGATAATCGTATGCATGCCCATGGGCATTTGCTTGACATCTTCATCTAGCGCGGCCAGCTTCGCAGCATCCCAAGCATCTTGAACGGTAAGATGAGGAGAAGAACCCACAATATTCGAGTAAATATCACCAGGCGTTAATTGCCCATCTTGGAGTACGGTGCCAATTTGCCGGCGTACCAAACGGATGTCCAAACGTCCTAAATCTTGCTCATCATAAAAAATCGTCCCTGCTTCGGGTTTCTCAAAACCCAAGAGCAAACGCACCATCGTGGATTTGCCCGAACCCGAAGGCCCCACAAAAGCCACGTAATCACCAGACTCGAGCTTAAAACTCACATCCTGAAGCACCAGCGGACTCTCCTTTTCATAGCGAAAATTGATTTGGCTCACCTCTATCTTTCCCTTAAGGCGGCCCGGATTTACTTTAGCACTATCCGTTTCGGGCAAAGTCTCCAAGATCGGGCGGGTACGATCATAAATCGGAAATATCTCGTAAACCGTAACCAAAGCCGCACTCATGGCCAGCATCGAAGCCGTAAATGCTCCATAAGCTGCATTAAAAGCTAGAAACTCTCCCGTAGAAATATCCTGAAACTCTCCCGTTTGCATCATGGTGGTATAAATGACCGCAGCAAAAATGATCGGTGTGATCGAGTTAATCACGGTCTGAATATTCTGAATATGCAAAGCCTGAAAAGCATACTGTTTGGTACGGCTGAAGTAATTCAACCAGTGCGTAAAAGCTTGTATTTCTGTGCCCGTAACCCGAAGTTTAGAAATTCCAGTCAGCAATTGTAACACAATACCCTGAGTCTTTCCTTCGTATTCCATCGCTACGCGTTCCTTAGAAACCTGCCACCTTCCTAAGAGATAAATAAACAAAATTTGCACGAGCACCAAGGCACTCGCTACCAAGGCCAAGACCCAGCTGTAATAAAACAGCAGGAAAAAATTCAGCAAAGAAAAGATACTTCCCAAAATACTCGTTACGACAATGCCCGAAAGCATTTTGCGAATTTCATTAATTCCCATGGCTCGATCCGCCAAATCACCCGTCGTATATTGCCTGAAGAAAGAAGCAGGTAAATTCAAGAGGCGATCCCACACGGCGGCCTGCAGGCGATGGTCCATCTTGGTCTCGATGCGCAACAAGGCGTAGCTTTCGGTCAGTTCAAACAGCACGAAAGCAGCTAAGGAGACAAATAAGGCCAAACCAATTTGAAATACTTGAAAACGACTGGCATTTGGAATCACATAATCAAAAAGCATCCCCGTGAGAATAGGAGTGGTTAAACTAAGCAAAGTAGCCGCAAACCCCATTGCGATCAACAAGTAAAAGTCTTGTTGATCTTTAAAAATTCCAAAGCGTAGCAAGTCCCAGACTTTAATTTTTTTCTCCGGGAAAGGCTTGTAAAACGTGTAAGCTACTTGGTCAATGAGGCCAGCGTTCTCTTCATCAATGTCAAAAGCTTGCTTGGTCTGCGGGTCATAAGCTTCATAGCTTTGATTTTTCACGGGCATCAAAGCGATTGGTTTTCCGTCTTCCGCTCTAAAACCTAACAAAGAGCCGCTGTCTTGTTGCCACCAGTCCTCTTTCAAAAGGACTTCTCGGTAACGAACCTTAGAGGCACGCGTAATATCACCGAGTGGGTCTATCTCGCTCATTTCTACGGGAGGTTGAAAACGGACATCTTGCCTGCTACCTACCACTTGGCAAGCATTGAAGAGCGCGTTATCGGTTTCCACAACCAGACTGTCCGCGTATTTATCGGCAATATCTTTATTGAGAATGGCCTGAACATTTTTGAGGCTTTGCTCTGTACGCTGAAATTGGTTTTCGTACTTTTCACGCAGTCGGGCTTCCTCATTTCTTTGTACAAGCTCAATTTCGGATTTTTCTAGCTGTAGAATGGTATCGTCTAGGGCTCGGATGCCGTGCCAAGCAGCTTCTTGGAGTAATGCTTCTTCGGAATTTAAAAAAAGCATCCCCACGTTTCGAGAAGATTGTAGAAAAGAGCGACGACTCACGGGCAGTAAGACGTCTTGACCATTGAGCGTGATGGCTCCGAGTCCATTGATATTGACGGCAGAGAGCTTGGCGGCGCTGATTTTGGCCCACACTAATTTTCGTTGAGATGAAATCGCTTCTCCTTTTCTGAGAATCAATCTCTCTCCTGCGCTAATGAGTACATCTGCTTGAATATTGGGATGATTCGCATTTTCAGAAATTCCATAGAGCAAATTTTCAATCCACTTGCTTACCAAGCGGATGACATCTTTTCTTAGGTAATCTAATTCTAAAAAGGATTTGAGACGGGCCAAATCGATGGCGTAGACCGTAGTTTCTTCCGTGGCATCTGCCGAAAATCCTACTTGTGCAGAAGATTGAGAAAAATCCATCCCCATCAGCAGTTCTTGCGCTTCTGCTTTAAAAAAATAAAAACGCTTCCCTTCTGGCTGGCCATTCACCAATTTGACGGTATAGATATTTATCTGCCCCTGATCAATAAACCAGACCTTTTCTGGGTCATCCATCAAAAAAGGGGTATTCACCGTCATGTGAATCGCTTCTCCCTGCGTTCTGATAATCTCAATGAGTTCTTCCAATGAGGCTTCAATTTTTGGGTTCTTTGGGCTCAATATAAGCTGCTAAATCATAGCTATTGCAAACTTTGCACCGAGCCGAAAGCTTTTACAAAATATTTTCAAAAGTGCTTATCAATCGACCAAAAAACTAGGACATTGACTTAGCGAAGGCATTTCCTGGGTTTTGCTTTTTGGTGAAACATTTGTAAATTACTAAAAAAGTAAGAATTGTTAATAAAAATTGACAAAACTATGTGCGGTAGATATATGCTCTTCCAAAGAATGCAAACCTTAGAAACACGCTTCGAGGCCGAAGCCACAGGCACTCGAGATTTTCAGCCCCACTACAATATTTCACCGGGCACACTAGCCCCCGTGATTACCAACCAGGCTCCAGACCAGATACAACTTTTTCAGTTTGGCCTTACTCCCTATTGGGCCAAAAAACCTATGTATCTCTTCAATGCTCGCAGCGAAGGAAATTTCAACAAAGAAAATAAGCGAGATTATCAAGGTGAAAAAGGCATTGTAGATAAGCCTTCTTTCAAAAAACCGATTCGCTCTCAGCGTTGCCTCGTGCCTGTCAACTGTTTTGTAGAAGGTACTACAAAAGAAAAATTGGATAAACCACACCTAGTTTATCTGGATCATCCAGAAAATCTTTTTGCTTTGGCTGGTATCTGGGACGAATGGCTTAATCAAGCCACTGGCGAATTACGCTACTCTTTTTCTATTATTACCACCGTAGCCAATGAGGCACTAGCCAAGATTCCTCACCATCGCTCGCCCGTGATTCTCGATCCAGCTCAGGAGAAAGCTTGGTTATCAACTTTACCACTTCCAGACGTTCTTGACCTGCTAGCACCCTATCCTGCTGAACGGATGCAAATTCATCCTATCAGCAAAGAAATTAAAAATCCTCGCAACAATCAGGAGAGTTTTTTAGAAGCCACAGGGCCTGAGCTTTGATTTTTTCTATGATCTAACCGCCTATTCGCGCTCCCAAAGCTCTTGGATAATGACTGCTCTGCCGTTCTGAACCACTGCATAACGCCATTCTAAAAATAATTCACTCAATTGAATGATTTCATAGCTAGTAGCCAGTGAATTATTGTTTGGATCATCACTCAATAACAAATAAGTTTCTGCTTCGTTGAACACCCAGTTTCTTTGAAATACATCTGGCTCTTCGGGGTTGCATTTACTAATCCCTAGATTCAGAATAAAGCGTCCATCTGGCTGGAAAGCAAGTCGGTTATCAGCCAAACAACCTGACACGTCGAGATGGATACCATCCTGCTGTATGTCCGTCAAACGCCATACTTTCCCATTTTGGCCAGCAATTAATTCCCTGAAACTCAAAGGAGAGTCCGCACAAGCCATTAAATTCAATCCCCATAGTAGGGGAAGAATTTGCCTCAAAAATATTTTAGGGTTAAGAAAAAATCTATCTTTCATTTTTTATATATTTCAACTCTGAGAGTAAGCTTTCCTATCAAATTCAAATATAAACATTAAATGACATACACTTACCCATATCCACGACCTGCGCTGACCGTTGATTGTATAATTTTTGGGCGAACAGCAGACCAAGAGATAAAAGTGCTACTCATTAAGCGGGCAAAGGCTCCCTTCCAAGGTCTGTGGGCCTTGCCCGGGGGTTTTGTAGACGAGCAGGAAACCGTGGAAATCGCAGCTCAGAGAGAATTAGCCGAAGAAACGGGGGTAGATCAAGTGGTTATGGAGCAATTAGCCGTTTTTAGCAAACCAGGACGGGACCCACGTGGTTGGACGGTTTCGGTGGCTTTCTACGCCACAGTTGATATGAAGGATTGCCAAGTGCAAGCCGCGGATGATGCAGAACACGCCGAGTGGGTAGATTTAGATGCTATTCAGGAGATGGCCTTTGATCATCGGGAAATTTTAGCCAAGGCTAGAAGTGTAACTGGTTATTAGTTTTTTGATTTCTCGGCAGGGCTCTGTTCGTACTTTAATTTTTTATTTCTAGTGATTCCCAAACAAAAGCCGCTCGGCGCGGGTGATCTTGATAATATTGTTCTACAAAACTACGCAGTTGTCCTTCCGCCCCCGAGCTAAAAAAGAGATAAGATGGGTCACTTGATGCATTATTTAGTAAACCATTCTCCCTTAATACTTCCTGAACGCGTCTCGCCACCGCGGGGGCAGGATTTTGAATCTGTACTCGCCCTTGTGTGATTTCCTCAATCAATGGTATAAAAAAGGGATAATGGGTACAGCCTAGTACCAGTTGGTCAATTCCCTGCACTAACATGGGCCGTAGATATTGCTCAAGTAAAATTCTCGCTTCGGGACTACTACTCTTCCCGTTCTCTACTAATTCTACCAGACCTTCCCCAACTTGCGTGAAAACCTCCACGTGTTGCGCAAAGCGTTGGCGAGTTCTTTGAAAATGCCCTCCAGTTACGGTGCCTTGCGTAGCCAGTACACCTACCTTACTGGTTTGTGACTGTGAAGCGGCTGGTTTGATGGCTGGTTCCATTCCTACAAAAGGAATTTCATAATGATCTCGCAGGTAGTTGATAGCGGCTGCTGTAGCGGTGTTACAAGCTAAAACTACTAGTTTGCACTTGCGTGTTAATAGAAAATCGGTGATTTGGACGGTCAACTGAATAATTTCTTCTGGGCTTTTTGCGCCATAGGGGCAGTTTAGGCGATCAGCGTAGTAGATAAAAGTTTCGTGGGGTAAGATTTTCACCAGTTCTTGCCAAACGGATAAACCTCCTAGTCCTGAATCAAATACCCCAATGGGCTGTTTTTTCGAGTGCATAAGATTTTGCTTTTTGGGCAAGCAAAAATAGAAAGCTTTTTGGGACTAGACGAATGAGCTAGCCAAAGAAAGAGATTATCCTCACAAAATTAAGAGATGGGCGTGGTCTCTTATCAAGTGTGCTCATGGAGAGCTATACATTTTGAGGCATCAGTAAACTCTGCGAGAGCTGAATGTAAACGTTCAGTAATTATTTACTATTTACTTTCCTGCGCAATTTGGTTCATTCGCAGATCTAGCAGTTCATATTCCATTCTGGCAAAAGCCTGTCTAAGATCGGCCGAGGGATCATACTCTTCGGGAAAATCGTGGCTGATGTGTGCTGTAAATCGCCAGACCTCGAGTACTTCCTTCACATCTAATTCGTAAGGGCGGTAAGACACATTGGAAGATTTCAGAAGCAAAGTTCCTCTCTCAACGATTTGATTATATACTTTCTTGAGAACAACTCCTTCGTTTTTGGAGACAACGATACACACTTGTCCGTGTTTAATATCTTCTAGGTTTTCCACGTATTCACCGATCACGATGCTTTTATCTTTGAGTGGTAGCATAGAATCTCCGGTGATCTCGAAGGCGCGATAGGTTTTGCCATTAGACAAGAAGGGAAGCTGATAAGCAGGTAAGTCTTTTAGGTATTCTGCATCAGTGTAGCCACTGGTATAACCAGCAGAGGCTTTCTCGGGTACAAGATTGATAAAACGTTGGTTGTCTTGGTCGGTCAAAACCGTACTTACTTGTAGGTTTCGGGCGGAGGCATAGGTTTCCAATTGTCTTTGGTACTCGACCTGCTTTTCGTCTACATTTTCCAAGTCTAAATTCGTCAGATTATCAATAGAAACACCGAAGAACTCTGAGATTCGGATCAAGGTCGTGATATTAGGTTCGGCACGACCATCTTCATAAGAAGAAATGACGCTACGAGTTAGCCCCAAGGCTTTGGCTAATTTTTCTTGGGTCAAGCGACTTTTTTTCTTTCTTAAGTGTCTTAAATTTTTATTAAAATACATATCCGACGAATTTTTAGAATGAAGGTGAAAAGTCTTGTATTCCCCCACTTTCCTGATTTGAGGTATGGTTTTCTAAGACCAATTGCTCATTTGGTAAGCAAAGTAAGCATTGACAACAAAATTAGCAAATCCAAATAAGATATACAAGCTTCTCGCTAAAAAAAAACACAATAGCTAGTGATTTTTAGCAAAATCCTTCTAGGAGGAGCAAAAAGCAAGGATTTCTGGTTGAAAATTTAATCATCAGAAATTAGAGACGATTCTATCTGAGCGAGTGCTTCCAAGGCACTGAAGGGTAGGGATACATGAGGGTGAGGAATTTCGGGATGATGTAAATTGATCCGAATGGCTTTGGCGGTGTATTTTCGGATGAGACGATTCGTATGATATCGGATGGTTTTGATGGTAGGACCGGAACCAATTTCTAGCAAGAGGATGGATTTATGCTGATTTGCTTCCAAAAAACGTTCGTAGCGTCGCTTTTGGGCTTTGATACGGGTATCCACGAAGGTTTTATCTCTAAAAATATAAACATTAGGCCGTACCAGGCTACCACAATTTGGGCAGGTGGGAAGATTTTCTGCGTGAAGTGCTTCTACATAATGATAGACGGAATAATCTGATTGCCACACTTTGTCCCAGCAAGGGCGTGTACACTGTAAGAAGCCTCCTGCTCCGTGTACTTCGTAAATCCGTGCGGCTTCGAAGCCAGCTTTATGAAATTGCCCATCCACATTAGAGGTAAGTACAAAATATGCTAATTGGAATTTTTCTATCCAGTCTAACAAGGTATAGTAGCCAGCATGGGGCTGAATATTTTTGACATGATCATAGCCTCGGCTGAAGCGTTTCCACATGTAAATGGGATTTTCTTGGATAAACTGAGGGGTCATAATGTCGGTAATGTGGCGATTAAAATCTTTCTCCCATTTTCCCCAGCTACCGTCTTCTCCTCTGTAGGTAGGAATACCTGAATCGGCACTCATGCCCGCTCCCGCTAAGATGATTAATACTTCCGCTTCTTGTAACCAAGCACTGGCTTGTTGAATGATTTCTTTCTGCATGCTTTTCAAGTAGTTGTCTGTGGTGGGTGAGCCGTTTACTTCCGAGGTTTTGTTTGGAAGGTCTCTGGATAATGGTACAACGGTGCCCTTTAGCTTCTACTATTACTAATACATTTGGAAAGCAGAAAGAGTTTAAATATCAGGTTTGGAGCGCAGCAGGGGAAATACCTACTCAAAAGCAATGCTATCGTCCATGAATTCATCAAACCAAAGTCGGGAGATATAATACCGCACGTAATAATCACCCCCGTAGCTACAACGGGTACGCATCTCGAGGTGATAATCGTAGGTACTTCCTGTCCAGCGTAGTTCTATTTTATTACACCTTACGCCGTAATAGGCCTGATTTATTTTAATTTTGTTGCGTGATTTTCCATAAGTACTGAGGGCTTGCGCGTGGATGAGCGCGTATTTACCTGTTTTCTTTTTACCGATGCCAGCGACAATCTCGAGGGCATGACAACCATTCAGACCCCTAATCACGGGATGCCATTTACCATCGGCCAGTATTTTTCCTTGTTGATATGTACCAATGCGCCCCATGAGCCCGATGATTCCTTTAACATCTAGTTCATAGTGTGGCTGACGATTGTTGATGCCTACCTGCCCCTCGCTGGTCAGAGAAACTACGCTTTCGCCCAGATAGTTGTTAATGTCTAGGCGAGCATTACCGCTATCTACTTCGATACTCCAGGCTGGGTTTTTTTCTTCAATACTCTTAAAAAAGCTGATCAGTTTTTGAGAAGTCCCGATGGGCGAGAGCATCAGACCGTCGTCGATGGTTTTAGACATGCCGTCGTCTACTCGATTAATCATAGACTCGATCAGATCATTAAAATGTCCCTCGGAGGGCATTCTCCCCTTACGGAAAAAGCTTTTGAGCGTCTCTCGGTTTTGTAAGGCCATAGATTTGCGTGTTTTTTTGGGGATTGCAAATTGGCTCATTGCAACTTATAGAAGCGTAAGCTACAATGAGCAATTTTTTAATCTTCAATAATAAAATCATTTCCTAACTCAAGGTCTTCAATACCAGCTTGGTGTGATTTGATTTCTTCTTTTTCATCAAGAATGCTGATTTGATGCTCTTCGGCAGGAATCAGCGTGGCCCAAGGTTTCGTAGCTTGCAAGAAGGATTTTGCGTCATCTTCTCGTGCTGTGTCTAGCAATACATATTTGCCGCTTGGATCTTGGGCAATTTGAATCATGGAAAATTTAGTAATAAAATCTACATAAGGTAGGGTACGTAGATAACTCAGTACATCCGAGATATTGACTTTGCCTCCTAGTTCCTGAGTTTGGGTAACTTTCAGAATATCTCCCAATAGATATTTGTTAATGTCTTCATTAAGTTTTTGCACGAAAAAACCATAATTGTATCCCTTGGCTAATTGCACAGCACAAATGATGCGCACGCGTTCGTAACTGGGATTTCGGATTTCTAGATGGACAAAAGGGGAGAGGTACTGTTGGAGATAATCTCGAATCCGGTAGAGTATCTCGCTACTCACCTTGGGCTCGAGGCTACGTGTTTGGCTGGCTTGGGGATAAGCCTTTACCACCATGAGTACGCTCCCGGGTTGATTCATTTTCTCGCTACTCATATTGGGCAAACAGGTCGCTTTTTGGATTTCTGGAAATTGCTCTAGAATCAATCTTTCATAGTCCCAGGCAGAGACTACCCTTTGCTTATGCCTTAGGCGTTCGCTCACACGGGTATAAAATTGTTTGGAAGTCTCGGCAGGTTTCCCTCCAAAGGAAGGAAGTGGTTGGATCAAACGCTGTATACCGGGAATATTACTGACCGAGCGACTAATGCTAAAAGCAGGTAAGGCTTGGTTCAGGTGATTGTCCTTTTCATCCAGATTTTTCAGACTAGCCGTTAATACTTGGGTAGAAATACTCACAATCCGAGAGGTTACTTCTATGTGATTGACCACGGCTACGCGCAGCCAGTATAGTGCTGGGTCTAGGATCGTGTTTTTATTTTTAAGATCACGGGGTAATTCTAGTAATATAATTCCTGTCTTGATAAACTGCTGCGTATCATCTCTCAGAATCTTTGATTCAGAAAGAGGAAGCCATTGGTCATCCACGAGATAGCTCCATTCGATCACGGGTGGATGATCTTCTGAGGTGTTGGTATAGCCATCTTGCATCTCAAAAAGGATGGAGACCGTCTGTGGAACACTAACGTGGTTCAGCCCGATTAAGAGTGCCCCTTCATAATTGAGTTCGGGGAGTAAAGGCGTAAATTGCTTGGACTTATCTGGATAGACCAAATTATCCCCGAAAGGATAGATGTGATAAAACTGGCCTCTGCGGTCTGATTTTTCTCCTTTGATCGAGCGTTCTTTGAGAGAAATAACCGAAGAAGTTTTATAATTCAGGGACAGGGATTTGATCTGAGGAATATAAGGAGGGTTGGGCATTCTCTTGCCATTTTTCCCAGAGAATCCTCTTTTTACATTTTGAATCAGGCCATTACGAGCATTTTCCATCACGATTTCGGAGAGTACCGCCGGATAGATGGTACTGGCAAAAGCCACGCCCGGGCTACAAAGTTCTAACTTGATAAATCCTCTTTGTACGGTATTGCTGTATTGAAGTGGTTTTCCGATATCTTTATAATTGGGAGGGAGCTTAATCTTGACAATATCCACGTGGTTGAGTTGGGTTTGGTCACTTAATCTACCATTGGGCTGTGGTTGCTCACGGGGTTCGTTTGACCCTCCATTTCCATTCCCATTTCCTCCGCCGTTGCCGTTTTTGCCATTTTCCTGTTCTTCATCGTTGCCATTCTTTGCCGAAAAATTGAAGCCATTCTGTACGGTGCGAAATAATTTGAAGCGTTGTTGATTTTGAGGGTTTTCTGGTTTCCATCTTCCTTCATCCAGAATAGAAAGCTGTGCCTCAAAAGAAGTATTATCTAAATCGGCATTATATTCTTCGTAGTAGCCTTGAAAACCATTGCTGTGCTTAGGCAAATTAAACCACTCGATATGGATTTCTAGATCATCTAAGGATTTCTGAAAAACCTCATTTTTACCAATAATCAAATAAGACCCGACCGAAGGCACAGAGCCAAAAGGATAAAAAGGCGTAGTAGGATTCAACACCCCAATGTCGCTATACAGCACGAGGTCTTTTACCCCTGTCACGTGCGTATCGATGGTGATTTTATCCAAAATCAGATTTCGCAGCAGCGAATATGAATAGATGTAAGAATCACTATTGAGCACAAATTTGACCATTGGTAAGCCCGTCTGGAAGTTTCCCGCGTGCAAGGCTGGATCATAGGCAATGACGGGAGGGTCGCTACTCTCCAGATCAAAACTAACCTTGAGGCAATTGTATTTTTCATCCCGCTCATCTCCTCGCTCCCGACTGACTACATACTTACTGACCCGAAACCAGCCCTCGTCGCTGGTGATTTGGATTAGGAAAGCCTCCAGAAAGCTTTTCATAAAAACCTCATCGTGAGAATCTTGGGTCAGGAAGCTCAAATCCCCCAAATATTGATGTAAGTAGCGGAAAGAATCATCAGAAAATTGCAAACGAATGGAAATCTCACGTTTGCCCTCCTGAAGGAGAAGGCTGGGAGAGGCAATGGCAAAGCCCACATCCGCGGAAACCATGGTTTTCTCGTGTTCACTTTTATCGCTTTGGCTTTCTCCGAAGGCGGGATAGATCTTTTGCTCCTGCCGATTAGGGGTGGGCTTGATCTCTTCTAGAGGGATTTCATTAGAAAAAATATGTGTAATGAGTTTTTTCACGCTTCCTCTCAGATTGAGGTCTCGGCTCTCCAAAAAAACTGTATACAATTTCTCAACCTGAGTTTTATTTACCCAAAGGTCTTCATTGGCTGTGTAGATGATATTTTCCCCATTTTCATATTCTCCGCCAATAAAAGCCTCCCCAGCTTTGATTTGAGCAAAAAGGGCATTTTCGTTGGTCTGAAAACTCAGGTAGACGGTATCGTGTACAGGTTTTTTTTTAGCCTGCTTGAGCACTTGATAATAATAAAAATCCAGATAACGCTGGGACAATTGATTCATATTGTCCTGAGGAATCTGGTACAATTTCAAGAAAGCTAGCAATAAAGCCACTTCGGGATAATGCGTATCCTGCTCGAAGGATTTATGCAAATAATATTTTGCCTGCCCTTTGATGTAGATAAGCGTTTCATAAAAAATCTGAAACAAGGTTTGCAACTCAAAGGTGAGGTAGCGTATCTTCTCCGCCAGACTATCTCCTTCGTAGGGGTAAATCTCCTCTGGGGGCGAATGCAAGTCCCAGGCCATTCCAAAGACAGTATAATCCAGACCAATGGCTTGACCGAGGGCTTCCGGAGCGGACGCTCGTTCGTCGTAGGCTTTCAGGCGAGCCAAGGCAGGGCTCAGGCGATTACTGATAGAGTTACGAATTTCGTCGCGTGCTTGGAGTTGGATATTAGCAAAATTTTCTATCTGCCTAAATTTCTCGTACCAGGCGTCAAATAGCAAGGCTACCTGATAAATATCTTGGAAGGCTTGCTCGAGATAATGTATTTTCTTAGCGTTGCTTTTGAAGAGATTGGCTTTGTCTAGATGTTTTTTGAATTTTTTCTCGATGGCCGTGGGGTCGATGTGCGCGATACGAGCTAGTATGACGATTTCATCTTCCAAAAATTCAGACCAATCTCCCTCGGGTTGATTTTCGGAATTGTAGTATTGAATGAGTTTGGACAAACCATAAGAAAACAAGAGCAAATCTTCTAGAGATCGTTCGTCCACTTTGACATAGTCAAAATCCAGTGCAGGCAAGAATCTCTTTTCTTGACTGGCGGAGTGGCGAGCGATATAGCTAGGGTCTTTGCTTTTCATATTTCTTTGCTAGAAACTTGCTAAGGGTTGAGTTTGCAATTAACCAGCCAGTTGTTTGATCTCGGTTCCTTCTAGTATATAGTAAGGATAGACCATGTTGCTTCTGGTATTGGTTTTACGAATCGTATAATCAATATTGATGAGCAATAATCCATCGGTTTGATTATCAAATCGGATGTCGATTTGATCCAGTGTGATTCTGGGTTCAAAATACAGAATGGCACGCTCTATCTTATTTTTCATATAGCTAATGCTATTGGCGTCGATAGATTCAAAAACCAGCGCATTGGTATCACAGCCATATTCAGGGAGCATGAGTCTCTCCCCGGGGCGAGTAGATAGCAAAATTCTCAGGCTTTCCTGAATGTCCTGATCTTCGGAAACCATTTCTACACTTTTGGTAGTTTTGTTGAAGGTAGGAGGAAATTTCCAACCTACTCCCAAGAAAGTTTTACGGTGTTTCATAAGTACTAATTTTTGTCTTATCACAAGTTTCTTTATCTGGAAACAGAAGTGCTTTTACACAAGCAGAATTATCCGATTAAAACGGTAGGGCAACCCACAACGATGGCTCCTCCGTGTGCGGTAATATCGCCCAATCTAGCGGCGGGCATCCCTCCAATCAACACGGTTCCTGATCCCATGGCAATGCTATCGGGTGGTCCTGCACAGGTGGCCATATCTCCCACTACTGAGGCAGGCATCCCTCCAATCAATACCGTGGCCACTCCTGGGCCGATGATGGGCCCTCCTACGTGTGGTACTACCCCAGTGACCAGGGGGCAGGTATGCATATCTCCAATTCTAGCGGCAGGTGGCATAGATTTTCTTGTTTAGTTTTTATGATGAATATTTGATTACTATTTCATAAACCTGAGGGTTCGTGGCTGACCACGAAGGGTTTTTTAATTGATCATCACGATTCCTCCTTTGATGGTGGTTTGCCCAGAGCCTTTCACTTCGGCCATGGCTCCTTCGGCGGCAAACTTGGTACTTCCCTTCAGGGCTACTTCCATGCCTTCTCCTTTCAGATTCCCAGTGGCTTTGGCTTCAATATCGCCTTTTGCCTCTAGGATGATGTTACCATCCGCCACGATTTTAGCATCTCCTTGGGTGGTCAGGCTGATCCCTGAGCTAGACATTTCTACCACGTTTTTGTGCTTATCACTGATGCTGATTTTCTCCTCTTGATCACTCAGTTGAATGACACTTTCGCCGGGAGTAGAAATCGTGATGACTTTATCTTGATCGCTAAAGTGGATGGTTAATTTCTCTTTCGTGACCAATGCTTTTTCAGGATTTTGATCAGCAGGCTCCAGTGGGGGTTTATTCTTCTTGCTGTACAACATGCCCAGAATCACCGGATTCTGTGGGTCTTGATTGAGAAAGCCTAATACGACCTCGTCGTTTATCTCAGGATAGAAGAAACTACCGATCTCATTGCTTGCATAAAAATTGGCCATCCGTGCCCAGATGGGTACATTATCTTTTTGCAAATTGGGCACGGCTACTTTTACCCGATAGTTACCATCTGGGTCTTCGTGGATCTGCTTCACAATACCAATGCTCAACCCTTGGATGGGAGGGACTAAGCCCGAAGCACCCGGGGCGGCGATGTGAGGGGTTTCTTCGGCGTACCAATTTTCGGACAAGCCGATAGACAATTCTGTAAACCAGCCCTCTCGGTCGAACTGGTGCGTAATTCCTCCTACGAACATTTTCCCGTTAAAGCGTTCACTCAGACCATCAATTGAAATCATATCTCCCGGGTTTACCCCAGTAAAACCTCTAATTTTGAGAATTCCTTTGGTAAAAGCTAATTTGGATTTTTGTAAACGAGCTGTGGCCAAGCTGTCTAATACAGCCGTGGGAATATTGGCTGGAGTTTGGAAAATGTATTGATCTAGTCCCATTACTCCAGAGAGTGCTTGCGAGGTAAAATTGCCGGGGTGTTGGTCATCATTGCCGGGGTTACTCTGTGCTTCAATGAGTTCTTGATTTGAAAAATCCCAACTGTAACCCACCACAGAGGGTAGCTGGACACGGGCATCTATATCTGCCTTGAAGCTGATAATGGAAGTGCCATAAATAAATTCTTCTACTGCATTCTCGCCCAGATTTGGTTTTTTGATTACTAAACCATCCAAGTCTGGAATGACCAGCATCCCGTTGAAATCGGCTCGGCTCAGCACGAAATCCCAATCGCTTGCGTAGTACTGTACTAATTCGGGGTGGGTATAATCGCTGGCATCAACTTGTTTGGGGATTTCGTATTTCTGCAATAGGCTAGTGATGATATCACTATCAGATTGCTCCGTGAACACTTCATTTTTACGTCCTTGGGTCATTTTCACGGCTTGGTGTCTGGCCTCAATCACGAGTTGCTCGCCGGCACGGCTCACCTGAATGCCGTGCCGAATGATGATTCCCTTAAACACGTATTTTTCTTCAGATTCATAGCCCAGTTTAATTTCAATTTTATTACCTGGCACAAAGTCTTCGGAGTTGCCAATCTCGAATTCCTGTTCTTCGGCCACGCCTCCGTCGTTGAGCTTAATTTTCGCGTAAGAAATTTTATTAATTTCGTGTACCACTCGGATGGAATTAACTCCATAATGCTGCGGGATCTCGTTTTCATTTACTAAAATGCTAAAAGTAACGACTTCGGTGCGGTCAGAAATGATGGATTCTTGCTCAGCCATGGCTTATTTTTACTTTTTAATAGGAGGAAAAAGAATTTCCGTACCCGGTTGTAGATTTCTGAAATTGACCAACCCATTGGCTTTGGCTACTTCCCAATAATGCTGACTATCCCCATAGATTCGGCGGCACATCAAGGGTAGGGTATCTCCGGCTCGGACGGTACGCACGTGAGAGAGGTCGGGGGAACTGTTGTTCATTCTGGCCTGAGCTTCTTCGGGTTTAGTGGTGCCCAAGAAGCTTACGCTAAGTTCGGCTCGGAGTGCGCTACCATCGGTATCAAACATCGTGTAGCTTATGTCCAGAGACTTTAGCCTACAGGCAAAAACGAAGGTTTCTCCCCAAGTAATGAGGAGGCTATTCGGGGTATGTTCGCTTCCATCGTAGTCGTAAACGACCCCTTTGAAGTTCTCGATTTGTTTATTGACACTTTCTCCCTTTGCCATCGTATCCGGAATCACACCTGTACCATCTAGGATCAACTTAAAGCTCAGATTCTCAGGTTCATGACCCATATACCGAAGGTGAGGGTGTGCCGTGCCGGGCGGCTTATCGCTTCCATCCTCGTCTGTACCATAATCAATCTGTGTGCCGAATCTAACTGTACTTGGATTGATGGTAGCAACAAAATCAGCCCCTGAGGTGTGCATATCTGCACTCTTGGCTTCTTCTCTTATATCGGTGAGACTACTAGACTCCTCAAATTTATAAATACAAAGCTTGATCGCCATAGTTTTTCCGCAAGGTTGGTGGTGATGAGTTGATTATCTTTCTGACTGTTCTCTGAGAACCTCCAGTACTCTTTTGACACAAGCTTGCACGATCGCATCTTTGGAGTTACTTAGATCCAGCGCATCTTTCGGAGCATTTGCCCTTTGGTGTGAGCGGCTTTGCTCATTTACGGTAACTTTCACTATCATTTCTTTGATTTCTAAAGCCATAATTTTGTATTTGTAAGATTCAACCTAAACTTCCTAACCCAGCCGGAGAAACATTAGCTCCCAGAGAACCTGCAGCACCTAAACCAGTGTTTGCGATAGCCGAGGCTTCGGTCTGAACTCGCTCAAAACGCAAATAAGCCAGCTCAATGGTTTCTATGATGAGTTGATTATTTTCGGCATTGAAACCTGCTGCCTCGTATTTGACCGGATAGGCTCGCTCGAATTTCCAAGCTGCTAAGGGCATACGTCGCGTATCTAACAAGGTCAACAAAACCATCCGTGGTTCGACCATAGGCATGCCCACGCTTTCTTGTTGAATGGTTTTTTCACACCAAAGCACCAGATCTGAATACTTGGTAGCAAGTCCTCTTTTCAAGACAAGATTAGGGTACTGCACTGATTTAGGCACTTTGTAGACAAAATTATTCTCTCCTCCCTCACTGATGGTTTCGGTGCTAATCTCTGCGCTAAGACCAGAGACCTCTTGAAATCCTGCCTCTGAGGCAACCTTTGCAGCACCTTTGAGTGCTTTTTTAGGATCATTTCCGATACTTTTAATATCCTGCGTACCTGCATCACTAATGATCCGAACATCGAAGAAAAAGCCCACCGGAGGATAGGGAAACATCAAATCATCTGCTACTTGATCTATCATGTTCAAAGGGATTTAAGCCGCGTTCATTTCAATTCCTTCGTGAGCGAGTTCCATGGTTTCTATGGAAAGCTCATTCCCCTCGGCATTGAGGTCAGGACCAGAAATACTTACTGGAAAGGCATTGATAACTGTCCAAGTAATCAAGGGACTACCTTGCTCGTCGAGTAAGTTGATGGTGATCGTTTTGCGTCGTTCGGGGTTAGTTTGTACTTCCATGTACCAGTCGTAGAGCATCGTATCGCCTTTGAAGACTCCTTTCTTAAGGGTGATATTTTCATACTTCTTCAGGCCGGGTACTCTTTGCTTGACAAAAGTAGGATCATTACCCGGGCGATACTCGATGTACTCGGTGCTTAGTTTCAGCCCTGTTACTTCTTGAAAACCAACCTCTCCCAGGTCGTCTAGCTCTACGGAGAAATGAAATTTAGGAATGGGCCAAAGTTCGGTTGAGTCTGCCATATTTTTTTAGTTTAAGATGAATTGCTAATTGAAAATTACAGTTTGATAAATTGAAAATTTTAGCAGGAGGCAAATTTGTAATTTTTAAGATTCCTGCATTTTTTGTTGGAAAGTAATCACGATAAATTCGGCTGGACGTGAGATTGCCACCTTCACCGTAATCCGCATGATACCGTCTAAGATATCGTTGGGAGTCATGGTACTGCCAAGGCCGATGAGCACTTCGTAAGCATCCGCGGGGGTTGCTCCTACCAATCCTCCTTGTTTCCATAAATCATTCAAGAAAGAAGAGATCATACTCCTAACGAGTACCCAAGTATTCGAGGTATTGGGTTCAAATACATAAGCCTTTGCGGCAAATTTGATAGATTGCTCAATGTAAAGCAAAGTACGACGCACGTTGATATAGCGCCAGTCTTGGCTATTGCCATCTAAGGTACGCGCGCCCCAAATCACGGTTCCCTCACCTACGAAAGTACGAATCGCGTTGACCGACTTACCCGTTACGGTTACATTCAAATCTTGTTGGTCATCGTGGGTAATCTTGACGGTGGGAGTGATGACATTGTTGAAGCCCACGTTAGCAGGTGCTTTCCAAACACCAATCGAGTTATCCACCATAGAATAAATGCCAGCCATACCAGCACTAGGGGGAAGCACGTTGAGTTGCATTCTGACTTTGTCTAGTACTGTCTTGAAGGCAGGACTAATAGTTTTGAGGGTTTGGTTCAAGCTCACCTTGTCCTTATCGGAGGATTTGAGTTTGGCGATTTCGGTTTTGGTTTCCTGTGCTCGTTTCTTATCTTCTACGATTTCATCTACTTCCTTTTCGAGTACTTCGGCTAGGTAACTGAGGTTAGCAATATTTTCGTAGCTTACTTCTTCATTTTGCACGATAGAAGTATAAACCCAAGGATAATAAGCAGAGCCAAAGTTCAGGAAATTATTCCCTACTCCTTCACGAAACTGGGTAATCACGTCTTTTTCGTCGTAGGTACGTGCTTGGTAGCCATCATATACATCCAAAATAGCAAAGCGGTCTTTCATTTTGTAACCACAGTGGCTGAGCATGGCCTGTTGGAGGGCATAGCAATCAGCTTGCTCGAGCATGATGGCCTCAGGGATCACCAACATGGTGGGTTCATCTTCTGAGATCAAAGCTTGGATGCCACCCTCAAGGGCTTTCTTGGAGATCTGATTGGGTTTGGGTTCTTGAGAGCTATTCCCAGATCCACTGTTTCCACCATTACCAGTACCTCCACCTGCACCTGAGCCAGTAGTACTATCACTAGCAGAAGCACTACTGGAAGAACTGGAGCTAGAAGCCGAAGAACTTAAACTGGAACCAGTGGCAGAACTTAAAGGAGTACTAAGTGTAGTCGTTGGCTTTTTGGGAGCCTCGGGCTGAAAATAGCTTCCCGCCGAAACGATGTAGCAGGTACTGCCTCCATTTGCAAAAAAGAGCCGGATGGCATCATAGAGAATAAAGCGAGCATTCACCGCTGGTAGCACTTGATAAGTTTTGTTGGCTACTTGAATGTCAAAGTCCATACCGCCTGTATTCTCTTTGAGTTCGAATTTACCCGAATACCCTCCACCAAAGATATTATTAAACTCTGTGAGAGAAGTAATACGAACGGGGCGATGCATGAGTGTCTGTCCATTGCGGCTTACTTTTTCGGTATAGCCAATAAAAGCCGGTACCGCCGTTGGAACTGCTGCCACGGAATTGGGGAAAGCATTTTTCTCCTCGATATAAACGCCGGGAGTAGCAAGTCTTGTTGCCATAATAAAGATTTGTTAAAACTTAAACATAAACGATCATATCTGAATACAATTTGGAGGAATCACCCTGTATCTCTGGCGTAAGCGAGGAAATACCTGGCACCGGTAATTTTTTAATGATCCGGCTGACCTCTTTTCCTTTGGTATCTTTTTGATGAATCAATTGAAATTGGTATGTAGATAGCTCCTGTAAAGAGAGTGTAGTTTTGGACTCGAACAGGAAAGCCATATTCCCGTTGGCCAAACGAGTTTGCTCAGGACCCTTGAAAGAAACCTTAGCTTCTCCCGTGTCTATTCTAAATGCGCTCTCATTACTAGGGTATCTTGGTACGATAAAATAACGCCAGAAGGTAGACCGATTACCAAAATGCATCTCATACACATAAGTAGGTAGTGGTTCATATGCTTCCAAACGCGCTTGCATGTCTTTGCGTAGAGTTTCGTGGAGATGCCATTCCAGTAGGGCAATGGGCTTCCTGAGGGACTCTGCAGGCCAGAGGAGAAAGCGTTCGCTAAGCTCCTCATCAATATATAGAGTGTATTTGCCCGGTAGGCAATTGTTTAGATCCAGATGATGGGTAAGGCTCTCTTGACCCGATTGGCTGATGATCTCTTTCTGGTCTGCACTAAGTAGCTTGAAGGTGCTTTCTGGGTGAGGTAAGTCTACTTGGTAAAAAGGAGATTGAACAGGATAAAGGTCAGTCTCAGATACCTGTTCTCCTGGATGGAGATAGGGATTTTCGGGATTAGATGTGTTGGTGAAATAGAGAATTTTACGGAAAGAATCTAAGGGCAAATTGCTGTAATGATAAAAATAATCATCATCGCAGTAAAGCCAAAAAGCTAAGCGTTTGAGTTCTCCACTTTGTATAAATTGGTAGAGCACCTCTATCTTTTGCTCATCGTGGAGGAGGAGAAGTCCAGAGGCTTGCATACGGGTTAGTAAGCCTGCCCGTCGGATGATTTGCTCCGTTTGCGCATCTGCCTCAAAAAGAAAATTCACCTGCCCCTTCCGCTGGAAATAGGCATGTTTAATTTCCAGCTTGATCCAAGGATTGTATTTGAATCTTAGTTCTAACATAAAAACTCATCCTGCATAAGTGGTCGATACTTGCTTAGTAGGGCGAGAAAGCTTCTCACCTAGTTTAGACCTGATTGTTCTGGTTTGTAATAGACAAGAGCAATATTTGTACTATTTTGTGGTTCAAGGGAAAAATAAAACCAAAATAAATTTTACCCAGCCCCTAAGTTGTAGAATTTTATAAAAAAGTTTCAAAAATCTAAAAAAAATACTAAGATATGTTTGTAAACCTGAAAATAGGTACAAATCTTGATCGCATGCCAATTTAAAAAACTTCCTAAGGAAAGTAAATAGGCGCAAACCCCTAGGAGTTTCCCCCTAATTTTGATAGAAAAAAGAACTTTAGACTAGAATTTTAATCCGATTGGGAGGGAGTTTTCTTAAAAAAAGGAATTCTTGAACAAAATTTGTTGAGACATTTTCACGAAGCTTTTTGAAAGAAAATAATAATATAAATCACATAAAATGCTATGCCAGAACAAAAACATCTCGTATTTGAAGTGAGCCTCGAGGAAGCCAATCTTATTTTTAAGGCATTGGGTCAGATGACTTTCGTAGAAGTTTATGAACTCATTGGCAAGCTCAACGAACAAGCTAATCAACAATTGAAAGAAGGAGGCACGGATACCCCCCTTGGCTTCAAAGACACGCTTTAATTAATTTCTCTTAAATTCCATTTTTCAACCCCAACACCGCATGGCACAGCCAGAATTTATCACGGGTACCCGCCCTGAAAATAAGGGCTTGGATTTCGAGTATCTCAAGTCAGAAGGAATTCGCCATATTCAAGCACTCACCGGAGCTTTCTGGACAGATTACAACGCGCACGACCCAGGAGTTACGATTCTTGAGCAACTTTGTTACGCGCTCACGGATTTGTCTTACCGGATTGATTTTGATATACAAGACTTGTTATTTGGCCGAGAGAGGACAGAAACTGCTTTTCACCTACCGCAATTGATCTTGCCCAGCAATGCTCTCACCTTGATAGATTATCGGAAACTGATGCTGGATAGTATTCCTGACTTAAAAAATATCTGGCTGACCCCCACCCAGAGCCACGAAAATTCGCTGGGCGGTCTTTACCATATTTTCTTAGATGTAGACGAAAGGCTACCAAGCAAGCGTAAAGAAAATCTCGTGCAGGAGGTGCGGCATACTTTCTGCCAAAATCGTAATCTAAGTGAAGATGTAGAGGCCATTCAACTCCTCGAGCCCGTTTATATTTCTGTCTATGCGCAAATCGAGGTGGATAAAGTAGAGGAAATCGAGCATATTTTGGCAGAAATTTTTTTCCAAATCCAAGAATACCTCAACCCCGAAGTGCATTTTTACTCCTTAGACGAACTTCTGAAGGCGGGCTATCCTTTGCAGGAAATCTACGAAGGGCCTGTTTTGAAACACGGTTTTATCAAGCAGGAAGACCTGTTGCCGAAGCTGGAAAAAGTCGTCATTTCCGAACTAATCAAGATTATCATGCAGGTAACGGAGGTGATTAGCGTGAAAAATCTTTATTTGAAGGTGGAAGAAGAAATCTATGATAATCAGTTCGTGATCGCGCGGCATCAAATCCCCCGGTTGGTTTTTAATCATCCAGCTAACGAAAAAGATTTTACGGTCAGCTTTTATAAAGGGAATATCCATTATGATGAGGTTGATTTGGTACGCTTCCGACGAAAACTCAATGAATTACAGTCTGCTAACAAACGAATTTATCGTCCTAATGAAGATATGATAGAAATTTCCCGTGGTCGCCAAATCAATCTCGAGGAATATTATTCTATCCAAAATCAATTTCCCTTGATTTATGGGATTAGTGAATACGGATTAAACGAATCTGCCACCCCCGAGCGAAAGGCACAAGCCAAGCAGTTGAAAGGATACCTGATGGTATTTGAGCAGACGATGGCCAATTACCTTGCCCAACTGGCACACGTGAAAGACCTTTTTTCGCTCAAGGCGCAAGTAAAACAAACCTATTTTTCTCAGAAACTAGACCAAGTACCTGAGGCTCACACTTTGTATATCAGAGATAAAGAGACGAAAATCAGAGATGTACAATTGGGTGAGACAGAAATTACCCAAGATTATGAGAGAGGCTTAGAACAACTTATCCGTATGCAAGATGATTTTACGGAGCGGCGCAATCGCTTCCTCGATTTCTTGCTAGCCATCCACGGCGAAGTTTATTGGCAATATTCTATTTCACAGAAAAATTACTACTTTGACGAAGAGGCATTTGGTGCTTTTTTGGTCGAGAATAAGACTCGTTTCTTACAAAATCTTCCCGAGATTAATAAGAATAAGGCCAAGGCTTTTAACTATCTAGAAGCCAACCACGCCAAGGGCAATATTGCTGGCTTAGAAGCAAAAATCAATATTCTGCTGGGATTAAATGCCACTTACGATCAAGAGGAAGGCAGGATTTTTAGAAGAAAGCCTATTTTTGAGACTTTCGAGGCCAGAGATATCAAAGTAATACGAGAAGAGGGCACACACGAAGCTTTGGCCGAGTGGTGGAAGGCAACCGACCCTGAGCACTACGGCTTAGATAGAGCACAAATAGAAAATCATTGGGACTGGATAGACGAAGCTGACCTCTCAGATTTGAATAATGAGAAACCTATTGCAGAAAATCTACTGTCCAAGACCGTCATCTATCGACAAAAGCTCATCAGTACCGAATTTTTGAAACATGCTTTGTATTTGGAAAATTATCGACTGGGAAGTTTGACCACAGATTCCAGCCACTATTTTTTGCTCTTCCAGCATCCTGAGCAAGGGAGATATTATTACGTGGCCGAATTCACGGGCTTCGAGAATGCCCTCCGAGGCACACAGGCTTTTATTCACTTGGTCAGGGATTTGAATATGCAAAGTGAAGGTTTTTATCAAATGGAACATATTCTGTTGAGGCCAGATGTACGAGATCAAAAGTTTGGTTTCTATCTGCGAGACGAAACGGGGCATAATTTTCTTAAATCTACGCGACGCTATACTTTTGCGGAACGCCTTCAAGTGGTTCAAGCCTTGAAAGCGACTATTTTCCAGTATGAGAATTATTCCGTAGAAAGAAGAGGTGATGGAGACTTCGAGATTCGCTTTCTGGCCGAAGAGGAATCTATCGAGCTACGCAGCCTGCGGGCTTATGAATCCGTACAGGAGATTCACGAGAAGATGGATCGAGTCTATGCCTTTCTCTCAGACCAAGACGAAGTACGTGCTTACGATGAAAAGTTTGCACTCTATGTCCAAAATTCTGACGAAGACCGCCAAGTTCCCGAGGAATTCTTTGCCTATCAGCTCACGACGGTCTTACCCGATTGGACTGCTCGTTTTCAGAACGCTGAGTTCCGCTTGGTCGTGGAGGAGTTGATCCACGAGAATAAACCCGCCCATGTACACTCGAGTACACTCTGGTTGGATATTCAGGAAATGAAAAGATTTGAAAGTTTGTATGACGATTGGGCCTCAGAAAAACAGAAAAATGGCTTACATAATAAGGAAAGATTGGAAAGATTGTGTAATCATTTCATCCAATTCTTGTTGCAATTGTATCAAAAACATCAGCCCGAGCGTTTTTCCTAGAAGTAATTTTAATGTTAATGGTTTGATATTCAGTAATTTAATGCAATCCTTCCAAAAGGAAAGCTGATCTAGCCTAGCGACATATGACCCAAAAAGCCCTCGAAAATTACATGGATACAACCTATTCCCTTCCGATGTAGTAAATGTAAATAGTTTGGCATAAATTTGAATTATCTACTCACCTTATTATAACAATCGAGCCAAAATGATGTGGTTACATACTCTTAACCACCGAGCCAACCTTGCTGGTTGGGCTAGGTGCTGTTTATCTATAATCGTTTTCTCAGTAGTCAATGGTTTTTCCCTGCTCCAAGCACAAGACCCCATTTGGCAAGATGTATCTCCCCCTGCACGCACGGAAAAAAGTGCCAACGTTGCGCAGCTTTACCGAAGCTTGCAGATGAATCACCAAGCTTGGCTCAATTGGGTGCAAGATGTGCCCAACAAGTCTTCAGAGGGCAAGGTGCTCCGTCTTCCTCTGCCAGATGGTTCTTGGGAAAGCTTTCAGGTCTGGCCCAATAACTTATTAAGTCCTTCATTGCAAGTCTCTCTACCAGCAGTGTACACTTTTCGAGGCCGTGGGGTGGATGATCGCTCGGCCACCATTGCCATTGACTGGACTTCCAAGGGGTTTCACGCGATGGTCATCTCTGCCCAGAAGGGCACTTACTACCTTGATCCAGTCGCTGTACAAAAGCAGGAGTATATCAGCTATTTCAAAAAAAATTATCAGGCACTGGGACGAACTCAGCACGAGACACCCGTCTGTCAATTGGAGCAAAATTTCTCTGAAAAACAAGCATCAATCACTAGTCAATCCGAAAATAAACCCAGTACTGATAAAGACGGAGAGTTGGCGGCTCGTGGCTCTGGCGAACAATTACGTACCTACCGTCTGGCTGTGTCTGCTACGGGTGAATATACCCAATTTCATGATGATGGTAATGCCGCTAATGGCAACGCCGTGGTGGATGCGCAGCAGGCTATCATCAGTACCATGAATCGGGTCAGTCTGATCTACGAGCGAGAAATTTCGGTGAGTTTAATACTGGTCAACAATGACTCCATCGTTTTTGAAAATCCCAGCACTGACCCCTTTACGAGTAGCAACGCCTCCCTGATTATTGAGGAGAATCAGAGTACCATCGATGCCGAGTTGGGATCAAATGCTTACGATATTGGGCACGTCCTTACCCGTACGCCTACGGGCGGCAATGGGCTGGCTAGTATTGGAGCAGTCTGTAGAGCAGACTCTAAGGCTAAGGCTTTCAGTGGCTTGGTCAATCCTGAGGGTGATCCTTTTGATGTAGATTTTGTAGCCCACGAGATCGGGCACCAATTCGGTGCTACCCACACGTTTAATGGCACGACCCAGAGTTGTGGCTTGGATGGCCAAAGGATTGGATTTTCTGCCTACGAACCGGGCAGTGGAAGCACCATTATGGCCTACGCGGGTATTTGCGGCATCCAAAATATACAAAGCAATAGCGATGATTATTTCCATACCCATAGCTATGGACAGATTCTAAATTTTATCGAGAATACTCCTTGTCCACAAATCACGAATACCGGCAATCAATTTCCCAGTGTAGAAATACCAGAGATGGAAGTTACCATTCCCATCAGTACTCCTTTTATCCTCAAGGGGACAGGTGATGATTCAGATGGTGATCCACTGACTTTTTGTTGGGAACAATATGATCGGGGCGAGGCTGGCCCTCCTGGTGATCCCGAGAGTGATGGCCCTCTGTTTCGTTCTATCAGTCCTCGAGTAGATTCTTTTCGGGTTTTTCCTAATTTGGATAACTTACTGAACAATACCCAAAATATTGGGGAGGCACTACCTAGTACTAACCGCGCCATGAATTTTCGTCTAACGGTTCGAGATGGGCAAGGTGGAGTTAATTTTGCCCAAACTTCTTTTCAGGTGACAGATCAAGCGGGGCCTTTTCTGGTATCTGCTCCGAACGAGAGTGGAATCACTTGGCCGGCAGCGAGTACACAAGCCGTAACTTGGGAGGTAGCCAATACAGATCTATTTCCAGTTAATTGTAGCTTGGTTAATATCCTTCTTTCTACCGACGGAGGCTTTACTTATCCTATTCTGCTAGCTGAAAATACGCCCAATGATGGTTTCCAATACGTAGTAGTTCCCGATATTAGCTCCAATCAGGTACGGATCAAAGTGGAAGCTGTGGACAATATTTTCTTTGATGTATCTAATGAAAACCTAGCAATTACTCCCGCAAGTGGGCCAGATTTCACGGTTATTACAGAAACTGAAAACCAATTACTTTGTGTCGGCGAACAAATTTCTTATTTGGTTGATATTGGAGCCATTCGGGGCTTTGATGGGGAGGTATCTTTGAGTTTGGGCGATTTGAGTGCGGGCATTAATGCAACTTTGAGCAATGACACGGCTAGCCCGGGCGATCAAATTGAACTTACCTTGACGGGGGAAGCTTCTGTGAGTAGTGGAATTTATACCATACCATTCATAAGTAGTGCAAGTACGGGTACGAAGGAGATTGATATTACCGTGGAAGTCATTAACAATAATGACCTCATGATTGAACTTCTGGAACCCACCAATAATACCCAGGCCACTTTGTTGCAACCGTTTTTGGATTGGGAAGATATAGAGATTAGTGATAGCTATCAAATCCAGATCGCTCGTGATTCTGTTTTTATAGATTTATTGTATAATGTGGATGAACTTGACTCTTCCTCGTTTCGCTTACCGGCTCCTTTGGAGGACAGTACTACTTATTTTTGGAGAGTCAGGGCGAGTAATATTTGTGGTAGCGGGGAGTATTCTCCCACTTTTCGTTTTACGACCTTAGACTGTGGAGAACCTGAAAACCGAGCCTCAATCATCAGTACTGCTGTACCGGTGGCTATTGATAGTGTTTTGCCCAATACTGTTTTTTCTTCCGTTTACATTCCCAAAAACCTGACAATCAGCGATATCAACGTGATTAATCTCCGAGGAGAGCATACCTATGTGGGCGATCTGACCTTTACGCTCACCAGCCCACAAGGAACTGAAGTCATCCTGATTAACCGAATTTGTAATGACAATGCCAACGCAAATTTCGATCTGAGCTTGGATGATAGTAGCCCCTTTCCTAATATTCTCTGTCCACCCATTGACCAACGCGCCTATCCTCCTCTGGAGCCACTCAATCGGTTTGCCAACGAGACGAGTTCTGGAGATTGGCTCTTAACCATAGAAGATAATGCCGATCTGGATGGAGGAAGATTACTAAATTGGTCTTTGGAGATTTGTGGTTTGCTTATTTCGGACAATACTGCTCCACAGCTTAGTCTGAACACGGGCTTACAAAGCTTTCCCAATGCTTCTCCTTTCTTGATTGATGAAAATCTGCTCCAGGCTACTGACGCCGAAGATGATGACCAGACGATTCGCTATATCATCAAGACCTTACCAAATTTAGGACAAGTGACTTTGGATGGCCTGTTGCTGGACGAAGGAGATAGCTTCACCCAAGGAGAGCTAAGCGCCAAGAGGGTAAGATACCAAGCAAATGTAGAAGGAGATTTTTATACGGATTCATTTGTGTTTGCACTCGAAGATAGTGAAGGCTTTCAGAGTCCTCGTGATACTTTTAATATCTCTATCGATATTGTTAACGATATTGAGGACGAGCGATTGGCACAGGGCATACGTGTTTTTCCTAATCCGAGCCAAGCTGTTTTTCAAATTGCTATGGATTTTACGGATTTAGGCGCGGTTCATCTGGAGCTTTACGAAATGAGTGGAAAGAAGGTAAAAGATTTGCATTTCGTTAAGCAAAACAAAGAAATCGTGTTTCCCTGGGATTTGACAGAAGTGGCCCCTGGTATGTACCTGATGGTGATTCGTACGGCTCAGGGTAGTACTACCAAGCGTATTCTGAAGACCAATTAGTTGTAGTTTATCCCTTGTGAGTTGTTCGCTAGGAAAATAAGGAACAACTCACAAGGGATAATTATTTAAAAATAGCGTGCTAGCCAAGACTCACCAGCTGGCTGTTTCCATTTTTGTTGCCAATCGGCCAAGGTCGCGACTGTATTGTTAAAAATGATCGTATCCGATTGAATTTGCCCTTCGGCTACCTTTTTCTTTAAATTTTTCACTGCTTCGGTTTGCACGGCTTCGCCCTGCAGATAGGCCACTTGACTGCGATCAAAAAGATTCAAATCTAGTGCCTGCTCTAGTTCTTTAAGAAAATGTACTGAAGCATCTATCGAGCATCCACTGGCTAGGTTGTAAGACTCGTCCACGGCGATCAACAAGAAGCGTTGGTGAAGGAGTTGAGCCGAAGCTTTCAAAGGTTTTTGGTGTGCCACCCAACCCTCGATGAAAGCCTGTACTTTTTGCATCACGATCTCAGCCTCTTGGGGGCTCAAGCTACGATGCGATTGATAAACCCATAAGCGAGCTTGGGAGGGCAATTCTTCAAAATTCACAAACATATTTCTAATTATTTTTTAGACAAATCTATTTTAAGAAAGAGGACGGAGCAAACATTGTATCCATATTTTCACCTCATCACCTAAGATAAAGCTTTTCCCGCCAATTTGATAATCCAAGCGATCAAGGCTAAAGTTCCCTTTGAGCAGGATGCCCTTGGGTTTCTCTTCTATTTGAAAAGGAATCGTGATTTCCTTCTCGGTTGCTTTGATACGCAATTTACCCGTTAAGCTAAATTTTTTGCCCTGATTTTGTATAGATTGAGATTGAAATTGAATCGTTGGATACTTACTCACATGAAAATAATCTGACATCGTGAGGTGGCCATCTCGTAGTGAGTTGCGCGTATTGATACTTTTGCTTTTTACGGTTACTTCAAATTGACTTTCGGTGGGGTGGTTCGGATCAAATTGCGTGCTTACTTCCCACTCCTGAAAATGGCCTTTCACGAGAAAGCCTGCATTTCTGATATGAAATTCTAAACTAGAGTTCGTCTTCACCAATTGCCAATTCGTGTCTACATCTGTGCTCATATGATCTTGTTTGTTTGCCTTGTAACACTTTGTAGGGTCTTTGGTTAAATGGAGAAGAGATTCAAAGCGCATCTGTCACTTCCAAAATCTGCCCGGCTTGTTCTCGGAAAAACTGCGGTTTTCCCTGTTGCCGAAGAGCTAAATAATCACGGTAATTTTCATGGATTTGCATGCGAGCTTCTAATACTTGCTCGTAAGCACCCAGATTAACCATAATTGCCTCACAAATCTCTCTGACAGCATAATTGCCTCCTTCCTGCGCGGTGATATAATCGGCCAGTTGTTTGCTTTTCACGAAGCTCGTGAAGGCGGTACTAGCTTTTCTTTTTACGAGAAAGCGTAAGCCACAAAGCTGAGCCATACCCAGATCATTGGCATCATCATAAAAGCAAGCAACCTGATGAGGCGCGATGCCTTGTATTTTACAAAAATGCTTCAGAGCGGCTCCCTTGTCTTTGATCTGCGCGTACACGGCCTGGAAACGCTCCCTCTTGGCGAGCATACGGGCCGTGGGATTATCTGCTCCGGTGATGATGCCAAAAAAGGGCATCTCTTCTTGTCTCTGCCACAAAGCATAGCGCAAAAGGTTGGTGCCCATAGAATCTGCTTCGGCATAAGGGCTGGGGCTATCTGGGTTCTTTTCCCCCCGATTAAATACCCCATCCCAATCACTGATGATGGCTTTGATTTCTAACAATTTTTGTTTGAAAACTGTGGGTTCGAGCATCAACTCAGCACCTTGCTGTTCAAAGATTTCCATAAAGAAGGATTTTAGATCGCTTCAAATTAACAATGAAGTTGTTTAAAGTCTCGATTTGTTAGCGAAAAATTCGTGAAATCAGGTTCCAAAGGAGGTATTTTGCAGCCCAAAGATAAGCCTCGAGCATCTTCAAGGAATTGGAATAGGTTTTGTCCTTCTCCTCAAAGCACTTTTATTTTTATTTTATGGCTCAGCCCGCACACAAAATAAAGCAGAAAACTCTCGAGATCACTTGCCAGACGCAAGCTTTTGGCCACACCTTATTACAAAAGGTTCCTTCTTATTTGAGCCAAGAGCTTTACCGAATCAGTGAAGAACTTATCAGTGCTTCAATACCGCAGGATCAAGTCATTGCTATTGATAAGCTGGAAATTGATCTGGGTTGTGTTGAAGCCGAAGATTGGGAAGAGGAAGTGAAGCGAAGGTTTAGGATAACTTTGAAGGAGGAGTTGGAGAAAATACGAGGCCAGCTAGCTCTTGCTCCGGCTTCTCACTTGCAAGCAAGCTCGCCTCACCCATCGAGATTATCACAAGTCTTGGCTTATTTAGAAACTGGTGTTTTGCCTTGGAATGCAGAGGCTAATTTTGACCTAAAGAATGTCATTCAGGATTTACTTGAAGGGCATCCCGAAGCACTTCGACAGGCCATTGCCTCTCGCGTATCTCATCCTCAGGTTTGTCTAAGATTGATACGCCAGCTTCCAGAAGCACTCCTGCTTCAATTAGTGAATATTTACGCTGGGGCGGATTTTATCAAGTATTTTCCAGTCTTGACCGAGACGGCACGCCGAGCTTCTCTTCCGGCTTCGCGGGTTTATGAAACACTTTGGGAAGCCTTACTGGCCGAGCTAAGGTCGGGTTCGGAAACAGCTTTCGTGGAACGAGTTTTAAAAAAATGGCAAACACAGCAGGGCAGCCCCGATTTATCCTTTTGGCTGAACATCACCGTGCCACCATCCGGCAATTTGTCCCAAATCATTCCGCAAGTACAACGCAAGGCTTTGCTAGATTGGGCAGCACATCATCCGACCTTTTTATACTACGAAGCTCCTTATTTTTGGCCACTCGTACAACGCTTATTTCCTGATGACAAAGATTGGTTGGAGCATTTTCTAGATCGTTTACAGGGGATAGGTTTCTCTCCTCGTGAGGTACAGCCGATTATTTGGAATCATCTTTGGCTAATGTGTCCTGAGCCTTTGGATAGAAATCACTTGCTACAAGCTGTATTCAGAGATTTGCCTAAGCTATCTAGTTTCACATCTCAAAAAAGATACAAATTCCAAGAGGTATTCTCTCAGATGCCAATTTCAGAGGCTCAACGACTCTATCAATATTGGCAGGAGAGCAGTTCTCTTGACGAATTTCTAAGAGAATATTTTACGGGAGCAAATAAGCAAAAGCTTCTCCTTGAACTTTATCCAGCGCAGGCTTCGTTTCTAAATCAATATTTACAAAAACTTCCTTTTTCACTCGATCAATCCAGAGATATTTTACTGGAAATGCTTTGGCAGCAACGTCAAAAGACTTTGGCTGTGGAAGTTCTTCTGAAAACACATCTGAACACTTTACTAGCCAGAGCAAATCTTTCACCTCAGGAAAGGCAGACAAAACTAGAGGAGATCATAGCAGAATTATCCGCGCAATTACCCGTATTCAAAGAAATATTTCCCAAAATATCCACTCCTAGCGCACCCAAGCAGACTTATACACGCCTAGAAATGGCCGAGTACTGGCTTCGCTACGGCGTATTACCTTGGTCTGTACAGATTCAACAAATCCAGCAAGGCGCGTGGGATATCAAACAATTGGTTCAGGATTTCAAGCAAAAGCATTTCCAAAAATGGCAGGCAATCACTTCGGATACGGATTCAAATCCAGCCACCTCTTCTCCTGAAAAAATCCGCCAAAATCCAGACTGGTTGATTTATTATTTGCATCTTTTTGTGCAAGAAGGAAGTCTCGCCAAGCTTCCTCCCGTGGTGAGTACTTCTTTTTTGATTAAAAGCTTAGCACAGTCTTTCCCAAAAATCCTACAAACTTATCTTTGGGCACTGAATCCGGCCGAAAGAGCTCGTTTGGAAAAAGTGGAGCCAACCCTCATCCGACAAGCTTATCAACAAGCTGAGCGAAGCCACAAAAAACAACTTTTACAGCAATTTCAGCAACAATTACGTGACGCAAATCCCCAACCGTATTCACAAGAAGCTCATTCAAGAACCTCTCAGTCGGAGAGTTTCTATATTGAGAATGCAGGCTTGGTGCTTTTGCATCCTTTCTTAGCACGTTTTTTTCAATTGTTGGAACTCACCGAAGGAGCTAAATTCAAGGAGGCAATGGAGCAAAACCGAGCCGTGTACCTATTGCAGTATCTTGCCAACAAGCTACAAACTCAGGCTGAACACGATTTGGTTTTTAATAAAATCCTCGTGGGTCTTCCTCTCGAAACGGTTCTATTACCTCCTGAGGAAATAGCACTCACCGAGAAGGAATTGCAAGTCTCAGAGAGCTTGCTGCAGGGTGCGGTCAAAAACTGGCCTATTCTCAAAGAAACCTCCTCAGACAATCTGCGGGTTTCTTTTTTGATGCGACCGGGGCGGCTCACTGCCGAAAGAGAAGCCTGGGACTTACAAGTAGAACAGCGCGGTATCGATGTGCTCTTGGAGCATCTACCTTGGGGTATTTCTATGGTCAAGCTGCCTTGGATGCCCAAACTGATCCGAGTGAATTGGGGATAATTATTCGGGAAGAATCATTATTTTTTTGCGCACTTTATCTACTTGTAAGATGTATGCGCCAGCTGGATACGAGCGGGTAGGTAATCGTACCTCTCTGATGCTGCCTCCTATCTTGCCTTGGGCTAGGATTTTGCCCAGCCCGTTGGAAAGTATCCAAGTTTTGGCTTCTGGAACATCTTTTTGGAGTTGAATCGTGATGGCTTGGCTGCCTGGGTTTGGATAGATGAGCAAGTCTTTGGGCGTGATCCCTTCGGGTAGTTCAGCTTCTTGTTCTCCTCTTCCTCCAGGTGCAAGTAATTCAAAATCAATGGTTTGTAGCGTTGCCTGAAAAATTTCCTTGCTTATTTCTCCCTGTACTAAAGCCACGACGCCATATTGCCCGTCCTGAATATCCAGCCAAGGAGTCCAGGTCTGAGAAACTATTCTGGGACTCTCCAGTTCATTCCAAAGAAAGCGGTCGGCTCCGGCGGTGTTGGGTATAAATTTTTTGACCAGATTGGTGGCTCCCGACGAATGTAAATACTCGAGCAAAATAAAATGAATCAACAAATTTTCTGCGGGAGGTTGATTGCTATTACGACGGCTAACCGTGGCTTGTATGGCCAACTGATGGATTCCATTTCTATCCAGTGCTAAATCAATATCTAGCACAGGAGCAACTAATGTTCTTTGGCTATGTGTCTGCGGACCCCAGCCCGAGGAGAAAGGCTCCAAGAACGGTCCAGTCAGATTTCCATCAATCACGGTGTAGGGTAGGTCAGCTACTCCATAATGTAGAGCGCGCGCGCTAATATCTGCTTTCTGACCGGGATATACCACCAACGGTTCGTCAATTGGAAAGTTGGCAAAGTACTGCAAATCCAGGGTACTTTGATTGGCAGGTTGCAGGGCAAAATTAGCGACAAATTGTGCTTCGGCCTGAATAGATTCTACCTGACTATTGGTAAAATGCTCTAAAATTACGAGTCGGTCTCGCTCTGTAATCGTTATATTGTCAAAGGCAAAACCATCAAATACTCGGTCGCCTATGTTATCACCATTACTGCCAAAAGCTACCCGAAACCGAATGGGGTTGTTCCCAGCGACAGCCTGCACTGCATCTAATTTGAAGCGAGCGGTACGCCAGGTAGTATCTTGTGCTGACCAGCCTTCACGATCTGTATTATCGCCAATTCCTCCTGGGCTTCCCAAAATATCTTGTTGGTTGTACCAGTTAAGGCCCTCGTTCAGACGACCTAACAAAATCCAAGTGGCGCCATTGTCCAAGGTGTAGAATAAAGCGGCTCCATCGCTCACGTCGGTATCTACCCAATAATCTAGGCTAATGATCGGACTGCCCAATGAACTAATATCAAAACAGGGACTTTCTACATAAGATTTTTCTTCGGCTTGATAAGTGCCATCCAAATTTGTAATCCAGGCATTTCCCTCAGGTACTCGAATAACGCCTCCAGTGGGCACTCCCCACTCCCAAGAGCTATTGCTCTCTTGTATCGTCCAATTGCCCTCATTGCTGTCAAAATTTTCAAAATAGCTATTGTTGGGGCTTACCACGAATACAGGCTTGACCTGAAAGTTTTCTGTCCGAGTGATAGGGCAACCAAAATTGTCATTTTGGTACTGTAGCTGGTAGCTTCCCGCTTCTAGGTTGGCAAAATTTAATACGTTATCATTAGGCAATTCTTCAGGGGTTTGCCCTTCTGCGATCAAAAAAATTCTAGCTGAGGGGGTAAGGTTGTTATTGGTTAATACTTCCAAGGTCAGGCTAAAATCGCCCTCACAAAAAATCTGTCCATTCAAAACAGGAGCAATATCTAAGTTAGGCAACGCGACGATGCTAGTGCTACTAATTCCATACTCTTGGTAATTTCCTCCGGCAGGCACAAAACCCACCGATAGATTCACCCGCCCCGAACCAGCCTGAGCTGGGTCAAAATACCAGAACGTGCTATCGGGACTAGCACCCAATACGCCAGGGCCAGATACGGCAGGTTTGAAATTACCATTTAGGAAAAAGTTAAGGAATGCGGAGTAAGCCGGATTAATCTGAAGGGTATCTACGGGGGAATTGCTACAATATTGGTTCGCTATATTATTCGGATTGACAAAAAAAGGAATTTGCCCTTGTACACTCAGCTCAAACATCCCCGAGACTGAGCAGCCATTCAGGGTGTAGGTAACCATGATCTCGTGGTCGCCCGCGCCTGCCGCTGCTGGGAAAAAGAAATGTCCACGGCCAGGCTCAAAGCTTACGCCAGGGCCAGTAAACTGATAGTTACCTCCTTCTGGGCTTACCGAGACGGTGGTATCGAGAAGCACACGTGCGGTTTCGCCTGGTTCTGGATTGAGTTGAAATCGCTCTCCGTCTAAGTTGGTGGAGAGAATCTGAGGAGAATCTTGGATGGCCACATTGATCTGGCTGGAGGTTTTTGTACATAAGCCTAAGTCCACCTCTACGGTTACTGAGGCTGCATTGAGTGCACTGGCAGCGGTAGGAGTGTAAGTATTTCCGCTCACACCATCTGTGGCAGGTGCTCCATTTACAAAAAAAGTATAGCCAGCCGCTCCTTCGGGAAAGGCGGTGAAGCTAATAGCTTCTCCTTCGCAGATGGATATATTTTCTTCGCCAGCACTACTGAGCAGACTAACCTCAGGAAAGTCAATTGCATTTAAGAACGCATGGGGGCGTTTGAGTGCTGCGAGATTGTCATTTTGATCGGCATTATCATCCATCGAGCCTTCTCTCACTAGGATATCAGTTCCATCTGTACCTGACTGAGCCATCACCTCTATTCCTGAAATCTCGATCTCATCAAGATGATTGGTCGCATTTATTGGAACAGTGTATGTGATCGCAATGCTTCGCTCATCCGATCCCATTAAATTAATATCAATGCTAGTTACATCACTTGCCCCTGCTTGTACCGAAACGCTTATGTTTTCTCGATTTGTTAGCCTGGAGATATTGTCTCCTTCTAGAGTAAGTACCAAGATCTGAGGAGTGGTTGCTGGGCCAAAATCATCTACGGCTTGTTCACGAATGATGATAGGTTCTAAGGTGGAAGAGGTTCCGGCGCAAACGTTTAGCGAAGGAGCTTCAATAGCTACCTGAGCCTGAGCTTTAAATGAAAGAATAGAAATCAGGAAAAGTAGAACAATACAGCGCATAAAATAAGGTTGAATGTAATGAAAGAATTCCTTTGCAAAAGCAGTTATTTATTTTTTCTTGCTCAAAATTTGTGCTAATTTAACAGCTCATTATCAACCATATTATTTGAATCAATGAAGAAATTATTCTACAACCTTGCTTTATTCTCTTTCGTGTCAGCTTTCTTATTGGCCTGTAGCGACGACGATGAACCCTCCAATAGTATCGTAGGCCGTTGGCAACAAACGACAGGTACAATTTCTCCTCCTTTTGAAGGAGTCACAGACTATTTTTCCTTAGAAGAGCCTTGCAAACAAGATGATATTATAGAATTCAGAGAAGACGGTACCTTCATAATTGAAGAAGGAGCGACAAAATGTGATCCTGACGACTCTCAGATTCTTTCCACAGGCAATTATCAAATATCTGGAAATATCTTAAGCACAGGCAATACTAGTACAACGATGTTTACCCTGAATGGTAACACACTCCTCATCGTTGATGATTTTGTCTTTCAAGATACCACTTACACAGAAACCGAAACTTACATTCGTCAGTAATTTTTGGTGCTTTGTCTCTTGGCTCGATCCTTGGGAATGCCTCGGCGTAAATACTTAGCAAGGAGGCTTCCATCCTATTCTTTACATCTACTTACAAGATTTTTGTCCAGATTTTCTGGCTAAGTATCTTTATTGTATCAAGTGATTTATGCCCATACCTTGAGAAAGCTTAGGTACGAACCAGAAGAGGGGTATGTCTCATATCCATCAGGTGAGCAAAAGAACGAGGATGATCTGATTTATGAGTCTTGGTCTCTTAATAATGCCCACTTTTTTGAATCATAAGCATAGGACTGTGTAGCAGATAGCGATGCTGCCGAAAGAGATCAAGTCATTTATAAAAGCAGTTATTTATTTTTTCTTGCTCAAAATTTGTGCTAATTTGACAGCTCATTATCAACCATATTATTTAAATCAATGAAGAAATTATTCTACAACCTTGCTTTATTCTCTTTCGTATCAGCTTTCTTATTGGCCTGTAGCGACGACGATGAACCCTCCAACAGCATCGTAGGCCGTTGGCAACAAACGGCAGGTACAATTTCTCCTCCTTTCCAAGGAATCACAGATTATTTTTCCTTAGAAGAACCTTGCGACCAAGACAACATCTTAGAATTCAGAGAGGATGGTACCTTTATACGTGAAGAAGGAGCGACAAAATGTGATCCTGATGACCCTCAGATTTTTGGCGATGGTACCTATGAGGTTGATGGCGATGCCTTGAGGTTTAATTCTCGTTCTTCAACAACACCGTTTAGTTTAAATGGTAATACACTCGTCCTCTTTAATGATTTTGTCTTGGAAGATACCACTTATACAGAAACCGACACTTACATTCGTCAGTAATTTTTGGTGCTTTGTCTCTTGGCTCGATCCTTGGGAATGCCTCGGCGTAAATACTTAGCAAGGAGGCTTCCATCCTATTTTTTACATCTACCTACAAGATTTTTTGTCCAGATTTTCTGGCTAAGCATCTATTGTATCAAGTGATTTGTGCCCATAACTTGAGCAAGCTTAGGTACGAACCAGAAGAAGGATATATCTTATATCCATCAGGTGAGCAAAAGAATGAGGATGATCTGATTTATGAGTCTTGGTCTCTTAATGATCCCATTTTTTTTTGAATTATAAGCATAGGACTGTGTAGCAGATAGAGATAGCGATGCTGCTGAAAGAGATCAAGTCATTTACAAAAGCAGTAATTATCTAGCTCTTGTACTTAGCTCCAAATCTTATAGAAGAAAGGTTTGGGGCTTTGATAAATCATTCAAGGCAAAATCTCTCCCTGCTCATTGGTTTTAATCAATCCCATTACGGTATTGCGGTTAAAGCAAACCGTAGCCACAATCAAGAAGCCTTGATCGGCAGACGATTGCACGACCATCTGTCCTTGGTCTTGGCAGGTTTCAGTATCTGCTTCCCAGCCAAAAGTGCGACTCCATTCTTCATTTCCATTTCCATCCACTTTGAGCAGATAAATGTCCTGAGAATTCCCCTCGTCGGTCGTACCCGTGATGATAAAGCCTCCATCCGAAGTCGGAGCAATAGAGTTTCCTCTTTGATTTCCAGAACGGTTCAATACCCGAGGAGCTTCCCAGAGTATTTGCCCAGTTGGGTCAATTTTTACCAGAAAAATATCTTCATTTCCCTGTTCATTCGTGGTACCTACCACGATCAAGGCATCCTCTTCGGTGATGAGCTGAATCTCTGCTCCCGTTTGGCTGAATGTATCATTCTCAGTGTAAGCAAAATCCCATTTCAAATTGCCAAAGGCATCGGCTCGGATTACGCGCAAATCGGAAGCCTCCTCTGAGCGATTGGCCGTGCCACACCAAAACAAATCCCCTTGATGCTCCAAAATAGAGCCTACTTGGTCAAAACGCTGAATCAGTCCGTAAGGCCTACCAAACTCTACTGTTTTGGCGGCATTGAGCTTGGTCAAATACATATCCGAAGGTGTGTTTTCGTCAATATCTTCCAGTCCTTGTCCCTCGGCTAGCTCAAATGTATTGGCCAGGAGCAATAGACTACCATCCATTTGCCCGTAAAGATACATCGCCTCGTCTGTTTTAATAGGTTGCGGAATGCTATCTTGGGATACAAGATTTCCCTGCGAATCAAACTCTAATAGCAGTAAGTATCCTACCAGCGCGTTGAAAAGTGGATCATCTTGGGGTCTGACCGTTACGTAGCCGAGCACCAGTATGTTTCCCTCGGTTGTTATGAGTACATCTTTACCCTCTCTCTCACGCCTATCCAAGGGTGCGGGAGAATCCAGACTGGGAAAGGTGATTTGACGAGATAGATTGCCGTTGGCATCCGTTAGGCTCAGCAAAACACTCTTGGGTCGGCCTAATGGCTCAGTAGAACCCACGACGGCCAGCCCCCCATCGGCTAAGATGTCTAAGGCATAGGCTCGGTCGTCTCCTGCTCCTCCAAAAAACTTAACAAAAGCATCGATATCTCCGGGGGGAGCGTCCTGCTCACAAGCGACGAAGCAATACAAGCTCACCAAAAGAAGGCACGAGATATTTATATATTTCATAATTGGATGAAGTTAATGATTTACCCACATTTGCGCAGGTAATTATCTAGCAAAAATTTGGCAATTTTTCTGGCTAGGCTTGGAAACTGTCTAAAGTTTATCTTTAGGCTGCAGAACTGAATGTTTTCACTTCTAAACCAAAACCCCAGACCACTTCTTAAAAAAAATCTAGACAAGTAAGCATTTTCTTCCTTTCGCGTTTTTCCTTCTTGGTAGCTATGCTCGAAAGCCCCTCTTGATTTTTTGCAAGACCGTCGCATTATCTTGTTTATTCGTGTGAATTTCCAAGAGTTTAGCTTGTGAATCAGGTTGGAAAAAATCTTTCAAATTCTTTCTAATCGTCTTTAGATCTCTTGCCTCCATGTAGTCCAAGCCAAAATCTCGGGCAGTATGCTGCGCCGATAGCTTCTGAAAAGTCTCAAAATATTCTTCTAGCTCCGGTTGATGAGCAGGACCCGCGATCATCCGAAAGATATTCCCCCCTTGATTATTCAGCAATACAATTCTGAGATTAGGAGGTAAATAATTGTGCCACAGCCCATTACGATCATAGAAAAATGCCATATCACCAATCAGCAGTACGACCAGTTGATCGGGATTTGCTAATGCTGCGCCTACCGCCGTGCTCAGGCTACCGTCAATCCCACTGGTACCTCGATTGGCAAAGACCTCTATCTTTTGATGAGATGGCCTGAGGGCGGGATGTTGGTCATGAAGGCTCCAAAAGTTGACATAGCGCACGGGCATGCTATTCGCTAGGTGAAGCGTACACGGGTCGGGTAAAGCTTGGATAAACTCCCCCACGACCTGCATTTCACTGAATGGTTCGGGCGAAAAGTCATAGGAGAGGAGATATTTTCGTACTTCTAGATTGAGGTTTTGCCAAGCTCGGTTAAAGTCATTGTCTTCTCCTTCTTCGTCACTTTCCAGCATATTCATAAAATCCAAATCACTGTAGAGTTGCCGAAAGAAATAAGCAGGTTCCACAGGTATGATTCTGGTCAAAGACTGAAAAGTATCGGCCACCGCTCCCGCCTCCTGAATATGCCAGTGCTCGTGGGGTGGATATGCTCTCAAATAGAGCTTCAAACTTTTGGATAAAACGGAATGACCATAGGTAATCAGTAATTGTGGCCGCAAACGGCTTTTCTCAAAATCATCTAATCGGGGAAGAAAAATATCTTGGTGGCTAATCAGTTGGGGGCAAGCGGATAGATTAGCAATTACATCTCCTACGATCGGCACCTTGTAATCATGGTAGAGATGATTTAAGTTTTCAATCAAATCAGTATCCACTGGGTACTGACCCGCCAAGATGAGCTTGTTTTCGTAATGCTCCCAACGATCCAGTAGCTCATTCCAGATGTTCTTCGAGAGCGTAGTATGAGCGGGGGTACGCTTAATCACTTTGACGGATTGATGGAAAGTGATTTTCTCGTCGGGTTGAGGGTAGAAAGGCTCCCGAATCGGCACATTGATATGCACGGGGCCATAAGGATAGCTAAAAGCCAGATTGATGGCATCATTAAAAAGCCGTATGGCGTGCCAATGTGCATCCGAATGACTCGTATCCACGGGCATCTCGTAAGCAGCCTTCACGTGTGCCCCGTAAATATTGTTTTGTTGAATGGTTTGCCCATCTTTTTGATTGATCCACTCGGGTGGCCGGTCTGCAGTCAGGACGATAAGTGGTATTTGCTGATAAAAGGCCTCGGCCACGGCTGGGGCATAGGCATAAGCGGCACTACCCGACGTACAAGCGATGCCCACTCCTTGCCAAGTGCTTTCTTGGTGATGATAAAATAGCTGTTTGAACTGATTAGCAATACCCAGAGCTACGAAAGCAGCCGACCGCTCATCACTGATGGTTCGAGTCTGAATATCAGGATGACGCACCAGGGCCAACGTAAGCGGAGCCACTCGAGAGCCAGGAGAAAGCACAAAATTTGCAATATGTTTTCTGGCACAAACTTCTACGGCTTGATTGAGAGTTTCTAAGATCATAAGATAAAGCTAAGTATAATTTTATGAAGGATTTAGTATCCAAACGGACAATTCCTCGTAAGTAAAGTAAGTATCCCAAGCTCCGGCTCTCTTTGGCCCATGATGATGGATAGGGTCGGGCTTTTTAGAAAGGCTGTACAGGTTTATCAAAGAAATCATTAATTGTTTTTCGCTACAAGAAAAATCTAAGCGAAGATTAAGCACTTTGGTCTTAATCTTGATTAGCTTTTTTAGCGATAGAGCAAAATAAAAAAATAATTTGTATTTTTGTCTGCCTTTGAGTTTCAAATGCTATCCTAACCGTATTGAGCGATGTTAAACGTTTTTGAGTATTTTAAGAGGATGCAGGATGAAAAAGTCATTCTGTACTTTAAAGGCGAAATCACGAATAATCTCTTAACCTCCATCCTGCAACTGGTAGATGATCGACTTGAAAGGAAAAGCGAAGACTTGAAAATTAAAAAGAAAGTTTTCAGTATCTTACTAGAGTGCCTGCAAAATATCTATAATTATCAACAATACAGTAACTTTGAAAGCGACATCTTGCAATCAGCTACGTTGATGATTAAGCGTACAAAACAGGCTTATTATATCATCACTGGAAATTACGTGGAGAGAGAAGTCGTGGGCGAATTAGAAGATAAACTCAATAAGGTAAACTCTCTGTCTCAGGAAGAACTAAAATCCTTTTATAAAGAAGTGCTTAGTCGTCAAGGCCCAACGCCCACGGGTGGGGCAGGTCTGGGAATTATTGACATGGCTCGCAAATCAGGCGAGAAAATTGACTATAGCTTCGATAGTGTCAATGAACAACATTGTTTTTACAGTTTGCAGGTGAAAGTCTCAGCTTAAGCCAAGCACTTCTTGATGATCACCTTGAATTTTTGATTGGTAAATTAACATGTTTAAATCTGAATGGAAAATATTGAACTAGAAGGAACGGATAGAACCCCCTCCATAAAATTTGATGCCAAAAACGGAAGCTTATCCATTTCAGGACGTTCTATCCCAGAGAACTCCATTTCGTTCTACAAACCTTTATTCGACTGGATAGACAGCTATATTTCTAGTCCCGTGGAGAAAACTGATGTAGAGTTTAATCTGGAATACTTTAATACGAGTTCCTCCAAATGTATTTTGGATATGCTCCGTAAGTTAGAAAAAATACCCGAGGCTGGGCACAATGCCCAAGTCAAATGGTACTATGATGAAGGAGACGAAGATATGGAGGAGTCTGGTAATGATTTTAAATCACTGATTAACCTCGATATTGAGTTGGTGATGAAATAGCGAGTCAGCAAGCAAAGTGAGCATATAGCATGCAGGATCCCAAACATGTTTTTGAGAAAGAAGTACAAGCCCTTAATCACGCTAAAGCTGTACTCAGAGAGAAAAATAAATCTCTCGAGAAACTAGCTAACGAGTATGAAGCTCTAAGCAAAGATTATGAAAAGCTGCTGGGAGATGCACGTGTGATCACAAACATTAGCGACCGCTTGCAGAATCGACTTAATCGTGCCAATCAGGAATTACAGGCTAGTTCTGAGGAAATTCAGCACAAAAACGACCAGCTACAAAATACCATCAATGAATTGACCAAAGCTAAGGTCAGTAAAAAAGCCACCACTATCGTACTGATGGCCGCGATTCTCCTCTTTCTGGTTTCCGAAGTTTTTCTCGAACCCATTGTAGATACTTACTTTCAGCAGGAGTTTGTGATTAATATCGCAATCAAAGGTTCTATCGCTCTACTGCTTAAGCCGATTGATTACCTCGTGGAGTGGTATCTTTTGAGGGATGCGATGCACAAAAGTCGATTACAGAAACCAGCCCAAACTTAGAATTAGCCACATTAGCTTTCTTCCTGATTTGATATTTCTTGGGGTATAATCTGGAAACCTATCACCAGAATGTCATCAATCTGATTATAGCCTTGCATCCAATCCGCTAATGCCTCTTCAAAAATCTGCTTCTGCTCTTCCATGGGCTTTTGATAATGCTCTAGAAAGAGTTTTTTCATCCTCTTGATCATAAATTTTTTCCCCCGCTCCCCTCCAAATTGATCTTGCATGCCGTCCGAGAAAATATAGAAAGAAGTAGGCCGATCCAGTTGAATTGTGTGCCGCGCAAAAATACGTTCCTCGTGCTCATCGTAGCGCAAGCCCCCTATTCCGTAACGATCCCCTCGAATTTGATGAAGCTCTCCATCTCGTATATAAATCAAAGGGTTTTTAGCTCCGGCAAACTCTAGTTGCTCTTGATTAGGACTAATCACACAGATCGCCATATCCATGCCATCCAGATTCTCTGTCTCCTGCTGGTTCAAGGCGGTGCGAATGTTTTGATCTAGTTCTTGCAAAATCAGTTGAGGCTGGGTGATTCCTCCCAGATTTACAATCTGGTTCAAATAAGCATCTCCTACCATAGACATAAAGGCTCCAGGCACGCCGTGCCCCGTGCAGTCCACAGCCGCGATGATTTTTTTTCCCCCAGTAAATCCATCCAAAATAGAAGGAGTGCCCGGTAGGGCCGGGTCTTTGACAAATCTCGGCTCAGGCAAGGTTTCTGAGAACCAATAAAAATCTCCGCTGACGATGTCCCTGGGCTTATAGATGATAAAAGAATCTGGAAAAGCCGTTTTTACTTTTTCTAGACGAGGGAGCATCGCTTCTTGAATACGACTGGCATAGCTAATGCTCGAGGTAATGTCTAAATTCGCTTGCCGCAAATGCTCTGCTTGCACCAAAATCTCTTCTTTGGATTGCTCCAACTCCGTGTTTTTGACCCGAATCTCGTGTGTGCGCTCTTCTACGGTTTCTTCCAGTAATCGCTTCTGACGACGGAGCCTCGCCGTATAGACACGAATAATCAAGAACACGAATAAGATAGACATTAGTAGATAACCCAAATAGGCATACCAAGTCCGATACCAAGGAGGCTCGATACGAAATTGATAACGCGCCGGAATACCTTCTCGTCCGTAGACATTGCGTGTCTTTACTAAGAAAACATAAGTCCCTTCGGTCAAATTGGTAAATTGGGTTTTAGTATCCTCAGACCAATTCGACCATTGCTCCACGCGATCATTAAATACATCTGTAAACCAACCTGATTTTTCTACTTTAAGCATGTAGCTGTATTCCGTACCCGAAGCAAGATTGTAATAAGGACTGGCGTACTCGAACTCGATAGAAAAGTTAGGGTCAAAGGCAAAAACAGGTTTTAGAAACGCTGGCTGTTTCAGATGAATCCTTCGCGGTGTAATGGTATCCTTGTTTTGCCCGTCCCGATAGTAGGTGCCGTGAAAAACCACGGAATCTCCCTCGAAAGTAGCTTTGCGGAGTAAAGTATAGAACTTTTGCTTATAAATCCTAAAATAGTCATTCCCCTGAGAATCATAGCGAAATAATCCTTCTGAACCACCAATCCAAGTAATTCCCTCCTTATCCACGTAAATAGTCGGCTCACTAAACTCAGGTAATCGCCTGAGAGGAATATCATTCCAGCGATAAGTGCCATCTTCTTGAGGCTGTGCCACCCCAATGGCAAATTGCTGATTAGTTACATCAGCTATCCAAAGGTTCCCTCTCGAGTCGCGAGACATTTGATAAACGCCCCGTTCGCTTTGGGTAAACTCATTTCCTAGCCAGTCTACTTCCCGAAAGCGATTTTGATTCTTATCATAAACAAATAAGCCAGTTTGTGTTCCAAAAACAAGCTGCTCTCCCAAGTGATAAACCTGATTATCTCGCAAAGAGGGCAATCCGGCTTCCGTGCCATAGCGTTGGGTGCGGGCAGATAAACGCTCGAGATCAATCTCGGCTTTGACTATGCCTTGTACAAAAGTGCCTAACCAAAAGCTTCCCTGCTTATCCTGAACAATACTGTAAATCTCATCCTCGATTCCTTTGATTAACCCTAAGTCTTTCCACTCACCCTCTTCGTAGTGGAGCAGGAGCAAACCGCCTTTCAAGCCTACCAACAAATAATCGGGTGCTTTGGGTACTTGATAAAAACAAAGTGCCGCTAAGCCCGAAGTCTCTACCATCTGCCTTGCTTCTTGGTTTTCTATAAGGAAAATGCCTTGATTGGTTCCTATCAGCAATAATTTGGATGCCTCTGCTTGGATACTTGGATTTAATAAAGCCCAGCATTGCGTAGAAGGAATTCCTTTGATAGGGCGGAAAAAATTGCGATCGCTCTGAAGTTGAAAAACTCCGGTAGAGGTGGCGGTATAAATTTCTTTTTCAAATTTGATAATATCTTTCACACTTCCTGATAATCCGAGGCTTTGATCCCAGTGCGTGATAGGCACATTCCAGCTAATTTTGCTGATCCCATTATCGAGGGCCAGCCAAAGATTCTGCTCACGATCCAGAAAAGCATAATGCACATTCTCGTTCATCAAATCCATTTGCTTATCCAGCCTGCGAACAATTTTACCTTTCTTATCTAGAATAATAGCCCCTCCCTCGCGTGTACAGATGATCCAATGCGCTTTGTCCAGTTTTCTACCGTAGTAAAACTGATGCTCAGCTACAAAGTCATGGGCTTCGCTCTCAAAGACTTGAAAACGAGCCGAGCCTAAGCCCTGTGGACGATACAAAACCAAACCTCGTCCACGGGTTCCTAACAGCATCGCTTGATCCGTGTAGGAGAAAATACTGTAGACTCTTGCTTTAGCTAGAGTTTCGCCTCCCGGAACTAAGGTCAAAGCTTGGTCTTGCATTTTCATCAAACCATTGGCCTGATCGTGTACCCAAAGCTCTCCCTCTACATAATAACTCAGAAAAAAGTAAGAGTTTTCGGGGGCGTGCCAAGTACGAAATTCTTGGTTTTTTTGTAAGCAAAACAGATAGTTGTCGGTCTGAAAGTAGACTCCTTGTGGAGTAGCGTGAACCGACCACACATCTCCAAAGCTTTGATTCTCTTGCTCAATTTTATCGGTGAGTGAGATATACATGAGCTGGCCACTCGCATCAGGAGCCAAGTAACCCAATTCATTAGAAGCTCCCACGTAGATTATTCCTTGCTGATCTATGGTGAGTGAGCGAACAGCAGAGCCATTGGAAGTTGGAATTAGATTCCAATGCTTAGCATCATACTCGAGTACGCCTTGGTCGTTGGCAAAGTACATGACACCCCTTTGGTCTTGCACGATCGCCCAATTCTGAGGGGCCGCTTGATAGGTTTGGGGAGCATAATTTTCTAAAAAAGGTTTACCAAGCGATTGCGCCAACAGCGGTAAATTTCCCCCCAAGAAGAGGCAGAAAACAGGTAAGATTTTAGAAAATAGAGAACGCCGCATTAAATTTTAAAAATAGTTTTTAGATGCAAATTTGGGATTTGCTTGTCTGGGTAGTTGTGGTTTTTCTTTGGAGGCTTTAGCAAAACAGCTTTGCCTCTACACTCAAAAATATCTTTGGGAACTGGAAAAAATCAAACAAAATCTCTAGAAAAGAGACTAACCACCTACAACTCACAACAGATAACTATATAACGTGACAAATTTCGTTAAAAAAACGTGGATATGGAAAAATATATTACAAGCTTTGTCCCAAAGTGTTTACTTCTCGAGTAGTTCTGGGTAACTTGCTTTGAGTTCTACCTGAATGCGTTCATCTAGCTTGGCCATGTGCAAATTTTTGGCCTCACGCAATTGCTCCGTACTAAGACCTAATGCTCCTCTTAGATCTGCTCGGAATAAATTACAGTTTCTAAAGTTGGCCTCTTTCAGATCACAATTATTCAGTTGGGCTTCCATTAGGATCGCATTCTCGAAGTTGGCCTTAATTAGGGAGGTATTTCGCAAGTCCGCGTTAATGAGAAAAGCCGCGCTGAAATCGGCCCCATTCGCGTAAGCATTACATAAAATAGATTGGTTCAAGTGGGCTTTTTTGAAGCTGGTTTGGTTCAGGCGAGATTCCTCAAAATTAGACCCAATGAGCATAGAGTGAGAAAAGTCTGCCAAATTCAGGTTGGCACGTTTGAGAATGGCATCATTGAGATTGGTGCGGGCGATATGGCAGTGTGCCAAGTTCAGGTCATAGATTTTATGTCGGTTGAGTCGCTTGATATTACCCGCCGTACGGTAGGCAGCTTCTTCGGAGTTCCAGAGGCGAAAATCATCAATTTCATCCAGATAAGTGCGAATACGCCTTCTTTTCTCGCCTTGATAATTTAGCCAGAAAATCAAAATACCGATCACAGCAATATCAAAGAGCATTCCGTGTGCTTCGGCCAATACTTGTTGGTAAAATTCCTTGAAATTACTGAGATAATAGGGCAAACTGAGGCCAATAACTACGATAGAAAGCAAAAAGAAAACAAGCAGAGAGGTGGCGATGGGGTTTTCCCCAATTTGTTGGAGGCGTTCGGTTAGTTTTAATTGAGGGTCAAGCCCTTTATGCTTGTTAGCCTTTTTTATCATAGGAATATCATCTGATGAGCAATAACTGAATGAATCTGGTCTTGCGTACTGTCTGTTTTTAAGTTACTGAATTTAATGATAAAAGTTGCCTAGGATAAGCGGTTTCCCACGATTTCCTTCTACAAAAAACCAAGGTCAACCGCTTATCAAGGCTTTGTACTAAGCCCGCTCGGCTACCACTAGATAGCGCGTGGAACCACAAGTGTCTTCCTGAGCATGAATCGGCTCCAAACTCAGTGCATCATAAATATCTACCTTGCCCCCGAAAGCGGCTTGGAAATAAGCTCTGACCCGACTGAGGGGAGGTAAGAATCGCTCGTGTTCTCCCTCGTAGGTAATCCGCATCTGATCACGCAAGCGATTGACATTGATAATACGGCTCCTTTGGTACATATGATTTTCTTTCTCGATGAGTTGTGGGCTTCGGAGCGATATAATGCGTTCACAGGCTGAATAAATCACGTGAGGATACCAGCGAATATGATCAGGAGTGATAAAATCTCCAAAAAAGTACCCACCCGGCTTGGTAATTTCGGCTGCTTTGCGAATGGCATCGGCTAGGTATTGATGATCTAAGTATTGAAAAACGTTCAAGCCGCAAAAAGTCAAATCCCACATTTGTACGGCGGGGTCTAGCTCGAGGGCATCGCCCGTTTCGGCGAGGATATGCTGAGCCGCCACCTTGACCATAGCTTCGGAAATGTCAATGCCAAGCAAATTTTCTTTTTTCAGGTCCAGTTCCTCGATCATGAATCGCTCCATCAATCCTGTACCACAGCCAATGGAGAGCAAGGTTTTTTCCCTAAATTCAATCTGATATTGTCGCTGAAAAAAGCGGATATAATTGGCCATAAATTGATCTCGACAGGGCTTACCAATCACCTCATCATAGACCTCAGCGTAGTAATGAAAGCGATCTTCACCGGAGCGATCATTCAAGATTTTTTCTTGTAATTGCGCGGCTTCTTTGAGTTCCCAGTTGAGCAATTTCCAAAAAACCGAATGGGTATGGTGGCCTTGTTCGTTGATGTGTTCTTCTAGGCTGGCTTCCAGTTCTGTCCATTTATTTATATCAAAAAGCTCTGCTTGTAGTGCTTCTGCACTTTTGTAGCGATAATCGGTGCTTGGGCTTTGCTGACGACGACGAATCAGTTCCACGGTATTGCGGAGCCAAGTCAGGTAATCGGGTTGAGGGCCTGCCTCTCTTTTTTTGATAATTTTTTCGGGTAAAGCCAAGAAAGCGCCTCCGTCTACTCTTTGGATGCTCCCTTCGTTGAGGTCAAAAATACGAGCATCGCCGGTCACGTTGCCGCTTACTTCCAAATTCCCATAAATATGCAGGGAGATAAAGCGTTCATTTTCAGTAGAATTTCCCATCTGATGCACCAATTGGTGCCCTACGCCGATGATTTGCCCAGATTTGAGAACATTCCGCGAAAGCGTTTGAATGTAGCCATCCTGCACTAAAAAAACGGCATGCTCGGCTGGCCCAAAAGATTGCACCGCTCCCCACTGCGAATAGCCGTGGTCGTGAATGGCCGAGAAATCACCCGGATTCCAAGACATCACCATCATATCGAAGAAACCGCCATCGTAGAGCATTTTACGGCCGTAGCAATCAGCGGGATCGTGGTCAAAATCTGCCCAAGGCATCAGCTCTTCGGGCTGAACCTGCGCTTCCTTGATGATTTTTTTCAGGCGTGCAGGTGATAGGTGTTCTTTGCTTTGAATTTTTTGAATAATTGCTTGAATAGAAGTCGGTAGTGCGGACACCGCTTCTGAGTAGGTAGCTTCCATTTTTTAGGGTTAATCAAAATTAAGGAAAAATCATTTTTCGGCCAAAAATAGCTTTTTAAGCAGATTTAATAAAATAGATCGGCATTTTGACGAGAAGTTTTTAGTAAATTTCTACCTTCGCTCCGTATTGATCTGATTTGCTCATGTTTAGCCCCTTCCTTCAAAGAAAACTCAAAACATCTTCTCCCTTTTGGTTGAATGCCTTTGTGGTCGTGATGGCCTTCACGGTTTATTTTTGTGCCTATGGCTTTCGGAAGCCCTTTGCCGCAGGTACTTATGAATTGCGCCTCATGCTTTTCGGGCAAGAACTGGATTACAAAATCATCATGATTATCACCCAAGTGCTGGGTTACGCTTTCGCTAAATTCTTGGGAATCAAGCTGATTTCAGAAGTAAGCAAAGACGCTTGGATTCTCACGCGGAGTATCGTGCTACTCTTGAGTGCGGCGGGTTTTAGCTGGGCTTTCGTGGGTTTAGTGCCTCCTCCCTACAACATCGTTTTTGTGTTCATCAATGGCTTTCCTTTGGGCTTGATCTGGGGCTTGGTGTTTAGCTTCTTAGAAGGGCGCAAGCATACCGAAGTACTGGCGAGTGGCTTGAGTGCAAGCTTTGTGTTTGCGACAGCTTTTAGCCAACAAATCGGACAAATGATCTTGAACTGGGGTATTTCTCAGTATTGGATGCCTTTCTATGCCAGTATGCTCTACTTGGGGCCGATGATTCTATCCACTTGGCTCTTGGGGCATACCCCGCCTCCCAACGCTGAAGACGAGGCCCTGCGCACCAAGCGCGAACCTATGAACGCTCAAGAACGGAGTGCCTTTTTGAGAGAATTTGGTCTAGGTGTGTTTGCGCTTACGTTGGTTTATATGTTTTTTAATGCCTATCGGGAAGTGCGGGGCAATTTTGCCAAAGAAATCTGGGCGGGCTTGGGCTACGTGGGTGATTTGTCCGTTTTCTCTCAATCAGAGTTGATCATCAGCGTGATTATTTTGGTGTTTTTGAGTTTGTATTATCGTATTCAAAATAATGCCTTTGCTTTTCGCTTCACGATGTACACGATTTTGGCGGGAGCGATGTTGGTGGGCTTGGCGACCGTGGCTTTTCAGTGGAATTGGATTTCGGGTTGGACTTGGATGTTTGTGATCGGGCTGGGAGCTTACATGGGCTATATCCCGATGTCGGCTTTTTTGTTTGATCGCTTGCTGGCGGCTACGCATTGGGTCGGTACGGTGGGTTTTTTGATTTATTTGATGGATACCTTTGCTTATTTGGCGAGCATCAGCATTCTCATTATCAAAAACTTCTTTTTTATTGATTTCAACTGGCTGACTTTTTTGCAGTCCTTGGGTTATGGCTTGGCTTTGGTGAATGTTTGCCTGATTTTATTTGCGGTCTTTTATTTTAATGCCAAAATTCGGAAGTTGGTGGCTTTTCGTGAGTAAGCATCGATGCTTGGATTTTTCTTAGATAAATCCTCGGATTTGTCTAAAGATCATGCTCAGCCTTGCTGTGCTAAGACAAAAGTGGTTAATGGAGACACGAACCATGGTATTTGACAGAGCATATCCCAAATGATGCCGAAAACCTTCTCTTACTTTCCAAGCATCTTTCTTCAGATTTCTGTATCTTGGCTTAGGAATAATTTGGAAGAAAAATGACTCGGACAACGGATAAATATATCAATC
>CAZKBP010000013.1:0-13136 GCA_964551015.1 uncultured Cytophagaceae bacterium | reverse complement strand
TGGCCGAAATTGCCAAGATGGATGAAAAAGAACGCTCCATCTATCAGGAGAGCTTGAAAGATTATTGGGACTTGAAAAGCGCGATGGACACTTACTACAAAGAGGGCTTTGATGAGGGGTTTGGGGAAGGCGAAGAACGAGGCGAAAAGAAAAAAGCGATAGAAACCGCTTTGAAGGCCCTCGATAAGGGACTACCTCTGGAGCTAATCCAAGAATTGACAGGACTCAGCGTTTCTGAAATTGAGAAATTGTCGGCGAGCTGATTGGTGATTTTTTTTCGCCCCATATTTGTCGGCGAGCTTCAGATTTCTGTATCTTAGCTTAGGAATAATTTAGAAGAAAAATGACTCGGACAACGGACAAATATATCAATCTCTTTACCGACTTTGGTTTCAAAAAGCTTTTTGGAGAAGAACCCATCTATCAGGAGAGCTTGAAAGATTATTGGGACTTGAAAAGTGCGATGGATACTTACTACAAGGAGGGGTTTGATGAGGGTTTTGGGGAAGGAGAAAAACGAGGTGAAGAACGAGGCGAAAAGAAAAAAGCGATAGAAACCGCTCTGAAGGCTCTCGATAAGGGATTACCTCTGGAGCTAATCCAAGAATTGACAGGGCTCAGCGTTTCTGAAATCGAAAAATTGTCGGCGAGCTGATTCGCGATTTTTTTATTCGACCAACACGAAGCTGGGGCTTCGTGGTTATTTTAGTGCGCTTCCAGCCAGTTTTGTCCTACCCCGATTTCTATTTCCATGGGTACGTCCAAGGGTAGGGCGTTTTTCATCAAATCTTCAATGACAGGCTTGAGGTCTTCTACTTCGTCTCGGTGAGCATCAAAGACGAGTTCATCGTGTACCTGAAGGATCATTTTGCTGCGAAGCTTTTCTTTTTGGAAAAATTCGTGCAGATTAATCATCGCTAGTTTAATCATATCGGCGGCACTGCCTTGGATAGGAGCGTTGATGGCGTTGCGCTCAGCTCGGCCTCGCTCTACATTGTTGCGGGAGTTGATATTACGCAGATAGCGACGGCGCCCTCGGATGGTTTCTACATATTCTTTCTCGCGGGCTTCTTGGATGACTTTGTCCATGTATTTTTTGATGGAAGGGAATTCATTAAAATAGGCTTCAATGATTTCACTGGCTTCCTTACGGGGAATGTTGAGTCGCTGCGAAAGCCCAAAGGCCGAAATATCGTAGATAATGCCGAAGTTGGCGGTCTTGGCCTTGGCGCGCATGGTGCTGTCTACTTCTTCCAAATCTACTTTGTAAATTTTGCTGGCCGTGGTGGCGTGAATATCCCGTCCGTTGCGGAAAGCCTCGATCATTGTTTCATCCCCACTAAAAGCGGCCATAACGCGCAACTCAATCTGTGAATAGTCTGCCGAAATCAGGACATAATCCTCACTCGTGGGCACAAAGGCTTTGCGAATGGCGCGTCCTTTTTCGGTACGAATGGGAATATTTTGGAGATTGGGATTGGCTGAACTCAGCCTTCCCGTAGCGGCGACGGCTTGGTTGTAGGAAGTGTGGATTCTGCCCGTTTTAGGGTGGATTAGTTCGGGAAGTGCATCCACATAAGTATTTTTAAGCTTAACCAATTCTCTGTATTCCAATACATTAGAAATAATAGCGTGCTTATCGGCGAGTTTGCTGAGGATTTCTTCGCCGGTGGCATATTGACCCGTTTTGGTTTTTTTGGGCTTATCTACTAGTTTGAGTTTATCAAAAAGAATATCGCCGAGTTGCTTGGGCGAGTCGATGTTAAATTCTTCGCCGGCTTGTTTATAAATGTCTTTTTGTAGGGCTAGAATGTTTTCGCCCAGTCCTTTAGAAATTTCCGAGAGGTTATCTGGGTCAACTTTGACTCCTGCTCGTTCCATTTCGGCCAAGACAGGAATCAGGGGCGTTTCAATTTCCCAAAAAACTTTCTCTAGGGCTTCGGTTTCGGGCTTGGTAGCGGAGATTTTCTGTTGACTAGCACCGGGGCGATAGAGGCTCGGGTTTTTGAGATGTTGCTCCAGTTCGTGCTTGAGCTGGAGGGTAATATCGGCATCTTCGCCAGCGTATTCCAGCACTTCTTCCACGGGTACATCGCGCATGTTGCCTTGCTTGGCTCCTTTTTTACCGATTAGGTTCTCGATGTCTTCGGGCTTATAGTTCAGGTAATTTTCGGCGAGGATGTCCATGTTGTGGCGCATATCGGGTTCGATGAGGTAATGCGCGAGCATGGTGTCAAAGAATTTGCCCTTGAGCTCAATCTTATAATTTTTTAAAACCGTCAGATCGTATTTGAGGTTTTGGGCGATTTTGGCAATTTCAGGATTCTCGAAAATGGGTTTTAATTTTTCTAAAACGGTTTTTACTTCCTCAGCAGGGTTTTCTCGGTCGTGCTGGGGAATGGGCACATAATAGGCTTCGTGTGGATAAGTGGAGAAGGCAATACCCACCAGTTCAGCATCTAGAGCCTCGATGTTGGTAGTTTCGGTGTCAAAGCAAAACTCATCCTGCTGCTCGAGATGCTTGACTAACTTATCCAGCATTGCCGGAGAATCCACCAGATAATAATGATGTACCGTATCGGCTAAGGTCTGTTGAGGGCGGACTTCGGCGGGGGTTTCAGGAATTTCTTCTAATTTTTCGGGGGCAAAGAGGCCAATTTGGTCGGGGTCGGCTTTTTGTTTCTTTTTAGCAGAAGCACTTTTTTCTACTTCATCTTCCTGGAAGACTCGACGCATCAAGGTACGAAACTCTAATTCCTCAAAAAGGGCTTTGACTTTTTCGGCATTCAAAGGAATATTTTTTAATTGCTCTGGATCAAACTCGATGGGCACTTCAATATCAATCCGTGCCAATTTTTTGGACAAGCGAGCTTGCTCAGCATTTTGCTCTACTTTTTCTTTTTGTTTTCCTTTGAGTTGATCGGTATTTTCTAGTAATCCTTCCAGCGAACCGTAGGCTTTCAAGAATTTGACCGCCGTTTTGGGGCCTACGCCAGGAATGCCCGGAATATTATCTACCGAATCGCCTTGCATTCCCAATAAATCTACAACTTGATCTACCCGTTCGATATCAAACTTTTTGAGCACCTTCTTTACATCCCAAACTTCTACATCATTTCCCAAAAAAGCAGGCTTATACAAAAAAACACAATCTTCTACCAACTGGGCATAATCCTTATCGGGCGTCATCATGTAGACTTCGAATTCGCCCGTACGGGCTGCTTTTTTGGCAACCGTGCCAATGATATCATCCGCCTCATAACCCGGCTTCACGAGGATAGGAATATTAAAGGCTTCCACCATTTTGTAGATATAGGGAATGGCCGTGGTGATGTCTTCGGGTTGTTCTTCGCGTTGGGCTTTGTATTCTTTGTATTCTTTGTGGCGGAAGGTCGGCTCAGCCGTGTCAAAAGCCACGCCGATGTGGGTAGGTTCCTCTTTGCGAAGCACTTCCAGCAAAGTATTGGTGAAGCCCAGCACGGCTCCCGTGTTCATACCTTTGGAGTTCATGCGGGGGTTTTTGCTAAAAGCAAAGTGCGCTCGATAAATGAGTGCCATGGCGTCGAGCAGAAAAAGCTTATTCATAGACTTGGGATGAGATTGATTGGTCTTTCCTAAAAAATTAGTCTTGCAAAGATACAGCTAGACGGTGAGATTGAGAAATAGTAAGTTGGTAAGTGCTCAATTTTTAGACCTCAGCTGGCACTCATCAACCTTCCAAGTCTCTATGACCTGGAAGGTGAGCTTTATGCGCGATGAACCTGATAGGCAATGCCTGCCTGATCGAGCAGTTCTTGGGTTTTTTGGGGGGTGGTGTTGATGTTGAATAGCATTTCGCCCGGTTGCATGGGTCGGCTGGCTTCCAGGCCTCCTAAATCAATCGGCACATAATGGACAGCCTGAATCAACGCTATTACCGTCTGTTTGGCGGTTTCCTCATTACTGGCCATGGGTATGGCGAGTCTCTCTGCGCCTTCTGCGAAAGCAAACTGTTCTAAGCTTCCAAAATAAGTGGTACTAAAAGCCTTTACAACTTTAGCTTCTGGAAAAAGAGAAGCTACATACAGGCTTTGTATTCCGTTGTGAGGTTTGAGTTTTTCAGCCCAGGTTTGCCCGTCGCGGTTAGGATAATAATTTGCTAGATCGATCAAAATCTTGCCCGAGGTATGAGGAGACAGCTCTTGCGCCGTCGTTTCCAGAACGCCAAAAGGCAGAGCGAGTAGGATAATTTCTCCCTTTTGGGCGGCCTCTTTGGGGCTAGCCACCTCCACATTGGCGACTTCGCTGAGGTCTTGATTTTGCTCAGGATGGCGAGAGCCAAAGGTTATTGGGAAACCTGCTTGGGCAAGATTTTTACCCAAGACGGTTCCCATTCTTCCCGTTCCTAGAATACTAATAGGATGTTTCATTCGTGTACTTCGGTGTGTTTGAGTTGTGCATAGATTGTGTTATTGTCCCAGTAGGCTTTGAGGTGTTGAATTTTGCCTGCTTCGTCGAAGCTAAAAATAAAAACATGGGGTGTGTACTGACTCAGCCCTTTACTCTCGATACCAAATATATCCTGGGCTTGGGTTCCCCCGTTGACAGTTTCGGCCACGACTTTTCCCTCGGTGGTTTCCATCAGGCTTTTGATCTCAATCTTGAAATCAGGAAAAGCCTCGATGAAGCCTTGCCACATTCCCGCGGCGGCCTCGTGAATTTTGCCTTTTCCCTGTTCACCATAAGGTACATATTCAAAGGTAGCTTCGGACGAAAAAAGCGATAGCATTTTTTCTACTTGGTGTTGGCTGTAGGCTTCTAGAAAAGCCTGAGCAATTTCTGACTTTTGCATAAGACTCATTTTTGGGTTTTGTAAATTTTTTGGATGAAAAGGAATGATGATCGGGCATCATTCGCCATTACCTTCCCCTTGATTTTATTCAAAAATAGGTATCACATCCACTCCTAAGTTAACCAAAATTCAGGATAAAATGACCAAAATCTAGGTAAAGGAATTCGGGTGTCAACCTCTTCAGTCTACTACTTCTAGAAGCGTACGAAAAGCCATCATTTGATTCCCAAACTTTTCTTGGGTTGCTTTTTGGACAGCCGGTGCGAAATTCTCACTATAATTCAAGAAATCTTTGACATCGGCCAAAAAATATTGTACGCTGTAGGTGATCGTACCGGGGGTTTCCCCGTGTTCGCTCAGTAAGCGCAAAATTTTATACTCTGAGAACAAGCCCGTTTGCATCACCCTGGGGATGTATTCTTGGTGGAGCCAGATCAGAAAATCATCTTCTATAGTGGTCTCAATATTCAGCGTAACGTTGTATAAGATCATAAACCTTGTTATTTTGAAGCATCTAAAAATAATAATCCTATGAGTCTAAAGAAAATATCTGCCTACACGGTTTATTTTGATCCTCGAAAACAATACTTCTGGCTTCGTCTTCGCCTCGAGGACGAGCAACAAAGTATGATTGATGTTCCTTTTAACGGGATTGAAGAACTGTCGGCGGCGGCTTCCCTGCTTAGAAATGAGACCGAGACTTTTTATGACCCCAAAACCGGTAATACGGTCATTGGTTGGGAACCCACCGGAGAAAATCATCCGAGCTAATCTATTGCAGTCAGTCAAAAGCTTAGGGTAAAACCTTTACTTCAAAAGGTGTGGTGTAAGTGCCTAATTTTTCTTGTATTAATGCTTGCCATTGTTCCACGGATTGACCGTTGGGAGCTTGAATCTCGATAGAAGCCAAGGTTCCTTTGATCTTGTCTGTGCCTACTTGTACTTTGATCTGCGCTTGCTTGGTTTTGGCTAGTTCGCTGAGTGCTTGGGTGTAGGCATCCTCGATTTCTCTGTGGGTCAGTTGGGGTTTAAAAATTTTACCCACGGCCGTTACGGGCATTTCTTCAATAATACGGATGAATTTGGGGCAGGCGGCTTTTTCGCCAATATTTTTCTGGGCAAATTCCATCAAAGCCTCTTCACTCACCTGCGCTTTTGGGTTCAGTTGTACATAAACCACGGGGATTTCGCCCACGCGGGGGTCAGGTCTGCCTACCGCAGCGGCCAAAGCCACGTCAGGATGTTCATGCATGGGTTCCTCGATTAGCTTAGGATCAATATTGTGCCCACCGCGAATGATTAGCTCTTTGCGTCTTCCCGTGAGCCAAAAATAGCCATCTGCATCTTGTCTTCCCAAATCTCCCGTATTTAGCCATTTTCCTTGACCATCTCCGTCGTTTACAAAGGCTTTTTGATTATGTGCGTCTTCTTTGTATCCCTGAAAGACATTGGGGCCACGCACGATCACGGTACCGATTTCATCCGTTTGTGCCTCTCTTTCGTATTGTCCTTCTTCGTCCAAAATAGCAATTTTCATTTCTTGATAAGGAATGCGCAGGCCAATGGAGCCGATTTTCTTCTCTCCGTGAGCAGGATTGCAAGCACTGGCGCAGGTGCCTTCGGTCAGCCCATAGCCTTCCAAGATTTTCACCCCAGTTCTTTCCTGAAAAGCTTTGAATAGCTCCACGGGCATAGGGGCAGCCCCACAGATGGCATAATCCAGCGAATCAATTTTAGCCTCTCCCACGGGCACATCCAGTAGCATTTGGTAAACTGTGGGTACTCCGCTGAAAAAGTTAACTTGATAATGTTCTACCATTTTCCAAAAATTAGCGATCACCCCTTCGCCTCGGTAGCCCTGTGGCGTGCCCAACACCACGGTAGAACCTTCGCTCCAAGGAATCAGCCCGGTTACGATTACCCCGTTCACGTGAAAAAGAGGCAACCCACAGAAAAGTGTCCGGCTGGTATCCGACCCTAAGTTTTGTCCCGCCGACCAGGCATCAAATACTTCGTTAAAGTGAGAATGCTGGGCAATTTTGGGGGTTCCCGTAGTACCGCCCGTGTGAAAATAAGAGGCAATGTCATCGGGTTGAATCTCGCGCTCAAAGGTGAGGCGGTCGGCGGCGTATTTGTTTTTGGTTTTATGGAAATCTAAAATTTTGACCGATACGTTTTGTTTGGGCTTTTTACGGATGAGGTTCACGATAGTTTTTTGGAAGCCTTTGAGGTAATGTGCAAGATTAATCGTCAGGATGATCTCTAAGCTAGGGATTTGATCTTTAATCTGTGCAATTTTGTCCCAGAGGTCCGTTTTGGGAAAAGGAGCCAAAGTAACCAAAATTTTGGTTTGAGCCGCTCGCATAATGTCCGCCATTTGCTCTGGCTCTAGCAATGGATTGATCGCGTTGCTGATGCCAGCGGCCTCACCTCCCCAAATGGTAAAATGAGTTTCGGGCAAATTAGGTAGCACAAAAGAGACTACTTCTTTTTCTCCCAGACCTAAGTGGTGAAACATATTAGCCGTCTGGCGGATTTCATTCATCAACTCAGAGAAGGTGAAATCTACGCTTTGCTGATAGGCTTTGCCTTGCAAGAAAAAACGGAGTGCCAGCTTTTCAGGATTGATGGCGGCTCCTTTGGAAAGCATCTCAAAAGTATTTTGGGGCAGTTGCCGTTCGGTCAGTGGCGTATGTTCTATAGCCTCTATGTCGGCTAGGGTTTTGATTTGTGTCATGCGTTTTGTGTATATTTTACGAAGTGATCAGCTTTCGGTACTCGGCATTCAGTGCGTAGGGCAGCCCTGATTCTCTGATTAGACTAGGGCTAAAATAAGATAAAATTCGGAATAAATTTCAGGAGTGAAGAGCTAACACGTAGGAGCTAGAATGTAGGAGCTAGGAGCCACGATATGATTACTATTTATTTTCTAATCTAAATAGTCAGGTGACAATTTTAGTGTTTTAGAATTAAGCATATGAAAATTAGAGCATTAATTTCTACTTGCGCAGATTTTGAAACACTACCTGCTAGAAGTTAACTCCTGACTCCTGTATGCTAACTCCTGACTCCTCTCTCCTCAATTCTATCTAACTACTTCAATCCACCCACGACACTCGATACCCGCGGGTGAGGTAAGTAAGTAGAAATATACACCCGAATCTACCCCTTTGCCCCAATCATTTTGGTAAGGGTCAGCCTCGAATACGCGATTTCCCCAACGATTAAATATTTCCAATTTATAATTGACCCTTTCGCGTATATCAAATACTTCGTTTCTGCTGTCTCCATTGGGTGTGATAATGTTAGGCGGGGGCAGTAGATTGTTTTCTACTTCTATCAGTCGTGTTTCTGTGGCTTCACAATCTCCATTGCGGGCCGTAAGTGTAACTTCAAAAGTGCCTCCCTCAAAAAATTCGTAAGGGGCGGGAGTAGCTTCGGTAAAGATGGCTCCATCGCTGATTCGCCACTCGAAATTATCAGAACCCAGACTATTGTTCGTAAAAGTCAGTGTACTGGGCTTGGCACAATCACTACCCATGGTCAATTCAAAATCTAAAATAATTTCAGGAATTACCTCCACATTCACAGAGGCTTCATCTACGCAACCATCCGCATTAGTAGCACGGACTACGTAGAGCGTCGTCTCATTGGGGGTAGCCACAGGATTAGGAGAAGTAGGATCATCTAATCCCTCGGTAGGAAGCCAGCTGTAGGTTAGGTCGGAACTGCTGGCCGTGGTGGGTAAAGCAACACTTTCTCCTTGGCAAATGACCATATCTTCCACGGTTTCTACCGCTACGTCTAGTACGGTAAGTTCTCTCACGATAGGGCCCACGGTTTGAGGGCATTCACCGGGTCTTGTGGCCTCCAGCTGTATTGTGTAAGTACCCGTTTCAGTAAAGGTAAGGCGTACCGTATCTTGATTACTAAACGTGCCAAAACCTTCTACCTCCCAAATCCAGTCAGGTGTACCAGCATTACTGACATCATAGGCAAGGGTAATTTGAGCCGGTACGCACTCCCGGTCAATACTGACATTAGAGAAATTGAGAATATCAAAATTGTCTCGCAGGGGCTCGATTACATTTACTTGTACCGAATCTATTGCCATACAGCCATTATCATCTTCTACGGTGAGTACATAAGTGGTACTTTGTTCAGGATTGGCAGTTGGAGTGAGAGAATTAGGGTCATCCAAACCCAAGGTAGGACTCCAGGTAGCATTAAAATCATTGCTAGCAATAACGTTGGCTCTGAGCGTAGCACTTTCGCTAAAGCAAATAGTGGTATCCAGAGAGATATCGGCCACTTGAATAGAAGAGACAGGAAACAACTTACTGGTACTCACTTCTTGCAAGCAACTAACAGGATTGCCCACGGTTAGCTCAACGTTGTAGACCCCTGTACTGTCAAAAGTCCAATTAATATCTCTGGTGTTGCCAGCTTCCTGACCATTTATGCGCCAGTCCCAAGTGGTAGCCCCTGTACCTTGATATTGGAAGTTAACATTGACTGGAAATTCACAAGCATTGCTAATCGCTTGCGAGGTGATCCCATCTAGAATGTTGAAATCTACCTCAAGAGAGCCAATATCAAACTTGAAGACTGCATTATTACAATTATCACCACCGTCTTGACTCGACCAAGCACCCGGGGTAGTGGGGAAATCATTAGTAGGATTTCCACAGGAAGCACAGACCGCATGATAGATGACCCCATCTTTGTTGAAGCGAGAAGTTCCTCCGTCTACGTGGTCTGCTGAGATACTTCCTCCTAAGAAAGTCCCGTAGAGAAAAGAGTTGAAATCCCTTTCATAGATGGCAATATAAAAGTCGCTCCCATCGGTGATGCGGCTAAAAGCATCTGAGGTGGTTGGTAGATCTTGTGTATTGATGGCATCGGTAGCCCCTTCTCCGGCTGCTCCTCCCCAACCTGCTAGGTAGATATTCCCACAGCTATTGACCAGAAAAGCAGTAGGGGAAATATCTGGGCTAGGACGTCCACTCCCCACCACGGTCGAGAGTAAAGAAGTATTAAGATTAGAATCTAATTTTTGAATAAACTGACGAGAGCCTGGATCGGAGTAAACGCCCGGGCTTACGGGATAATTGCCAGAAGTAAGCCCTAGTGCGTAAATGTTATGATCTGGATCAATATCCAATAAGAAAACGTGATCGAGTGCTGTTGTTCCTAAATAGGTGGCTCTTTCCCAGGCTCCCTCTGCGGTCAGCTTGGCGATGAAGCCATCGGTACTGCCCAGACGGTTAGGAATCAAGGCTTCGGGATGCGTGTCAAAATCTGAACCATTGGTGGCCCCACAAACGTAGATTTCTCCCTTTTCATTTATTTTCAGAGAAAAAGCTGCGTCAGAACCAGAAGAAGCCAAGGCCGTACTCCATACCAGATCAGATAAATCAGGATTCACTTTGAGAACCACACCATCTTGGCCAGTCGAGGTTGGTGATGAAAAGGCTCCTCTGATAGGAAAATCGCTAGATTGTGTGCTCGTGGCTACATAGATAAAATCACTAGAATCGCTGACAACATCTCCTCGTGCTTCATCCGCGTAGTTTCTTCTCAATTCTATATTCAATCCATCATTGGCAGTACCTCCAATATAAGTTGAGGCCAGTAAGGCTCCGTTAGCGTCTAACTTGGTCAAAAAAAGGTCTGACCCATTGGAGAAAATGTTGGCAGAAACTGTTTGAGAAGATCCTCCGGCAAATTGCCGATTGAAAGCTCCTTCGGTAGTTGGAAAGTTATTAGAACCTGTTGTCCCGAAAATTACCAATTCATTACTGGCATTCACCACCAGGCTGTGCGGAAACTCTACCACATTCCCTCCAATCAGGGTAGCATACTCTAAATTTGTCCCATCCGAATTGAATTTGAGGATCATCAAGTCGTTTCCGCCTGAACCAATAAAGGTGGAATCACCGATGGTTACAGGAAAATCGCCCGTTTGATCGGCTGAAAATATAATTCCACCCGAATAAAGATTGCCAGCAGCATCAAAAGTGGCCGTAAAACCCCAGTTGTCAAAAGGAAAGCCCGAGTAAGTAGAAAAGACCAGTTCTGGGTCTATAATAAGTTCGTAGCGTTGGTCGTAACCTTCAGGAAAAGCAAAATGCACTCGATTGTCCTTTAGCACAAATTGGGCAGGTACGCTGACTGTTTTTCCTCCAATTTTTTGATAACAGTAAGGCTGTTTCTCTATCACTTCAAAGTTTCCAATCTGGACGTGCAAATCTTGATCTTCAAGTTTGATTTCGGTGGCACCTTGATATTGCATCCGAATCAAATCTGGATTGGCTCCCGGGTCTAAGATAAATTCATACTTGAGAGAAGATTGATTTTGATAGAGTTTCATATCAATCCCTTGGTAAATTTCGTGGTAATAGACTGACTGATAGACAGGCACCTCCTTGGCCCAGCGACTAGGGTCGTTTCCTAAATAGAAATTCCATTTTTCTCCACTGGCTTGCAGCCCCTGAACCTTGGCCGTATTTTGAAGGTCGGCTCCTAGAAAATTGACTTCAAAGCTATGCAAGGTCGTTTTCTCAGGCGAGGCGTGGGGGTGGCCACTTTTCGCTTTTCCAGTTACTTCCTTAAAGACATATTGAAAGGCATTTTTCTTTAATAGCAGACTTCCTCCTGGTATCTGGGCACGATAAAGAACAGCAGGAATCCACTGGTTATGATTAGGAATGAATTTTACTGGATTTGCCGCTAACTGTTGAGTAGGAGCGTGTTTATGAGGCGACTGGGATGGGTTTTGAGCAGATAAATTTAGCAATAGGCAACTCAGAGAGATGCTTAATAAAGAAATTCTCATAGGGCTAAGGTTCGATAAAATTTCAAAAGCACGAAGCAAAGATAAATTATATATTTTTAAATATGATACGTGAATCTGGGCTGGGTGGCTTCTTCTCCAAAGAAAATTTTATAAAAAAAAGCCAGTATCCGCGTGGACACTGGCTCTATGTTTTGGCCGATCAATGGCTTAATTTCTTTCATTTTCTCCTGATTCTGGATTAGAATCTATCACGTTCGCTGATATGTTTAGGCGAGAAGTAGGATTGGCAGGGTCATTAGCAATGATTGTTACACTTTGTCTTTGTTGCCCACTCTTCCCTGCACTGTTGTAGGTAACGTTGATCTTCGTAGATTCACCAGGAGCGAGTTCAGTTTTCTCAGGCTGGCTGGCGGTACATCCACAAGAGGCCTTGGTTTTGCGGATAATGAGAGGAGCATTCCCCTCGTTGCTGATCTCAAAAGCAACCGTACTACGGGTTCCCTGATTGATTTGCCCAAAGTCGTGATTCAATTTATCAAATTTGATGGCAGGGAATTTACTATCCGCGGTAATATCTCCGAAATTCTCTTCAATGTTTGCTCCTACATAAAACTGCTTGACAGGCTGTTGTGCATCGTCGGTGTAGAGATTCATACGGTCAGACACATATCCCCAGTCGTTTCGGGCGGGTGCCTTGTAGGTAAAGTCCAGTTTAACAGAATCTTTGGCAGGAATGGTCGTGTTGCTAGCTTCTACGGTTAGGAAGTGTTTGAGCGGTGCGATGCTTTTTTCTAAATCTAAGGTAATGGGAGTTTCTCCCTGATTATAGAGTACCAATTGCTTTTGCGCCTCGCTATCGTGATAAACCTTCTGAAAATAGACTGAACGTGTATTGGTTCTTAGATTACCCATTTCCGTGGGATAAAAATCAGCAATGCCCTTGGGTCGGGGAACCACGTCTCCCTTGATTCTAAGGAAAACAACTTTGGGTTCTCCATCCGTGTTGATGGTGATGGTCTTGTTAAAAGCACCTGGCCGGTTTTGAGGGTTGTAGACGGCAGTTACCAAGCCCGTTTTGCCTGGGGCGACGGGTTCTTTAGTCCAAGTAGGGGTGGTACAACCGCAAGAGGCTTTTACATTAGTCAAAGTGATGGCCTCGTTACCTGTGTTGGTGAATTCAAAAGAAACTTGAGCGGGGCCATCTTCTTCCTTAATTTGTCCAAAATCGTGTTCAGTTTTCTCAAACACCACTTTACCTTGTGCTTGTGCTTTGGAGGTGAGAAAACTCATCAAGATCAATCCAGTTAGAACGAAAAGCTTTTTCATAGATCTGATTTTAGGTGAGTGGAAATGATTAATTACAAAATGTTTTGCTAGTAAATACACAAATGACGTAAATCCTAAGTCTTTTTTTTCTAAATACTGTCGTATTAACTAATCATTAACATGATTCCAGCACCAGAAGTATACTAAATAGATACAAAATAGGCTTTTCCAGCGTCTCAT
>CAZKBP010000012.1:0-134641 GCA_964551015.1 uncultured Cytophagaceae bacterium | reverse complement strand
TCGTATGGTACACTTTTAACCAGCATAACTGGTACACTTGTATTCGGTAGTAACACCTGTAAAGTTTTATGAATCCCTACTATCTATTCAGCTGAATATCCTTGGCTGCCCTCCTTAAATATTTAATGATTGAGCCTCGGATGTAAACACTTACGAAGATTATCAGCTTCTTGACTGTTTCCCAAAAGATTGTAATAAATTGAAAAACTAGGGCTTTGGGAGCGAATTATGCGAATGAATTTTGCATCTCAGCACAATCAGGGTAGGGATTTGTTACCTACTTGTTTCTACGGATTACTTTCCCAACCTTACCCCTCCACATCCAGATAATACGTTTCCACGAAGTCTTTCATTTTCTGGGTAACGCGGGTTACAATGGATTGACGCTTTAAGATGGAAGGCGGTTTGGCTAGGTGCTGGATGATGTCATTGGCCAAGGGGTCTTCGCCCTTGAAAAGGTAGTTTTTGATCACGGCTTCAAAGCCCTCGGGGTCGAGCTGCTCGGCCTGACAAAAGCCCTGATAGGCGGCTTTCTGCTCGATACTGAGAAAGGCATCAAACTCGATTTCAATATCGTTTTCATCCTCGATCTGGGGTAAATTCTGATTGATAAACTTCTCAATGAGTTCTTTCTTGCTGCGGAGATGTACTTGGGAATCCAGCAAATCCATGATCTTTTTACGCTGAGCTTTTCTTTCCTCGGCCTTGGCTTCCTTGAGTTTGCCCAGCAGGCGAAGAATGTAAACAATGGTAATATTATCTCGCTGAATTAACTCTAGCTCAAAATCCACTTCATCCAGAATTGAATCTTTTTCGGTGGTGCTTAGGTTCTTTACCTTGCTGTGAATGTCCAGGTACTTGCTCTGGTAATCTTTGATTTCCTGCTCGCTGATTCCCACATCTTCATAGTCAAAATCAGAAAAGGTAGAAATCACGTTCTGAACACGGATCAAGGCCCGAAAGGCTTTAACAAATTGAAGCTCTTCTTCTTCGCTCGGAAATTCATTCACGCTATCCACCGTCGGGGCGATGGCCTTGAGTTGCTGGACGGCAACCTTGAATTTTTCTACATAGTTTTCGTAAGGCTCCAAGATGATTTCTTCTTTGGCCTCCTTGTTGGAAAATAAGGCAATGGCCTCGTCCGTGGCTTTTTTCAGGTTGCGGAACACGACAATGTTCCCGTGCCTCTTGGTTTCGTCGTAAGTCCGGTTGGTGCGAGAATAGGCTTGAATAAGGCCGTGATAACGCAAGTTTTTATCTACATAAAGGGTGTTGAGGGTTTTGCTGTCAAAGCCCGTCAGGAACATATTCACGACCAGCAGAAGATCAATCTGCCGATCTCGGGTAAGCTTAGGATGTTCTTTGATTCGTTTGGAAATATCATTGTTGTAAACATAAAAGCCCTGCTGAGACTTCAGGGAATGATCCGTGCCAAAAAGCTGGTTATAATCCTTGATGTAGGCTTCTAGCTTATCCTGGGCAAAAGTGCCCTGGTACTCCACCCCGCCTTCGGCTACTTGGTTGAAATCTTGGCGGTCAAAGCCTCCCTCCAAGTCAAGGCTGGCTTCATTGGCTCCGTAGCTAAACACGGTAGCGATCTTCAACTCGTGCGCCTGCTGCTCTCTTTTCTTCTTGAAAATCTCGTAGTACCGGATGAGCATCTCGATGCTGCTTACGCAAAAAATCGCGTTAAACTTCTCGCGCTGGGTCTTTCGGGAATGCTGGGCAATGATGTAATCGGCGATCTTCTCGAGGCGTTGCGGTGACTCGATGAGTTCTTTGCGGTCAATATCCTCTACCTCGATATCCAGGTTATTCTTGCTTTCATCTTTGTATTTGTAGCGGCCAACGTACTCGATTGAAAAGCGCAGCACGTTTTCGGCCTTGATGGCATCGGTGATGACGTATTTGTGCAGGCAATCCTCAAAAAGCTCGGCGGTGGTACGCTTGCCCAGTTCGTTGCGGATGGCATTGTCAGCAAAGATCGGCGTGCCCGTGAAGCCAAACATCTGGATATTCTGGAAGAAGTCTTTGATCCTTCGGTGGGTTTCGCCAAACTGGGAGCGGTGGCACTCGTCAAAGATAAAGACCATGTTTTTGTCTCTCAGGGGCTGCATTTTGGCCAGATGATTCTTCTTGTGGATGGCCGTGTTGAGCTTCTGGATGGTCGTAACGATGAGCTTATTGTCTTTGGCCACGCCCTTTTTGTCCTTGTAAGTATCCGTGAATTGCTGCACCAAGATTTTGGTATTATCCGTGCCGTCAATGCTGCCTTCGGCAAAATAATTAAACTCCTTGATGGTCTGGTAATCCAAGTCTTTTCTATCCACCACGAAAATCACTTTATGAATCTCGGGAATGGCCTGAATGATCTGACTGGCTTTGAAAGAGGTGAGCGTTTTGCCCGAACCCGTGGTATGCCAGATGTAGCCGTTTTTGGAGTTATGGACGACCCTCTGGATGATGGCCTCCACAGCGTGAAACTGATAAGGACGCAAAACCATGAGTATCTTATCGCTTTGATGCAGGACAATGTACTTACAAATCATCTTGGAGAGATGGCAAGGCTCCAGAAATACTTCGGCAAACTGGGATAATTGGGTCAGGTAATGATTGTCCCGATCCGACCAATAAAAGGTTTGCCGGAAGGACTGACTGCGGTTATTCGCGTAGTACTTGGTGTTGACGCCATTGCTGATTACGAAGATTTGAATGTACTCGAATAGCCCCTGCCCGGCCCGGTAGGAATGTCTTTGGTAGCGATGGGTTTGATTAAAGGCTTCTTTGAGTTCCAGCCCTCTTTTCTTGAGTTCAACTTGTACCAGGGGCAAACCATTGATGAGCAGGGTAACATCATAGCGATTGACTCTTTTGCCTTCCATCGTGATCTGATTGGCAACCTGAAATTCATTCTGGCACCAGTCTTTGGTATTCAAAAACTCCACGTAGACCGTTTCCCCCTCCTCATTCTCGAAAGAAAATTTATCTCTCAGGGTGTGGGCTTTCTGGAAGATACTGCCCTTGCCGAGGTGGTTAAGGATTAGCTGAAAGTCCTTCTCGGAGAAGGTTTTCTGATTATGTTTTTCAAGTTGGCTTTTGAGATTGGCCAAGAGGGCTTTTTCATCTGGTATTTTTACCCGCGCGTAGCCCAGTCTTTGCAGTTGGGCGATCAGTTCATTTTCCAGAACGGCTTCGGATTGGGTGGTCATCGTTTTAGTTATTAGTGTTTAGTGATCAGTGTTTAGTTATTAATCAGAAAAACTGTACACTGACAACTAACCACTACTCTTACTTTTTTTGATAATGCTCGTCAGTAGTTTAATCAATTCTACTGCATCATTGTAAATGCTCTCAAATTGCGCTGCGCTCAGATAATTGGTTTCTTTCAATAGCTCCAGCCAATACATTGTTTCATTACATTCTTTCTGAGCAATTGCCAGTTTATGAATAAAATCGGCTTTGCTTTCGGCAAATTCTGCTTCCCGGTATAAAGCCCCAATTGCCGTGCCCGAACGCAAAAATTGCTTACTCAATACATATTCTTTTTGCTCATTCAGGTACTTACATAAATTTACTGTACGAATCGCAAACTTAAAACTCTTTTCTTTTAAAGCTCCCATTTTTTTAGTTCTTAGTGTTCAGTGATTAGTTCTTAGTGTTCAGTGATTAGTTCTTAGTTGCTGCGTAATTCACTGATAACTAAACACTAACAACTGACAACTAAACACTAACAACTGACAACTAAACACTAACAACTGATAACTATCATACAAACATCTTCTGCAATAGCCCCCGCTTAAACTGCTGGGCGGCTTCTATTTTTTGATTAATTAGTTCTATTTGCTTATCCAAGGCACTGAGGAAATTGGCGATTTTGGTTTGTTCGGGAATTGCTGGAATACTAACAGTAACTTTTGATAAATTTTTCTTACTAATTCCTAATACCGAAATTCCTGTGGCAAGTTTCATCATCTGTAATCTTACAGCGTGGCTACTCATCAAATATCCTTTGAAACTTTTCACTGTAAATCCTTTTGTATCTCTACCCAAAAACGTGTGTAATCCTGCAACCAACTTCTGATTATCAATATTTATGATTTCAATTGTTTTACCTATATCATTGTAATCCTCAGAGGCATCAGCAATTACAATATCTCCCTCTTGACAATAACTTTCATCAGGAATTTTATTTATATCAATGTCCCGGTTGATGAATGGCACTTTTTCTTTCGTAATATCGAAGTTTGCTTTGAATTTCGTGTGAATATCTCCGTAGTGAATATTCTTAATACTTCCATTCTCATAATTTAGGTTATTTCTTGACAAGGAGTTGGTAGTGTAGAAAGAAATAACCTCCCCTAACCGCTTCTCCTCCCAATCGGGAAAATCCTTCCCCTTTTCATCTTTAAATCTGATTTCCTGCGCGAAGAGCTTTTGCATCATGCCTTTTTTGTAGGCTTGGAGGGCTTGGTGTTTTTGCTGGAGGAGTTCAATTTGCTTGTCTACGGCGGTGAGGAAATTGGCGATTTTGGTTTGCTCGGGGAGGGCGTTGGGAAAAATGATATCAAAACTCTTAAGTAATTCAGTATTTAATGAAGGCATTGTTTGTCCAACAGCGATACTTCTTATTTTATGTTTGGTAAACTCTTGTTGAAAATGGTAACTTAAATATTTTGGAAAATAATCTGAATTAGTAATTCTTATTCTTAATAATCGTCCAGAAAAGAGCCAACCCTCTTCTTCTACTTTAACAATTGAGTTTCTATCAACTGAGCCAACTCTACTAAAAACAATATCATCAACTTTTAACGTATAACTTTTCAGTCTCTGTTTATCAGCATTGGAAACTAGCGGCATATTTTCGTGTACCAAACCTAAATCACTTAAATGTTCAACAGTAATTATAGGTGTTCCTTCATCTACATAATCACTTTCGTGCAGAGTAGAACCAAAAGGTCCTGTTTTTACACTAGCAATGTCTCTCAGTTTTTTCATTTCCCACTCTCCTTCAAACTCAGGGAAGCGCAATTCAGGTATATTCATAATTAATAATTGAGAGTTGATAATTGAAAATTAATTTTCCATTCTCCATTGTCAATTTTCCATTAAATTAAGCAAAAGGATTATCAATCCCCAGTTCTTTACAAAAAGCCTCAATCCTTTGCGCATTCTCATTCAATTCCTGATTAATGCTTTTAATCTTTTGGCTCACCTCTCCCAGGTCAATCGGTGCTTCTTCTTCAAAAGTATCCACGTAGCGCGGGATATTGAGGTTATAATCATTCTCGGCGATTTCGTCCAGTGTGGCCGCGTAGCTGTATTTGTCTTCGGCTTGGCGGCTTTGGTAGGTGCGGATGATTTTGTCCACGTCGGCATCCCGCAGGTAATTCTGGTTTTTGGCCTTCTCGAAGTGTTGGCTGGCATCAATAAACAAAATATGGTCGGGGTTTTCGCGGCATTTCTTGAACACCAAAATGGCGGTGGGAATGCTCGTACCATAGAAGATATTGGCGGGCAAGCCAATGACGGCATCCAGGTAGTTTTTTTCTTGGATGAGGTACTGGCGGATTTGGCCCTCGGCGGCTCCCCGGAATAGCACGCCGTGGGGCGTAACGACGGCCATGGTGCCGTTTTCGGCCAGATGAAAAATCATGTGCTGAATAAAGGCAAAATCAGCTTTGGAGCTGGGCGCCAGCTTACCGTACTGAGCAAAGCGGTCATCCTGATTGAAGGTCTGGTTGGCCGACCACTTGGCCGAAAAGGGCGGATTGGCAAGCACGGCCTCGGCCAGTAGCTCCGGGTGCTGGGGGCGCTCCAAGGTATCCTCCTGGCGCAGGTCAAAATCTTTGTAGTGAATGCCGTGGAGGATCATGTTCATCCGGGCAAGGTTAAAAGTCGTTCGGTTGAGTTCTTGGCCGTAGTATTTGCCGATTTGTTTTACTTCTTTGGCCACGCGCAGCAGCAGCGAACCCGAGCCACAGGTCGGATCGTAGACGCTCTGTAACTGGCTTTTGCCCAGCGCGACGATCTTGGCCAAGATTTTAGAGACTTGCTGGGGCGTGTAAAATTCCCCGGCTTTCTTGCCCGCACCACTGGCAAACTGCCCGATGAGGTATTCATAAGCATCGCCCAGGATATCCGAGTCGGCATTCTTTAAATCAAAATCTACCTTATCCAGTTCGAGCATGATCTGGAGAATGATTTTGTTTTTGTCGGCTTCGCTTCGGCCCAGTTTGGAGTTTTTCAAGTCCAGGTCTTCAAACAAGCCGATAAACTCTTCTTCGCTTTCGCTACCACGGGTGGAGTCTTCAATGCTTTTGAGGATTTGGGTCAGGTCTTCGAGGATAAAGTTATCATCCTTTTGCTGGCCTTTTTGGACGATCTGGGAGAAGAGCTGATCTGGCCGGAGGAAGTAGCCCAGTTCGCTGACGGCGGCCTCTCGGACGGCCTTCAGGTATGCCTCGTGATTTTCCAGAGAATCATTAATCTCCAGAAATTTGAGTTGGTCGTATTGCAATGCTTCATCCGCGTAGATTTCAATGCGTTCCGAAAGGTACTTGTAAAAAATAAAGCCCAGAATATAATCCCGGAAGTCATCGGCATCCATTTTTCCGCGAAGGATGTCGGCGATGTTCCAGAGTCGTCTTTCTAATTGTTGTTTTTGCTGCTCAGACATAGCGTATTGGTTTGTAAAACACGAGCCTCAAAGATACGATAGAAAGTAGATTTTTGGGCTTTTTACTTGGGGGTGTTTGGCCGAAGTTTGGCATTTTGGCGGGGCTTTCTTCTCCCGAATTTTGATTATATTTGATAAAAAACACGATGGATGTAGTCGAGCGTATTTTAGAATCTCCCCACGCCTATTTGCTGATCCAGCAAATCCAAGCCCGCTTGCACGAAGAGCATCAGGAGCGTCAGCATTTTTATGAAATCCTAGACGAAAACAAAAAAATGGAGTTCATCAATGGGGAAATCATTTGCTACTCCCCCGTGATGAAGCGGCACAATGAAGCCTGTAACTATTTGATGCGGCTTATTTCTGCCTATGTGGATAAAAATAAACTCGGTTTCGTGGGCATTGAGAAAATATTAATCTCCCTTACCCGTAATGATTATGAGCCAGATATTTGCTATTTTTCCTCAGACAAGGCGCGGGGTTTCACGTCGGATCAGACCCGTTTTCCCGCTCCCGATTGGATCATCGAGGTGATTTCTCCTAGCACGGAGGAGCGCGACCGAGGACTCAAATACCAAGATTACGAGGCGCACTCGGTAAGTGAATATTGGCTCATTGATACGGATCAGCAAGTCATCGAGCAGTACTTCCTCCAGGATCAGCAATACCAACCCTTACTCAAAACCAACACGGGTCAGATCAAGAGTCAATCCTTGCCCGGCTTTGAAATCCCAGTCAGGGCCGTCTTTGATCGCGAAGAAAATCTGAGGGCTTTGTCAAGGGTGTTGGCTTAGGTGATTCCCAAGTTCTTTGGAATTTTTTGGATGGGGGATATTCTTTTAGGATTTGATCTTGACTTTTTGTTGTATTCTATTCCTGATTTCATCGTAAATATTAATTCCTGTATTTTGATCTACTTCCAACGTAGCCGCCAAACCATACTTCATACGTGTTTCGAGACCAGAAGCATCCTCCTTGCAACTGACTTTGACGACTAACTCAGAGCCATCTTTATATGCGTCCGCTTTATCACCTTTCAGCACATCGTGTTGGACGGTTCCTTTTCGCGCTGTGTTAAAATCATAACTATCGCGTTCAAGCGATAAAAGTCCTCCATCTTTTATATTATCAAAAAAAAGATGTGCTTGTCTATATTTATGGGAGTTGAAATTAGTCGGAGATATCCAGGCCAGCGTGATAACCAAGGTTTTTTCTATACTACGAGTGGTCAAAGAAGAGGGTAAAGGAAATCTAAACTCGTGTGCTTTGCCTTCTGAGAGGGTGCCGAAGCCCAGAAGGATCGCTCTTTGCTCTGTACAATACATTATCTTTTCTTCATCCACACATCCATACCCTAGGTATTGGCTCATAAATTTTTTCTTTTTCCGAGAATTAACATACGAAAGATCACTAACCACTTCCTCAAAGATAGAGGCTGCCTCGCCCCATCTTGCCCCGTGTACAAGCAAAGCCTTTAACATTACGTGAAAATGACTTTTAGGAATCTGCTGATCAGAGCTTTTTTCCGAGTTGATTTCAAGCAGTTTTTCATACAGCATTGCCCCTAAGCGAGTTGCAAGAGCAGCAGCATTACTGGTACCGCAGGTGTATGCCGATGCATTCAGATCACCTGATGACCCCGGTACCGCCACTTGATTGCCAGGAGGGTACGGGGAAACAGGTTGAGATTCCATATTAAATTCACATATCTGTCTACTACGGGGGTGCTGTCTGTAGAGCTTTTTACCTCCCGGCATCAAGATATCAGGCTTAATACTTCCAGCATAACCAAAGCCGATTCTGCTGAATGGGCTGGGAAGAAACTCGTTGGAAAGAAAATCAATCCGATTTGGAAACGCATTACCTGATGACTTATCATGATGACTTGAACCCACGGTGATGGCATTGATTGATTCTGCGGGGGATATAATTCTTCTAAGAACGCTAGAGTCAACAATTTTTTTTAGAAGAAGCTTTTGCTTCTCATCACTATTCAGGTTTGCGAAATCACCTTGGGAGATGCCATTCAAAATAACGGAATCTGTATAATTCCCAGCACTAACAATAAACAGTACATCATATTTCCAAGAGAGCCAATCCAGCAATCTTGCCCAAGTGCTGTTATTTCTCAAAAAGGGGCGATAAATATCTCCGATAGAAAAATTTATAATTTTTATATCAGGGCCAATTCCTCCCAGCCTTTTTATCCTTTTTACAGCCTGATGCACCAAATCAATGGGCAGTCTATCCTCAGGAAGCATTTCTCGATATTCTCCTCGGGAACTGCGATTTGGTTTCATAATGGGAACGGATAGGATTCTACGATTCAGAGGCTCTATTCCTTCACCATTTACGCCACCTATATCACCATTGAGGATCAAAGAGGCCATCATAGTACCGTGTGATCTTGCTTCGGCTGGATATTCCTGCTCAAAACCAAAAGGATCATCTATCGTGATTTTATCTCTTAATAGTTTATGTTTGGCCAGAGGTAGGCCGTCGAGTAGAGCGACCACAGGACGATCATTTGGAACAATAGAGGTAATCTCACCTTCAAAGGGAACAGTTTCCACATCATCTGGCGTAAATTCATTAATGACTTGCCCTACGGGACGAAAAAACAGAGCCTCGTTGAATTTTAGGAAACTCACGTGAGTATACTCAGTTAAAGTATCGAAGGAATTAATAGGAGCTTTGGCAATAAAGCCAAAGTATTTTATGTCATCTATCGTTGTTTTGGAACCTTCTATAATTTGTCCTCCCGCCTGTTCCACAAGAGTTTTGAAACCTCGAAATCTTTCTGCTTGTCTATTTCCTTGCACATAGGCTAGTTCAACCTCGAAATATACCTCCTCCTCGGAATATTCTTTTAATTCCTTGACACGGTCTTCTATTCCAGTATCCCTTACACGATCCTTCACCCCATAAGGACGGATGTCTTTGAGTTGCTCAAAAAGCTGTCCGAAGGCAGCAAAACCCCTTTCTTGATTTTGACCCGCCTTGTACCTTGTCCAGTACTTCTCCAGCTCTTTCAGAGCCTGAGCATTAGTTGTAGATAGAAATATACGCTTACCATTCTCGATATTCCTGTCTTCTAATCTCTCATTGTTCTCATCAACCATATAAAAGTCATCATCTGCCTCGAGATCATCCTGATATTCCAGCAGAAACTCCATTCCTGGAGTTTTCTCCACGGCTTTGAAAAAATTGTCAATGGTTCCCGCGATTTCTAACACGAGGATCATTTCCGGAGTGTAGCCTTCAATACTGTTGGACAACTCCATGGACTGATTCTTCAAGATAGTTTCAAGATTGGATATTTTACGTTCCAGCCTTGAGACTTGAGTTTCTTTACTTGGAAAGCCTATACCTTTTGAAGATTTCTGCCCCCTTTTTTTGGTTCTCGAGGTCTGGGAAGGTTTTGGAAAAATTAGAAATGGTTTTCTTGCCATAATTATACTTTGTACCTAGCTAGTAAATTATCAAGACAGTGGCTTACGATATTCTTGATATTTGAATTAGGTAACGAAAGTACAAATTTTCTTTGAATATTTGTAGTAAACTCTTCTATTTCAGAAAAGCTCAATCCTTCTAGTTTCTTTGCTAGTCTTTTCAAGTCGTGATTCAGAGATTTTTCTATTTGAGCTTCAAATTTCTCTAAGAAACGCTCTATCGTTACTACACTTGGCTTTGTGAGTTCTAATCGGACTTGAAACCTTCTCCAAACGGCTCTATCTAGCAACTCAGGATGGTTAGTAGCGGCAATAATCACTACATAACTGGGCAATTGATCTATTTTTAGAAGAAGTGAATTTACCACCCGTTTAATTTCTCCGGTTTCGTTTTCATCTCCTCTTTCCTTTCCGATGGCATCAAATTCATCAAAAAACAATACGCATTGTTGTGTACAGATGTAGTCGAATAATTTACTCAATCTAGTTGCAGTCTCTCCCAGATAGCTGCCTATGATGCCTTCATACCTAACCGTGTAAAATGGCACCATCAATGCAGAGGCAATAGCCTCGGCTAGGGATGTTTTTCCATTTCCTGGCTCCCCCACTAACAATATTCGGTTTCTTGGTTCTAAATTATATGATCTAAGCAGATCGCTACGATGCTGTTCTTCAACTATTTCTTTGACAATATTACAAGTATTTAAATCTAGGAAAAGCTGTTCTAAGGTTAGATTTGGATGATTAGCATGTAGCAGATTCTGAATCTGAGGTTTTGGAGGGCTGTTGAACAGCCTGCTAGGGTTTGCTCCATTCTTGTTTTGGTTACTATCATTTAAAACCCTTTCTAGCTCTTCTGCTAGTATATTATGTTGCTTTTTTTTCTCCTCGGCAATGAGCGCACGCACAACCTTATCAAAGAGTTGTTTATCTCCGGACGAACCAGACTCCACAAGTTTGATCAACAAATCTGCTCTTGCCATGGGGTTTATGCTACATTTATGATAAAGTTAACCATTATAGTATTTAAATGAAAGTGGTTAAGTCTTCTGATTTGTGTGCTAATTGTACAGAAGATGATTTCGTTGTAAAGCACACAGAAAACATATGGAAGGATGATTAGACAAATCGCTGAATCCCTGTCTAATCTAAAGAGATTAGAGCATCCTACATATAGGATGCTCTTTCATTATCCCTGCGGAATGGACGGGATTCGAACCCGCGACCTCCTGCGTGACAGGCAGGCATTCTAACCAGCTGAACTACCACTCCTTTTTGTTAAGCGTGGTGCAAAGCTAATACAACTTACCTTAATTGCCAATATTTAAAGAAGAATTTTATGAAAATTTATGCTTTTAAGCCCAGTTGCTTCAAAACATGATGAATCTTTTGCTCCTCGACCGAATCTGCGCCCATGTTGTTATAGATTACGCCGTTCATCATATCAATCACCCGACGTTTGATGGAGTAACGAGGGTCTTTCTCTCGACTTACTTTTTCGTCTAAACGAATCAGGGACTGAATACTCTTGAGCAATTGCGCTTCGTATTTATCCATACTCAAACAGAGATAGCGTAGTTCGGAATAAATAACTCGGCGAAACTCTTTGTCGGTCAGTGCGTTTTTAGGATGCTTAAGTTGGTCTAGCTCCTTGGGCAAAATATCGCGCTCGAAATAGGAGGCAATGTCCACCAGCATCGTGGTTTCGGTAAAGTCTAAATTGCCATCACTAGCGATGGCAATCGTAATCGGACTAATCAACACGAAAGCAAATAACTGAGAGTTAGACAATACCAAACGGCGGTCTTTGAAATAATCCTTTAGATTGAGGCGAATTTCCTCAAAAAACGCCTCTATCAGGACTTTCTCCTGCTCAGGGGTGAGATGTGAGTCGGGCATATCAGGTAAGTTTACAATTAAAAATTCATGATCTTCAGACGTACTTTCCCCCGAAAAGATACAAGGTAAACTTATTTACTTACATCAAAACCAAGCAGGGATGAAAGTGAGAAGACTGCCTGAGCTTCCAAAGTAGCTAATTTTTTTATTTAAACCTATACGTATGTGGGAACCTTTTGCGGCTCTTTCTGATTTCAAAGAAAATTCAGAAACTACTTAAAATTATCTTTTTACACGAAAAATCACGCTAAGAGGAAGATATTAAGTTTTCTAAAGCGTATTTGCTTGTTAAATAATTCTTATATTTGCTAGAGTCTGTCAAGATTTTAGTATTGAAACTAATAACATATCAAGATATGGAACTGTACAATTTATTCTTGTTCTTTAATTTGGGAGGCCCCGAGATTTTCTTCATCATGCTGGCCATTTTGTTGCTATTTGGTGCCAAGAAAATCCCCGAACTTGCCCGAGGTCTAGGAAGAGGAATTCGTGAATTTAAAGACGCTACCTCAGAAGTAAAAGAACAATTGGAAGAAGGCATCAAGGATGATGATGACGAGCCGAAGAGAAAGAAAACCAAAGTGAAGAGCTAATTTTGGAAGCTTACGACTCACTAGCATCCATCCAACAAGCTATTCTTGAAAAAAGGCTCACCTGTATACAACTGGTGAGCCAATATCTTCATAAGATTCAAACCCAAACGCATCTCAATATCTTTCTAGAGGTCTTCGATACCGAAGCCTTAGCAAGAGCAGAGGCCATTGACCAAAAATTCCAACAGGGTACACAAGGCAAACTAGCCGGCATGGTCATCGGCTTAAAAGATGTTATCTGTTATCAAAATCACTCCTTAGAAGCCGCCAGCAAGATTCTAGGCGGATTCCAATCCCAATTTAATGGTACGGCCGTAGAACGACTCTTGGCCGAAGATGCCATAATCATCGGTCGTCAAAACTGCGATGAATTTGCCATGGGTTCTTCCAATGAAAACTCTGCCTATGGCGCTACGCTCAACCCCGTGGACGAAACACGTGTGCCCGGCGGTTCTTCAGGCGCTTCGGCAGCGGCGGTCAAAGCTGACCTATGCCTAGCCTCCATTGGCTCCGATACGGGAGGCTCGGTTCGCCAACCGGCTGCTTTTTGTGGCGTGGTCGGCTTAAAAGCTACTTACGGACGCATCTCTCGGCACGGTTTGATTGCTTATGCCTCTTCTTTTGATGGAATAGGGATTTTGAGCAAAAATGCAACAGATGCGGCACTATTGCTAGAGGTCATGGCCGGAGCAGACGAATGGGATAGCACGGTTTCTCGCCGCCCTGTGCCTGCTTACAGTCAACAATTGCAACTAGAAGGAAAATTACGCATTGCTTATCTCAAAGAAACCCTGACAGAAGAGGGACTTGCGGAGGAAATTAAACAAAAAACGCTTGCCCGCTTGGATTGGCTACAAGCACAAGGATATCAGGTTACTCCGGTTGATTTTCCACTGTTAGCGTATATTCTCCCGATTTATTACATCCTCACCACCGCCGAAGCTAGTTCAAATTTGGCACGTTACGATGGGGTTCGGTACGGTTTTCGCTCAGACACTTTACAAGAGCGAAATTACGCTAAAATAAATCAACTAGAAAGCATGTACAAAGAGACTCGGAGCCAGGGCTTCGGGGCTGAGGTCAAGCGGAGAATTATGCTAGGAACTTTCGTGCTCAGTGCAGATTATTATGACGCCTACTACCTCAAAGCACAAAAAGCAAGGAAACTTGTCAAGGAGCAAACCGACAAGATTCTAGCTGACCACGACTTGATTGTTTCTCCTACCACGCCTCGTACTGCCTTTCGTCTGGGCGAACTTACACAAGATCCCTTGGAAATGTACCTCGAGGACTTGTTTACGGTGCAGGCTAACGTGACAGGGCTTCCGGCCATTTCTGTTCCGAATGGTCAAGATCAAGATGGGCTTCCGATTGGGTTCCAAATCATGGCTCGCCCCTTTGAAGAAAACAAATTATTAGCTTTTTCTCAATATTTACTTGACAATCATTAAATTCTGATTATTTTCGCATTCAACAATTTAGCCGTAGGAACTCAGAAGTTAAGCAAAATCTTACAGTTGAATATTCTGAAATAAACTTATATACCGTATGATTTTTTGGAAAGTGGATAACGTTATTAAAACGTTTTTGGTTTTAGGGCTTTTAACCATATATCCCACACAGGTTTTTTCTTGGATTAAGACAGATTCCCTAGAAGTAGACTCATTAGAACTATCTGAGCAAGCACTAGTCGCGACGCCTCCTGATTCCTTCCATCACTACTTCGAGAATTACATTCCCAATTTACATCCTGACATAGTCAAAGATCGCTTGGCCTGTATTGAAGGGCAGATCAATATGACTTATCACGCGGATGTACTCAGTTGGGTCAAACTCTACACGGTCAGAAAACGAGATTATACCCAAAGGATTTTAGAGCGTAGTAGCTTTTATTTTCCCATTTTTGAAGAAGCACTCCGACGGCACAACATGCCCGAAGAACTCAAGTATCTTTCTATCGTAGAATCTGCCCTGATGCCCAAAGCACAATCTTGGGCCGCCGCCGTGGGTCTTTGGCAGTTTATCCCTTCCACGGGTAAGCAATATGGTCTTCATCAGGATTGGTTCATTGATGAGCGAATGGATATTTACAAATCTACCGATGCGGCTTGTCGTTATTTGAAATTTCTTTACAAATATCACGGTGATTGGCAGTTGGCCCTGGCCGCTTATAACTGTGGCCCTGGTCGGGTAAATTGGGCAGTCAAACGCGCCGGCGGCAAAGGAGCTAATTTCTGGAAAATTTACAACTATCTGCCCCGTGAAACTCGTAGCTACGTACCCGCCTTTATTGCTGCTTGTTATACGATGAATTACGCCAGCGATCATTTCATTTTTGCAGAAACCCCACAAGATTTTATTCCCTCTGATACGATTTTGGTAAGCCAATTTTTGAATATCGAGGCGTTTGCTAAGCAAATTGAGGTTCCCGAAGAGCAAGTAGAAATACTGAACCCACACTTGAAGAAAAAAGCCATTCCTGCTTACAAGAAAAACTATCCCCTTCGTTTTCCTGCTCACAAAAGAGAATATATCGATAAAAATCGTGAAGCCATCCTCCGAGCTTGTGCTTACGCTAGCAAACGAGAAGTAGGTTACACGGCTGGATACGGAGCCGACGCGAGCAGTACAGAGGGGAAAGCCAAAGTCATTCACCGAGTGGCCCCTGGCGAATCACTCAGTTATATCGCAATGAAATACAAAGTAAGTGTGGCTAGCATCCGGGTTTGGAATCGCCTGCATTCTAATTTGATCCATCCTTATCAGGCACTTGCCGTTTGGGTAGAATCACCCGAAGCCAAAGCCAAGCCATCTCAAACCTCAGAGCAATCTCAGGAAGTAACGGCTACTCAGCCCGAATCAGCCAACCTGAACCCTGAAGTAAAAAATAATCAGAATGTTGCTGAGATTTCAAATGTTCACCTCGTACAGTCAGGAGAAACTATTTGGCAAATCGTAGAGCAATACGAGCATACTTCTTTGGAAAAAATTAAGTCGCTCAATCAGATTACTGAGAAGACGATCTTAGTACCAGGACAGAAATTACTCCTCAATCAACCTTAAAATATTTTATGTTTCCGCTCGAAGGCGTGGGTATTTTGGAAGAAATGCCCACGCTTTTTGTTTTTATGCAAGCATCTGACAATTATTCTTTGTTGGGTAAAAGGCGGGAATATATATTAACAGGAGCCTATTTTCAAAGTCGGAAATATCCGAAAATATCAACAATATTTAGTTAATTTGTTAAAAACTCAGATAATTATTTTAGTTTCGAACTCGTTATGAAACATTTCACCTTCAAAAATTCATATTTTCACCCCAAATCTCGCCTCAGCTTAGTGCTCATGCTCGCGCTGACGGGATTGTTCCTCTACGCTTGCAAGCCAGACAAGAAAGCAGGTAAAGATTTCAAGTTGGACAGCAAAGGAGGGCTACTCGAGATTATCGTGGTCATGGACTCCAGCCGTTGGGCAGGGAGCACCGGAGAAGCACTCAGAGAGGTTTACATGGAGCCTCAGCCCGGGCTACCCCGAGGCGAGGCTCGCTTTAAGCTGATTCGCATTGGCCCCAAAGATTTTAACCGCTTCCTGAAGAGGCATAACAGCGTGATTATGGTCACGATTCTCAATGATAATAGCAGCGTGGGCAAGAGGATGAAAGCTTATTTTACGCCCGCCTCTTTAAATATGATCAAAAGTGATACTTCTAAATTCATGCTCGGCCGAGACGACGAATTTGCCAGAGGACAAAAAGTACTCTATCTCTTTGGTCAGAGCGTAGCTGATATCAATCGTCATATTTTGGAAAACGAAGAAAAATTAAGAGAATATTTCTACGAGCCAGAACGCACGCGCGTATTGAAACGGCAGTTGGGAGCGTCTACTACTAAGCGCAAAGAATTGAAAAAACTAGTCAAAGATGAAACAGGACTTAGGATGGAAATTCCGGGTGCTTTTGAAGTGGCTAAAACAGATTCTAATTTTGTGTGGCTTCGCCGAATAGCTAGTCCCTATGATCGTAGTATCACGATCACTTATGGCAATTACAGTTCTCAGGAAATGTTCTCGGATAGTAGCATCGTCAAATGGCGAAATCACTTTGGCTATCAATACATGAACGATACGACCCTCAACGAATCCTACATGCACACGCAGGATGATGTGATTCCAATCGAGAGCCGTACGATGAATATCAACGGTCAATTTGTGAAAGAATATCGCGGACTCTGGAAATTAAAGAATAATACTCGGGGCGGTCCTTTTTTAGGCTATGCCTTTATAGATGAGAAGCAGAAGCGGTTTTATTACGTAGAAGGCTTCTTGTACGCACCTAATGAGAGCCAAAAACGCCCGATGTTTGAATTGGAGTCTGTATTAAGAACCGCGATTCCATAATATACATTAAGCAGCCATCGATCACGGTAGGAAGGAAAAACGTTTCTTTTCCTTCTGATTTACTCACATAAAAACACATCATTTATGAAAGTCCGTCGCGAAGAAGCACTTGCTTACCATACCCAAGGCAAAGCTGGCAAAATAGAAGTAATCCCCACGAAGGCATTGAGTACACAACTAGACCTGGCCAAAGCCTACTCTCCCGGTGTAGCCGAACCTTGTAAGGAGATTGCAGAAAACCCTGAGGAAGTTTATAAATACACCGCCAAAGGGAATTTGGTGGGGGTCATTTCTAATGGAACCGCCGTTTTGGGTCTGGGTAATATCGGTCCGGCTGCTTCCAAACCCGTGATGGAAGGGAAAGGAGTCTTGTTCAAAAAATTCGCGGGAATTGATGTGTTTGATATAGAAATAGATTGCGAAGATCCAGACCAATTTATTCAGATTGTCAAATCCCTAGAACCTACCTTTGGCGGAATCAATCTGGAAGATATCAAAGCACCCGAGTCCTTTGTGATTGAAGAAACTTTGCGCAAAGAAATGAATATTCCCGTGATGCACGATGACCAACACGGTACGGCCATCATCACGGCGGCTGGTCTACTCAACGTGCTCGAGTTAGTCAATAAAAAAATCGAAGAGATCAAAATTGTAGTCAACGGTGCGGGAGCTTCGGCGATTGCTTGCACCAGTTTGTATCTTTCACTGGGAGTGCGGAGAGAAAATATTATCATGCTGGATAGCAAAGGGGTCATTCGTAAAGATCGAGATCAATTAGCCCCCAGTAAAGCAGCCTTTGCCACAGATGTAGATGTAGAAACCTTAGAAGAGGCCATCGAGGGAGCAGATATGTTTTTGGGGCTTTCCAGAGCCGATATCCTTACCCCAGCTATGGTGAAAAAAATGGCTGACCGTCCGATTGTCTTCGCCTTAGCCAACCCCAACCCCGAGATTGGCTATGACCTAGCGATGGCCTCGAGAGATGATCTCATCATGGCGACGGGCCGCTCCGACCATCCTAATCAAGTCAACAACGTGCTGGGTTTCCCCTACATCTTCAGAGGAGCACTCGATGTAAGAGCTACTAGCATTAATGAAGAAATGAAACTGGCTGCCGTCAGAGCTATTGCTAATTTGGCCAAGCAACCAGTTCCCGAAATGGTGAATAAAGCCTATGGAGATAACACGCTGACTTTCGGCAAAAACTATTTCATCCCCAAACCTCTGGATCCTCGCTTGATTACCACTATCTCACCCGCTGTAGCCAAAGCTGCCATCGAGACGGGGGTAGCCCGTATCCATATTGAAGATTGGGAAGCCTACCAAGTAGAACTGCAAAGTCGCTTAGGCATTGACACCAAGTTGGTTTCCAGAATGATCCAAAGAGCGAAATCAAATCCCAAGAAAGTGATTTTTGGAGAGGCCGATAACGTGAAAATTCTCAAAGCAATACGAACCGTGATTGATGAAAAAATCGCCGAACCCATCTTACTAGGTAATCAAGAAAAAATTTTGGCACTCGCCAAAGAAAACCAGCTGGACCTCGAGGATTTGACGATTATTGATCCTTTACAAGAACCCGAGCTTCGCGAAAAGTACGGAACGCATCTCTACCAAAAACGTCAACGCAAAGGGGTCACTCGATACGAAGCTCCCAAATTCATGCGAGATCGTAATTACTTCGGCTCTATGATGCTAGAAACGGGCGAAGCAGATGCTTACATTTCCGGCCTTACCAAAAACTACCCCCTCGTGGTCAAACCTGCCCTCGAGGTCATTGGCACTGAGCCTCATACGGATGTAGTAGCGGGTATGTATGTCTTGGTTGGGAACAACCGTACTTTATTTTTTGCTGATACCACCGTCAACGCGCATCCTACTGCCGAAGACCTAGTGAGCATTATTGGATTGACCGAAAAGGCTGTTCGTTCTTTTGGGATTGAACCACGCATTGCTGTCCTTTCCTATTCTAATTTTGGATCGAGTCGTGGAGAACTCCCTACACGTACGAGTGAGGCGGTAAGGCTAGCTCAACAGAAATATCCTGATTTAATCATTGATGGTGAAATTCAAGCCAACGTAGCGCTCAATCAGGAGATGCTCCGTGAAAATTATCCTTTTAGCGTCTTAGCCGATAAAAGTCCCAACACGCTCATCTTTCCTGATCTGGCTTCTGGTAACATTGCTTACAAATTAATCCAGGAAATAGGTATTGTGGAGGCCATTGGCCCGGTACTATTGGGGATGAAGAAACCCGTGCATATTTTGCAACTAGGCAGCTCCGTTCGAGAGATTGTCAATATGGTGGCTATCGCCGTAGTAGATGCCCAAAATCGCTGATAATCAGGCTACTATTTTTTTAAGTGCATGTTTTTTTGGTTTGTGTACTAAATCGCCTAGATTTGTATCACATTCTGAGAGCAATGGCCTATCGACCAGTTCTTTTTGTAAGCTTGGTTGATAATTCATTGATTCTATAAACGGGGAGAATCGAGTAAAATTCTTTCCACGTCAACCGCTTATCCTGAATAAAAGTCTGACTCATCCTTGAGCAAGCTTGTCATAAATCAAGTCCATGTAAGTCATGATTGCATACATCGAGGGCGAATTAGTGCAAAAAGAACCTACATACACAGTCATTGATGTTGGTGGAATAGGCTATCACGTTAATGTTTCGCTGAATACTTCCGCCGCTATTGGCGATCTGGGACGTTGCAAGCTTTTCACTTATCTACAGATTAGAGAAGATGCCCATACCCTCTATGGTTTCAAAAATTTAGAGGAAAAGCGACTTTTCATAGATCTCATTAGCGTAAGCGGAATCGGTGCAAATACAGCAATGATTATACTTTCTTCTCTTGCTACCGAAGAAATCACACAAGCGATCCTTTCCGAAGACGTAAAAACCATTCGTGGGATCAAAGGCATCGGTAATAAAACAGCACAGCGGCTTATTCTAGAATTGAAAGATAAGCTCAGCAAAGATGCTCCCGAAGCCCTCCCCACAGACACACAAAGTCCTCTTTCCGAAAGACAGCATAAACGAAAAATAAAACAAGAGGCCATCCTTGCCCTGACAGCGCTGGGTATTGCCAAAACGGTGGCTGAAAAAAATGTAGATACCATTATTCAGAAAAAAGACTCCACCCTCAGTGTAGAAGAATTAATTAAACTTGCCCTCAAAATCTAAATTCCAAGACCTATTGAAACACTTCTATCTGCATAATTTGCGTCTAAATTGATTTTTCACACGAAATAGTCCTTTGCCAACAAGATGAAGTATTTAGTACAGTTTGGAGTATCTGCTTTTGCAGTACTACTATGGGCCTATTTGAGCGATGATAACTCCGTACGCTCTTTTCAGGCAAATCTCAAAAAACACCCGCCCTTAGAGCAAAAAACAACCCTACCTGCTAGCAAGAGTCTGGACAGTGTATTGTACCCTCCTCCCTCTGAGCTACAGGTTTTACCCGTGGATACGCCCTACAAGCCCACGCGATTTCCTTATTATCGTCCTCAGGATCGGTACAGTGATCTTTTTTCCACAGGGAATCCCAACCCTACACTTTTATATAATTATCCAGATCTGAATACGAATTACGAAATGATCGCGGATAGTGCCAGCTATCGCTATCGAATCTCTGAAAAAATCGGTGATTTAGACTTTCGTTCTCCTGTAATTCTTAACCAAGATGATTACAGCAACATTATTTTTGAGCAGGATAAAAACCGTACCTGGCGCGAACTAGCCGAGGGAGATAATGCCGAAAGTGCCACCTCTAGCGGGCGGCGCTTGATCCCAAAGATCCCCGTAGAGAGTAAGTTTTTCAATCGTATTTTTGGAGGAGATTACGTGGAGTTTCGTCCTACTGGTTTTGTAAATTTGGATTTTGCCCTTCAAAGGCAGCGGGTGGCCAATCCTTCCCTTCCGATTCGCCAGCAACGGAATACAAACTTTCTCTTTGACCCACACGCCAATGTTACCCTTACGGGTAAAGTCGGAGAGAAAATGGAAATTAGCGGAAGCTTTGATACCAAAGCCAGCTTCCAGTTTGAGAATAACTTTAAGCTGGAATACACTGGTTTTGAAGAAGATATTATCCAAAAGATTGAGTTCGGAAATGTAAGCTTTCCTTTGAGTACCTCCCTCATTTCAGGAGGGCAAAATCTCTTCGGGGTGGCTACCGAACTGAAATTTGGTCGGCTTTCGGTGCGCTCGGTCTTCTCTAACCAGAGAGCCCGCGCCGAAACTGTGAACTTACAGGGAGGAGCGCAACGCAGAAAATTTGAAATTCGGGGCTCTGATTACGAAGATAATCGCCACTTTTTTATGGGGCAATATTTCCGGAATAATTATGAAACTTGGCTCAGTACCTTACCGCAGATCACCTCTCCTGTCACTATTACTCGGGTAGAAGTCTATGTGACCAATCGGGTCAATAACACCCAAGACCTGAGAAACATAGTGGCACACTTGGATTTAGGTGAGGCCGATCCTTTTAGCGACAACATTACGCCTACGGCGGGTGCGGGCGTATTCCCTGATAATAACGTGAATGATCTACTCAGTCAGATAGATACTACACTACAAGCCGACCAAGCCGTTAACCAACTAGAACAGCAAGGATTTGTCAATGGAGATGATTTTGTACTGGTGCGCTCAGCACGTCGCCTATCCGAGCGTGAGTTTACTTTCCATCCAAACCTCGGCTATGTTTCTTTATTGACTCCCTTGCGGAACGACGAGGTTTTGGCAGTAGCTTATGAGTATCAAATCGGTAATGAAGTATTTCGGGTAGGAGAATTAACAGAAGACTTGTCTGAAAGAGACGCCAATGAGGTTCTCCAGCTCAAAATGCTTCGGCCCAACGCCGTCCGGATTGAGTTACCCACCTGGGATCTGATGATGAAAAACGTTTACTCCCTCAATGCCAATCAAGTAAGCCAGCAGAACTTCTTACTCAGAATTATCTATAAAGATGACTTAACTGGAATTGACAACCCGACTTTACAAGAAGGAGAGAATACGCAAGATGTGCAATTATTGCAACTGCTCGGGCTCGACAACCTGAACCAACTCAATGACCCCCAGCCTGATGGAAACTTTGACTATCTCGAGGGAATCACAATTGATTCGAGGAACGGGCGAATTTTCTTCCCGGTTTTGGAGCCTTTTGGGGATTTTCTGCGGCAGCAGTTTAATCCGGTTACAGAGCAGGATTTGATCAATAAGTTTGTCTTTGATACGTTGTACTCATCTACCAAAGCCGATGCCATACAGATTGCCACCCTCGACAAGTTTTTCCTCTCAGGAAGCTTTGAAGCCAGTGCCTCGTCTGATGTTTCTCTTCCTGGAATTAATATTGCCCCCGGCTCCGTGAGAGTAACGGCGGGTAACACGCCCTTGGTAGAAGACCAACAATATATTGTAGATTATTCTACGGGTCGCGTGACCATCACGGATCAATCCGTCCTCAACTCGGGCAAAGAAATCAAAATTGATTATGAGAAAGCAGACCTCTTTAACTTCCAGACGAGGCGGCTCTTGGGATCACGTTTTGACTATACGGTTAATGAAGACTTCGTGATCGGAGCCACGATCATGAACCTCAGCGAACGCCCCGTCATCACGAGGGTCAATATTGCCGACGAACCTGTCAATAATACTATGGTGGGTGCGGATGTGAATTACCGCTCCACTTCTCGCTTGCTGACTCGCTTGGTAGATAAAATCCCCTTGATCCAAACCAAGCAGGAGTCTAATCTTAGCCTTTATGGTGAATACGCGCAGCTTTTTCCTGGGGCAGCTCCGCTCAGTGGGCAAGTCTCTTTTATTGATGATTTCGAGGGAACACGGACAGCCTTCAATCTGGTGCGTGCTCCTCAAGAAAACTGGAGCTTAGGAGCTACCCCTCAGCTCATCCCCGGAGCAAACTCTCGGGAGCTAGACTATGCCTATCGCCGAGCCAAACTAGCTTGGTACAATGTAGATAATATCTTTTACCGAGATGGAGGGCCAAGCGTGCCTTCGGGCATTGACGATGGGAACAACTACACGCGCTCGGTGTCTCCTCAGGAAATTTTCCCTGCTCGGAATCAATTGCCCTTCCAGACCAACGAGATTATCTTTGATGTGGCTTATTATCCCGAGGAAAGAGGGCCTTACAACTACAACCCAAACATCACGGCTCAGGGCTTGCTTCCCAATCCTGAACAGAACTTTGGAGCAATTACCCGAGCCATCACTTCCGATATTGATTTTGATAATGCCAATGTAGAATATGTGGAGTTCTGGCTGATGGATCCCTTTATTGAAGGAGAAGATGGAAGAGTTTTGGACGGGCGGCTCAACCAAAATAACACCACCGGAGGAACCTTGTATCTTAATTTAGGAAATATTTCCGAAGATGTGATTCCAGACGGGAAGCACGGCTTTGAGAATGGCTTGCCCGCCGAGGGAGCAACGGCCGAAAACGCAGACTCCACGGTTTGGGGTTTCGTAACGCAACAGCAATTTATCACGAATGCTTTTGATAATGATGACAATGCCCGTGAAAACCAAGATATTGGCCTCGACGGATTGCGTGAAACAGATGAAGCCAACTTCCCTTCTTTTCAGGCTTTTGTCAATGCGGTGAATAGCCGAGTTACCGATCCTGTGGTTAGAGAGCAAATTTTAGCAGATTTATCTGCCGATGATTTTCGCTATTATTTGGGAAGCGAGTTTGATGCAGACGGCGCGCAAATTCTCGAGCGTTATAAACAATTTAACGGATTAGAAGGGAATTCTCCTGTGAGTACCGGTGGAGGTTTTGCCACAGCTGCTACCAACGTGCCCGACAATGAAGATTTGAATATTGATAATACCGTGGGTGATTTAGAAAGCTATTATCAATATCGCATTCCTTTGCAACCCGGCCAGCTGCAAAGAGGAGGAGGCAATGGCTATATCGTAGATGTGAACCCGGGTGAAAATGGAGCTACCTGGTATCTCTTCCGTATCCCCGTGAGAGAATTTGACAACAGGATCGGAAATATTGAAGGCTTCAAGTCTATCCGATATCTTAGAATGTTTATGACGGATTTTAGAGAGCCTGTGGTGCTACGTTTCGCACAATTTCAAATTGTAGCGAATCAATGGAGACGCTTTCTAGGAGATTTGAATGACCCGGGCTTTGGCCTACCCACAGAACCTTACGATGCGAATTTTGTCGTATCTACGGTGAATATCGAGGAGAATGGAGCCGCCGGAGAAGGTTTTACTCCTTACGTATTGCCCCCAGGTGCCATACGAGATCGTGACGTTACGACCATCAATGATCGCCAGCTCAATGAACAATCTATGCAATTGCAGGTCACGGATCTAATAAATGGAGATGCCAGAGCCGTCTTCCGCAATTACAATCTAGATTTACTATCTTACAAAAGACTGAGAATGTATATTCACGCCGAAAGTGAGGACGCGGAAGACGGAGAAATGACTGCTTTTGTGCGTTTAGGAACAGATTTTACAGATAATTATTACGAGGTAGAAGTACCGCTGACGATGACCCCCGTCGGTGCCCTCGATCCTACGGTCATCTGGCCAGAAGAAAACGAAATTAACATTGCCTTCAGAGACCTGACCGATACCAAAGTAGAACGTAATCGCCAAGGTCTGAACGTGACGGTTCCCTTCCGTCGCTTTGTGGGTCGCTATCGGGTGACCGTGGTGGGGAATCCTGATCTGAGCGCTGTGCAAGTCTCTATGATCGGGATGCGGAACCCTGATTTGCGAGAATTTGCCGCCCAAGACCCTAGCTTGCCTGACCAAGAAGACAATGCCCCCAAATCGGTCTTGATGTGGGTCAATGAATTGCGCATTACCGAGTTTGACCAAACCGCGGGCTGGGCTGCCTTGGCAAGGGCGAATATTCAATTAGCGGATTTTGCCCAGGTTACAGGTTCTATTCGGTATTCTACCTTTGGATTTGGAGCCATTAACCAAAAAATTTCTGAAAGAGCCAGGGAAACAACCCTAGAGTATGACATCGCCACCACGGTGGCTCTGGATAAATTCTTCCCAGAGAGCTTTGGTCTGAAAATTCCAATGTTTTTTAGCTATGAAAAGCGCAGAGTTACCCCTCGCTTTGACCCCCTAGACCCTGACGTAGAGCTACAGGCCACACTGGATGGATTTGCTGATAGTGAAGAAAGAAACGAATATGAAGACTTGGTGATAGAAAAGACAACCCGCACGAGCCTCAACTTTACCAACGTGCAGAAAACCAGAACCAGACCCGACGCCAAAGTGCAGATCTGGGATATAGAAAACTTCTCTTTAACCTACGCTTACAGCATAGAACGAAGCAGTAATATTACCACTGCCGATTTCTTGTCCTCCTCTCAACGGTTTTCGCTGGCCTATAATTTTAATAAAGACCGAGAGTTTATTGAGCCTTTCAAAAATGTAGGTTTCCTAAGCTCTCCTTATCTGAAGATCATCAAGGATTTCAATTTTAATCCGCTTCCTAATCAATTTAGTGTGAGAGGAGACTTAGACCGTAATTTCCAGCGTACCTTGTATCGTTCTTCTGATTTGACGACCAATGGGGTCGAGCCCATCTTCCAAAAACGCTTCCTCTTCAACCGTACCTATACCTTAGGCTGGAATCTAAGTCAGGGACTTTCTTTCTCTTACAACGCCCTGGTAAATGCCGTTATTGACGAACCCCCGGGAGAGGTGACAGATCAGGTCAGGGATGTGATTTGGGAAAATCTAAGAGACTTTGGCCGGATGAAAAACTTTACCCAGCAACTGGCTTTCAATTATCGGCTACCCATAGATAAAATTCCACTCACCGACTGGGTTTCTTCGGATGCTACTTTCAGTACCAACTACACTTGGACCTCAGGCGCGGTGGCCTTTGATGAGCAAGGTCAACGCGTCCTCAGCCAAGCCGATACGTTAGGAAATACCATTAGTAACTCCCGCCAGATAGGTGTGCAAGTAGGGTTCGATTTGAGTAAATTGTACAAAAAATCCAAATTCTTAGACGAGGTGCTCTCCCCCCGCCCCAAGTCTGTCAATAACAACAAACAAACTAATGACTCCACTGATACCAAGAAACTGAGCGAATCACGTCTACTAAGGGCACTTCTCAAGCCTATATTAATGCTTAAAAAGACCTCCGTTACTTACTCCATCAATGAGGCCACGGTCTTTCCAGGATTTACGCCCGTACCGAGGTTTTTTGGAATGAGCGATGGCTTCGAGGCTCCCACCTATGGCTTCGCTCTGTTCGGTAGTCAGAACCCTGACATTAAGCGGCAAGCCGTTGAAAATGATTGGGTAGCTCCAAGTCCTTTTCTTTCACAATTTTTTACCCAAACGCGCACCGAAAACCTCCAAATTACGGCTGACTTAGAACCCGTCAAAGACCTGCGTATACAACTAGACTTCAATGTGAGTCGTCAAATTAACTATCAGGAAAATTTCCGCTTTGATTCTACGCTAAATCAGGTAACCACACAAGCGCCTTTCCGTAGTGGAGGCTACACGATTTCTAACATTGCCTTCCTGACCGCCTTTCAAGGTGATGATGACGAAAATTTCTCGCAAGTCTTTCAAGAGTTTGCTGATAATCGCTTCGCCATCCGAGATCGCCTGAGAGCAGTGAACCCTAACTTCAATCCAGGCGACACCGTTGATTATGCGATTAACTCTCAGGACGTTCTTATTCCGGCTTTCATTGCCGCTTACACGGGCAAAGGCACTGACAAAGTTAATCTTTCTCCTTTTCCAAGGATACCTTTACCCAACTGGGATATCCAATACAATGGACTCTCTAAAATTGAAGGCTTGAAGGATATTTTTTCTAATGTAAGCATTACCCACTCCTACGCCAGTACCTACAGTGTGAGTAATTATAGATCAAACAATATCTACGGAGAAGAATTCGTAAACATTGATGCAGACGAACGAGATTACCAACCTCCGAGCTTAGCAAACAGTCAAGGAAATTTTGCGCCGATTTATGTCATTAATCAGGTCACCATTAGCGAACGGTTTAGCCCCCTGATCGGCGTAAATCTGCGTACCAAGAGCAACCTTACCGTGCGTGTGGATTTTAATAAGGAACGAGATTTGGGCTTAAACCTTTCTAACGCACAGGTAGCAGAAGTCAGAAGCAATAGTTTAGTACTGAGTCTGGGCTATACCAAAGCGAATCTGAAACTTCCCTTCCGCTCACGAGGGGAAACTATCGTGCTGAAAAATGATATTGACTTTCGCCTCGATTTGACCATCCGCGACACGCGTACCATACAAAGACAATTACCTTTGCAACCAGACGAAGAGATCACGAACGTGGTAACGGCCGGAAATCGAAATTTTCAGCTAAGACCCTCGATCAATTATGTCGTAAATCAGCAGTTAAATTTGCAGGTCTACTTCGAGCAAAACGTGAATACGCCTCAGGTGTCTAGCTCTTTCCGAAGGGTCAATACCACGGCGGGCGTTCAACTGAGATATAACTTGGCACAATAGAAAAGATTCAAGATGGAAAGACTCGTGGTGGGAGAATTTTGTCTGTAAGGACAATCTTGAATCTCTGAGTCTTGTCATCTATAATTTTATAATTAAAATACCATGGCCAAAAAGAAGAAAAACCGAAAAGAAGGCGGCATCGTCTACTCTACCGATGAAAACTTCCAGTACGAAGATGACCAGACGGAGGAGGTAGCAACCCTGCCCCCCGCCCAGCAAGACCTCCGTATTCTGCTCGATCGTAAAGGACGAAAAGGCAAAGGCGTAACCTTGGTTACTCAATTCGTGGGAAGTGAAGACGATAGGAAAGCCCTTGGCAAAGAACTCAAATCTCTCTGTGGAGTAGGGGGTAGTGTCAAGGAAGGAGAAATTATCCTACAAGGAGATTTCCGAGATAAAGTATTAGAACATCTTTTGAAAAAAGGCTACAAAGCAAAAAAATCGGGGGGCTGAGTGGAACTTTTGTGCCCAAAGTTGAAGCATGTCATTTTATTTGTGGAAGGATTTTTTTAAATTCAGGTAAATAAAGGAACCAAAGTCTTCACTCAAAATTTTTAGCATCATGGCACGCGCAATTCTCCCTAACCTAAAAATGTATTATGAATGCCAAGGCTCAGGTGAACCCTTGCTCTTCTTGCACGGCTTAGGAGCCAGTACCTGGACTTGGGAACAACAGGTAGCTCATTTCACCTCTGACTTCCAAGTGTGGACCTTGGATATGCGAGGACACGGGCGAAGTTCTAAGCCCTCCGCACCTTACTCCATAGAAATGATGGCACAGGATGTCATTGATTTCATTGAATATCAGGAACTGATAGAGGTCAATCTCGTGGGCTTATCTATGGGTGGGATCGTGGCCTTTCAAGTCGCTCTAATGCGCCCCGACCTCACCCGTAGTCTTTGTATCGTAAATGCTGGCCCCGAAATTAAAGCGGATAACTGGCAAACGGGGATGCTCATCTGGCAGCGTGAATGGTGGATGACCTTCATGAGTATGGAAGCCATCGCACGGGGTTTGGCTTGGAAACTTTTTCCGGAAACTAAGCAAGCCCCCATTCGCCAAAAATTTATCTACAACTGGAGTAGAAACGATAAAACAGCTTATCAACAGGCTTTTCACGCAATGGTCAAATGGAGAGGAAGCGACGAGGTGGATAAAATCGTCTGTCCTACTTGCTTCATTACCACTCCAAATGATTACACCCCCGTGGCTATGAAAGAAACCTACGCCCAACGTATGCCTCTGGGTCAGGTCAAAGTAGTGGAAGATTCTCGCCACGTAACTCCTTTGGATCAACCCGAGCGATTCAATCACGTGCTGAGGGAGTTTCTGGAAGAAGCGGTTTTGGAATTAGCTTGAATACTTTCCGCGGGCAGAGATATTCTTGGAATATATCATTGGCCTTTCGGCAAATTTGCCTGATTTTGTTCTCCGCATCTAAGATTTCGCCCGTGAAGCTTCTATTCACGGGTTTTTGTACTTATCTTTGAATAAATATCAACTTAAACCTACATTTGCTATGACCCGAAAATTCACCCTCACCTCTACCTTCTTACTTACCATAGCCATTACTTTCACCCAAGCACAAACGGATATCCAAAAAAGGCTCCAAACCGAAATGATTATGGCCGAAGATGGAGCCGTGATCGAGATCGAGGCGGGTACATTTGATCTCACCCGTAGCCTTTCCTTGCAAGATAAAAAGAACATCACCATTCGAGGCAAAGGCATGGATCAAACCATCCTCAGTTTCAAAAATCAAAGCGACGGCGCAGAAGGTATTCGCGTAAGCAAAGCAAAAAATATCAAAATAGAAAACCTCACGGTTCAAGACAGCAAAGGCGACTGCATCAAAACTATGAATGTGGATGGAATTACCTTCAAAAATGTCAAAGTGGCCTGGACAGGTAAACCTAATAAAAATAATGGAGCGTACGGCCTCTACCCCGTCAGTTGCAACAACGTACTGATTGAGGGCTGTGTCGCCACGGGCGCCTCGGATGCCGGTATCTATGTAGGTCAGTCCAAAAATATCATTGTCCGCAACTGCAAAGCTTACTACAACGTAGCGGGAATTGAAATTGAAAACTCCATCATGGCCGATGTCTACAACAATGAGGCTTATCAAAATACAGGAGGAATTTTGATCTTTGACCTACCAGACTTGGTACAAAAAAAAGGGGGAAATGTGCGTGTTTACAACAATCTAGTCAAAGAAAATAATTATAAAAACTTTGCTCCCAAGGGCAATATCGTCGCCAAAGTACCCGACGGGACGGGCATCATGATTTTGGCGACCAATCACGTAGAAGTTTTTAATAATCAAATCATTGACAATAGAACCGTAGGCACCTCGATTGTGAGCTATTACATTACCGAAAATCCCATTGAAGATTCCTCGTATTACCCTTATCCTACTGGCATTTATATCCACGATAATACTTATCAACGCAAACCCATGAAGCCTACCATGCAGGGCAGAATTGGTAAGATGTATCGTTTTAAGCTCAAATTTGGCAAAGACGCACCCGATATTGTCTACGATGGCATCGTAGACCCCAAAACGCTGGATGAAAATGGTCAGGTCAAACCCGCTTACCGTATCTGTATTCGTGATAATGGCAATGCCACTTTTGCCAATATTGATGCTGCCCATGATTTCAAGAATATCAGCAACAGCCTCACTCCACACGATTGCCAAATCGATGAGATTAAAGCCACTAAACTGAGTAACTTAGATTCGGACTCGGAGTAAGCGGGCAGAAGTGTAATTTCAACCTTGCAAAAAGACTTTATAAAATGAGAAAATTTGTTCTAATAAAAAGACTCAGCCTGCTCTCCTGTGTGGCTGTGTTGTACGGGATGGTAGTTTTGAGTACCAGTGCCTTCCGAAGTCATCAGACCTACCAAGTGCCCGCGGGTACGAAAATGAAGCTTTCTGAATACGGCTTCTTCGTGGGCGATCTTGCCGAACTGAAGCCCGCCGCCGATGTGCTTCCCTACACCTTGAATACGCCCTTGTTTTCAGATTATGCGCACAAAGCTCGTTTTATCCGACTTCCCGAAGGGCAGACCGTGGCCTACAATGACCAAGAAGTATTTGACTTTCCGGTCGGGACGGCTCTGATCAAAACCTTTTACTATCCTCAAGATTTTCGGGATGCTTCTAACGGAAGAAATCTCATCGAGACACGGGTTTTGCTTCATCAAGAAAAAGGCTGGGTGGCTCTTCCCTATGTTTGGGATGAGGCACAAGCTGAGGCTTACTTGGAAGTAGCTGGCGTGGAAAAAGAGGTAGTCTGGAAAGACGATAGAGGCAAAAAAAACAAGCTTAACTACTTGGTTCCCAATATGAATCAATGCCAAGGTTGCCATAACTTTAATGAGAAAATGACTCCCATTGGCCCGAGTGCCCGCCAACTCAACAGTGAATTCGCTTACGCCACAGGAGCGCAAAATCAACTCACGAAATGGCAAGCACAAGGTTGGCTCACCGATTTACCTGCTAATTTGGATCAAATACCAAGAGTGCCCAACTGGAGCGATCCTCATTCGGGAAGTTTAGCAGAACGCGCCCGTGCTTACTTGGATATTAACTGTGGACATTGTCATCGTCCCGAAGGCCCTGCCAGTACTTCTGGACTCTTCCTACATATTCATGAACAGGACGAAACCGCCTTGGGGGTTCATAAAACCCCCGTTGCGGCCGGTCGAGGCTCGGGTGGTCGCCAGTTTGATATTGTGCCTGGTCAGCCGGACGCTTCCATCTTAGTGTATCGGATGGAATCAAAAGACCCTGGCGTGATGATGCCCGAAGTAAGTCGCAAACTTGCACACGAAGAAGGAATTGCTCTAATCAAAGAGTGGATTGAAGCGATGAATACCGCCGAAAAATAGGCTTTGTCATCCTCTTTTTGACCTGAGGGAACTCAAATTAGTGGTGGCCACGTTGGCTAGAAACTAATTGTAACGAAAAAATGAGCCAAAAGTACCAGCCCCCACAGCAAATAGTTTATGTATGTCTTGGTAGCAAGTGTAAAAAAGCTGGCAATAAGGATTTAGCCAAAAAACTTAAAAAACAAATCAAAGAAGCAGGACTCAAGGGTCAGGTGGAAGTAATTCGTACCGAATGCACAGGTCGATGTAAATTAGCGCCCGTCTGCAGCTTGCAACCGACGAATCAGTGGTATACCGAATTTAAAGAAGAGGAAATTCAGCAAACGATAAAACAAGAAATTTTTAAATCCAAAACCTAAGCCACAGAATAGACAGCTACCCGAGATTTGCCTCAGAGCGATAAAAACCCGCTTTGGCCTCTTGGCCTGGTCATTCGGGCACTATTGAGGCGGTTGCTTTAATAATTTTTTTCGCCAGTACCCGAAATTACACTTTTTTGCTTCCCAAGCTATGAAAACATTCGTAATTCGCTAGTATTGAAGCTGTTTCCTAGCAATTAAAAATGTAACTTTCTAAAAACCACGATTAGCACATTAGGTAATTCTTAACACAAACTACTGATTACGAAGGATTTAACCTCTGCATCTGAGGCTTTTTCAAGAAAGATGACTTTAACGCTTCGATAACAGATATTTTTTGTCATAAGGACGATTATTGTAAACAAACCATTCGGGTTTGAGTGTTTATTATACAGTTATTTTTTAATCTCAAGAGCCACTCACCATGAGCAGTCGCAAAACCATTCGAATTGTCTCCCTATCCATCATACTTTTGGTGTTGGTTGTTGCTGTGGTTCTCAAAACTGGCTTATTTAGCTTTGGAGCCGAAAAAGAGAAATCATCAGAAACCTCTGCTTCGTCGGCTGGTCCAAGCAATGAAGTGCTAGGAAGGGGTACGGTCGTGAAGAAATCCAAACTGGTGGATCGTATCCGAGTAACTGGAACCGTGCTTCCCAACGAAGAAGTAGAACTAACCACAGAAGTAGGTGGCATTATCACGCAAATCAATTTTCAAGAAGGTCAACAGATAGCACAGGGTGCCCTATTGGTCAAAATCAATGCTTCTGACTTGCAAGCACAGCTAGAAAGATTAGAAGCACAGGCCGAACTCTACAAAAATCGAGAGTATCGCCAAAAGAAACTCCTAGAAAGAGGGGGCGTGAGTCAAGATGAGTATGATGCTGTGTTATCTGAGCTAAATGCCTTAAAAGCACAAATCAAAGAGGTCAGAGCGCGTATCCTCAAAACCGAAATTCGTGCGCCCTTTAGCGGTACGGTAGGCTTGCGTAATGTCAGCAAAGGAAGCTTTGTCAATCCAGGGACAAGCATTGTTCGCTTGGTGAATATCAGCAAACTAAAAATTGAATTTTCCGCCCCCGAAAAATACATGAATAAACTCAATCCGGGGCAAACGGTCAATATCATTTCTGAATTAAATAAAGAAACTTATCAAGGGAAAATCTACGCCATAGAACCCAAAATTAATCTTGATACTCGCACCTTGACTGCTCGCGCTATTCTCAACAACTCTGACCGCAGCCTGATGCCAGGAGCTTTTGTCAATGTTGAGATTATCTTAAAAGAATATGACGATGCCTTGCAGGTTCCAGCCATCGCAGTAATTCCAGAGTTAGGAGGGCAAAAAGTATATCTTTATCGAGATGGGAAAGCAGAGGATACCCCGATTCAAACGGGTATTCGTACCGAGAAAAAAGTGCAGGTTACCGAGGGCTTGCAGCCCGGCGACACCATCATTAGTTCAGGTTTGTTGAATATCCGCCCCGGGGTTAAAGTCAAATTACAAGAAGTAAATTAAAGGCTATGAGTTCATTATCCACCACGAGTATTTCCCGTCCTGTCTTGACCTTGGTTATGTCTATAACCATTGTTTTGTTCGGTGTTATTGGTTTTTATTATCTAGGAATTCGCGAGTATCCCAGTGTGGATTCTCCCATCATCACGGTCGCTACCACTTACACGGGAGCTAATTCTGATATTATTGAGTCGCAAATTACCGAGCCTTTAGAGGAAGCCATCAATAGCATTGATGGAATTCGTGCGATTACCTCGGTCAGTCGGGAAGGGCGAAGCACCATCTCCGTTGAATTTGAGTTAGAAGTAGATCTGGAGGCGGCCGCCAATGACGTTCGTGATAAGGTTTCCCGTGCCGTTCGCAATCTTCCTCCCGATGCCGAACCTCCGACTGTGAGCAAATCTGATGCGGACTCCGAACCGGTGATCTTCATTACCATTCGCAGTAACAAGCGATCCATGTTGGAACTCACTCGGATCGCCAAGGATGTTTTCAAAGAACGCCTACAAACCATTTCAGGGGTTAGTCAAATTTATATTTGGGGAGAAAAAGAATACGCCATGCGCCTCTGGATGGATCCGCTTAAGCTTTCTGCCTATGAGCTGACGCCACTAGACGTACGTGATGCGCTTAGTAGACAAAATGTAGAGCTTCCTTCGGGCCGGATTGAAGGCAATCAGACGGAGCTTACCATTCGTACGCTGGGCCGTGTAAGCTCCGTAGAGGAGTTTAATGATCTCATTATCAAACAAGACGGCGAGAATATTGTCCATTTTAGTGATATTGGCTATGCCGAACTAGGCCCTCAAAACTTGCGTACGGTCTTGAAGCGAGATGGGGCGCCAGCGGTGGGGAACGCGGTGGTTCCTCAACCAGGTTCTAATCAAGTAGAAATCGTAGACAGGGTTTATGAACGCCTCGATGAAATCAAAAAAGATCTACCCCAAGACATCGAGGTTGGGATTGGTTTTGATACCACGCAATACGTGAGAGATTCCATCACGGAAGTACAGCAGACTATTTTCACGGCTTTTTTCCTCGTCATTCTGATTATCTTTCTTTTCCTCCGAGATTGGCGCACCACCATTATTCCCGTCTTGACGATTCCTGTTTCCTTGATTGGCTCTTTCTTTATTATGTACATGGCGGGCTTCTCCATTAATGTGCTGACCCTTTTGGGAATTGTACTGGCGATTGGCTTGGTAGTGGACGATGCGATCGTACTGATGGAAAATATTTATGCCAAAATAGAGCGTGGAGCCGAGCCATTGGAGGCAGGCGTGAACGGATCTTCAGAGATTTACTTCGCGGTAATTGCCACCACGGTGGCCTTGGTGGCTGTATTTCTCCCCATTGTGTTTTTGCAAGGAATCACAGGGCGTCTCTTCGTAGAATTTGGTGTCGTGATTAGTGGAGCGGTAGTTATCTCTTCTTTTGTGGCTTTGACGTTAACGCCGATGCTTTCTTCTCGGATTCTCAAAAAACGAGAGCAGAAAAGCTGGTTTTATCGTAAAACAGAGCCTTTCTTTGTCTGGCTCACGGAGGGTTACATGAGCTTGCTAGAAAGCTTCATGCGATATCGCTGGCTGGCGATCGTAGCTACGATTTTTATTGGCGTGGGCATTTATGTACTTTACAGTAATATACAATCTGAATTAGCTCCTTTAGAAGATCGCTCCATTCTACGGATGTCGGCACGAGGCCCAGAAGGAGCCACCTTTGAATACATGGATGCTTTCATGGATACGCTCATCAACCATATGGAAGAGCATGTACCAGAGCGAGATGGCATTATCACGGTTACGTCGCCTGGCTTTGGAGCCTCTAGCTCCGTGAATACAGGTTTTATGCGCCTAAGATTGGTAGAAGCGGACAAAAGGGAAAAATCCCAACAACAACTGGCTGATGAGCTCAACCGCGATCTCAAGAAATACACAGACGCTCAGGTTTTCGTATCTCAAACGCCTAGCATCGGGGGGCGTCGTTCGGGTTTACCTGTGCAGTATGTCATTCAGGCACAAAACTTAGGTAAGCTCAAAGAGGTGATTCCCAAATTCATGGAAGAAGTTTACAATGACTCCACTTTTACCTTTGCCGAAGTAGATTTGAAATTTACCAAACCTGAATTACAAGTTTCCATTAACCGAGAAAAAGCCACCAAACTAGACGTTTCTATCCGAGATATTGCTCAAACTTTGCAGTTCTCACTCAGTGGGCAACGCTTTGATTATTTTATTATGAATGGAAAGCAGTATTGGGTCGTGGGGCAGGTACAACGTGATAACCGAGATAATCCCGCCGACTTGAATTCCATTTACGTACGAAATCGCCAAGGAGAAATGATTCAGTTAGACAACTTGGTAGATACCAAAGAAGAAAGCAGACCTCCTCAACTCTATCGCTATAATCGTTTTCTCTCGGCTACCATTTCGGCTGGTCTTTCCGAGGGCAAAACCATTGGCGACGGCATTGCCTCCATGGATCAGATTGCTGGTAAAGTGTTGGATAGTTCGTTTAGCACAGCTCTGGCAGGGCAATCCAAAGAATACCGAGAAAGCTCCTCTAGCCTACTCTTTGCCTTTTTGTTTGCTTTGGTCTTGATCTATTTGGTGCTCTCAGCTCAGTTTGAAAGTTTTCGTGATCCTTTTACGATCTTATTCACGGTTCCCCTGGCCATTGGCGGAGCCTTGCTGAGTTTGTGGGTGCTGGGCGAAACCTTGAATATTTTTAGCCAGATCGGAATCATCATGCTGATTGGCTTGGTGTCTAAGAATGGAATTCTGTTGGTAGAATTTGCTAATCAGCGCAAACACGAAGAAGGTATGGACTTGGCGAAGGCGATCAAACAAGCGGCTCGCGCCCGTTTCCGACCCATTTTGATGACAAGTTGTTCCACCATCTTGGGTACGCTACCCATTGCTTTGGCCTTGGGAGCAGGCTCGGAAAGCCGGACTTCTATGGGAATTGCCATCGTGGGAGGGCTAATTTTTTCTACGATCTTGACCTTGTTTATTATTCCGGCAATGTATACCTTTATTTCTAGTCGTGCTGCATTGGTGGATATGAGCCGCTTTAAGGATAAGGAAAAGAAAAAAGAAGAAGTAATCGTTTAATTTTAGTGGTGAGTTGTCAGTGATGGGTTTTGCAAGAACCAATGCTTCACGCAAGTTTGATTCTATTGAATAGAAGATAAATAACGCGCAACTCCTAACCTACAACCTGTATTAAAAACTTCAATGCATTCATTTTTTCATAAAAAAGCCTACCTATCCAAGGTAAGTCTTCTATTTTTTTGTTTAATCAGCCATTTTCAAATTGGCCATGCTCAGGAATCTCTCAGTTTGGAAGAGGCCGTGCAAATCGCCTTAGAAGACAACTTTAATGTAGTTTTCGCAAAGCGCGACCAGCAAATGGCAACCAACAACAATACACTTGGCAATGCTGGTATTTTGCCCCAAGTAGATATTACAGGCGGGTATAATGGCAGCGTCGTCAACACGCGTCAAGAATTTTTGGATGGTCGTTCACAAAGTGTAAGTGGTGCCCAAAGTACCCGCCGAACGGCTGCACTCGAATTTAGATGGACAATCTTTGATGGCTTCAATATGTTTAATAATCTCAAAATATTTGACCTGACCGAAGCCACCGAACAGCTCAGAGTTCGCCAAGCGATGGAGATTACTCTGGCAGACGTGATGGTGACCTACTACGATATTTATCAGAAGGAGCAGACGCTCAGGACTTTCCGAGAGAACATGGCCGTATCTCAGGAGAGGCTAGACATTGCACGCGATCGTTATGAACTGGGTGCTTTTTCTAAATTGGATGTACTCAGAGCGCAGGTAGCCCTGAATGAAGATAGCACCTCTATCATTTCTCAAAGGCAGCTAATCTACGATGCAAAAACCAACCTGAATCGTCTTCTCAATCGTTCCCCTGATACTGAGTTTACCATTTCAGATACCATTCCTCCTTATCAGGTCTTAGATTACAATGAACTCAAACAAGAGCTCAAGGCCAAGAATAACAGCATTCTAATTAGTAAAAAAGACTTGGAAGTCTCCCAAATAGCACTCAAAGTAGCACAAGGGAATCGCTCTCCACGGTTGGAGTTCTCGGCTGATTATTCTTACCTCAAATCTCAATCCGATGCTGGGTTCCTTACTTCTAACCGTAGTTTCGGGCCAAACTACGGTCTGAATTTGACTTTCCCCCTGTTTGATGGTAGCAATCGCAACCGAGAAGTAACCAATGCCCGCATTGAAATTTCAAGGCAGGAGGATGTCATTCAAAATACGATCGTGGAACAGGAAGCCACCTACGAGGTCATTTACAATAATTACTTGGGAGCGATTGAGCAGTATGATCTCGGAAAATATAATCTGGAGGTAGCGGAGGAAAACTTAGAAATTGCTATTGAAAAGAATAAACTAGGAGGACTGTCGGCCATCGATTTTCGGGACATTCAACTAGATGCACTGGCGGCCGAAAATACTTTAATCGGTCTTCGCTTTGCGATCAAAGCACTTGAAATTGATCTTCTCCGTCTGAGTGGTCAATTGCTTCAACCGTCTCAGAATTGATTACTCGGCAGTTTTGAGTGTGAAATGGTACTCTTCTACGATCAGGTTTGCCAATAGTTTTTGACAGGCATTTTCTACCAAACCCTGAGCCTCTTCCTCATTTTCAGCTTCCAGATTCAAGGTGATGTGCTTACCCATACGTACCTCCTCAATCGCTTGCATCCCTAAATTATCCAGTCCTCGCTTAATAGCTTTGCCCTGTGGGTCAAGGATTTCTTTCTGGGGCATGATATCGATCTCAGCAATAAATTTCATGGGGTAGATGATTATCCGTTGTAAGTTGTTGCTTGTTAATCTATTTGCGCGCCTTGGTTCATTTAGCTATATCTTTACTGAACTTATAGAAAGGCAAACCAAGCAATTGTATTCGCACGGCTAAGTTAAAAAATAAAATTCAAATTACTCCAAAACCTCATCACAGCATTCTCGGCAAAAAAAATGCACCCAATCGTGATCAGGTGCAATTCTTTTTCTAGTTTTGGAAAGTAATGTTTAGGCTAAACCTTCGGCCTGTGCCACCAATTCGGCTACATCATAGACCTTGATTTCCTTTTCTTTTCCAGTCTGCTTCGTACCATCTGTCATCATCACCATGCAGAAGGGACAGGCCACAGAGACGATATTTGCTTTGGATTCAATGGCTTGTTCCATTCGCTCTTGGCTCACTTCTTTCTTGCCTTTTTCGGCATCTTTGAACATCTGTGCGCCCCCCGCCCCACAGCAAAGCCCTTTGCTACGGCAGCTTTTCATTTCTACTAATTCGGCATCAAGCATCTGCAAAACTTGGCGTGGAGCTTCGTAAACATTGTTGGCTCGCCCCAAATAACAAGAATCGTGGTAAGTAATCCGCTTCCCTTTGAAATCTCCGGGTTCTTGCATTTTTACTTTACCCTCATCGATCAGTTGTTGCAAGAATACCGAGTGGTGAATTACTTCGTATTCGCCACCTAGCTCGGGATATTCATTTTTAATCGTATTGAAGCAATGGGGACAAGCCGTTACGATTTTTTGGATACCGTAGCCATTGAGGATTTCAATATTAGCGACGGCTTGCATTTGGAACAAAAATTCATTCCCAGCACGTTTTGCCGGATCGCCTGTGCAAGATTCTTCGGTTCCTAAGATCGCATAATTGATTCCTACCTTGTTGAGTATTTTGGTAAAAGCAATGGTTACTTTTTTGTAACGGTCATCAAAAGACCCTGCGCATCCTACCCAAAACAGTACATCGGGCGTTTTTCCTTCTGCGGCTAGATCTGCCATTAAAGGCACTTTGTGATTATTTTCGCTCATTTATTTTTCCTTTAATTAGGTTCACGTTTTGTATTTTTCAAACCTGCCAGACTTTGGAGAGCTGGCAGATTTTTAGTTTTTTATTCTGCCAATTGTCCATTTTGATTCACCTCCTGGGTCCATTTAGCACGATCCGTAGGAGGAAATTGCCAAGGAGCCATATTGTTTTCAATATTGGTGAACATCATATTCCAAGACTGCGGTGTATCGGCCTCTTCCATAGATACGTACTGACGCATCTGCATAATAATTGCCAAGGGATCAATGTTTACAGGACAGGCTTCTACGCAGGCATTGCAAGTGGTACAAGCCATTAATTCTTCTTTGGAGATATATTCTTCACTGTAAAGTGGGCTCCCTTCGGCTAGGGCTTCTTCAGGCGTTTTGCCTTGTTGTAAGTATTTTCCAACTTCTTCTACGCGATCGCGGGTATCCATCATGATTTTGCGAGGAGAGAGCTTTTTACCAGTGAGGTTAGCAGGGCAATTGGCCGTACAGCGTCCACACTCGGTACAGGAATAAGCACTCATGAGGTCTTTCCAAGACAAATCGTTCACATCTTTGGCACCGAAGCGGCTGACCTCTTCCATGTTTCCATCGTCTTCCATCAGTCCCATGGCTAACTTTACCTCTTTGGTTACGGATTCCATGTTAGAAAATTTCCCCTGAGGATTCAGGTTAGAAAAATAGGTATTAGGGAAGGCCATGAAGATATGCAAATGCTTAGAATAGGTTACGTAGAGAGCAAAGGCCATAATTCCTAGAATGTGAGCCCACCAACCAAACCGCTCGATGAAGATCAAAGTACTATTACTTTCAATGCCAGATAGCAAAGGCATTATTGCCTGACTAAAGAAAAAAGTACCTGTTTGTACATAATGATTATCCGCGAAATTACGGTCTTGTAAAACTTGATCCGCGGCATTCATGGTGAGGATAAAGACCATCAACACGATCTCGATTACCAAAATCAAGTTAGCATCTAGCCAAGGCCAGCCCTTCATTTCGGGCTTCATGAAGCGATCAATTTTCATCACGTTTCTGCGAGTTAAGAATACCACGCAGCTCACGATCACACCAACGGCCAAGAACTCAAAGAAACTAATCAAAAACGTGTAAAAGCCCATCGGTAGCACAGAGGCAAATACGCGGTGCGTACCAAAGATGCCATCAATCATGATCTCTAGCACTTCAATGTTGATCAGCACAAATCCGATGTAAATAATGAAGTGCATAAAACCAACTAGCAAGTTTTTAAACATTTTCTTCTGCCCAAAGGCTACCAAGAGCATCGTTTGTAAGCGGTCTCCCGAGTGGTCATTACGATCAAGTGGGCGACCGAGCTTGATATTAGCGCTAATTCTGCGCACTCGCTGGCTAATCAGGTAGGTAGCTACCCCCAAGGCCAGGATAAAAAGTATTTGGGATATATAACTCATATCAATTTCAGATTAATGGATTTTATATTTTTAATTTACCAATAAATATTTGGCTAAATATTTTTGAATATTCACATGGCTTCGTACTTTTGTACCCTTCTTTCAGGGTGATATAGCTCAGTTGGTAGAGCATCGGACTGAAAATCCGTGTGTCCCTGGTTCGAATCCAGGTATCACCACTCTTTTTTTTCTTTTTTATTTTCTCCACTCTTCGGAGTGGAGTTTTTTTTGAAAAATACTCGGCATACAGAGTATTTTTATTACGCAAATGAAGAGACTAGGGATGTTTTTTCAAAATTTAGAAGCTACAATCTTTACAAACATAAGAAATATTGAAACTTTCTAAATAATATCCAAGCCGAGATGCATATTTTATAAAATATTTCTTCTTTAAGACGACAAGTAGGATTAAAGTGTTGAATCAATTTAGTTCTTGAAGTTGTCTAGGAAAGAAGGAACTTGCCGTTGATACTTCGTAAAAAAATCCCAGACGACTACCCCCATACTGACCGAAATATTCAAGGAATGTTTGGTGCCAAACTGAGGAATTTCCAAGCATAGATCGGCCTCTTCTACGATCTTGTCCTTGACTCCTTCCACCTCATTGCCAAAGATCAGGGCATATTTTTGTTTCGGGTTTATTTGATGTTCGTGTAAATAAGTGCTTCCTTCTGCTTGCTCGATGGCTACGATCTGCCAATCTTCTTGTTGAAGATGAGAAATCAGCCCTTCAATTTCTGCGTGATATTCCCAATCCACAGATTGGGTTGCTCCTAAGGCGGTCTTGTTTATTTCCCGATGAGGTGGTTGTCCGGTAATTCCGGTCAAATATATTTTCTTGACCCGATAAGCATCAGCCGTCCGAAAAGCAGAACCAACATTATTCAAGCTCCTCACATTATCCAAGATAATCGCGATTGGCAATTTGGTTTGTGCTTTAAATTCTTCTACCGAAAGGCGGTTTAATTCCTCATTGCTGAGTTTTCTCATGTACTTAGGGCATTCATATCTAATCTATTGATTAGCTCACAAACGCTCCGTGAGCTAGTCTTTTGTGCTTATCTTTGGATCAAAAATCATAACCAAAGGTTAAATAAAACTTCGGATTATCAGCCACGTTGAAGTCTTCAACCCCCCAAGCCATGTCTAGCTTGAGGTAATAACCCAGTAGCACCGTGCGCAATCCCACTCCGTAGCCAGCTAACCAAGGGTTTTTGAAGTCATTGACCGTAGCGGTAAAGGGAGACTGTTGATTGCCAACGAACCGAGTGTTCAAGCTATTTTCGCGATTAAAAGGACTCACACCTGTCCAGGCGGTCCCGATGTCGTAGAAGCCTACCACTTGGAAATTTTTCAAGAAATTACTGTTGACCCGCTTACCAAATAAGTATTTGATGATGGGGAGCCGAAGCTCTAGATTTACCAAGAAAAAATTCTGTCCAGACACCTTATTATAATCAAACCCTCTTAGATTGGTTACAAATTCATTGAAGAGGAGGTCACTATTATCGATTATAAGATCTGTGGTTAAGGGATTAAATTCTCCTCCACCGTCATCTGTGCTGTTAAAGAGCCAATTATCCATTCCACCGAGCAGGAAATTCTTGGGAGCATTCCCACCAAAGCGCCCGTAAGCAACACGGGTAGCCAGAATCAAATCTTTGTGTATGGGCAGATAATGGCGAGCATCTATGCTGATTTTATCAAAGCTCCTATCACGTGTGTCAAACTGAGAGGCATTCACAAAATCATCTCCTTGTGTAAAGAAAATAGCATTTCCATTGTCGCGAATGCCATTACTTAAACTGACTGCTTGATAGTTTTCGTAGGCAATTTTGACCCGAGTTCCTCGGATCATATTCTGTCCATTCAAGATCGTGTTATCATACACATACTCAATACGCGCCCCTGCGTAGTGTATCCGGTGATCTTCAAATAGAGCCAAGTCTAAACTGGTCCAGAGGGTGCTGGCATAAAAAGGTGTGATGCTCACGCGGCTGGTATTACGAATGGGATAAGAGATGGTGGCTCCTGCTTTATTGAGAGTGTATCTTTGGATCAGGCGATCATTATTGAAGAAAATCACCTTCCGATCATAGCGTAATTTATAGTCAAGACGATCTCCATAGTATTGATATTCTCCGAAGAAATCGCTGCTTCTTAGGTCAGTAATCAAGAAGAAACCGCCTCGGATTTTGTGGTTTTCTAATAAATCGGAAGTGGTCATGTTGAGTAGAATTCCCCAGCCCCGGAGTGGGTCAATTTGGATAGAGGTAAGGACGTTCTCCGTGCGGAAGCGTGGTTGATAATCGTAGGGACCGATCACTTTCAGATTTTCATCGTTGGCCTTTTTGACCCGGTCGAGCATATCTTCTTGAGCCTTATCGAGGCCACTTCTTTCTTCTTGTACAATATCGGGCTCGAACTCATAATTATCGGTATCTATCTCATCCTCAGCATATTCCTCTTCTTCTTCGGGGGTTTCTACCTCGGTAGAATCCGTGAAGTTTTCGGGAACCTTTGGAGGCAATACCACCCGAGATTCAGGGTAGCTCCCACCGAGTAGTTCTACGCGGATGGTTTGGAAATCTGGGTTGATGGATTGGTCAAAATTAAAATCACGCTTGTAGTGTGGATAAAATCTACCCTTTCGCTTCATCAAAAAGGCCAAGCCATCTTCCACAGGATTGACAGCAAAGGCACGGATACTTTGGGTATAATTAGTCAAGACCTGCACCTCTCCGCTGTTGATATCTACTTTGCGTAGTTGTAAGATACCGGTTTCGTCATTTAAGAAAAGAATGGTGTTCTCGTCTAGGAACTTCGGGCTCAGATCTCGCCCCGAAGAGGAAGTCAGACGCTGCAATCGAGTAGAGGATTTTAGTGGGTTGTAAATAAAAATATCGAAGTTCTCGAGTTCTCGATTAAAATTACCTCGATCCGTAATCAGATTGGAGCGGAGGGTATCTTCGGTACGATTGGAGCTAAAGGTAAAAGCAAGATTTGAGTTTCTGAGGAAAACCGGATTCACATCATCGTACCAGTCATCTGTGATTTGTTCCAGGGTTGTTTTCTCGAGATCAAAAATAAAAATATCGTTTTGCCCCGTTTTGAAATCTACTTGCCCGGTGCGGTCAGCACTAAGGAGGATGTGATTGCCATCGTCTGAAAAGTCAAATCCGGAGACGTGATTAAAGAAGAACCAGGTACGTTCGTAGCTCTTCCTCTTCTTCATGTTATAAACGGTCAGCTTGGTTTCTCCTTTATGTACATAAATCACTCCTAGGTTATTATTATCTCTCCACGACAAAAGGGGGATATTCTCATCGTAGCGTTGGTTGATGGCACGGTAACCGTCTCGCTTGATCACTTTACGTCTTCGAGATTGTAAATCCTGGACGACAACACAGTATTTTCCGTTTCTGTTTTCGGAATAAGCAATTTTACTCCCGTCGGGGCTGACTTTAAATTCGTTGTAAAGAAAGCCTTTGCGATTGCGCTTGCGCAGGCGAAAATCATAGGGGGCTTCTTCGGTGTTTTCTACCGTCTCGATCGTCATACCTCGGTAATAGTTTTCCCAGCGATCCAAGAAATCTTTGTAGCGAATTCCCAGAGAGCTCCCGATGCTATTCCGCTCATTACGAATAATACGAGCCAGGTTAAGAATATTAGAGATATTGGCTATGCCGTACTCCTCTGCGATAAAATTCCAGATAGATTGGCCTACTAAGACAGCATCTTGGTCAGAGAGGAGGTTAGGTTTTTTGGTTTTACGCTTATCAAATAAATCTCGGATATGGTCATCCATTTCTTCGCTCCAACCTTCGGCTACATAGGCGGCTGCTCCTAGTAAGAACCACTCGCTAAATTTGCCCAGGTAAGAGCTTTGAAGCATATCTTTGAGGCTTCCGCCAAACATCATCTCGCGAATGAGCATCAGGGCAATTCCTCTCCGCAGTTCTTCTTTAAATGCTACCTCGCTTCCAGTATAAGGTATTTCTACCTGAGATTTAAAAAAATCGGTCTGTCCTCCCGTAATCACGTTGTCGTCATCAATGCCGACGTTGCTTTGCTGAAGGTCAGTAATGGAATTATAAATAAAGATTTTGGTTTTGAAATAGGGAGTATAACCCAATATATCGGTAATTTCGTCAAACTCTGACTCGAGATAGCGAGTGGCGAAGTTGGCCATGCGCGAGCCATTGTCATAATAATAGATATCAAAATTGAGGGTACTCAGGTTACGCCAGTTGAAGTCTTTGTATTGGATGCGGTTTTTGCCAAATTTTTCCAGTGTATTTTGAGCAAAACTTTGAGAGCTAATCCATAGACAGCACCATCCAAGGATGAGATAGACAAGGGGCTTGTGGTTTTTTTTCATGATGCAATAGGAAATCGGAGAAATCTGGAATTCTCGTATTGAAGTTATCTGTAATTATCTTTGCGTAACTTCTTTATCAAATTTAATAAGAATTGCCTGAAGCAAGAGCCAATGGAGTAAAAATATGTTTCTTTTTTGATTTCAAGCCAATATATCGTTTTTAAGTTCCCACATCTTCTGAAAAGACTTTATTTTTATCGTGCGAAGACCCAGCAAAATTTTTTAATCTTTGTTGTTCAAAAAACAGAGAAAAACTCAGCAAAACTCCCAAAGGCCACCTATTTTATGAAACCATCCGATAAAATATTAGAAGCCTATATAGAGAAAGTCCTCAGATTGCAGCAAGAGCATCAATCCCAAGCCCTCTCCCCGGCTCTGATGCAGCAAGTAGCCCAAGATTTGGGTTTGAGTCGTGAAGACTTAGATCGCATTGACCAACGCTTTCAAGATCATTTACAGCGAGGAGTGGGCTTTGCACGCTACCAAGATTGGAACCGAGCCATCGAGGAATTACAACAAGCGATTATTCTCAAGCCTTTGCACATTGAAGCGCTCTATCAATTGGCGGAGGCTCATTATCGAAAAGGATTGGCTAAGCGATCTCGTAAGGAGAAAAAACTAGCCGAAGAATATGCCGAGCGTTGTCTGCAATCTGACCCACGGCACGAGGCGGCCTTGCACTTACTCGCCAAGCTGCGCCATCCTTCTCAACTTTATCGTCAGCGGGCGGCTCTCTGGCGTCTGGCTAAAGTACTTTCGCTAACGCTCTTGGTTTTCTTTCTGATGTATCTGGCCTATCTGGCCTACCAAGCCAGCCATAGGCCTTTACCTCTTCCGCCGACCGATGCCCCCAAGGCCCCACGAGTTGTAGAAACAGACCGCCAAGATATTCCCATTACTTTGTTGGCAGAGGCCAACTCCCCTGATTTCTATCTAAATCAGGAAAGTTCTTTTTTGAGAAAAAATGGAAACAATTTTCAGTACCAATTACGTGCTTCACTTATCAATCAGGATCGGGAAATTGAGGCACTGCGTTTAGCATTAGCCCTGCTCGACGCAGAAGGAAAAGTCAGATACGAAGAAGTGATTGAAGTAATTGAGCAAGATGCTCCCGAAGTACGCCCGGGCGATGCCATTCCTATCAGTTTTTTGGCTCGTTCTCGGCGTTTGGATGCTTCAATTACCCGAGCGCAACTACGTGTGGATTTTGTAGAGGCTTACCAGCCAGAACCCGAGCCTGAGCCAGCTCAAGAAATCAGACTAGACTGGGAGACGCCCCGCCTTTCGGGCATAGAGCTGGCTTGGCGTGAGCGTTATCAAACTATTCAAATTGAGCCAGATTTTTTCACCCATTACTTGGTCTGGGAATATGAAAACACGGGTGAACAACCCATCCAAAGGCTTAAAGTTGGCATCAAGTGGCTGGATAAAAACCTCAGGCAGGTACACGAGGAAGAATTGGACGTGATCGAGGCCGATGCGCCTCTCTTACAGCCAAGTCAAAGACGCGTGATAGGAGCTAATTTTCTGATTAATCTCAAAAAATCAGACTACCTGACTTATGAGGTACATGTTTTAGCAGCAGAATAATGAGATGGCTATTCATTTTTCAAAATACAACCAGTGGGTTTACGAAAAGGCACATCGGGATTCCGCTTATCCAGGACGTGATCAATGGCATCTTTAAGGAAGAATTTTTCTACTTTTTCGGCGGCTTGTGGGTGGTCATCAATCGCCCCGTGGTATTTGATCACAAAGTGCCCTACGCTGTACTGCAATACGAATGCTTCGGGGGCTTTGGTGGCCTCAAATTGCTCGGCAATTTTTCCTGCTGGATCAAATAAATAGGGAATGCCTCCGTACTGCTGGGCATTCTCTTTCATAGCCTCGAGTTGATCTTGAGGATTTTCTGGATTAATCAAGATAAACTTGACCTGAGCATTGGCCTCAGTATAATTATTGGCCAAAAGTTTAATCCGATCTTGATAAGAACGACTAAACGGACAATAAGCCGTAGTGAAAATGACCACAACACAGGCAACATTTTCATACTGATCGAGCGAAAAAGCTTGCCCATCGTAGAGGTTCGTGAGCGTAAAATTGTCTACCCTTTCATTAATCTGAGCTTGTAAAGGCAATAATGTGAAGCAAAGCCCTATTGCAAAGAAACTTCTTGTTACAAATGAATTAAATGAGAACATGATTGGCTAAGGTGGCGTATTTGTTTGAATATTTATGGATTTTAGCGTTCGGCGGTCAGCTTTCGGTTAAAAAACCAATGATTTACTTACTTTTCAGCAAACTAAGCATATTCCAACTGAGCACTGATAATTCCTTATCTAAAAGGCGTAAGCAATATAATAATTTTCAAACTTATGATAATATACCTGATAAGGACGTGCAGGCTCATGATCTGGGGAAATTGAGGATTCGATCACTCCCTTGGTTTTTAGCTGAAAGGGCTGAGTGAGCAGATGTTGGCTGAAGGTTAGATTTTTGCGCCCGTGTAGCTTGTAGAGTGCTTCTTTGACCACCCAGAGTACCGTTAGTTCTTCTAGTTGATAGGGCTGTCTTTTTTTCTCCTGTACGGAAAGAAATTTGAAAGAAATTCGTCTGAGTTGTTGCCGCACGGCTTCCATGTCAATCCCAGTTGGTTTGTGGCGATGTACCAGCGCTAGGCCGTAATCTTTTGCGTGAGACATGGAAATCTGAAAAGCAGAATTTAATAAATAAGGGCGATCAAAGGAATCTTTGCGAATTCCGTAATAAGGTTCTCTCCAGTCTCTAAGAATTTCTCTCACCACTAGACGAGCCGCCAAAGATTCGCATTGTTTGACCGGATGGCTGATTTTTTTGAGAAAGGCCAAATCCTCTGGAGAAGTATCCAAGTGTCGCGTGAGTTGCGCACTAGACTCTTCAATGCGCCAAAGACCACGGCTGCAATCTGCATTGATATGTTCAAGTTCAATTAGAGGCATCTCAGATACAATTAGCCCAAAACTACTCCTACGATGAAAGCTTAGAGCGAAGATGCGGATGAGTACAGTAAGAATCACCAGCCACTTGCCAGTGCATCACGGTATGCTCAGTTGATTTGCTCGCTCGGGATTCGTACAAATCTACTAATTTTTGGGAGGGAGTAATATAAAAAAGAAAAGCGGTAGAAATCAAAAATAGGCTTCGCACCAAGATATAACGATAAAAACGAATGTTCTCAACTTGATCCGAAATCCGAAAGCGAAATAAAACGAGTAGAATAATTCCACCAAACACCAGTAAAGCGATTCTAAGCCATTGCTCTGCCACCGACCAAATCATCAATTTAGACCATACGCCGGTTACTACGAAAGCAGCTCCTAAATAACTCAAAATACTCACCGGAGCCTGCACTACGGGTTGCGGGACAATGTGCAAACGTGGCGGGAGGAAGACTTGCACGAGATAAAACACGAGCAACAAACCCAAACCTAAGGAGAAAAGATAAGTTCCTGCTAAAATGCCTTGGCTTCTCCCTAAAAATCCTAAAAAACTTAGAACAGCCAGCGAAATCTCAATATAGCTAAAAGTAGTTGCCTTCATAAGGGTTGCTTCTTGTCATGAAATGTGCCGAGATAAAATACCTGATTTGCTCAGTAGACATCTTAAAAAACAAGTCAAACCAGTGAATGTTTTTGTGGTTAGCAATCAGTAAGAGGACTCAGCCCTGAGGGTTTTCCCTAAAACCCAATGCGCTGATCGTCAATCACAAAGTCCGAAAAATCTTCCTTGAGAGGGTGATTAAACACCTGAGCCAGTGTGGTTGGCTCGCTAAAATGCTTATTAATTTTGTTAATTTTTGCAATGCGGTTGGCATTATCCGCGGGAAGTTTATCAAACTTATGGATGCCCAACAGACGTCCTTCTCTGAGTAGCGCCCGGTCTAAATTCCGAATATCAGTATTGAAGGTCGAGATAATCTTCAGGTTCAACACGTCCGAAAGCAGCCCGTCTGAAATATTGAGCAAATTAGCAATCGAGGTTTTATCGGCGTTAAAAGTATCCCTAGCTTGTACGGTGTCTTCAGACTCCTCGATGATGAGTACCGAATTTTGGTAATCTGAAATAAAAGTAATCAACTGAGGGTCAGCCAGTTCTCTCAACAGCGTGATCGGGTAGAAAATAAAATTCGTATCTGTGCGGGTTTGCGAAATCAAGTAGCGGATATAATTGGTTTTGCCGCTCCCTGTCACACCGTGGAAAATAAACAAACCAGAGCGTTCTTTCTGGTGAATTTGCCGAACAAATCGCTGATGCTTATGCCCAAAACCCTCTCCATAATAAAGATCCAGATCCTGGATATTGGGCTTACGAATTTCATATTTGTTTAATCGCAAACCTTCTCTGGGCATAGAGCTCACGATGTTGATATAGCGTTTATGGTCATCTTCTGACTCAACGGTACAAGTTTCGGCAATGCGAAAGATTTGCTCCAAGTCTCCCACCGGAATCGCGTCGGTGGCGATCAGTTCTTGGGGGCGGAAACTCACATCGTCCAGGTTTTTGACCGTATCGTGATTCACATTCATAATCACCTGTTCATCTTTGATAAACAAATACCAATCGACAGAATAACGCTCTTCTTTTTTGTTGTAGACTGTATTCTGCTGGTAGATCATCACCTCTCCAAAGCCATTGGCTTCTAGTGCTTCCTTGAATTTTCGCAAATTCACCAAGTTGTTATTGGCGAAATACTCGTCCACGCTAAACTCGATCAGTTTGCGGTCAAATTTGTTGAGCAGGTAGTAGGATTCGTAAAAATAATTGCCATCAAATACATTGTATTTCCCGTAGAACTGGGATTTGGATGGATTGTTTTTTGTCATAAATATGGCGTTTTGATCGGATAAGGAAGCTCCTCTGAGTCAGCGGATCACCTTCGTTTTGAGCTTCAGATATGTTTTTTGTATGATTTTGTAACTATATTCTTGCCAAACTCTGTATATATCACGCCGAGAACCTGAGCAATCGACTTTTTTCGTGATGAATGTAACTTATCACTACATACAGAATTTTCGAGCTTTTGGGTTTCAAAAGACGAAATGATTTTTGAAACGCTTCCTACTTATTTTTCCTCCTTAGCTACTTGATCCCTTTCCACAAAGGAGTTCAAGGCCAAGAATCAGGCATTTTTCACAAGTTATCGTTAGCCGTCCGGCTTTTTCTCTCCCCTCATTCTGGGAAACTATTCCACTTACGCTAAAAAAGCCCGTAATGGATCGCACTCACCTGAGCCAAGAATTCGCTTTAAAATTCTGATAATCAACACATTATCAACAAGCTCTCTTCTCCCCCTTAGAATGGGCTTAAAACTTGGCATATCTGTAATAGGCATATTTAATCCTCGAGAACTTATGGATGTTATTTTCACTCTCTGAAACGACTTTCGTCGCTCAAAACCTAGCAATTCTTATGAAGAAAGTACTTTTTGTCAAGATCAATTTTCTTTCTGAGCTGAGGCTTTTCCTCCTGATGCTCCTGCTCTCCTTGTGTTTCGGGGTAGTTCAGGCGCAATCACTACAAGAGATGCAAGAAGACCTGAACCACACCGCCTTGACACCAGAAGAACGTCTAGCCACCTTAAATCACATCACCTCCCAACTCAGAAACCACGCTTCGGAGTCTGTACTCGACTACGCCGAAGAGGCGGTCAATTTGGCTAAAAAGCTAGGAAAACCTATGCCCCTCGCCGAGGCACTCACGAATATAGGATATCTACAGGCACGTTACGAAGATCGCCCCGATAAGGCCGCCGAAGCACACGCGGAGGCTTTTCGTATCTATCAGCATCTTTACGAAAATGATCAGATTTCTAAAACTTTATTTTATCACTTCTTACAAGACGAAGCGATTCCTACTTATGAGTATGCCGCCGAAGCAGATGCCAAGAAAAAACACCAGCGGCGGGCCATGCGCCAATATCAGAAATTAAATCTCGAGTTTAGCCAATATTTGATCGCACTGGCTTCTGATACTAAACAGCAATTAGAAAGTACCCAATCTGAATTGACAGAAAGAGATACCCAGATTGAGCATCAAGCCCTTGAGATTAACCAAAAAACCAGTCGCCTGAGCCAAAAGGAGCAGGAGCTACGCAGAAAAAGGAGAAAGGAAAAAAAGCTCCTCTACGAGAAAATCCAACTCTCTGGCAACTTACAGGCCAAGGAACTAGAAACCCTCGCACTGGCCGATAGCTTGACCGAGCAAGAACTGGAGGTCAAAAATCAAGCCCTGAAATTATTACAAGAAAAAGCGCACTCTGCCCAATTGGCCAAAGAAAAGGCACAAGAACACCTGGCCGTAGAGCAAGCCCGGATCAAAAACTTGTCTCTGCTCATAGGCATGGGGCTACTGGTGGTGCTGGGGATCATCATTGGTACTAGCCTCTGGCTCCAAAAAAGAGCTAACCGTTTACTTCGCTCTCAAAAAGAAGAAATCCACCACCAAAAAGAAGAGATTCAAACCCAAAGAGATAACATCGAGCAGCAACATCTGGAGTTGCAACAACAAAAAGAAGAAATTCAGACACAACGAGACAATCTCATTGGCCTCAACCAAGACCTGATCTCCGAGCGGGATAAGTCAGACTCACTTTTGCTCAATATTCTGCCCGAACCAGTGGCTCTCGAGCTGAAAGAATTCGGCCAAGCTACTCCCCAATACTACGATATGGCCACCGTACTCTTCACAGATTTCAAGGGTTTTACCAAGATTGCCGAAGAACTCTCTCCGAACCGCCTCGTGGAAGAGCTTAATTATTGTTTTCAACGCTTTGATGAGATTATTCTCAAGCACGATATGGAGAAGATTAAAACGATCGGCGATGCTTATATGTGCGTTGGTGGGGTGCCCACGGCCAATCGTACCAACGCCATAGATGCCGTGAAAACAGGCTTGGCAATGCTAGAATTTATGGAGGAATTTCGCGAAGAAAAATTACGCAAAGGTGAGCACGTCTGGGAGCTTCGTATTGGTATTCACACGGGGCCGCTGGTAGCCGGAGTCATTGGCAAAAACAAATTTGCTTACGATGTCTGGGGAGATACTGTTAATCTAGCCTCCCGTATGGAATCAGGCGGAGAAGAAGGTAAAGTCAATATTTCGGGTAATACCTACGAATTGGTCAAATCTTATTTTAATTGCACTTATCGGGGTAAGGTTCTCGCCAAAAACAAAGGCGAAATAGATATGTATTTTGTCCAGAAACGCTCCTCGCTCTTTCAGGGCATCCAAAACCTAACCACACAACGGGTAAGTGTAGCTTCGTAAATGTCTTTTTGCCAATAGATTACACTAAAATCAAGCACTAAATACTTAATTTCTCCCCTCCAGATAATTTTGTAAATAATCTAGGCTTTCTTCGTAAGCATTGCGGGTAAAATAAAGCGAGAGAAAAGCCAAAAGTGTCCCGATAATTCCCACCAACAAAAGCGAATATCGCAACATACTGGTATCTTGGAACAAGAAATCTGTAAACAAAGCCACCGCCGTCGGCCCTGTGCCCAGAGCGATCATATTGAGGATAAAAAAATAAATGGCCGAAGCCAAAGCCCGCATCTGATTAGGCATGATCTCTTGAATAGCCGCCGCCGCTGTACCCACAGGAAAGGCCGTGAAAAAAGATCCCGGAATCAAGAGAATAAGCGCCAGTGTGCCATTGGGCATCAAAGTATAAAAACCACCCGTAATCATAAGAGCCAAACTCGAGAAAATCAAGGCGCGCACTCTACCGTCCCGATGGCGTCTTGACCAGCGATCAGCCACCAAACCTCCGGTCACGCTACCCGCCGTGGCAAATACCGTCACGACTCCCCCGTAAGCAAGCCCTGCTTGTACTTCTGTCCAGCCATAAGTGCGCTGTAAAAAGGAGGGAACCCAAGCCGCCGCCCCGTAGCCTGTCCAAGAAATAAAGGCAATTCCCAAAGAAATTCCTAAAAAAGACTTGCGATTTGCCCAGATGTATTGCATTACTTCGCCCAAGCTGACTTGTGAATCTACCATTTGCCCAGAGGCATTTAGGCGTTGTACTTTGTTTTTTCGGAGAGGTTCCTTGATGGTCAACCCGATGAGTAAGGCAATTAAAATTCCTGGTAAGCCAATGAAGAAAAAGACCATCTGCCAGGGATAAATTTCTCCCACCAAGGGCAAAACCCAGATTTCTTGCACACTGGCGAGTTGGATGGCCAAACCCGCGATAATCAAGGCCAAGCCCGAGCCAATATAAATGCCCATTGAGTAAACACTCAGCGCGAAAGCCAAGCGTTCTTTAGGAAAATAATCACTAATCAACGAATAGGCAGGTGGAGTCAGAGCGGCCTCTCCTACACCTACGCCAATTCTCCCCAAAAATAAGTGTAGATAGCTCCGAGCCATCCCACAGTAAGCCGTCATCAGGCTCCACAGCAAAACGCCCACGGTGATGATCCCTTTTCGGCTTTTGCGATCGGCCAGGCGACCAATGGGAATCCCGAGGATGGTGTAAAAAATCGCGAAGCTCAAACCCATCAATAAACTCATCTGCGTATCCGTAATCTGAAAATCACGCTTAATCGGGCGTACCAGCAGGCTCAGAATCTGGCGATCAATAAAGGAAGAAACATAAGCCAGCATCAAAACCGCCACCACGTACCAAGCATAGCGCAGATTGGTCTTTTCTGTGATCTCTTCTTCGGAAAGTTTATTCATGATTGAGGATCAGTGTATGTTTTAAAGTTTAGGAGCAAGTTAGACATAATTTGTACATTTCTATTTATTTTTTGTACATAATTTTGATTACAAACCTTCCCTTTTGTTAGAAAACTCCTAGCATTTAGGGGTTTTTGAATGATCCCTGAGGGAAAATCTGTTTTTATGTGTTAATTTGAAATACACTTAGAAGTTGTCAAGAGGCATGGGTTGAGAAGTAAAGAATTTCAATTTTGTAGCCTAAAGATAAATCTTAAACAATTTCTCAAAAAAGCCATTCAAGAATCAATAAACATATGAAACTCTTAGCAGGAAAAACCGCGCTCATCACCGGAGCGTCCAAAGGAATCGGAAGAGCCATTGCTCAAAAATTTGTAGAACAGGGTGCCCAAGTAGCGTTTACCTACCTTTCTAGCGTAGAAAAAGGACAAGCCCTCGAGGAAGAACTAGGCCAATCGGGCGTACAAGTACGGGGCTATCGCTCGGATGCCTCCGTATTTGCAGAAGCCGAAGAGTTGGTCAAAAAAGTGATTGAAGACTTTGGAAATATTGATATTTTGGTCAACAATGCCGGTATTACCAAGGACGGCTTGTTGATGCGGATGTCCGAAGAAAACTGGGATCAAGTCATCCAAGTAAATTTGAAATCTGTTTTTAATCTCACCAAGGCCGTCATGCGCCCCATGATGAAGCAACGCAACGGAGCCATTATCAACATTACTTCCGTGGTGGGCATCCGTGGCAACGCAGGGCAAGCCAACTACGCGGCTTCTAAGGCTGGCATCATTGGTTTTAGTAAATCGGTAGCACTGGAGCTAGGCTCCAGAAATATTCGCTCCAACGCCATTGCGCCTGGCTTTATTGAAACCGAAATGACCCAAGACTTGGCCAACAAAGAAGAATGGCTCAAAGGCATTCCCCTCCAAAGAGGAGGAACCCCCGAAGAAGTCGCCAATTGTGCCGTGTTTTTAGGCTCTGATCTAGCCCATTATATCACGGGGCAAGTGATTCAGGTAGACGGCGGAATGCTGACTTAATATGTGACTTGAAGCCTGCTAATTACTAAGGAATTAGCAGGTTTTGCAGATCAGGCATTTTCCAACAAAAGCTGTAAAGCCCGTTCTACCTTCTCAAAATTGAATTGCGCCTGAATCTCCTGCATCTTTGCTCGAATCTCGGCTGAGCACAAATTGCCGATACTTCCCTCGTGCGTATGATTTATTTGTAAATCAGGTTGGTAGGTGCCTTCCTCGATAGATTTTCCTACTTGTTGATAGGCTTCCCGAAAAGGTATTCCCTGCAAAACCAAGGCATTGACCTGCTCTACGCTGAAGAGGTACTGGTATTTTTCTTCTTGGAGAATGCCTTCTCGCACTTGGACGTGTTGTAGGGCATAATTAGCAATCTCCAAGCAATCTTCCAGCGTATTGAAAGCGGGCAAAAAACTTTCTTTAATCACCTGCAAATCTCGGTGATAGCCCGAAGGGAGATTCATCGTAACCGCTCCGATTCTACTGGGTAAGTTTTGCAATTGATTGCACTTGCCGCGAATGAGTTCGAATACATCTGGATTTTTCTTGTGAGGCATGATCGAGGAGCCTGTGGTCAGCTGGTCAGGAAAGCGGATAAAGGCAAAATTTTGATTCATATACAGGCAAATGTCCAGAGCCATTTTTGCCAAAGTTCCCGCCAAGGAAGCAATCGCGAAGCTCACGCTTTTTTCTACCTTGCCCCGACCCATTTGCGCGTAAACGACATTATAATTCATCCTTTCAAAACCTAATAGATCTGTGGTCATCTGTCGGTTCAAGGGAAAAGAAGAGCCATAGCCCGCCGCTGAACCCAAGGGATTCTGATTGGTGATTTTATAAGCAGCCAATAGCAATTGCAAGTCATCGCTCAGGCTTTCGGCGTAAGCCCCAAACCACAGCCCAAACGAAGAAGGCATAGCCACCTGCAAGTGCGTGTAGCCCGGTAGCAGAACAGCTTGGTATTTTTCACTCAACTCCAAGAGCGTGTCAAAAAGGGTTTGAGTCTTTTCGCACAAAGATTGAATCTGTTGGCGGGTAAATAACTTCAAATCCAGCAAGACTTGATCGTTGCGGGAGCGTCCGGCGTGGATTTTTTTGCCGACTTCACCCAGGCGATTGCTTAGTAAAAATTCTACCTGAGAATGCACATCTTCTACTCCTTCTTCGATTTGAAATTTCCCCTCTAAAATTTCTTCGTGAATGTTCCGCAAGCCTTCACTCAGCGTTTTCAATTCGGCCTGAGTCAACAAATCAATGCTTTCCAGCATTCGGATGTGCGCCAAGCTACCCAGCACATCCCATTTAGCGAGCCACAAATCCAGCTCACGATCCTGCCCGATGGTAAATTTTTCAATCCATTGGTCTGTACTTTTTCCTTTGTCCCAGAGTTTGCTCATTTTCTACAATTTTAAATCTTTGAGTAATGCTAGATAGAGGTCCATGCCTGCGTGAATTTCTGAAATCTCAATAAATTCATCGGCTGTATGCGAGCGGGCCGAGTCGCCTGGCCCGATTTTGAGCGTAGCAAAAGGCATCAAAGCTTGGTCAGAGAGGGTGGGCGAGCCAAAAGCGGTAAGTCCTAGAGATTTTCCTCTTTGTACGAGAGGGTGCTGAGGGTCAATCCGAGAAGAATTTAGCCGGAAGGAACGCGCTTTGAGCTTACTGTTCAGGTGGCTGCTCATGATCTCAAAAACTTCTTGGTTCGAGTACAATTCATTGGTACGCACATCGATGACGAAACGGCAGACTTCCGGCACCACGTTATGCTGATGCCCCGCTGCTACTTGGGTCAGGCTCATTTTTACCCTACCCAGTACTGAGGAAACTTCGGGAAATTGATACTGACGAATCCACTCCCAATCGGCCAGGGCTTCGTAAATAGCATTGACCCCTTCTTCACGGGCGGCGTGTCCGGCTTGGCCTTGGGCTTCTCCGTCTATGACCATTAAGCCTTTTTCGGCGATGGCCATTTGCATCTGGGTAGGTTCGCCCACGATTCCCAGAGCAATTTCTCCCAATTGGGGCAAGAGGCTCTCAATGCCGTTTTTACCTGAAATTTCTTCCTCAGCCGTTCCTGCCCAGATGAGATTGTAAGCCCGGTCTGGCCAAGTATCTGCGATCAGGAAGGTAGCCAGTAAACTCACCAGCGAGGCTCCCGCGTCATTGCTCCCTAGTCCGTAGATTTTGCTGTCTATTTCTTCGGCGCCCCAAGGGTTATAAGTCCAATGGGCATTGGCTTTGACCGTATCGTGGTGAGAATTGAGTAATAAGGTGGGGCGATCAGGGCGAAAATCAGTAGAGCGAATCCAGACATTATTTAGCTGGCGTTGAGGAGTGTAGCCTTTTTCTTTCAAGAAGTTTTCCAGCAACTGAGCCGTGTTGGCTTCTTCTCTGCTCAGGGAAGGAGTTCGGATTAAATTTTTTAGTAATAGAGTAATGGATGCTTTTAGGTCAGGTAAATACACTTTTGTAAATGAATTTTAGTGGGAGCAATTTACAGTCTCAGATAGGTTCCTTCGGGCTGCTCTTGGTGAATTTCTTCTGCTTTGCAGATAATGACCTCGGCCACCCCTTGTCGAAGTGCTTCAAAGCCATTGTCTAATTTAGGAATCATACCTTCGTGGATGATGCCCTGTGCTTGATACGTTTGGAAAAGGCTATGGTCTAGCTCTCGGATAAAAGAGTCCTCATTATCAAGTGTTTGTAATACGCCTTTTTTCTCGAAGACAAATAAAAGCCTGACTTCATAGAGAGCACTCAGGCTCACGGCCACGTTCGCGGCAATGGTATCGGCATTCGTATTCAGTAATTGTCCCTGCCCGTCGTGGGTAATGGAGCAAAGCACAGGCACGATTTCTTTTTCAATCAAAAGCGCTAATGCCGCTTGATTGACGGCTTGAATATCGCCGGCGAAGCCATAGTCTATCGTTTGGACGGGGCGTTTTTCGGCTAAGATTACATTCAGGTCCGCACCACTGAGGCCAACGGCATTGATTTGTTGGGCTTGGAGTTGAGCTACGATTTTTTTGTTAATGAGTCCTGCGTAAACCATGGTGACCAAGTCTAAGGTAGGCTCATCGGTAATCCGTCGGCCTTCTATCATTTGTGGCTCAATTCCTAGCCTTAATCCAAGCTCGCTAGCGGTTTTGCCTCCGCCGTGGATCAGTATTTTAGAGCCTGAAATCTGTTTCAGTGCCTCGAGTAACACATGTAGACGAGAGGCGTCATCGATGATTTTTCCGCCGACTTTGACGATGTGAATTTTCTTTTTCATGATTAGTAAAGAATAGCTCAGTTTGGCGTTTTCGCCACGTTTTGTTCATTAGCCCCAGAAAAGTAACCCGAGTAAGAGCATTCTCGTTTTTGGAGCTAAATTTCCCAATCAGAGAAAAGATTTTAACTCGAATGGGCTTGGATGCTATTCTAAGCAAATGGCATATTATTCGTAACAGGGGCAGTGAAGAGATATCCTTTTGCCCAAATTTGAATCAACCCTTATGCGCGTTCTGAACTCATCTCTCTGTATTAGCAAACACTTACTCGCACAAACCTTCTCGAAATTTTCTGAAAACAGATTTATCGAATCCGATATCCCCTAATCGTCTATCTATCAAAATTAGAACCTTTTCCGAGTCCTAAAATAATACGAAAAATGAAAAATTTCTTCCTTATAAGAAACTTACAGAAAGATGCTACCCATCACAGGTTGATTTTCTGCCTGTGTTTGTGGATTGGTGCCCTTTTCAACCCCTTGCTTGTCCAAGCCAAGGGTGGGAAAAAACTGCTCAAGCCTACTCCTATGCCTGCACTTAGTTTTGATCCCGGGCAATTGAATTTCGAGGTAGATTTCAATGCTGGATCAAATGCTACCCAAACGGCTGAGTTGACGGCTAGTGAAGGCTCTGCAGAATTTCTAAGCATAGAACAACCCCTCAATGCCACTTGGTTGATTCTCCCGACTACCCCCACGCTTGGGTCTCTAGAGTTTGGGGTTGATGCCAAAGGGCTTTTACCCGGTACTTATCAGGCCGTAGTCAAAGCACAGGCTCCTGATTACGAAACTGGTGAACTCGTAGTGATCCTCAAGGTAAATCCCCTGCCTCTGACATTTAGCGCGAATCTATTAAGCTTCTCCGCAGATTTTGGTCAAAACCCAAGTGCACAAAATAGCACGCTGAGCGTAGATTCAGGCAGTCCTCAGGTTACACTCACTCGCCCGAGCAACGCGGCTTGGTTGCAATTACCAGATCCAGCTTTGGGCAACCTGAGTTTTCAGGTCAATACGGAGGGCTTGGCTCCCGGCATCTACCAAACACAAGTAAGTGCCCGTGCCCGTGGCTACGAGCAAGCAACCCTCGATGTAGAATTAGAGGTAAAAGCTCCCAGTGATGAATCCAACTTCGAGTGGTTGTATCAGGTTAACTTTCAACCTGCCAGTAGCACGCCTCCCAATGATTATATAGTAGATCAAGGAGAAGCCTATGATGACCGTGGCAATGGCTTTGTGTACGGATGGCTAGACCAGATCAACGACTATCCTCGTGATTTGGCCGAGCTAAGGGATCGAAATATTTTCCCAGCAGAACTAAGCACCTTAGCGCTCATGCAAACTAATGATGGTAAAGCATGGTACTGGGAGTTTAACTTACCTCCTGACCTGTACCGTGTGCGTGTAGCCGTGGGTGATCCTCAATTCAAAGATAGCAAACACTTGATCAGAGCCGAGGGCAGAGAAGTAATCACCTTAGATCAGAACCCAGCCGGCGCACCAAGTAGTGCCGAAGGAACGATCATCGTGCCCGTTTTAGACGGAAAGTTGACCATTGACGCCATCGGAGGAGAAAATACTAAGATCAATTATGTATGGATTGGAAGAGTAGATGCTACTCAGGATAATTTTCCACCTGTATTGGAGGTAGCTTTTAATGGGGAGGTAAAAGATCAGAATACTTTCCTCAATCAAGTTCGTATTCAAATCGATGCCAAAGATTTAGGTGCTTCGGGAATCAGTACCGTTGAATATAGCCTCAATGGAAATGATTTTCAAGCTTATGCCCAAAGTATTTTGCTAAATGAGGTAGGTGCTTACACACTTGAAGCCAGAGCTACCGACCAGCAAGGAAATAGTAGCACGAGTGCTGTTTATGACTTCCATGTCATCCAAGAAGGCACCAAACGCCCCAAGATGGTCTTGCAAAATTTAGATGCTTTTCCAGAAAATGACGAGTTAACCTTTAGCCGTATTCAAGTTCCTTGGCGAGGCTCTAACAATAACACCCCCGTCAACGGCAACCACGATCTGGTAACCCTACGTATATTCAACCGAGGAGTCGACAATTTATATATTGAAGACTTACTCATTTCTAATTCAGATTATTGGCAAATACGCTCAGTAGATGATAAGCCTTTCCAAGCTAGTCAAGACCTGCCTATCACCATTACCCCAGATACTTACCAAGATATTTTGGTAGCCTTTGTTGCCGTAGATCCTCCCGTAGAGGTATCTCGCGATACGCTCATTCAGGTATTACACGAAACCCTGACGATTGTCTCTAATGACCCTAAGCTTCCTCGTAAAGAAGTGAAGCTACATGGTCTTTGGCAGCAATTTGCCGAATTTGATCGTGAGCCAAATATCAACGAGATTTTGGATGCCTATGGCTATAAGACGGTAAGTGGATTTGAGACACGTAAAAACGGAACCAACTTTGACCCCACTGGGGATGAGGTGGTCTTCCAATTCTTAGAGCGAGTAGACCCGAGCCAGCCTGTCTACGTGCGTCAGCTGGCCTCTTATCACGGTTGCTGCAATCAGGCAGAAAACATCCGCTACAATGATGTAAATCCAGAAGCAGCCAGAGGTGGAACCATTATCACCAGACACGACCCCGTAGATGCGCAGTCGCTCCTTCCACGCGCCAACACGAATGTTCAAGGTGGTATCTACGGAACGCCTGCGGAGGGTACTTTCGTGCCGAACGGTCTTTTTAGCCTAACGGTATTGAACGACTGCACCAACTACGAACTGAATCCCAAAAATAACGCTGGCCAAATTCAGATTGGTGTGAGAGCCTGGCGACTCAGAAATTCTCGTGGCCAAATTGTCCCGAATACCTTTATCATTTCTAATGACTATCTGGGAACGCCTTTTACCAATTATGATTATAATGACAATACTTATGTGATTAGTAATGTGCGTCCTGTGGACAATACTGGCTACGAAGCCAAGCTCCGAACTGGCACACAGGCAGCACCTCAGTCTTCCTTGGAGTTTGGAGAAAATAATGTAGAGAATGACCAAGCTACTTCGCTGACGGTAAGAAATGCCGGACTAAACTTTCCATTAGAAAACGACCCTGACGTAGAAATTTCTGCCGTGGAGATCGTAGGACAAAACGCCGATGACTTTTGGGCAGAGATGCCCGCTGAAAGCCGCTTAGACCCTCAGGAAAGTAGCTCTATGCAAGTACATTTTCAGCCTCGTACCGTCGGACTGAAGCAGGCCACCTTGTTGATCCATTACAACAGTGGAGATTCTCCGCTTCAAGTGCCTTTGTTTGGTGTAGCTAGCTCAGATTGCTATCAGGCCCAGCTCGTGAAACGCATCAAAGCGGCCGTCCCCAATGCAAACCCCGTAACCATTGCCGGACAAGCTTGGGAATCTGATGAAAGCTACCGAGTGGGTTCTGGCTTCAAATTGGATAATGTCGATGATGTGAGTAGCCAGATTCAAGCCACGGAGAAGGATGCTTTGTACCGATCTTATATGTCATCCGTAGCTGATTTTACCCCGATTAGTTATGAAATCACGGTACCCAATGGGACGTACACTCTGAGACTTCATTTTGCCGAAAACTTTTTTGACGAATCCGCCCGAAGAATTAATCACGTGCAAATGGAAGGAGCTATCCAAGGACTGGGTATCGACATTTTCCAAGAAGTAGGTTTCAAAACGGCCTTGGTTCGAGATTATGAGGTAGAAGTGACCGATGGTGCTTTAAACTTAGATTTCCTTCCACTAGAAAACCGCCCAGCCATCTGTGGATTTGAACTCTACCGCTTTACCCCAAATCAAGACATTGTTATTAGCCAATCCACTTCTCCAGATTGCTTTGGAGATAATGGGGTAATTGAAGTGAATATGAATGGAGCCCTAGCCTATAAATTAGGCCAAGGCGGTACTTACCAAGCGAATGGCCGCTTTACTGATTTGGCCGCAGGTACTTATCAAATCTATGCCCGCAATAACAATGGTTGTGAGACTATTGAAAGCTTCCAGTTAGAAAGTGCAGCAAGCCCCTTCACTTTTGAGCTAGAAACTCAACCCGTGAGTTGTGGACAACGCAATGACGGCCAAGCCGCCGTGGTCAATCTAAGTGGTGGGCAAGCTCCTTATCAAGTGATTTGGGATGATAACGAACGACTCAGTGGCTTTGCCGTTCGTACTTTATCTGCCAGTGCAGGGCATTTTGTTACCGTAACCGATGCTTCTGGATGTAGCAAAACGCTCGAGTTTAGTATCGGCCAAGAAGCTGATTGCCCCCTTCGGATTAATGCGGGAGGAGATGACCAAATTTACGTGAGTGTAGCTGGTAATGAATTTTCTAGAGATCAGTTCTCCACGGGTGGAAATACATCTTTCCAGGGTAATGCCATTGCCAATACCGAAGACGATCGTCTCTACCAAACTTATCGCTGGTGGAATCAGGATGTTAATTACAATATTCCCGTGAGTAGTGGTTCTTACCAAGTCAGACTGCACTTTGCCGAAACATTTAATAATGATCCGGGCAATCGTCGCTTTAATATTGATATTGAAGGGGAACGCGTCCGATCAAACTTTGATGCATTCACGGTAGCCGGAGCGAAGAACAGAGCCGTGATCGAGAGCTTTGATGTACAAGTAAATGATGGTACTTTAAATGTCTTATTAGATAGAATTGATAATCCAGCCATCTCGGCCTTGGAGGTGATTCGTACGGATACACCCGAGGAAAAACCCTTCCCGTACTTGGTAAGTCCTTTTGTGGATCAATCGGTTAGTATTGACACGACAGACAGCTTTGATTTTAATATTGCTTTGGATGCCTTTGTAGACCCAGACGGTGCACCGCTCACGATGAGTGCGTTTTTGGCAGGTGGGGCTCCTCTTCCCGAGTGGCTTACGTTCAATGCCAGCACGGGAGCCTTCAGTGCCACGCTCACACCCAGTCAGTTAGGCGTGCATTTTATCCAAGTAAGAGCTGTGGATACAGCGGGACAGTCTGTGAGCGATGTTTTCAAATTGGACGTAAATTCAGACGAGATTGTCAGCTCGGTAGAGGAGGTATTTGCTCCTGGCCTATTTACGCTCTACCCCAACCCATTTGTTGATCGCTTAGAATTAGGAATAGCTCCCAGCATCAATACGCAGGCATCCATTTATTTAGAAGTAGTGAGTTTGCAAGGAAGCCAGTTGGTGAGCCAAGAGATGCAAGTCAAGCAATTACAGGAGCAACTTAATCAAGCTTTGAGCCGCGCTCCCAGAGGAATTTACTTGGTAAAACTCTACTGGCAAGGAGCCTATCGCAGTTACAAAATTATCAAGCGCTAAGTAGTTTATTTTCTAGAAAATAGCTTACTTGCAGTAGGATTCGGAGTCTCCACTCGGGTTGTAATCGAAGAATTTTTCTTGATTCGCCCGATGGAGATTTTTTGTTTTGAAGCAGTCAGTGATGGGTATGCAGATGCTCGTACTCTAGTCCGCAGTCCATAGTCGACTGTCCACAGCCTAAGGCTATCTTATACCAATCCATCTTCTCTGTGCATACATCCGAATGGCTTATTCAAACACAGAGACACGGAGACACAGAGGGCTTTCGGGGTATTCCAGCAAAAAATCTACTCCCATTGAAAGATAGGCATTGGCATCATACCAATTCATCCCTAAGTAAGATGCATCGCACAGAAGGCTTACACTTTAACCTATACAGACACGTCCCAGACGTATTCGGACACGTCCCGAACGTATAGCAGACACGTCCCGAACGTATAGCAGACACGTCCCGAACGTATAGCAGACACGTCCTAAACGTATGGTAGACACGTCCTAAACGTATCCAGACACGTCCCAGACGTATAGCAGACACGTCCCAAACGTATCCAGACACGTCCCAGACGTATCCAGACACGTCCCAGACGTATCCAGACACGTCTCCAGATGTGAATTAGAATTCAGATAGACGCATTGGGCGTATGGATTGGTATTGGAACGAAAAACGACTCGAGGTGCCGTTTGCTCATCGCTACTTAAAGGCTAGCCAATATTTCCGCCAGTACCGCTTGTGCCGAAAAAACGCGATTCTGTGCTTGGGGTAAAATGAGCGATTGCGGACTGTCTAAAACCGCATCACTGACCACTACATTACGGCGGACGGGCAAGCAGTGCATCAGGTAGGCTTCTTGGGTCAATTGCATTTTCTCGGCATCTACTGTCCATTGCAGGTCTTGAATGCTTGCCTTTCCGTAATCTTGGTATGACGACCAGTTCTTGGCATAGATAAAATCAGCATTCTCAAAAGCCTTTTTCTGTGAATATTCCACTTCCACATCTCCTGCAAATTCCTCGGCCAAATGATAACCCCTTGGATGCGTGAGCAGTAATTCATAATCACTTGCTTTCATCCATTCCAAAAAAGAATTTGCCACCGCTTGGGGGAGTGCCTTGGGGTGGGGTGCCCAGGTCAGGACAACCTTGGGGCGATCCTTCTTCTTGTATTCCTCGATCGTCATCCAGTCAGCCAAAGATTGGAGAGGATGCCGAGTAGCCGACTCGAGACTCACGATTGGAACGCCGGCATATTTTTTAAAAGCATTTAAAATTTTTTCCTGATAATCCGCTTCTCTATTTTGGAGCGAGGCAAAGGCTCTCAGGCCAATGATATCGCAGTATTGCCCCATCACGGCCGCCGCATCGCGGATGTGCTCTGCTGTATCGCCATTCATGACCACGCCTTCTTCGGTTTCTAATTTCCAGCCGTCGGAGCTAACATTCATCACAATGACGGATAAGCCTAGGTTATGTCCGGCTTTTTGGGTACTCAGCCGTGTACGAAGGCTGGGGTTAAAAAAAATCAAACCCAGGGTTTTGCCTTGCCCTAGATGCGCTTGGCTGAGTGGATTTTTTTTGAAATCGAGTCCTTTTTGTATCAGCGAAAGGGGAGAACTCACGTCTTGTAGTGAGGTAAAATGCTTGAGGAGTGAGGAGGAATCTTGTTTTATCATGGGCAGCGTCTTAATGCGACATAAGAATTCAGAGCGAATTTAGCCAGAAATCCTTAAACAAAAAGTCATATTTTAACATAAATGCCCTGCTCTAGCTGAGTGCGGTTCGCAAAGCTTCCAAGAAAATTTCTACCTGCTCTTGGGTCAAATTTAAGGGAGGAAGCAGACGAAGCGTATGTTTGCCAGAAGCACCCGTGAAAATATGATGCTTCATCAGGAGTTGCTCACGGAGTGCTTTGATTTCATAGTCAAACTCCATCCCGATCATCAGTCCCATGCCTCGCACTTCTTTGATAGTTGAAAAAGATTTTAATGCTTCTAGCAATGCCTGCCCGATCACTCGGGTATGCGCTATTAGGTTTTCTTCCTGAATTACTTCCAATACGGCCAAGCCAGCCGCGCAAGCCAAGTGATTCCCCCCAAAAGTAGTCCCTAGCATCCCGTACCAAGGCTTTATCTCAGGATGAATCAGTACCCCCCCGATCGGGAAGCCATTGCCCATCCCCTTGGCTACCGTGATCAAATCGGGTTGAATCTGGGCGGATTGATGGGCAAAGAAATGCCCACTGCGCCCGTACCCTGACTGTACTTCGTCTAAAATCAATAAGGCTTCGGAGTCACGGCAGAGTTGCTGAATGCGCTCCAAAAAAGCAGGCGTGGGAATATGTACTCCTCCTACGCCTTGGATTCCTTCTATAATCACCGCGGCCACATCTTTGTGCCTTAGTGCTTCTTCTAAGGCGTGTTCATCTTGCCAGGGTAGGCGAAGGATGTCGTGATTGGCATTCAGGGGGGCGACGATTTTGGGATTGTCGGTAGCGGCCACGGCGGCGGAGGTGCGTCCGTGGAAGCCTTTCTCGAAGGCAATTATTTTTTTCTTTTGGGTGTGAAAAGAAGCCAATTTCAAGGCATTCTCGTTGGCTTCGGCGCCCGAGCTACAGAGGAAAAGCTGATACACTTCATAACCAGAAAGCTTTCCGAGGAGCTGAGCCAGCTCGATTTGCAATGCGTTTTTAACTGAATTAGAATAAAAAGAAATCTGATCTAGTTGCGTTTTCAGGCGATCTACAAAGTGTGGATGGTTATGTCCAATAGAAATGACCGCGTGCCCACCGTAAAGGTCTAGATATTTTTGGCCAGATTGATCCCAGAGATAAGCACCTTGTGCTTTGCTTGGTTCTACCTCAAAGAGTGGATAGACATCAAATAATTTCATAAGGTCAAAGAAAGATTTTTAGGAAAATACAAGAGAAAGCAGAGAATTGCAATTGATACTCGAGAGCAATCAGCATTTTGCACCACGCACAATCTAAAAACGGACCGCTACTGCGCTAATCCTTTTCTTCGGTTTGTTGAGCCTTTTTCTGATCCAGATACTGCTTATCTACCGTCAACTTGACAGAATCAATGCGCGAGTATTGCACACTCAGGATCGTGAAGGTAAAATGCTCATCCTGAATAATGTCGTTAATCTGAGGGATATTTTCATTGATATCTAAGATATAACCACCCAGTGTATCGTAATCACCGTCTGGTAGTTCCAGATCGTACTTTTCATTCAAGTAATCAATTTCGTGGCGAGCACTGAGTACATAATTATAATCATCGATTTGATGCTCGTCCCAGTTGGCCTTATCATATTCATCGTGGATTTCCCCAAAAATTTCTTCCACGATATCTTCAAGGGTTACAATACCAGAAGTTCCTCCAAATTCATCCACGACCAGCGCAATGCTTTTATGCTCGGTAATAAAGCGCACGAGCATTTCCTGAGCCAAAGTCGTTGCGGGCACAATGATGATATCCGTAATGATGGTGGAAATGTCCTTAGGTTTTTTGAACATATTCAGCGAATGGCAATAGCCAATGATATCATCAATGCTTTCTCGGTAGACTAGGATTTTAGAATGGCCACTCTGTACGAAAGTCTTGCGGAGCTTATCCAAGCTATCGTCTATCTCTACCGCCACGATTTCGGTACGAGGGATCATACAGTCCCTTACTTTAAGGTCTTGAAAAAGAATGGCTTTGCTGAAAATTTTTGTATCAATGTTGGGCGTTTCTGTCTCGTCTTCGGATTTGACCGTGTTGTTAATATAATTATTCAAATCTACCAATCTAAAAACAGGTTCATCCTCGGCATAATGGAAGCGGAACACGTGAATAATCAGGAACTTTGAGAAGCCTACAATCACGTAAACCGGCCAGTAGAGCGTCAGATAGATAACCCGAATCGGGATGGCGAGCAATTCCAGAAAACGATCTGGATTGAGCATAAAAGTAGTTTTGGGAAGAAACTCTGCCGTAACCAATACGATCAAAGTGGAGATCAACGAAATGACCAACTCCGTGTTGACATACTCGCTGAGATACAAGGTAATGGAAGGCTCCAGAATTTTGGCCATAAAGATTCCATAAACCACGAGCGCGGTGGTATTGCCCACCAAGAGAATGGAAATAAACACGGAGGGTTGCTTGAAAAGATGAGAGATGATCACCCCTGACCATACGCCCTGTTTTTTTTGCAGCTCGAAGTAGAGTCGATTGGCCGACACGAAGGCAATTTCTGTCCCTGAAAAGAAGGCAGACAAAGCCAGTGAAATCAGTGTGACCAAATAATAATTCATTTACTTTTTTTTATGTTTTTTGGATGGGTGCTTTCGGTGTTGGTGAGAGGCCGTATCACGCTCTGCTTCCGAGGAAGCAGCATTTCTTTGATGTCTTCGCCAATAAAGACCTAACAAGCACGCCGCAGAAAGCATAAAGATCCAATAATAGCTCAAGTCAGGCTGATTGGTAGCCCGAATCATCTGATCTACCCCAATGAGGAAAAAGCCAACTGCTGCTGACAAAAGCAAATAATCTACTAATTTCATTATTCTTTCACGCTAAATTTGCCCGTAGGTTTTTTGATTTTGTAAGTGCTAAAATCCTGTCGGGCGGTCAGCCCCTGTCCTTTCAAAATTTCGGTAGGGGTGGTAATGACGACTCGTTCTTCGGTGTAGATTTGCTGGCTACCGGGCTTCCAGTTGAGTTCTTCAGTATTGAGTTGCTGCTGGGTTTCATTATTTTTAACGATCACGTTACCCGTTGCCACGTATATATTTTCTGCCTTGATATTACGAGCCTGATCTGCAGTAAGACGAGTAAAACCCTTGGATTTTCGTTTATAAAAATCTACTTGAATGCCTTTGGGATAAAATTCATCTCCATTTTCATACTCCAGTCGCAAGGGAGCTTCCATACGAATTACTACCTCTCCCGAGTCACTATAGATCATTTTGAGGTTAAAAGTCTTGAGGCTAGGCCCTTCGTAGGGTTTGATTTTAGTAACATCTCGCTGGTTGGGATCACAGGACAAGAGAAGAAATGATATGACTAATCCTACAAACCAAATGTAAGGTGAAAATTTGAACATACAAGAAATGTTAGCAAATCTTTTCATATTCAAATTTCACCTATTTTAAGTATTTTTCAATTAAATCCTCTTACAAAGACGGAATTGTCACGGTTTCTCCTACCCAGCATCCTGTATTTACCTGAGTTCCTCCTGCGCTGTAGGTAAAGATTTCTTCTTTGGTCGGGAAATAACGCTGCGCTTGGGCAGCCTTGGCTCCGTTGCCCGCCTTTTGGTACATGTTATAAGCGGCAATGTAGATCGCTTTGGCGTGAATGGGATTACCAGACTCCGTCCCTTTGCAAACTCCACCACTAGAAAGGTACATATCACCGATTGCGGTGTAAGCCTCACTGGTCAGGCTAGGGTCTAGCTGTGCTGCTTTTTGGTAGTTGGCACGAGCCGCACCATAGGAATTTTGACTTCTTTGGATTTTTGCCTTGGTCATGTAGATATCAGCCTTGTCTTGATCACTTTCCGCTAAAGGGAGTGCCTTGTCCATGTATTCAATGGCCTTGGCGTAGTCTTCCTTGGCTATGTATGCTTTATAGAGAAAGCGGTAACGGGTAAAAGTAGGCTCGGCTTCGGCTAGTTCTTTACTCAATTCCAGGAATTCAGGCTCGCTTGTACACTTGGCTTTGAGCATCCGACCTAGCGTTTCGTTAATCATGGTCATCCGTTCTTCGCCTTGGGTTCCTTCTAGCTTCGGAAGTAATTTTTCTTTGATGAAGGCACAATCAATAGTAACCAAGCTTGTAAATTGCCCATCAATGTATTCTAAGGTTTCTTGCCATTCTTGCTTGGTTTTATCATCTGCAGCCTTGGCAATGTTAGCTTCTACGATCTCGGTGAGTTCTTCGTGAATCTCGATGACCTTATTTTCATCTACCTCTTTGAGGTTATTATTTTTCATAACCCCCACTAGATACATGTAGTATTTAATATTTTGGCTGAAAGTTTCCTTACCATTGAGTTCTACAATTTTCTTGTAAAGCTCGTACAAATCCCCGTATTTTTCAGGGCGTTGTTGCCAGTAGGTTAGTGCGTAGTAGCCTTTGCGGTTGAGTACTTCGGCCTCATCTCCAAAATTTTGAACACGCAGGTCATACATGATGAGGGCAGAATCTTGGTAGGTTTGTTTGAGAGAGGCATCATCGGTTTTGGCAAGCAATCCTTCGTATACATCTGTGCCTTTCATATAAAGGCTTTTATTCAGATCAGGAGTATTGGCGAGAAGCCAAGCCAGTGGCGACCTAGCCTCCTTGAAGTTCTTCATACTTACATAGTCACTGAGGAGAGTGTACTTCTCCTTAGCCCGTTGAGGCTCGTCGCCCCAGTTCCATCCGTCTTGGGCTGTAGCTAAAAAAGGGAAAATCAGACAAGCGCAGAGGCTCAATAGCAGTTTATGTTTCATCATCCTTAATAAATTTAATTAATTATTAAAAACCATTTTAATTGATTATTTCGTCTCTTTTAAGCAACGTGAGATTAAGTGTAAGTAGTATATTCAAAGTATTCTACAGAATTCTTCTATTAATATCTAACAAAATCAAGTGCTTAGGGTTTATGATCGGGTAGCATTTTGCGTGGAATCTTAGTCGTATTTTGGCCTAATAAACCACGTATCATTGATGGTCAATCCTAAACGGAATTGGACATATCGGTCTTTCAGTAGATTCTGATCCAGTGTCCCTCGCTGTCCGGCCACCACGGTAAGGTTTAGCAAACTACTACTCCTGCCAAAAGGAATTGAGAAACCAGCACTCACAGAGATATCATCTATGGTCTGTCCCTCAAAGTCTAAAGGCCCACGCTCATAGCGGAATCCAGCTCGGTAAGCGGTTCGTCGCCAGAAACCACGGCGCACCGAGGTAAAATCTGGGATAAATTGCACGCCTACGGCTGCCGAAATTTGCCTAACCAAGGTATCCTGGCTACGAATATCATCATACTGGCTCCAATCTTGGTAAGCTACATCTGCCGAAACGGCCCAGATGGCGGTCAGGCTTCTTTCGTCGAGCTTTTCGTAGCTAATTCCAAATTTGAGCCGAGAGGGGATAAATACTTCTGTTTCAACTTCCGTAAATAGAGTATCTGCATTGGGGTCGTCTTCGGGGGTGCTAGGTGCGAAGAGGGTACGAATGATGGTATTAAACCGCTCTACACTAGGATTGCTACGAATCGTGTAAGTAAAGCCCAGATTTACCCTAGAATCGCTTCCGAAACGATAAGAATACGCAATTCCTGGCTCAAGAAGAAGTCCAGAATAGGTGGTTCTGTCGAAGAAGTCAATATTAAAGCTTTGTTGGCTACCGCCTTCGTTAAGTTGTGTAATAATTTCGTCCCGGATGGCTCCAAAAAGATAACTGGCCTTCAAGCCTACCGAAAGGCGATGATCCAAAGTATCTGGACGATAAGATTTTTTCCCTAGTATTTCCATGCCCGCTCCCAACGAAAGTGTAGATAGCCCTCCACTTCCTCGGTACAGCACGTCTGCGGTAAAATCACCCGGTGTGAGTCCGTCGGGCGTGGCATTGATAACATTTTCCGTGAAATTATTTTCGTAGCTTACATTGCTGTATGGGCTTAGCACCACTCCCGCCGAGAGTCTTGGAGTAATCGGAAAAGCCAAGCCAATATGTGCTAAACTTGCCCCGAAATCACGTTGTGTTCGTTCTCCTTCGGCCACTTCCTTGAGTTGGCTCACCGCTCCTACATCTAATACCACCCGACGATTGTGAGACAATAGGGCTGGATTGAGATTATTAATCAAAAAAGGGAGCGTATAGCTCACCCCTGTTCCTCCCATACTGGCCTGATGTGTAAAACCTGGATTCCAAACATCTCCTATCCCAATCTGCGAATAAGGAGAATTCCCCAGTTCCTGAGCGGACAATTCGCACAGATTTAGAATCAATAAACATGTAATCAATAACCTAAATACCTTCCCCGACATTGTATTGCAATATTCTATTAAGACCTGTAAGTGTTAGATTCTGAACTGCAAATATCCGTTCTTTTATTTTAGATTCAAAAAAATCTGTATCACCTCCACAAATTAACACCTCAAAATCTATTTGTTTTGCGCGATAAGCACGAATAAAGCCCTCTATTTCCGCGACGATCCCGTGAATCACTCCGCTTTGCATTGCTTCGTAGGTATTCTTCCCCGTGAGTGGAGGCAAGCCCCCCACTTGTGGTTCTAAGGAAGGAAGACCTCCTGTAAAATGATGCATGGCTCGAAACCGTAGCTTCAGCCCCGGAGAAATACTTCCCCCTAGGAAATTCGCTTTCTCATCAACAAAATCATAAGTAATGCAGGTTCCCAAATCTATCACCAAACAAGCCTGTTTAGGATAAATTACCTTGGCTCCTACGGCCGCAGCGACTCGGTCTAGTCCTAAGGTTTCAGGAGTTAAATATTGATTTTGGAGGGGAACTGGCGTTTCGGCTTGAAGCCAAAGCGTGGGTACTAAGGCGCGGATGGCTTCAAGCCAAGGTTCTGTGTCGGCTCTCACCGAAGATAAGATCGCCTGGCTGGGGTTTTCCGACTGAATAAAAGTACAGAGTGTCTCTAAGGATAAGCCCCCTTGTGTTTTTATCAGCCGATCGGATGCAAACAATCCTACCTTGGCACTGGTATTTCCTAAATCTATACTTAGATTCATAAGTTTAAGGCAAAAACTAGAAAATATTACTATAAATTTGTAAAAAAATAAGAATCGATCGGAACAGTTCAAAACTTCTTTTGGTATCAGCTATAACTTTTACCTAGAGCTGTCTGGAGTTTTGATTTGAAAGCAAGAAAGTTTTGTGCTCGATGCTGATGAAACCAATTAAGTTTTTTTTGTCGCTCTAAGATAAACTTAAGACAGCTCCTTTTATAAAATAATTTAATCCACAATATCAAGTCAATTATTTTTTATATGAAAGCGCTTTTAGAAAAATTTGAAAATCAACGTCCCCAGATCGTTTTCGAGTGGAAAGATTCAGAAACCGACGCCGAAGGGTGGGTAGTCATCAATTCATTGCGTAACGGAGCCGCGGGTGGGGGTACCAGAATGCGTCAAGGACTCAACCGTCAAGAAGTGGTGGCTCTGGCCAAAACCATGGAAATCAAATTTACGGTATCTGGCCCTCCCATCGGAGGAGCTAAATCTGGAATTAATTTTGACCCACGAGACCCGCGCAAGGATGAAGTACTCAAGCGGTGGTATCAGAGTGTCAACCCCTTACTCAAAAATTATTACGGTACGGGGGGGGATTTGAATGTGGACGAAATTCACGAAGTCATTCCCATTACCGAGTCGTATGGCCTCTGGCATCCACAAGAAGGAATTGTCAATGGGCATTTTCGCCCTTCTGAGCCTGATAAAATCCGTAAAATTGGACGCCTTCGCCAAGGAGTATCCAAGGTACTGGAGCACCCTGATTACACTCCCACTACCATTTCAAAAAAATATACAGTTGCGGATATGATTACGGGCTTCGGGGTAGCTGAATCCGTGAGACATTACTATGAACTTTGGGGCGAAAAACTGGAAGGAAAACGAGTCATTGTACAAGGATGGGGAAACGTGGGCGCGACCTCTGCGCTTTACCTAGCCAAAGAAGGCGCACGAATCGTAGGGATTATTGACCGAGAAAACGGCCTGATTAACCCTCAAGGATATGGCTTAGAAGAAACCAAAGCGATTTTTGCGGCCAGAGAAAAAAATACGCTGATAGGCAAAGACCTGCTTAGCTTTGAAGAAACCAATGAAAAAATTTGGAGCCTAGGAGCAGAAATCTTCATCCCGGCGGCCGCTTCTCGCCTGGTTACCCAAGCCCAAGTGGAGGCGTTGATTCAAAACCAACTAGAAGTAATTGCCTGTGGGGCGAATGTGCCCTTTCAGGAAGAAGCCATTCTCTACGGGAAAATCACCGAGCACGTAGATCGCCAGGTGGCATTGATTCCAGATTTTCTAGCCAATTGTGGTATGGCCAGAGCTTTTGCTTATTTTATGTCGAGAGATGTATTGATGACTGACGAAGCGATCTTCATGGATACCTCCCAGACCATCCGTAATGCTCTGGAGAAAGTAAGAAAAGTCAATCCATCCCAAACCATGATTGCCAATGCTGCTTTCGAGCTTGCGTTGGCTCAACTGATTTAAAGCCTCTGATGGATTTCACCCTTTGGTTTGTCTCAATCAAAGGGTGAAAAATAGTTGATTCTTTAGATAAGAAATCTATTCTCTTATCTTTGTGGTAGAAACTCAGAAACAATAAAAATCAGGAGAACAGCTCTTTCAAAAAAAGCTTATTTTCGTTTGCTTTGTCTAGATCGTATCCTCCTATATTCTCTAATCCCATGCAGCAATTTCATCCACCCGACCCTCATACTACTTTTCATCTAAATAAATTAATTGAGTCAGAATACATCGGCTTTTATCACGCAGACAAAAGCTTGCTCTCTCAAATCACTTGCATAGAACAAGAAGAAGATAATCACCCTTACATCTTGCCTTATTCACCAGAAAGGCTCTTGCACGTGATAGAACATCCAGATGAGCAGTGCATTATCGTAAAGGCCAAGCTTCATCACGAAATGGTCGGGTTTATTATTTTGGCTGGTTTACAGAACCCTCATTTGTCTCTCGAGTTTCGAAGAATTGTGATCAGCGAAAAAGGCAAAGGTTTTGGCAGGGCCTGTTTGAGATTGGTAAAACGCTATTGTTTTGAAGAACTAGGTTTTCACCGCCTTTGGTTAGATGTTTTTGAGTATAACGAGAGAGCTCTTTACCTTTACAAATCAGAAGGTTTTAAAGAAGAAGGCTTTCTCCGAGAATGCGTCAAAACGCCCCAAGGCTACCAGTCTCTTCGTATTTTATCCATGCTATCTAATGAATATAATTAATTTTTTACAGGCATAGCTCCTAAATTTGCAACCTTTCATCACCTAAGCAAGTCCTTGTCTAAAAGATAAAACCATGAAAACCTGGATTTTTACCTCCCTGTGGCTAGTCGGCATATATTATCTAGTGAATGGACAATATTTACCCGGATCTCCTAACCTATTTCCACAATCACAAATTCGTATCGAGCCTCACACCTCTGCTCAGGATATTGAGCAATTACAAACTGAGCTAAGTGCGAAGGGAATCGTTCTCAGCTTTGAACAGATGGAAAGACAGGCCAATTTTATCCGCAATCTAAAGGGTAAAATCAGTTTTCCTGGGGGCAGTCACGCCTCCTTCGAGGCAGAAGGGCTGATTTACCTTTGGATCAAATGGGAAAACAACACGGAAGGAAAAGTAAGTAGTATCCAAGTGAAATTGGAAGCACAAAAAAACAAAAACCAAAATGTGCATCTAAACCAATAATCTCTTCTCTGTACTCCCGATAGATTGCCTAGATTTGGAGGTAACGCTATCACGTTATCATTAGTATTAAACCATTTTATTTTAGAATAAAACCAAAAAGGTTTAGCTGAAAATGTTGTTCTAAACCTTGAGGTTTTTATCGATTTGCTTCTGAAACATTTATTGTTTATTATTGTAAGACTATTCGCAGAAGTAAACTAAAAATGTTTCTAATATGGCCAGTGAGCAAATTCAGCAAATCTTGGAGCTTATTCGTGATGCACGCAAACGCCGAGGCTTTTCGCAACAACAATTAGCTGAGAAATTGGGGCTTTCTCAAAATGGATATAAAAATATAGAAATTGGCAAGACTGACTTAAAAGTAGAAATGCTGATGAAAATCATGGAGGCATTGGATATTAACAATGATATCTTCAAAAGCCCTTCACAAATGATAGAAACCGGCGGAGAAGAGGTACTATTACCTACCAAAATGCGAAATTTGGAAGATTTGTATCGTGTAATCACCCAAGAACTCGCTACCAAAACTGATATCGAGAAACAGAACAGTGAAATTGCGGAGCTTAAAGACCACATCAATCACCTAGAAGATCTCATTCAGGAATGGATGTATAGAAATACCTCTACCAATGGCAGTGCTACCGAATAAAGACAGCACTTTTCTCTAAAAAACAATCCTAAAACTTTAAGCAAGTATATTTTATGTCCATTACTTCTTATCAAGAGCTTACGGGGATGCAGGAAGTAGGCGAAGTGGTCGGTAATACCCTCCGTAAAATGAGAGAGTACGCACGCCCCGGTATGTCTACCCTAGAATTAGACGAGTACGGTGAGCAGGTTCTCCGCGCCTCTGGGGCAAGCTCTGCCCCTAAACTTACTTACAATTTTCCAGGCTATACTTGTATTAGCTTAAATGAGGAAATCGCGCACGGTGTTCCTGCTCCTCATAAAATTTTGAAGGAAGGAGATTTGGTCAATATTGACGTTTCGGCAGAACTAGATGGTTATTGGGCAGATAATGGCGGTTCGTTCGTGCTAGGCAGGGATTTATATCATCGTCAAGATTTGGTCAATACCTCCCAGTATATTCTACAGGCAGCAATTCGGCGCATCCGAGGCGGAGTGCGAATTGCTGAGATTGGCCGATATATAGAAAATAAAGCCAAGCAAGCAGGTTATCGCGTTATCAAGAATCTGGTAGGCCACGGGGTCGGACGTAGCCTGCACGAAGAGCCCAGAGAAATTCCTTGCTATTATGACCGCTCAAATACACGACGATTTAAGAAGAATACCGTCGTAGCCATTGAGACTTTTATCTCCACGCGGGCTTCTTATGCTTACCAAAAAGCAGATGGATGGACTTTGGTAGCTCGAGACGGAAGCTTGGTGGCTCAGCACGAGCATACCATTGTCATAACCGATCAAGCTCCGCTGATTTTGACTCAGGCGAACGGAATATGAGTACGATATGAGTACTTTGTAGTCAGCTTTCGGCTAGCAATACAGGTGGCCGCTTGATGAGCATTTTGACTGAAAGCTGAACACGATGAACCCACTGTCAGTTGCTTAGGCTAAAATCTTCCGAGAGATCAATTCTTTCATAATCTCATTGGTTCCCGCGTAGATACGCTGTACGCGAGCATCGGCGTAGCCACGACCTACCAAATAATCCCACATATAACCATAGCCTCCGTGTAATTGTACACATTCGTCTGCCACTTTGCATTGCAAATCAGTCAGTTTGTACTTGGCCATAGAAGCCGTGGCACTATCACAATTTTTGTGGTTATGCAATTGCAGACAGTGATCCATGAAGACTCTCCCCATGGCTACCTCACTGGCTAGCTCGGCAAGTTTGTATTTTGTGTTTTGAAATTTAGCGATAGATTGCCCGAACGCCACTCGCTCTTTCACGTACTGAATCGTGGCATCTAAGTATGCCTCTGCCAAAGAAATAGCAGATTGCGCTACGACTAAGCGCTCTTGTGCCAACTCAGTCATCAGATAGCCAAAGCCTTTCCCTTCTTCTCCCAGCAAATTTTCCTTGGGTACTTCTACATTATCAAAGAATAATTCGCAGGTGTCTTGGGCATGCAAGCCTACCTTTTCAAAAGGTTTTCCTTTGCTAAACCCTTCCATACCCGCTTCTATGACCAAGAGGCTGATTCCCTTGGCGCCTTGTTGGGGGTTGGTCTTGACTGCAACCACCACTAAATCAGAGAGATAACCATTGGTAATGAAGGTTTTAGAGCCATTGACCAGATAGTAATCTCCTTTGTCTTGGGCAGTGGTACGCATAGACTGGAGATCGCTTCCTGCGCCTGGCTCGGTCATGGCCACGGCACTGATCGCCTCGCCACTGACCATTTTAGGGAGCCAACGCTTTTTAATATAATCATTCCCGTAGTGCAAAATGTAGGGCATCACGATATCGGAATGCAGCGGATAACCCACGGCAGGTCCTCCGCAGCCCGAATGTCCTATCACTTCGGTAAAAAGTGCATTGTAGCGAAAGTCTTCAATTCCCAGTCCCCCGTAAGTTTCTGGCACTTGCATACAAAGGAAGCCAGCTTCCCCGAGCTTTTGCCAAGATTCACGAGAAACCATTTTGTCTTTTTCCCATTGGGCGTGGTAAGGTACAATTTCTTTATTTACAAAGTCGGTGAGGGATTGGCGGAATAGCTCGTGTTCCTCTTCGTATATATTTCTGACAATGGTGTCTAGCATAGGTTTTAAATCATTAGAGTGGATTAGTGGATAATACAAGGGGCTTGAGGATTTTTGATAAGAGATCAAATGCTCAGGCCTCGACCTTGTTCTCAGCAAAGTTCAGCTTGATGGGCTACTTCACAGAGATGTAAAATTAAGTATTTTTAATGGCATTTTTAGAAGATAAGCTGATGTAGAAGTTTTTTGTTAGGATGAATCAGGCGGCATTTTACCGTTCTTCTAAGAAAGGGAGGCGCACATAAAAGGTAGTCCCTTCGCCCAGCTTGCTATCGAGGTAGATTTCTCCTTCTAGTTTTTCTACCAGTACCTTGACAATAGAAAGACCTAAACCGGTTGAGTTTTCACCCGCGGTGGGTTTATTGCTGAGCTTCTGAAACTTTTTAAACATCTTTTTCTGATCGTGGTGGCTAATGCCTGGCCCTTCATCTTTTACCGCAATGAGCAAGTGATCCTCGTGATGCTCGGCTGTCAAGTGTACATCTTTTCCTTTGGGCGAAAACTTGATCGCATTAGATAGTAAATTATCCAAAATACGATAGAGGCTTTCCTTATCGGTGTGGACAGATACTTGCTCCCCCACTTCCACGTGAATATCAATATTTTTCCCAGTGGTTTGTTGCTGGTAAGAAGCCACGATTTCGCTTAGATACTCTTTCAACCTGATTTTCTCAACGTGTATAGGATCTAGATAAGACTCATAAGCACTGATCGTAAGAATATCATCTATCAGTTTGCGCCCTCCTTCCAAAACCTTATTGATCATTCCCACGTAATTCTCCTGTTCGCTATTAAGTGTACCCACGATCGGCATTAGTTGCGTCAGTCCGAGCACTTTGTTAAGAGGAGCTTTGAGGTCGTGAGCCACGATACTCATCAAGTAATTCTGTTCATTTTTGAGATCCGTAAGTTTGCCTCGTTGCTCGGCCAGTGTGGCTTGGTGTTCTTGCAGACTTTTATGTTTTTGGCAAAATGAAATAGCCGCTCTGAATCTGGCTTGAATTTCTGATTCGTGGGCAGACTTGAGTACATAATCATACATCTGGTTTTGATAGAGAAGTGCTAAGTGCTCAGCACTCGGATGCTGATTTAGCCAAAACAACAAGGGGCAGGGTATCTCCTCGGTGAGGGACAAACTGGGTATAAAGTTATCCGTCGCCTGAGGCTCTACCAAGATGATCAAATCTGGAAAGTTTCCTGAGGTTTTAGGATAAATATAGTCTAGCTCGCTCGTCTGATCTACCACTATGGCTTCTTCTATTGAGTTTGTATGCTTTCGAATAATCTCAGAAAAACCAGCTTCTTTACTTACGATTAATACTTTAATCATAGGGACTCATAAGTTTCTGACTCTCTTTTGTTTAGAGAGACGGTTGTCCGTAAATATGGCTATTCTATTTTGGTGTGAACGCAGAAGCGATAGTGTGTATTGTTTCAAGCGCATTTCTCTTATCTGAAAAGAAATAATGCTAGTCTGCTTGCAATTTTAATGAATTTCTTGCTTAAAAAAGCTCCTTTATTGCTTAACTTATGTCTAGGTTCAAATTTATGCATTTGCGTGCAGAAATCTTCACTCACAAACCCTAAAAATGCACTTCTTCTTTGAGCTTTTTGTAAACAGTTTCTAAGTCTAGCTCTTCTACCGAACGAATAGAACGGCATATTTCTAAGAGGATTTGGTTTTGTAAATTTCCCCGACGATGTGCTTCTGCATAGCTAATATCAGGATGAAATGTAACCAATGAATACTTAGAATGATAGTCTCTATAACGATCTTCCAAAAGTTGTTCCAAAGCCTTCTTGCGGAGAAATGCGGGGTCAGTAACGCCGTCGCGCATTTCATAAAAATTCTCGATGGCCAGTTGAGCAATGGCATCTGTATTCTCCTTGCGTTGTTTTTGATAACTGGCAAACACCTTTTCCCAGCTCGAGCCGTGCGCCGCTAAGCATTGATCAAATACTCGGCAATCTTCAAAAGAAGCATTCATACCTTGCCCATAAAACGGCACAATCGCGTGAGCGGCATCTCCCACCAAGAGTGCTCGCCCTCCGACGTACCAGGGAAAGCATTTGACTGTACCCAAAATACCAACCGGATTTTCCTGAAATTCTTCTAGCAAGTGAGGCATTAAAGCGCGGGCATTGGCAAAATTCTTCTTGAAAAATCGAGTGACCGCCTCACTCGTTTGCAGGCTTTCAAAACTTTCTTGCCCTTGATTGGGAAAGAAAAGTGTACAAGTAAAGCTCCCATCCAAATTAGGAAGGGCAATCAGCATGTGAGAGCCTCTGGGCCAGATATGTAAGGCTTCTTTCTCCAGTTGGAAACCTCCTCGAGCATGGGCTGGGATCGTCAATTCTTTGTAGCCGTGTTCTAAGAATTCAGAACGGCTTTCGTAGCCCGGTAATCGTTCTAAAGTCTGTCTGACTACTGACCCCGCGCCGTCGGTGGCTAGGATGGTTGCCCCTTTGGCTTCTACCAGTTCGTGATTGGCTAAACTCTTAAACCGGAGCTGTCGTGTTTCCAGACACACTTCTTCACAGACCATTTGGAAATGGAAGGTTACCTGCTCGTAGGCATCGGCCACCTGAATGAGTATTCGATTGAGTTCGCTTCTGGAGATAGAATTGATATATTCAGAATTATCTTTGCCGTAAGGTATAAAAGTTTGTTCGCCCTTCAAGGAATGGAGCATTCGTCCGCGCATGGGGATGGCTTGCTTCAAGACTTGTTCGGCAATGCCAACCTCTTCCAAAGCGCGTATCCCTCGGTGAGAAAGTGCCAAATTGATAGAACGACCCGTTTCGGCATCGTGGTGTCTTATATCGGGGCGTTTTTCATAGACGGCTACTCGGTAGCCCCTGCGTGCCAAATAAATAGCCAGTAAAGAACCTGCTAGTCCAGCTCCTAGTATTAGGATTTGCTCTGTATTATCTCTCATATAATTTTTTTTTAGCGAGTAGCGAGAAAAGAACAGTTTGCAGACGGTTTGAGTTTTAAAAAGTAAAATTTAGACGCATTCTTCCTTGAAATAAGGAAGTAAAAAACTTTATCTTTGTGCCCGCACAAAAAATAAGTGATCTATGCTCGAGACTCTAACGCACTGCCCCGTGTGCCATCAAAGCGACTTCCAAGCATTTCTGACCTGCCAAGATCATACGGTTTCGGGAGAGGAATTTCATATTGTACGGTGCAAGAACTGCGGCTTCAAATTCACGAATCCCCGCCCAGATGAAAGCTCGATAGATCAGTATTATCAATCAGAAGACTATATCTCACACAGTGATACCAAACGAGGGCTGATTCATCAAATTTATCATTGGGTGCGCAAGCGGGCACTCGAGAGTAAGCTCCAGTTGGTAGAACAAGTTTATCAAGCGCAAGGAGTTTCTGAGGAGAAAAAAAGGCTGTTAGATTATGGTAGTGGCACGGGGCATTTCTTAGAGGTTTGTCAGCAAGCAGGCTGGGAGATTTATGGCCTGGAGCCAGATACAGGAGCCAGGGCTAAGGCCAAGGAATTGTTAGGAAAAGAACTAGAAGCAAACCTATTTGAAGCAGATTTCCCATCGGGGGCATTCCAAGTGGTTACGCTGTGGCACGTGTTAGAGCACGTTCATCAGCTAGACCGCACGATTGCTCATTTGAAGCAGCTTCTTTCCCCAGAAGGAAGATTGGTAGTGGCGGTTCCTAACCACAAGTCTTGGGATGCCCAGACCTTTCAATCTTCTTGGGCTGCCTATGATGTGCCTCGGCATTTGTATCATTTTGCACCCGATAGCTTGGAACGGCTTTTTGCTAATCACGGCATGCAATTGGAAAGATACTTGCCCATGTACTATGATGCTTATTACATCAGCTTGCTTAGCGGTCAATACAAAAGAGGTTGGATGAACTACCCCTTGGCCGTTTGGCAGGGCTTTCGCTCAAATCAATGGGCGGCACAACACAAAAATCTCTATTCTAGTCTAATTTATATTATCCGAAAATAAATTTCCGAGCCCATAGAGCAGATTATTCTAAAAGTAGCTTGTTCAGGTACAGGGTGCGGTCTTCTAGGCTAAACCAAGAAAAGAACTCCTGCCCTGCTTCACTAATCAGGGCGATTTCTCCAATAAACTCCTCTTCTCTGATCTGATTATTCACAAGTAAGCGCACTTCGTTGTTGCCTGCTTCTTGGTAGAAAAAGGCCCAATTTTTAGCATTTGCACCCAATAAAAGGTTTGGTTTGCTTTCGCCCATATTGACTTTGAAGGGGCCAAACTTTCTACCATCTTGAAAGTGCAATGAGAATTTCCCGTTTTTTTCATCACTCAATAAGGCCCATTCTTCGCCCTTGGGAGCGAACTTCAAGAAAACAATCGGGTCATAGATTCCTTGAAAGTATTTGTCATTCAAGTACAGAGAATCTTTGCCAGCAGACGCATCTTTGATCACGGCCACACTCCGGCGACTATCGCTCACGTAGTAGTCTTCCACGTTTCTAGAAAAAATTCCGTCTCCTTTAAAGTGCAGGGTATTGGTAGCAGGGTCAATATAATTGAATTTGTTATATTCTTCACCCATATCGATCGCCGTAGGGATGGCTCCGTAAGGGCCGTAAATATCATCATTCGCCACGAAAAAAATCTGTTGATCCTGAATCACAGTTTGCCCATAATTCTCGCCTATGCTAATCAGATCGGTAAAGTCATATTGGCTTTTGCTCAGAAGCTCCTCCTCAAAAGTACCGACTTCTCCATTTTGCGTAATCACAGAAAAAAGCTTGACTTCTTTTCCACTAATTTGTTTGGGCAGCACTCCCGGCAGTTCAGCGGTCATAACCCATCGATTTCCTCTTCCTTCAAGAAATCGGAAGTTGATAATTTCTTTGTAAGGGCCGACTTGCTTACCATTGTTGAACAGGACATAGTATTCCTCAGGTTCATTATAATAAACGATCGCCCAGCGAGAGCCATCGTGATTGAGGTGATAATTTTTAAGATTCAGAAAAGGGCCATACTCTTTACCATTGATGACCACCTTGGTGGTTCCTTCTAATTGATCAATGAGCACATAGGACCAAGAATCGCGCGCTACTTTGAGTCCTACTGGGTAGAGAGGATTTTTATGTACGCCAATTTCTTTTCCATTAAAATACACATAACTCGTCTCTTTTTTAGAATCAATAAAGCCCCAAGTTTCTAGGTTAAATACGGGGGGTTCTACAATTCTTCGGTCAAAGGGGCCATAGGTTTCTCCTTTGATGTGATAGCTCCGACTGAAATCTTTGATATCAGCCGTTACCACGATGTAGCCCGTCTCTCCCTGATGCAATCCTAGCGAGTTTTCCTCGTAAGCGACTACTTCGTTTTTGTTGAGTGTGTATATTTTTTCTTTTTTAAGAATTTCCTGAGGAAGTGCCGCGTTGATGAAACCGCTTAGCACTACAAACAGGCATATACAATAAATTCTTCTCATAAGTCGATAATTCATGACAATTGATACGGTTTGAGTTTGGGGCTGCCTGGCTGCTGTTCTTACTTCTACGTTGGTGTCTGGGATGGGGTTGGTAGATTCAATTAACAAATACGGATATACTACAAATAAAAGATTCATAGCTACACAAAAATACGGGAGTATTTAATGAAAAGCTAAATATTTGTTATCATTTAAGTTTAAAAGCCTACCTCGTTTGATATTGGTAGAATCAGCATGATGTTCTTGTTAAATTCTCAAGCTAAGATAGCTACGTTCCCAACGCTTCTAAGGTTGGGTGTAATCTAAGGTAAAATGAAATTGTATTTTCACCTCTTCTTTGGGGCCTGCTCCGGTGATTTGAAATTTGCTTCTTGATAGTTCCACCTCGCCTTTTACGGTTGCCCGTGTCAAATCTATTGGCGTCAAGCGAAAAGTAAAAGGAATATTTTTCTGAACGCCCTTCAACGTGATGGTAGCCTTGGCCTGATAGTCTTGTTTCTCCAAGGCTTTCACGTGATGAATACGAACAAAGGCCATCGGATATTGTGCTACATCAAAATATTCTTTGCCAGCCAGCAGCTTGTCTACCTGTTCGTTGAAAGATTTGGTGGAGTTCATCTCAATGGCTATTGTGGCCTTAATTTTTTCGGGTTCATCTTTGGGAAAGTACAACTCTTGGAAATTCCATTGCTCAAAAACACCTTCAAACTCGGTATCCCAGCCCGGATTGGCAACGTATCTGATTTCGTTCGTGGCCAGAGAACTGTCTGACGAAGATTGTGCTCGGACAGATCCCACGAAACTCATCCAAATTCCTAGTAATAACAAAATACGTTTATTTTTTTGCACGGCTTCTATCAATTTATGGACTGCTGAGATAACGACAAAACCAGCACTTCCTTGCTACTGACCGCCCTCGGCGGCTTGTTGGTTTTGTTCGCGTTCCCAAGCGGCCAATTCTTCTTCGCTCTGGGCAAAGCGGAAGCTCTGCCAGATTTGACCCGTTACTCCTTTGACCCCAAAATCGTCGAAGGTTTTGATCTCGGAGTTTTCGGTGGCTTGGAACCAGAGAGAAACACCGTTTTCAGAAATGCCTTCGGGAGGAACAAGGACATTGAGCATCTTATATTTTCCGAGATCGCTGTCCAGCTTGTTCTTACCAGTAACTTCAAAAGTGCAACCGAATTGATAATACAACTTACCGTTCAGCTTTCTTTCCTCTATGAAGACAGTTTTGTAGTTAGAGTCCGAGAACAGTTCTTGAAAATGTTTCTCTGTATCAAGTAGAAGTTTAAGGAAAAGAGAATCAGGCACTCCGCTTTCTTTATAGTAGTCTGAGTACCAGAAGTGACCAATTGTAATCCCCTCCAGAAATTTGCTCCTATTTTTATCTTTGTAAATTCCAAATTCAATATAATTTTCGTTATCCCATTCACTTTTGGGAAAATTTACTACAATGCCTGATGGATACCGAATAAGAAAAGAAGCACTTGGTACATATAACATATCAGATAATTCAGGAGTCATAAGATATGAATTGACTAGTTCTTTGTTGATACAGAGTTCCTGAGCATCACAGTGTATGGCTGCAAATAGACTAAGTGAGAATATCAATCTTTTTATCATTTTTATACTTTATTTAAAATATTCTTTTAAAAGTTTCAGCCTCTCGTTAGAGTGCATCATTGAGACTATCTCTTTCTTGACGTCATAATCCTGAGTAATACCTGCTTTAAAACTGCCTTGACCTCTCATTTTTACACCTATCGCTATTTTACCCCCTTGAGATAAACTCAAATTCTCCTCCATATGCAATTTAGCCTTGGCTAGCACTTGCTCTTGAAATAAGAAATCCACCAGTGGCTCCAGATAGGGAGCCAGTTCGCCCGAGCAGAAGAATTGGAGCAAATCTTGGAGTACTTCGCGTAAAGGGTCTCGGTGCGTATGGCGACGAAAACGCTCGGCTGACTCGCTTAAAACTCGCTCCAAGGCTTCTACTGCCAAGCCTTCCATCCGAAATTCTAAATCCAAGTAACCCGCAAACTCTAAGCCACCCACCAGCTTTTCCTGCTTTTTCAAAAACCACTTCATCTCTTGGTAAGTACGCATCTTATGCTTGGCCTTGCCCAAGGCAGGATTAAAAAACATTCGCCGACGGATATTCACTTGTCGGGTTAATTTAATAAATAAATCCATATCAAACAGCTTTTCTCCGCCCCCTAATTGAATGGTTTCGAGCAAATCAGAAAGTTGACTGCCTTCCTTGACCACGATTTCGGTTTCTGAGGCTGCCCCCTGATAAAAATCTAAATCCCCCTGCGCCGTGTAAAAGGCACTGGCAATCAGTTTCCAATCGGCGGAGGGCTTTTTGAGGTCTATCTGATACTTATAGCGAACACCTGCTCCCGTGGGCAGCATCCGCAAGAGTGGCCCCAGAACGGGGAAAGCAATCGTATTTTTGACTTCGGCAAAAACGTGAGCCTCCATGACCTCTGCTTCGCTGGAGATAGTAGGTTCCCCTTGGCGATTTTGATAAAAATATTCTACGCCAAAATTGGCTCCCGTACGCAGTTGGGCAATTAATTTGGTTTCTAGAAGCCTAGAGATCATCCCCTTGAAGCCATAATACTTGGAGCCAGTGCGTTCGTCGGTGTATTCATTGGGTTTATACCGGGTGAAAGGCTGGGGCTGGCCTTTACGCAAGCCACTCTGAGCCACGGCCGCCGCCCCTGCAAAAATACCAGCTTCTATCTTGCCTTCGGTCAGGTATTCCAAGGGACTCATTCTTAATTTCATCAACTTGCTGAGCAAATAAATCACAAAATCTCTGGCGTTCATAGCCGCCGTAGAAGTCATGGAGAGCAAGGCAGCCAGCATGGCCTCGTCGCGCCAGATGGGGAAGGCAAAGGTCTGGGTAACCACGCTCTGCCCCTTCGCTTCGGCACTCACCCCTGTTTCTGTACCCGTTTGTGCCCCTCGCACTTTTTTGGAGGAGGAGATGACCAGACCCGTTTCCCAACCACCGCTCACTTTGAGGTGGCGTTGCACGGCAATCACACTTTCCTTGGGTCGGGAGACATATAGGCGGCCATCTACATCGCCGCCCAAGAAGCCAAGTGTAGCTCCCACCTGCGCATCTAGGTGCATGCCCCAACCCAGTGGCACGTAGCGATTAAGCAGTTCTACGGTGTAAGCTTGGGGGTCTTCGGCCCATTCGCTTAGATGAGTAGCGAGGTTTTCGGTTTTATATTCGTGAAGCTTGGGGTAGCTTGGTGGTAGCTTTTGGAGTTGCGCGTATGTGAGTTCGTACATCAGTTCGGAGAGCAAACCACGCTTTCCCCGCAAGGGGCTATATTTTTGCCAATACAGGTGAGCTACGTCCCAGTATTCGGAAGAGTTGTAAGGAAGATGCTCTAGAAGTCTGAATACTTGATCTTCATCGGTACCTGCCAGTATGCTTCCATGATTGGTAAAAGCTTCATAAAGCTCGCGCGCCATGGTTTCGGGTTTGTAAGACTCCACCCGCAGCTCATCCAGCCAGAGCGAAAGCGATTCATTCCTTTGCAAATAGGCACTTTGAAAAGAAGCCGGCCCCGTGGGCAATTCAATCTGAAGCCAAGAAGGCGAAACCGAGTACACTCGATAACGCCTCTCGGTTGGGAGCATTCCTTGTTTTTGGAGTAAAAGCTCATTTTTCTCGATAGCAATCAAGTAGTAATAAGGCAGCGGCTCCAAGGTAGCAACTTGGTTAAATCGCTGTTTTTTGATGGAGATAAATCTCTCTTCTTGTCGGTTTACACGAATAATTTCTTGTCCATTTTGCCAGGTGTAAGCCTTTTTTAGAACTTGCTCAGAATCTGGGAAAATCTGAGAAATAGCTTCCATCTTTCCACCTTTCACGCGGTAAGATTGCTCAGACGAAATTGCCATCTCAGCTTGCATGGCTCCCGCCGATACTTGCTGGTCATCCAAGGGGCTGCTCTGGGGCAAATCCGGTTGTGCAGGTGCTTTTGGTTTTGCCCACCGATCTTGATCTTCTCGCGCTTTGTCCTGCTCTTTATGGATGTATTCGCTCATAAGGTCTAATCTGATCAATGGGAACTTGTGCTAAAAAAGAAACGAGATAGTCTGGACGAATCCAAAGCAAGCCACTGGGATAAGGCTCAGCGGGGTGAGTATCATCTATCTGGACAACCCCTTCTCTCAAAAGCAGCAATTGCCTCTGATAAATTTTGTGCATCGCCTCTATCTTCTGTTGAAGATCATCACCAGCCAGTAAATAGAGGTAGGTTTGTCCGGTGGGTAGCGCACTCCTGCTCCAAGCCGCCCGTACGAGGCCAAACTTGGAAGCTTGATACGGAAAGTTTTGCCGACGTTGAAGGTTTTGCTTTTGCCGATACCAGACTTTATCAGAAGAGGAGGCAAAGCCCTGAGCTTCGTAATACAAAATTTTGTCCTCGAGCAAATCAGGAGCAAGATGTGGAATGAGTACCAGCATCAGCAGGAGTTTTTCCTCGGTCGGCAGAGAGTCTTCGGAAAGTGAATTTTTTTGAAATATTATTTCACTCCAAGTGTCTGACCGAGAGGGTGGACAATCATAATCACTGAGCGATTGGATCGTATTTTCACGCCGTTGTTGAATCAGTCCACACAACCAGTGTATTTCCTCTTGAAAAGAATGATTTGATGTAAGCATAGCAACTGATGAATTTTTGTAAAATACCGAAAGAAACAAAAACTCTGATGCCTTAAGAGCATCGTATCTTCCTGAGATTGAAACAAATATGAAATATGAAAGGATAGGAATAAGGTTTGTACTTATTCTTTATGAACATCGGGGGACAATCTGCTCAGTTGTGCTTTTAGTTGAAATTTTATGATTACTAAAGTAGGGAATTCTTAGAAAAGGCCTTCCTTTCCTTTTTAAAAATTTTTCTGATCGGAATAAAGATTACTTTGCTCGGCGTCGCCGCTGAAACTCTTGCTTGATCAAGCTGAACTCTCTTCCGCTTTGCCCTGCCACGGAGGTATTTTCTTCGGCGCGACGAAAGAGATAGGGCAAAACTGCTTTTACAGGCCCGTAAGGTACATATTTGGCCACATTATAACCCGCACTAGCCAAATTGTAAGAGATGTGATCACTCATCCCGTAGAGTTGCGAGAAATAAACCGTAGTATCGTGGGGAAGCACATTATATTTATCCATCAGGATTGTCAGAAAGCGGCTACTGGCCTCGTTGTGTGTGCCCGCGCAAAGAGCTACTCTTTGTTTCTTTTCGATACAAAAGTGTAAGGCATCGTCAAAAGCTTGATCTGTGGCTTCTTTGGTAGGCTGAATGGGGTCTTCGTAGCCCATCTCTTGGGCGCGTTCTCTTTCCTTTTCCATGTAAGCTCCTCTGACGATCTTGGCTCCCAGAAAATATTGATTCATCACTGCCTTTTGGTAGGCTTTGCGTAGATTCCCTAGGGAAGCTTTGCAGTACATTTGGTAGGTATTGTATACGATGGGAGCTTTGAGGTTGTAGGACTCCATCATCTCGTAGGCAAGCTCATCAATTGTATTTTGAATCCAAGTTTCTTCTCCATCAATCAGGATTCTCACTTTTCGTTCATAAGCGCGTTGGCAGATCAAGTCTACTCGCTTGCGGGCGTTGTTCCAGATTTTTTGCTCTTTTTCGTTGAGTTCTTCTTTTCTTTGGAGTTTAGCTAATAGATTGAAAGGAGCTACGCCCGTTACTTTGAAGACGCAGAAGGGAAAAATTTCAGGTTGTCCGGCGGCTTTATCGATGGTGCGCATGGTTTCTTGGGCGGTACGGTCAAAACCTTTCTCTGTTTTTTCACCTTCTACGGAATAGTCTAAGATGGTTCCGATACGGTAGTTCGCCAGTTCTCGGATGGTAGGCTCACAATCTTCAATATTTTCTCCGCCACAAAAATAAGCAAAGACCGTTTTTTTGACGATCCATTTGATCGGTAGGCGAAGCTTAAAAGCCCATTTGACCAGTGTCGTACCAACCTTGACCATCCAGGGTTGATTAATTAAATAAAAAAGCCAGTACGCTTTTCGCAACTCTGCATTAGACTTGGCCGAGAAAGCAATGGAAGTATTCTCGAGGGAAATGGGGGGTTGTACTTTCGTGCTCATGTTTGCTTTCTAAAATCTTCGTAAATATAAGTAAAAATTCATCAGCTTACTATCATGGTATATAAGCCCTCGAGAATATAAATAAAATAAGAAAAGAATAGTTTAAACTTATTTTGCTTGGCAAATATGGAAAAATATTACAATTTTAAATGTTGATAATCTGAAAAATCATCCTAAAAATCTCATGAACTTAGACCTGCAAATCGCTCCTCTCGAGAGCTGGATTCCTCATCAACACAAGCCGCTTATCATCTCCGGCCCATGTAGTGCCGAATCCGAAGAACAGTTACTAGAAACCTGCCGCCAATTAAGTAATCTCAAAGTAGATGTTTTTCGTGCTGGCGTTTGGAAACCTCGCACGCGCCCCAACAGTTTTGAGGGCTATGGTGAGAAAGCATTACCTTGGATCAAGACCGTAAAAGAAGAACTCAAAGTTCCTTTCGCCATCGAGGTAGCCAATCCACATCACATTGAATTAGCCCTCAAATACGATATAGATATTCTTTGGCTGGGTGCTCGTACCACCGTTAACCCCTTCAATGTACAAGAGGTAGCCGATGCCCTAAAAGGGGTTGATGTTCCTGTAATGATTAAGAACCCGATTAACCCTGACTTGAATCTCTGGATTGGAGCCATCGAGCGTATTTATAATGCTGGTATTCGCAAGTTGGCCGTCATTCACCGAGGCTTTTCTTCTTTCCAGTCGCCCAAGTATCGTAATGTGCCGATGTGGCAGATTCCCATTGAGTTGAAAACACACCTACCAGAAATGCCCCTCATCTGTGATCCCAGTCACATTGCCGGAAAAAGAGATTTGCTCTTGGAAGTTTCTCAAAAAGCACTCGATCTAAACTATGATGGTCTGATGCTCGAGAGCCACATCAATCCCGATGAAGCCATGAGTGATCCCAAGCAGCAAGTGACTCCTCAGGGCTTACGAGAGATTCTTTCTGAACTCAAAATCAGAATCGTAAGAGGGGAAAGCCAAGATGAAGAATTTATTAATCACTTGGACGAACTCAGAAGCCAAATTGATAATACTGACCGCGAACTCATCGAGATTCTCAAAAATCGGATGGCTCTGGTAGAAAAAGCCTGTGAATACAAGCGCGGCAATAACGTAACCATCTTCCAAGTGGAGCGTTGGAACGAAATTTTCCGCACCCGCTCTCAATGGGCCAAGAAAATGAATCTTAATGAAGACTTTATCACTGAGGTTTATAAGCTGATCCACGTAGAATCTATCCGCCGGGAAACGGAAATGATCACGCAAAAAGACATGGCTGAGGTGAAATAAGCTGATAAGATTGAAAGAACAGACTCGAAGATCGGGAGATTTAGTTCTCTAATCTTCGGGTCTGACATCTTAGCCTCTTCAAGTAGTTTATCTACCCAAATAGACCAGCAAAATTTGCACGTCCGAAGGGCGAATGCCGCTGATGCGAGAAGCTTGCCCGATGGTTTCGGGACGTACTTGGTTGAGCTTTTCAATGCTTTCCTTAGAAAGTGCCTTCAACTTAGAGTAATCAAAATCCTGAGGGATGCGGTAGTTTTCTAGTTGGGCGACCTTGTCAGCCATTTGGCGCTCGCGCTCGATATAATTGGCATATTTGATGTTGATTTCCACCTGCTCAGTTACTTCCTCATCATAGTCAATCAGGAGAGTGTCTAAGTCCTGATGGATTTTTCTGAAATTATTCAGGTTGATTTCGGGTCGTTTGAGCAGATTAAGCACGGGAGCTTTTTCTCGGATCGTGGCCGTACCTAGGGTTTCCAATCCTTCATTGATATGCTCAGGTTTTACTTTTTGCAGTTGTAAGGCGTTGAGTAATTGTTCCGAATCCTGATTTTTGCGTTCCACTTTCTGCATTCTTTCCTTGGAGGCCAGTCCCAGTTCGTAGCCAATCGGTGTAAGGCGTAGATCTGCATTATCTTGACGTAGTAAGATACGATATTCAGCACGAGAGGTAAACATTCGGTAAGGTTCATCCGTGCCTTTGTTGATGAGGTCGTCAATCAACACGCCGATATAAGCTTGGGAACGCTTGAGGACAAAAGGGTTTTGTTCTCTAATTTTTAGATGCGCATTGATGCCCGCCATCATGCCTTGACAGGCTGCTTCCTCGTAACCGGTAGTGCCATTAATTTGTCCTGCAAAAAAAAGATTTTCTACCAGTTTCGTTTCTAAGCTCATTTTCAGTTGTGTAGGTGGGAAGTAGTCATACTCGATGGCGTAGCCCGGGCGGAACATTTTCGCTTGTTCAAAACCAGGAATTTGGCGCAGGGCTTTGTATTGTACGTCTTCGGGCAGAGAGGTAGAAAAACCATTGACATAAACTTCTACTGTATCCCAGCCTTCGGGCTCGATAAAAATTTGGTGACGATCTCGTTCGGCAAAGCGGTTAATCTTATCTTCAATGGAAGGGCAATAGCGCGGCCCAATTCCTTTGATACGCCCTTGAAACATAGGAGATTTCTCGAAGCCCGTCTCAAGAATTTCGTGCACCGTGGGATTGGTATAGGTAATATGGCAACTGCGTTGCTTTTCTAGCTTGGGCGTATCGGCAAAAGAGAATTTGCCTGGTAATTCATCTCCGGGCTGCTCTTCGGTCTTGGCATAATCAATGGTACGACCGTCAATGCGAGGAGGCGTACCTGTTTTCATACGTCCTGCCTCGAAGCCCAATTGTACTAACTGTTCAGTGATGCCTTGAGAAGCTCTTTCTCCGGCGCGTCCTCCTCCGAATTGTTTTTCCCCAATATGGATCACTCCATTCATAAAAGTCCCACTGGTCAAAACTACGGATTTGGCCTTGATTTCTAAACCCATAGAGGTGCTTACACCCACGACCTGATGGTTTTCTACCAGCAGTGCGGTGACCATTTCTTGCCAGAAATCCACATTAGGGTTTTGCTCCAACACCAAACGCCAAGCTTCGGAAAAACGCATTCGATCACTCTGGCAGCGTGGACTCCACATGGCGGCTCCTTTGGAGCGATTCAGCATACGGAATTGAATCATCGTCCGATCTGTGATCAGACCCGTCATGCCACCGAGGGCATCTATTTCGCGCACGATTTGCCCTTTGGCAACGCCGCCCATGGCAGGATTGCAGGACATCTGGGCGATTTTATTCATATCCATCGTGATGAGCAGCACCTTCGAGCCTAATTTGGCCGCAGCAGAGGCCGCTTCACAGCCGGCGTGCCCTCCACCCACTACAATTACATCGTATACAGGGAACATATTTTCAAATTTCAGATTACAAGTTACTAATTGCAGGAATGCAGTGATCAAAACTAAGCATTTACCATCTATTCTGTGCAATTAGTAATTTCTATAAAAAATAGTGGGGTGTTTTTGTTCCCAGTAAGCAGAAATCATTCAAGGAAATTATCTTTTTGTAGTTGGGAGAGGGTTTGAAGCGCTTGGTTCTCTAGGCTGCGCATTTGTCCTTTTTCTTCGGGGGTGTGGTCGTTGTAACCTAGCAGATGCCAAAGCCCGTGGATCATGACTCGGTGCAGTTCTTCTTCGAGAGGAATTTTGTAATGATTTGCATTTTCTTTCACGCGCTCGATGCTAATAAAAATATCTCCCTCGATATTTTCAGCATTTTCGGTTTGGTCGAAGGTGATGATGTCCGTCAGTGTATCGTGCGCGAGGTATTGCAGATTGATTTGGTGCAGATATTCATCTGTGCAGAAGATATAATTCAGGATGGAAATATTCCTTCCTTCTTGTTGCGTGATAGTTTTTACCCAGCGTGCTATCAAATTAGGTCTGGCTAACTTGAAGGAGACGGCTTCATAGAAGAAATGAATGGTTTCATCGAGAGCACACATAGGGGCACGGGGCGGGGTGGTTATTTTCCTAGAAGGAGAGAGACAAATCTAAGGCACATAAAAAACGAGTTCTACACTACGCCCTTCGTTGGAGAAGATGAGTTCATCCGCAAGATTTTTCATCAGAAAAATGCCTCTGCCACCAGGTTTATCTAGGTTTTCGGGAGCAGTGGGATCGGCTAAGTTATTATAATCAAAGCCTGGCCCTTCATCTTCGATGCGGAAGCGAATCCGGTGGTCTTCCAACTCCATAGAGAGCTTTACGTTTTTCTTTTCGTTCTCTTGGTTCCCGTGTTTGATCGCGTTATTAACCGATTCGGTGACGGCGATCATGATATTTCCGTAGATATCTTCGCCGATGTTATGCTTTTCCTTGGCATTATCTATGAAACTTTCCACTATTCTGATATTTTCCATCAGGGATGGAACTTTAAGCTTTAATAGTTTCATTACGTGTAAATTATTTATCTATTTTTTCAAAATACTCATCAACTTCTTTTTTATAATAAGGAGAGAGGGCAGGGGGTATGGTTTTTAGTAGTTCGATTTGCTTCTCTTTATTTTTGAAGTATTGATTCAAGTTAGGTGGCACCGTTCTTTGTTTCTTTTTGGCTTGTTCTGCTTTTCTTTCTTCTTCTTCTCCTTTTTCGCGCAGGGCCTTTTCTGATTCCAGCAAGCGAGTTTCAATTTCTCTTTGTCTTTCTTTGGTGATTCGGTTAAGTCTTTTGTTGACCAAATCTTCCTCTACATCTTCCATTTCTTTCATGAGTTTTTGAATCTGCTTATTGAGTTGTTCTTTGCCTTCTTGATCTCCGCCGGCTAATTTTTCCAATTCTTTGAGTGCCTGTCGGAGGCGTTGTTGTTCAGCGGCAAGTTTAGCTAGTTCTTCGGAAAGTTGCCGTCCTGATTTGCCACTTTTTTTGAGTTGTTCGATTTGCTGACTCAATTGTTGCTGTAATTTACTCAAACTTGGAGAATTTTTGGGTTTTCCCTTACCTTTTTGTGGCATGGCCATGGCGTTCATCATGGCTTGTTGCATTTGGGAGAGGACATCGTTGAGCATGAGGGCGAGGTTATTCATGGAGGTCATAGCAAATTGTTGCTTAGCGGTCGCATTGCCCAATTTTCTTTGTTTGATAAGGTCGGAGCTTTCGTCCATGTAATCATTCATTTGATCTAGCTCACGGGTCACGAAAGATTGTATTTGAAAGACTCTCTTGGCGAGGGCGGTTAAACTATCTTCAATGATTTTAGCATCATCGCGCAGCTTGAGTTGCTCCTGCGCCAGTTTTTGGAAGCGAGGGTCAGAGAGGTTGACAGTACGGAACTCTTTCATCAGTTCTTCTTGGTCAAAAGACAGCTTAACCAAGTTTTCGAGGATGGCTCTCAGGTCGTCCATGTTTTCCATCATCTGCTCCATTTCCATCCCCATTTGCATTTCGCCCATTTGCTGAGACATTTCTTGCATTTTCTGTCCTGCATCTTTTTGAGAGGGGGCGGCTTTGTTATTTTGGTTTTTCTGGAGTTGCTCCAAGATTTTCTGCAATTCTTCGGAGAGTTCTTGTTTTTCGTCTTGTAGCTCCTCGTTGGCATCTTCCATGCCGTTTTGGTCTTCGAGTTCCTGATCCATCTCCTCGAGGTCTTTCATATCTTCTTGGATGTCCTCGAACTTTTCGTTGATTTCTTCTTGTTTTTCGGAGAGTTCTTGGTTTTTCTGTTCTTTCTCGTCTTTATTCTTAATATCGTCAGCTTTCTCAGTTTCCTCGGAGAGTTCTTCTTGTTCTTTGGCCAGTTCTTGTAAATCCTCTACGGCCTGTTCTAGTTTTTGCTCAAACTGCAACTGTTTGAACATTTCTAAGGCTCTTTCCAGTTGTTCCTCGAGGCTTCCTTCTTTTTTATTAATTTCTTTTAGTTTATCCAAAACCGCATCGTTGTTACGGTTTTGCTCGAGCAATTTTTGTAGTTCTTCATAGAGTTTTTTGGTTTCTTCGTCCATCATTTCGTCCATGAGCTGTTTGAGTTGCTCGATTTTCTCTTGCATTTGCTCACTGTTTTCGAAGAAACGTTCTTGCTTTTCGTTGATGCGATCATTCTGAGATTGGAGCTTTTTGATCTCATCCATCAGCTCTTCTTTTTTCTTGAGAATCTCCTCGGCCATTTTCTTATCTTGATAGTCGAGGCGATTTTTGTTGAGAAGCTTATTCTCAAGATTTTCTATATCGTTTTGTAATTTTTGCGCTTTTTTGATGGTTTTGTCAATCTGATCTTCGGTCTGGGCTACGGATTCATCAATTTCTTCTTTGAGGTCTTGTCGATCTGGAATTTTGAATTGCCTAGCGACGGTTTTTGCACTTTTCGGACCATTAACCCCATCATTATCCCAAACCTGTACATAGTACTCTACACTCTCTCCGGGCACCAAGTCCATTTCGTCCAAAGCTAATTGATAATAGTAGTTTTGGATGGATTGGTCAGGGCTAATAGGAATCGTGATGGATTGATATTTTCCTTGATCTTTAGGGCGGCTAATTTTATAGAAAAGCCTCAATTGCGATAAGCCATAATCATCTGAGATGCTTCCTCCGATGCTCAAAAAGTTATAGGTAGCGGTATCTTGGTACTCTTGCAGGGAGATTTTTGGATAGCGATCAGGGATGACGTTGATGTAGTAGTAGATGTCATCTTTGTTGTCGCTATATTGATTATGCAAACGAATTTGGTAGGTTTCTGAAAAACTGGCTTGTTTGATATACTCAAAAGTTTGCTGATTTTTTTGCTTGGTATTGACGGTATCTTTTCCTTCATTAAAAATCAATTGCAATAAATCTGATTGATTCGCTTTGAACTGCCACTGAATGCGGGTTCCCTCGGGCACAACCAAGTTTCCGATGTTATCCCAAGTTTCGTCTGGCTTGCCCAAGTAAGCAGGGTAATCTAAATAAGCATTAAAAGAAAGCAAGGTCGGGCGCTCTATCAGCTCGATCTCGTAAGCAGAGGAGCTAAATCCGGCGGCATCAAAATAAAAATTAACGGGTTTTTGGAGTTTGGGGAAATTGTAGGCGAATTGAGTTGGGTCGTCTTCTTTTTTTAGCATCTTGTACCGACGCCCCCCTGAAACCAAGTATACTTCCTGCGGAATCGCTCTTCCTTTGAGTTTGAGCGAGACTTCGTAATCTTCATTTTTGAAAGCTTGTAATTTCTTATTTTTTAGCTCAAAAGTGAAAGGGGCAGGCTCTACAAAGTCTTTTCCATAATTGATGATGCGGGCAGAGCTTTCTGTAAAAAATTGGGGGGCAAAAAACAGAATAATCAACAATAAGAAAAGCGGAACGAGAATGTATTTAGCGTATTTTCTATTCTCGGAGAAGCTGACCGCTTCCGTAAATTTAAAAAGTCCTAGCTCCTGAGTTCGCTGGGCAATACTGGCTCTGAGTAGGGCATTGTCTGTTTGCGAGGCACGATCGAGTTGGATGGTATTGAGCAATTTATCATCTACCTCGGGGAAATAATGTCCGATTTGTTCGGCGGCTTCTTCATCGCTAATTTGTTGGTTAATGCCCAATAGACGAGAAATAGGCACCAAAATCCAGTAGACGAAAGTAGTAACAGCTGCTACCACAAAACCAAAAAAGAAAACACCTCGGGTCAAGGAATTAAACCTTCCAAAGTACTCAAGTGCATTTAATGATATGTAGAGCGTCAATAAAAGCGCGAGGGTAGTTAGGACACCTTTGATGAGTAAATTGGTGTAATACTTTTTCTTGTAACGATTTAGCTCAAGTATTAGAGGACTGGGGGAGTGCACTGTGGCCATGGTGGTTATAGGTTATAATTCGGTATTTCAAATATATCTTTTTAGATTGAAATTTAAAAGCCTTCATTCGGCTCGTATGTTAAAAAGTTGCTAAAACCAACTCCAAGCAACGGCTATTTATTTTCGCGTCAGCGCAAATTTGGTTTTGTGGATTTAAGAATCCCAAAGCTTAATTTTGGATGCCGATGTGTTCATTTTACCGAGCTCTGGTTCCCAAAGTAGCCTTTTTGCCGCTTGCAGATGAATTTTGAACAAACACTTACTTTAAATACTCCTCAAAAGGCATTTTATTTCATCAAAACTTAGCTTAAATATTACTAACTTGTATGAGCCTAGGCTATTTCTATCAAAACTGGGCAATGGTCTGAATGCTTGGCTTCGCTCAGGATCACCGCTCTACTGAGTTTGTCTTGTAAACTTTCACTCATCAAGTGATAATCGATCCGCCAGCCCAAATTTTTTTCACGGGCATTGGAGCGAGTGCTCCACCAAGTGTAATGATGAGGCTCCGGATTGAGGTGCCTGAAGGTGTCAATAAAACCCAAGTCCAGAAATTTGCTCAGCCAAGCTCTCTCCTCTGGCAAAAAACCCGAAGATTTGGCATTGGCTTTGGGATTGTGGATATCAATCGGTTGGTGACAAATATTGTAATCGCCACTGATGATTAAATTGGGTTTTTGCTTCTTTAGTTCTACGATATAATCGTAAAATTGATCTATCCATTGCATTTTAAATTTTTGTCTTTCGCCTCCACTCGAGCCCGAGGGCATATACACGCTGATAATGGAGAGCGTATCAAAATCCACCCGCAGCATCCGACCCTCTGGATCATTCAGACCAGTTTCTTCTTCATAGCCATGTTGGATCAGATTTGGATCTATCTTACTAAAAATGGCGACTCCACTGTAGCCTTTCCGCTCGGCAGACTGCCAGTAGGTGCGATAACCAAGCTCTTCTAGCAAATCCAAGGGGACTTGTGCTTTTTGGGCTTTGGTTTCTTGAATACAAACTACATCAATATCAGCCGCTTTTAGCCAATCAATAAAACCTTTGCGAATGGCCGCTCGGATGCCATTCACATTGTAGGTAATAATTTTCATGATCATCTTAGTTACTAAGCTCCTTGAGCAGATTAAATAATCTCTTCTTCTTCTAAATATTCAATGACCTGCGCTTTGAGCAGTTCCTCTTGGCTGAGTAAATCTAAGTGAGGGAGTTTTTTGATTAATTTCCAGTGAGGCCATCCGTCTTGGTCGTGTCCTTCTAGCTCGTAGACGCCTAGCCGGCTCAATACACGGCAGATCGCAATATGCATCAGGTCTTGCTTTTGTTCTTTGGAAAAGGTTTTTATGCCTTGCCCCAGTTCCTGAACACCAATGAGGAAAAGAACGGCGTTTAAATTCTGAGGGCGTTTACCGATCACCTGCTCTAAGCGATCCAGTGCTTGTTCCCATTTTTTGTCTAAATCCTGTTCATTTTCCATAAAACCCATTTTTCATTCATTATCAAGGAGAATGTATCTCCAATGCTTCCCAATACGCTACGGCTCGTCTTAGGTGCGGAACGACAATCGTACCTCCAACTAGGGTTGCGATAGAAAAAACCTCCTGAATTTCTTGGGTGTTGATTCCTAATTCGTGGCATTTGCCCAGGTGGTATTTGACGCAGTCATCACAGCGCAACACCATGGAGCAGGCTAGACCCAACATTTCTTTGGTTTTTTCGTCCAAGGCGCCTGCTTGGTAAGCATTGGTGTCTAAATTAAAAATTCGTTTGATTACTTTGTTATCTGAAGCTAAGATTTTCTCATTCATCTTACTTCGGTAAGCATTGAATTCGTCGATTTGATCCATTAAAATATTTTTTTGGTTAAAGATTGTTCTAAGCAATGTTACTCAATCACGGCGATTTTGCTCACGAGGGTTTCCGAACCGTCAAAGTTGGTGCTAAAAATAAGATAAATTCCAGTCTGGGCTCTGGTGCCCGTGTAATCTCTCAAATCCCAAGTGGCAGTTCCTCCTTGCGCTTGCGTTTCGTAAAATAAACGCCCCGAAGCGTCTGTAATTTTGACATTGGCATTTTCTACCAATCCTGAGATGCCGACAGTTCCCGTGAAATCAGGTGTAACTGGATTAGGAAACACCTTCACATTCTGGTGGGTACTCCCGCCCTGCGTGGCTTCTCCTCGATAAGAAGCCATGCCTTGATCAGTAGCCACAAAGACTTCTCCATTATCAGGATTAATGGCGATATTCAAGACCCGATCCGAGGGAAGAGGGCTGTTGGCTTCGGTAAAATGATGAATTTGTTCGCTTCCATCTTCGCTAAAAAGCCATAAGCCATTGTTGGTCGCGATCCATTTTTGGTTGCCAGCATTTACGGCAATGTCATTGACTTTCTCTGCTCTTAACAAAGGACGTAGGTCAAAGAAAGGTAGAATTGCGTTAAAATTTGACCCAAAAGCATTAAAAGGGTCTAAAAATACCGCTACGCCTTCGTCGGTTCCAACCCAGATTTGTCCATCTTGATCCAAAGCCAGCGTATTGACATTGTTATTGGGAAGGTTGCCACTATTGCCAGAGGCCGTCAGATAGCGATTCTGATTCGTTGCATCGTCCAAGACCCAAATGCCTCCACCCAAGCCCGGGCTCAGGCGAATCCATTTGAAATTATTATTATCAATCAAAATCTCCAGCGGATTACGAGCAGCACTGATAAAAGCGGGAAAAGATTGCCAAGTTCCGTCCGTGCGTCTGAGGTGCAAAGGAAACTCCCCGGGAGCTACCGAGTGATTGGCGACCCACAAATTGCCTTGAAAATCTACGGCCAGATCGCTGATTTTGACTTGCCCAGCGGAGGTAACTTCTAGAGGGCTGTTAGGAGTGGCTTCATTGATTACCTCAAAATTTTCTTCCGCATTTTTTACCAAAATGCCCTCTTGAAAAGAAGCAAAATAGGTTCGCCCCTCCACAGGGTTGAACACAGCATTCACTAAATCTCGTACCTCAGGAATAGCCTGCGAATTTTGCGCTTCTAAGGCGTTAAAATTTGTCCAATTTGTATTATCGAAAGTATAATAGCCACTATTTCGGCTCAGTGGCTCAAATTCTTCGTCAAATCCTCCCGAAAGGCCAATCATTTGCTGCCCGTCCCAGTACATTTGCCAAGCATCACTACGAGCCGGCCCGTTAGGAAAAACACTTTGAAACTCCCCACTCGCATTACCCACTAATCCATTTAGATTGTCAGCAATCCATAAGTTTCCTTGCGTATCCCTAGCAATGGCTCGGGGCGAGCGCACCAAAGGATGACTGCTATTGCTAAAATTGTCATTGATATCTACCGACCAAAGTTGGTCGGTCGCTCCCACGAATAGTTGATCACCTTGGCCGCTGATGGTGCTAATCTCATTGAGCGCGGGTGTATTAATTTGCTCCCAAGTACCTTGATGTGTGTATTTAAAAACCAAACTAGGAGCTTGCACAGCATAAACGGCCTCATTTCTACTGGTAATCAAGGGGATTTCGCTCGTGGGCAGCCCCGCAGAATCAGGAAACAGTAACCAATTGTTGAAGTCCTGTAAATTATCATTCAGCGAAGCACGCAATGCCCCCTCCGAAGTAGCAATGAAAATACTATCTCGTGAAATGGCACTCTGAAAAACAGGAATGGAGGTGCCACCCGGCCCTAAATTCTGATAAGTTTCTCGAATTTCTTGCCTCTGGAGGTCTAGTAGAATTACGCCGAAATCACTGGCTAGGTAAGCAAGATTCCCATCGATCAGGACATGGTTGATGCGTTTGCTGCCGCTGATTTCTGCATTTTTAATCAGGGGTAATTCTATAATTTCATCCGGGCGAATGAGGTCAATATTGCTATTCTGATAAACCACCAGAAGGATATCGGTAGTAGGCTCGTAAGCAATCGTGGCGATACCAGCTTCGCTGAGTCCATCTTGCTTGGTGAGAATATCTAAGCTATTGGTCGCTAAATCCAAAAAAAAGAGTCCATTGCTACTGGCACAATATACTTCACCTCCGCGGAGGGCTAGGGACTGAGCAGATTGATAAGAAGCATGGCTTCGCCAAGTGCCGATAGGAATGTCTTGGGCAGAGAGGCGCAATGCTAAACAGGTTAGGATGAGGGTGATTCTTTGCAACATGGTTCTTACTTTTGACGCAATTTATAAACCACCTATCAAAAAAGTATAGTTCCTTGCCCAGGAATCCCTAAGCCATTAAATTAATAATCGCCTGATAGTCTGCTTCGGTCATTTTGAAGAAATAGCCATTGGCTTTATTTTGCTTGAGATTTTCCAAGATTCTGGGATGCTCTTCTCGGGAAATCTCTGCCTGAGAAAGGCGAATGGGCGTATTAATTTCCGTGTAAAAGTCTTCCAGAGCTTGAATATAATCATCTGCCTGATGACCCTCCCCCAGTACTCGCGTAGCCAAGAAATCTAACTTGCCTTCAATCTGATTTCGGAAATGCTTGAGCCAAGCTGGGTAGACCACAGACAGTCCCGCGCCGTGCGGTATGTCGTAAAGCACACTCAAACTATGCTCAATATTATGAACACCCCAATCACCTCCACGCTTGCCTCCATCTAAGGTTCCGTTGAGTGCCATCGTAGCGAGCCACATGATATTAGCGCGGGCTTCGTAGCTTTCTGGTTCGGCCATCACTCGGCGTCCATACTCGAAAGCCAGCTTGATAATATCGCTGGCAATATGGTTGCTCAAGGGAGCATCGCTCGTGTCAAAGTAAGCTTCCATTGCGTGCGAAATTAAGTCTGCCACACCGTAGGCCGTGTAGTTAGGAGGCACGCTGTAAGTAAATTCTGGAACCAAGAAAGAGGTCTTAGGATAAAGCAACAAATTACCAAAAGAGGCTTTATAGCCCTCTTCGTCATTTTGGATGACGCTATAAGGGTTCATTTCCGAGCCAGTGGCGGCTAAGGTTAGCACGCAAAGAATGGGCAATGTCTTCTGGGGTTTGTCGGCTTTTCCGGTGTAAAAATCCCAGATCGAGTGCTCAACGAAGTAGCCCATAGCGATGGCTTTGGCCGAGTCAATGACCGAGCCTCCCCCCACGGCAATAATCATATCCGTACGAAACTCCTTGGCCACAGCCACGGCTTCATCGGCATCTTGGTAGACCGGGTTAGATTTGATTCCTTCATAGATAGAAAACTCCGTTCCTGCCTTCACGAGTTCATCTGTAATTTGGTCTAATATTCCATTTTTCTTGACAGACCCTTTACCAATCAGGAGTAGAGCACGTGTACCATAGCGACTTGATTCTTTACCAATTTTGCGAATGCTTCCCTTGCCAAAGATAAGTTTAGTGGGATTATAAGAGATAAAATTTTCCATGATGTACTTAGAATAGTGTGATGTTGAGCAGAAAACAGAATTTTGAGGTCAAAAATTAATAATTAATTGTTTACATTTCCAGCTAAAATAAATGAAATTCCCATGGAGCCAGAAAAAAAGCCAGAAGCCTCAGCGTATCCTCGTCCTGCCTACGCGTGGTACGTGGTGGTGGTCTTGATGATTGCCTACATCTCTTCTTTTATTGATCGTCAAATTCTGAGCCTCTTAGTAGACGATATCCGCCGTGATTTGGCCATCAGTGAATTTCAGATGAGTCTGTTGATGGGATTTAGCTTTGCTATTTTCTACACTATTCTGGGCTTGCCCATTGGCCGCTTGGCCGACCGCCACAGCCGCCGGAATATTATCGTGGTAGGGGTATTGATTTGGAGTCTGATGACAGCAGCCTGTGGTTTAGTGAAGAATTACGTACAGTTCTTCTTAGCCCGCGTGGGGGTGGGGGTAGGCGAAGCGGCTCTATCTCCGGCGGCTTATTCCATGATTGCCGACTATTTCCCAAAGCGAAAATTAGCCACGGCCATGAGTGTTTATTCTATGGGGATTTACTTGGGTTCGGGTTTAGCTTTATTATTAGGTGGGTTTGTAGCCGAGTTGGCTGAAAAACAACGAATTTGGGAGCTGCCTCTAGTGGGGGAGGTGTATTCTTGGCAAATGGTGTTTTTCATGGTGGGCTTGCCCGGATTATTAATCGCTCTGCTTTTGCTGACCGTAAAAGAACCCGAACGTAGATTAACAGGATATGGTCAAAAAAAGACGGCCTCACTTCAAGACTTATATCAATATTTTAAGGAAAACCGCCAGATTGTCCTTCGACATAATTTTGGTTTTGCTCTACTCACCGTATCTACTTACAGTGGAGGTTATTGGATTCCTGCTTTTTTGATGCGTAATTTCGGATGGTCCAAGATAGATGTGGGATTGACCTATGGATTGAGTGTAACCGTTTTCGCGACCATCGGCATTGTTTGTGGTGGGCGTTTGGCAGACTATTTGGTCAATCGGGGCTATATCAACGGTCGGCAGATCGTGATTTTAATCGCATTGATAGGGCTTTTAATCTTAGTGACGATCTTCCCTTTTTTGGCTACAGAGCAGAATGTGATACTTTTTCTCATTCCTATTCCCTTCTTTTCTAGTTTTGGGGTGGGTACAGGGACAGCCGTGGTACAGGAAGTAACTCCACCCTTGATGCGCGCTCAAGCCTCTGCTTTTTTTTTATTCATCGTAAATATCATTGGTTTGGGAATGGGACCCAGCATCGTGGCCTTGGTCACGCAATATGTTTTTGCAGATGACCAAGCGGTGGGTTATTCTTTGGCCTTAGTTTCTTCTGTAGCACTTTCGCTGGCGGCTATCCTGATCGCTTCCAGTATGCAACCTTATCGAGAGAGTCTAGCTAAGATAGCCGATTAAATTATGGAAATCTTCTCTAATCTCGACTGTTATATACTTTCACAATGAAGACAAAGTCTTGCAGACGTTTTACTTGTTCTGGTCTTTTGAGAAATTGAATGGCATTTTTCTGAGGCATCCACAGTTGATGATCCGTGTTTTGGCTTTGCAAGGAATCTACGGCTGCTCTCAAATACCTAGCTTTGACTGCAAAGGCCGCACCGTCCATATTGGTATGTTTACCCGATACGATTCCCAGCAGGTTACCGTATTCATCTAAAAGAGGCCCTCCGCTGTTTCCAGGGTTGACAGGAATAGAAATCTGATAAGTAGCCGTATCGCCCAGATAACCAGAGTGCGCACTGACTGAGCCTTCGCCGTAAACAATTTCACGACGGGGATAAGCCAAGGTATAAACGGGCTCCCCTAGATCTGCCTCTTCCTCACGAAATGTATAGGGCAATTCGGCAAAACCAATAAACTCTGGGTCTTCTATTTTAAGGATAGATAAATCTCTTTTACGATCACTGAACACTTCTACCACGGGAAAACGAAGCAGCGTATCGCGTCGTGTTTCCACGTAAATTGAATCGGCATTTTTGACAACGTGATAGTTCGTAACCAAGTAGCCATTGGCCGCAATCACGAAAGCAGTGGCTCCGTACTGACGTACGGGTTGTTTTTCTTTGATGGCTTCTTTTTTCTGATTACGAACAATGCGATTTTGAGTACGTTTTACGGCGTTCAGATCTCTGCGCAAGGAGCGATAATTGGTTGACTGTTTTTGCTCGAGGGAGCGTACGTTATCCAACATATACATCGTAGTCAGCACCGAGATCAAAGCGACCGAAGCGGCAACGGCAATGGTAGAGGCATATTTTTTCCAGATATTCCGTGGATGCGGGAGATAGATTTTGAAGTGAGAAGCTTTTTCTTTTTCCTCTGGTGTTTCGTCCATTTCCTGATGGATGGCCTCTAGTACAGGTTTTAGAGAATTGCTGCGGTGTTTTGACTCTAAGGTCTGTAGGATTAATCTGTACTCCTCGGTTTCTTGGGCAAGTTGAGAATCGTGTTGCAAGGCAAGCTCGAATTCTGCTTTTTGGGAAGCATCTAGTTCACCTTCCAAATAGGGGATAATCAATTCGTATCTTTCTTCGGGGTCCATCTTACTCTTGTATTTACGAAGCTCTCGAGATTTTAACTTTGGTTTAGTAATTCAATTTGATAAATATGTGTACCATACCACTAAGTACTTGATTCAATAGCGGTCACTGGTTTTATATTCTTGAAAAAAAAGCTTTTTAAGCCTTTGTAGGCACTTATACTTTTGATTTTTGGCATTATCAGGGTTCGTATAACCCATTTTATCGGTAATCTCCTGCATAGACATTTTTTTCAAATAGAAATCTTCCAGAACGGTTTTACAGGGTTCTCCTAGCTTATCTAGGGCTTGCGCCATGATCTCGAACCTCTTTTCGCTTTCTTCCGCTTCTTGCTCCACGGTATCTAAATGCAAATAAGACTCCGTTTCGGTAAGATTACCACTAAATTTATTTTTTTCAGATAAACGCTTTAGCCAAAGTCGGCGACTTACGGCATAGAGAAAAGTGCTGATTTGGCAGGTAAGTTCAAATTCAGGTGACTTAAGCTTCTCATAAAGCACGATCACGGCCTCTTGGTAAATATCCTTTGCCTCCTGTTCGGTTCCATTATTACTTCGAATCAAGTTTGCAATGCTTGGATAATGATTACGATAGACCTGACCCAAAGCTTTAGGATCATCACGTCGGATGCCCACAATCAACTCCTGCTCTGAATAGTCAGCTCTTGAGCTCATGCATCTAGATAGATTAGTTACAGGTGGTGAAGTTACAATATACTAAACAATATCCCACCATAAAGAGAAACGCAACCTGTTAGCTAATCTTATTATTAATAGTATAAACTGCCAAAAGTAACCCCTAAAAAATTTTTTTTTCCGGATGGGTTACTTTTGTGAATCGCTTGTATAAAAAGTGATTTAGAATTAAAAACCACTTAAAAAAACACGTAAATTTTATGAGAAAATTGATGTATATGTTCCTGATTACCTTGGGTATGTTGGGACTTACTTACTGCGGTGGCACCGAGGAAAGCACAGAAGAAACCGAAGAGGTGACTGATAGCCTGACTCAGGAAGAAGAATCTATGACAGAAGAAGTAGAGTCTACAATGGAAGAAGAGGCAGATACCTCAGGTGTAGAAGTAGACAGCGTGGCGGTTGGTGAAGTAGATACGACTGTTACCGAGTAATTATCAAAGAATCTAAATCCACAATCTAAAAGCCACGGAAAAGCCTGCTCTTTAAGAGTAGGTTTTTTTATTGTTTAATCGGTCTAGAATTTTTCGTTTTCTCACCTTTTTTATAATTTTGTCTCGAGTTCTCACCTAAAAAACTGCTAATTTGAAGCATCACTACCTCTCTAAATCTCTCTGAGATTGCTCCCGAAGAAATCATTTTTCTTCGCATATCGTCTCTAGCATAAAAATCACAATACAAACACTATGGTTCGTATGAAATCTCTAAGTATCCTGATTTTGAGTATAACAATCAGTATCTTATCTGCTGTGGATACTTACGCCCAAAAAAAAGGAAAGAAAAAAAAGAAGTCTGAAAAAGAAGCACTCACTCTCGACGAAGACATACTGGAAAGTGATAGCATTCCCAATGTAGAACTCGAGCTGAGTGAGGAGGAACTCAACCTTGCCAAAGAAGAAGAAAAACGGAACCAACGGAAGCGGAACAAGAAAAAAAAGAAAAAAATCTATCTTGGCATTAAAACCAAGGGCGGATTTACCAAGAATGCCACTCGCTCTTACACAGATACCGAGGTTTTTCGCTTTATAGAGCCCAGCTATCTCATGGACGATCCCTACCAGCAAGATATTTATTATTATGACATAAAAGACCGCAAAATCCGCCACAAGGATTATTATACAATCAAAACTTATCTCAAGAAGGGTAAAAAAATTCTGCTCCTCCACGGCCCCTACGCCAAATATCGTAATCGTGAAAAGCGAGAAGAGGGTTACTTTTATAAGGGAACCAAACACGGCAAATGGAAGGAATATGATCGTAACTTTACCCTGATGGAAAAACTCAAATACGATCTAGGCCATCCCGCTGATTCTAAAATCACCTATTACGATGCTGCCAAAACCAAGGTCAAAGAGGTAATGCCCATCCAACACGGTCGCAGACAAGGTAAGTATTATCTTTTCTACGAAAACGGGGTCATGGCCATGGAAGGCGAATATGAAAATGATAAAAAAGTAAAAATGTGGCGCGAATGGTATGAAACTCGCCAAAGAAAAAAAGATATGCTCTATCCACTCTACTGGTGGGAAGACAAAGAGGCGAAGCTACTCCGCGAGTGGAACCAAAGAGGACAACTCATGTACGATATTGACCGAGGAGGAAAGCTGAATAAGTAATCGCAAATTATAGATGGCGATCCCTTAAGGATGTGCCGCCACCCACACTTCGCCATCTTCATGGATTTCTTTTTTCCAAATGGGTACGACTTCTTTCAGCGTATCAATCAAAAATTGACAAGCCTCGAAAGATTCTCGGCGGTGAGGAGTAGAAACAGCCACTACTACCGCCGCTTCTCCTATTGCTAATTTGCCAACACGGTGGTGGATAGCTAGCGCTTGAATCGGCCATTTCTGCTGAGCTTTTTGGGCAATCTCTTCCATTTTTTTGATGGCCATCTCTTCATAGGCTTCGTATTCCAGAGAAATTACCTTTTTGTGCTTGGTTTTATTACGAACCGTACCGATAAAAACGGCCACGGCTCCCGCTTGTGCTGACTCGGCTAAGCGAATAATCGCTTGAGTATCTAGGCTTTCTGCACTGATTTTGAAGTTCATAGTGGTACATTTACAGATAATCATGCGTGCGCGTCTTCGTGTGATTAAACTTACCCCCCACTTACGGGAGGAATCAGCGCGATTTCATCGTTTGTTTGCAAAGTCTGGTCATCTTCGGCGTAATCTGCATTGACAGCGACCATCAGGCTATTCAGGCGAGCAAAATCAGGATAATCTTGGTGGAGTTTTTCTTTCAGGGCTTGTACGGTTGTGTTTGGCTCTACTTCTAAGGCTAGATCATGGGAGCCAATGATTTGGCGGGCGATGCCAAAAAGTTTAATGTTCAGTTTCATGCTTTCGGATGATTTATTATAATCAGGCATATTTCTTCAAATATAAATAAATAATTGCTTAATCTACATTCGGATGAAACGACTCTTGCTGCTGATTCTCACTTATACTTGGCTTAGCTTCTGGACTTTGTTCGGCCAAGACTTCTTACCTAAAAATACGGATCAGTCTTACTTCGCGCTGGTAGCACACGAGCTAGGAACTGACCATTACGGCTTACTCATTTTGAGTACGGAGGTAGCCAGTACCTCCGTGTATGCGAACATTAGCCAAGCAGGCGTGCAGGTAGCTTTCCCACCTATTCCGGCTTGGCTAAAAAAAGAATCGCCCAGAACCGACCTTCACCATCTTTTATCTGCCTCAGACTCGCTTTATGATCAGATAGCAATCATGAGCCGGGAGCGAAGCTCTACCAATTTGGGGTCAGGGTGGAAGTATTTACCTTTGGCTAGTCACATCAGCAGTGAGCAAGAACTTATCGTGATGGAGCGAAATTTATCCTCAAGCCCGAAGAAAGGCAATCCTTCGGATCTATTCGAGAAGGTAGATGGTGCTTTGGGAGAGCGTTTGCTCAGAGCAGCTCGAGCCGTTAGCGCCAGTGCGTACTGGCAATCAGCACGTTTGCAGGTCATTTCTGACGAGGAACAGGTGGATTTACGGATTGACTTTGCCAGCCAGCCCTTCGTGATGCTACAACAGGCTTATACTCAGCAAAAAGCACTAGGGCAGGTGCGGAGTTTGGGCACGAATTCCGCAGCAACTACGGCCAATCAGCGATTAGATTCTTTACAAAGCCAGCTAGCTGGTTTTTGGATGGCTTACCCCGATTTAATCCAAGCTAATTTACAGATCAACAGAGATTCGTTAGCAGCAGATTTACTTTCAGATTTACTTCGTAACCAAGCCACCTTTCGTGATCAACTTCCTCGCTTTCACGCGCTAAATATCTTTCCTATTTACCAAGAATATGCTCAGGAAGAACAATTTAGCTTAAAGGATTGGCAGCGCGTGATTCTTTCTTATCTGGCATTAAGGCGGGTGGATGAAGCCATTCTTTACATCAATCGCACTTTGAAAAAATATCCCAAAGATGCCTTTACTTATTACCTGATGGGGCAAGCCTATGAGCGCAAAAATAACCGTCGTTTGGCCAAGAAAAGCTACAAAAAAGCCATAAAGCTAGATGCAAAATTAACTTTGGCAGCAGTAGCTTTGGAAGAAATATAATGGTTAATGGTTGGTTTTGGATGATTAGCGAAGTTTCTGTTGGGAGCAGTTTGGTCGTATTTTTCTTCAAAGATTTATTAGCTTTTTTTGTATTTTTGATGAATGTAAAAGCTTTTGCTGGCAATCAGTCAAGGCAAGCTCAAAAAATCATCACTAGCACCAACGAAAAAAAACTCCTATAATTAAAAAAAGATGCTCCAAAAAACCCGTGGCTTGGTCTTAAATCACTTCAAATACCAAGAAAGCTCGATTATCGTGCGTATTTACACGGAGGAGCTAGGCTTGCAGTCTTACTTAGTAAATGGTATTCGCTCCTCCCGTTCTCGCCAAAGGATGGCACTTTATCAGCCCTTGACTTTATTGCACTTGGTCGTTTATTTTAAGAAAAATCGCTCGCAGATTAATCGGATTTCGGAAGCCAAATGTTATGACCCTTTTGTCAGCATTCCCTTTGATTGGAAAAAATCTACGATGGCACTTTTTATCACCGAGATTTTAGTCAAAACGCTTAAAGAAGAAGGAGCCAACCGCGAGTTGTTTTCTTTTTTGTATGATTCGGTTTGTTATTTTGACCAAAGTGGCGAAAATTATGAAAATTTTCACCTCTATTTTTTATTAAAATTGAGTCGTTATCTGGGTTTTGCTCCACAATCTGGGCGAGAAGTGTTCGAGCAGATTCAAGAATACAAGCCACTTCGCATCAATGAAAAAAACTTGCAGGATTTGGGTAAGCATCTAGATCGCCTGATTCAACACGATTACCAAATGCCTTGTGGTTTTTCGGCGATACAAAGAAGTGAACTGATTGATTATTTGCTGGATTATTACCGCTTGCACATGGAAGGTTTTCAGCAGGTGCGCTCACTGACCGTATTGAGAGAACTCAATCGCTAATGTTCATTAGAGGCATCTCGGGAAGGAGCTTCCGAGTCAAACTCCATTCTCTGAAAAAAGAAAACCTGCCTTCTCCCCCCCTTTTCTCGGTTTTTGATTTTCTGAAAACCCCACAAGAGGAAATATTGATCGTACCAATGCGCCAAACGAATGCCCAAAAAATCTTGAATTTTTCCGCTTTCCTGTATATCCTGTATCGCGATTTCCTCCAGCATCGCAGACGAATCCTGTAACAGTTCTTTTTTATAAATTTGATCGTAGTGATAATATGCTGCTTGTGGTGCTTGCGTTGCTTCCTGCAAATGTACCCAGTTTTGATGTTGCTTGCCTTTCAAATCAACTAAATCCAGCGCATCTTGCCAGAGTGGTTTGCCTTCATAGTCCCAAGCCGAGATAAAGGCATGACTATAATTCCAACCTTCTATCCAGGGCTGAGGAGGGCGTGTGCTACTATAACTTCTATCCTGAAAAATGCTTTGGAAGAAAAGGTGTGTGAGCGTAATATGATCTGCACAGGGAATGACATCTTGTAAATAGGCCTGATAATGAATAAAATAAGGCTTATCTTTTGCTCGCCGAGCTTGGACTTTTGCTTTTTCTCGCTGAGCTTGTTCAGGCTCTAGATAGTTGAAATAATTATCAAAATCTGTAAAGTCATAATATTGAAATTTTTGTGCTTGATATGCCGCGTCCAAGGCAACCGTGTAAATGCCTTGCACTTGTCTGCGGGCACTAGCTAGGCCATAATTACCAATGACCCAATCTCCTTGGGGTGAAGAAAGTAAACGACCGTTTAACAGATACTTATCTTCCTCACTTTTCAGGATGATGTCTTTTTGAAGTTTACCTTTTTGGAAAATCTTTAGCATCACCTCGAATTCACGAGCGCGGGGTGAATGCAAGGCACTTAAAATCACCCTTTCTCTGAGCGTGTCTAATTTCAATTGATCTAGGGTCAGATAGCCCTCCGTTTCTAGGGAAGTAAGAGCCGTTCTGCGCTGGGCGATATCCAGATAAACCAGCACGGGATCACCCAAAATATCCCCCAATAAATAAGCTCCATCTTGCCAGGCTACAAATTTTTCCACGTACAAATTATTGACCGTGTAGATTTTGGTTTTTTCATAAAATCCTGCCTGCGTATTGAGTTTGATAATTTCTACTTCGCGCCGATTTGATTGTCCAAACAGCACGTAAAGCGTACGGTTAATATAATAATGTGCCTGATACTCTAACTTTTTTTGCACGTCAATCTCTACCTGCCACTGTTTTTTGAAAGCTTGGTCATACTTTACAAATTGATACGCTTCTTTGCTAGGAGATTCACGAAAAACCAGCAGCCCCGTAGATTCTATGGGTACTAAATAAAAATCATCACTGTACATATGCGCAGGAATTTCGTGCCTCTGCTTTTGTGCCTCTGCCGAGGAAATAGCCTGCCACCACGCGATGAAGCAGATTAAAAATCGTAGATCACTCCATTTAATGTGCATATTCTTTTAACAACCATTGGGGAGTTGGTCTTCCCAAATTTTCACTATTTTTGTTTCATCATCTATTCCTCGAAGCTAAATCATATACCTTGGATAATAAAGAAATCATTCGACAATTTAAGCTTTACGCCTCCATTTTAGAACTAGAGGGGGAAAATTCCTTCAAAATTCGCTCCTATCAAAATGCAGCTTTCACGCTTGATAAATTAGAAAAACCTTTGGCCGAAATGCCCTTGGCGGAGATAGAAAAGCTCCAAGGAATCGGAAAAGCCATCGCCGGAAAAATAGAAGAAGCACGACAAACAGGCATATTTCATCAATTACAAGAAGCCCTAGAAACCATCCCCAGTGGTGTAATCGAGATGATGCAAATTGACGGCCTCGGTGTAAAAAAAGTTAAAACCCTCTGGCAAGAACACGGTATTGAAGACACGGATCAGCTACTACAAGCCTGTGAAAATGACCAAATTGCCTCTCTGAAAGGCTTTGGCAAAAAAACCCAAGAAAATATTCTCCAGTCCTTATTGTTTATGAAGGCGGCTTCGGATAAAGTTCACTTTGCTACCGCCGAGGCGCAGGCCAAAAATCTGGAAGCATATCTACAGGATTGCGCACAAATTACTTCTTTCCAAACCGTCGGGCAAGTAAGGCGCAAAGCCGAAGTGGTAGATTTGATTGCGGTGATCATTGCTACCCAAGATCAAGATGCAGTATTTGCGCATTTAGATCAATGCGATTTCTTGCAGAAAAACGAAAAAAGCACGGGTTTATTTGCCTGGCGTGGTTTTTTTGTAGAAAACTCGCTGAAGGTCGAGCTAAGATGTACTTTACCTGAACAATATTACACCGAAATTTTCCTCAATACAGGGGTACAGGCGCATTTAGCCTTTCGTGAAGATACACAGGAGAAAACATTGCTACAGCATGCTTTAAGCGATCATTTTGAATCGGAAGCAGCCATTTACGAAAAAGCCAATCTACCCTATATCGCTCCCGAACTCCGCGAAGGCCAACAGGAATTTGTCTGGGCGCAAGCTTCTACCCTCCCGCAACTTTTAGAAGTAAGCCAAATTAAAGGCATTCTCCACGCGCACTCTACTTACAGCGATGGTAAAAACACGCTAGAAGAGATGGCAAAAGCTTGTCAGGAAGCAGGTTACGAATATCTAGGCATCACCGACCATTCACAATCTGCTTTTTATGCCAATGGGCTTTATGAACACCAAGTCAAAAAACAGCACCAAGAGATCGATGCGCTCAATCAAAAATTATCTCCTTTTAAAATCTTCAAGGGAATTGAAGCAGATATTTTGGCAGATGGCCGCTTGGATTACGAAGACCGTGTGCTTGATACTTTTGATTTCGTGATTGCTTCCGTCCACAGTAGCCTGAAAATGAGTCAAGAAAAAGCAACTGAGCGACTCATTAAAGCCATCGAGCATCCTTATACTACCATTCTGGGGCACCCCTCCGGACGACTACTTCTAAGACGAGAGGGTTATGCTCTAAACTATGCCAAAGTCATAGATGCCTGTGCTGCCAATCAAGTAGCCATCGAGGTCAATGCGAATCCTTGGCGACTAGACCTGCCTTGGTCGTGGCTGCCCTATGCCCTAGAAAAGGGGGTAAAAATTTGTATCAATCCCGATGCACACCGTAAAGAAGCCATCCAAGACGTTTATTACGGTGTGTGTGTGGCACGGAAAGGAGGCTTGCAGGCTGATATGACTTTGAATACATGGGGCAGAGAAGCGATTGACCAGTTTTTTCAGGCTCGAAAGCCACAGACTACTTCCTAAAATATCGGGTTTTGTATTTTTTCTTGCAGAGCAGGTATCGTTGTATATTATCCCATAATTCCCCAAAGCGTTCATTTTTTCTACAAATCCTACCTTCGACATTGATCGCCAAAGTACTGAATATCAAACGAGGCTTTACTTTGGTGTATCTTTGGTGTCTAACTGACCATGGTTTACGAACCAATTAGATCGTTTCTTAGTGAAATGAAAATTCAAATACTAATACTGAAAAATTACTAAACTTTTAGACAATTTGATTAGCTTCTTTGGTCAATCTTCTTGTGTAGCCAAATTTTATCAAAGTTTTTTGAGTTTAGTCAGGCAACCCTCCACCCAAATTGGCCGTGTAAAGAAGTTAAGTTTAGAATGATAAGTTCAACCAATGAGTGATACCAATGACTAAAATTCTGATACTGCGCTTCTCATCTATTGGTGACATTGTACTTACCACCCCTGTGATAAGATGCCTCAAAATGCAGTTACCAGAAGCAGAAATACATTATTGTACCAAATACCAATACCAACCCATTGTTGCCCACAACCCTTACTTGGATCGTGTTTTTTATCTAGAAGATAATCTCTGGCCATTAATCCATTCGTTGCGAGCAGAAAAATATGATTATATCATTGATCTCCACAACAATCTACGCACGCTGAGCATCAAGGCCGCTCTGATGACCAAATCCTTCAGTCTTCGCAAACTGAACTATCTTAAATGGATCTATATCAATTTCAAGATTGACCAGATGCCTGACAGTCATGTTGTAGATCGCTATCTGAAAACTGTCCGCCCACTAGGAGTCGTGAACGATTATCGTGGCTTGGATTATTTTATCCCATCCAAAGATCATTTGGATCGGCACGATTTACCCTTGGCATTTCGGGCTGGTTACGTGGCCTTTGCCGTGGGAGGACAGCATTATACCAAAAGACTTCCTCTACCCAAAATCATTGAGCTTTGCGAAAAGATTAATCAGCCTTTGGTACTGCTGGGCGATCAGAAGGATGCCTTATTGGCCGAAAAGGTTCGTCGGCATTTTGAAGCCAAACGTCGCCGAGCTCTCTACCGAGAGGCTGATTTATGGTACCAGGAGCCTTCAGTTCCGCCTGTGTATAATGCCTGTGGTAAATACAATCTCAATCAGTCGGCAGCCTTGATCAAAGATGCCTCCTTCGTATTCAGCCACGATACAGGTTTGATGCACATTGCGGCAGCTTTTAAGAAAAAGATTTACTCTATTTGGGGCAACACGACCCCCTCGCTGGGCATGTATCCCTACCAAACCGAGTTTGAGGTGATAGAAAACAAAAATGCGGAGTGCCGTCCCTGCTCCAAAATTGGTCATCATCGCTGTCCGTTGAAGCATTTTAAGTGCCTCAATGAGATACATTTTGACCTGAAATCTCTTGAAAAGGAAAAAACGATTACACCCAAGTATATTCCTTCTCCCAAACCCTAGAACAATTCAGGTTTGTGCCTTTCTCTGAGAAAGTTTATCAAAAATGAATAAGAGATAAATATTTCCTTTCTTGCCCGTATCTTTGCCGTGATGCCGATTGAGACGAATTAGCTAAATTAACTGCAAGAACCTTATTCTATGAACGAGCGAAGAGTTGTGATCACGGGCTTGGGGGCGCTTACCCCGATTGGTAATTCGGTAGAAGAATTTTGGCAAAATGCCCTGGCTGGAAAAAGCGGAAGTGCTAAAATTACCCGCTTCGATCCCACAAATTTCAAAACCCAATTTGCCTGTGAAGTGAAAGGGTTTGATCCCAAAGCTTATCTGGATCGTAATGAAATCAAGCGGTCTGATCTTTTTACCCAATATGCCCTTTATGTAGCGAGCGAAGCCATGGCCGACGCAAATATCGATCTCGATCAATTATCTCCTTTTGATATAGGTGTGATTTGGGGCTCAGGTCAAGGTGGTATGTCCACCTTTGAGGAAGAGGTCAAAGCCTACGCCACGCAAGGCCTTAAGCCACGCTTCAGCCCTTTTTTTGTTCCTCGCCTCATTACGAACATGGCTTCTGGTATGATCTCAATCAAGTTTGGCCTCATGGGTATCAACTACACCGCCGTCTCGGCCTGTGCCACTTCCAACTCTGCCTTGATGGATGCCTACAATTACATCAAGTTGGGCAAGGCCAAAGTTTTTGTCACGGGTGGCTCCGAAGCTCCTATTACTGAGGCTTCTATCGGAGGTTTTGGCTCTATGAAAGCCTTATCTACCCGAAATAACGAACCTGCGTCTGCTTCTCGCCCCTTTGATGCAGAGAGAGATGGTTTTGTGATGGGCGAAGGTGCCGGTGCCTTGGTGATAGAAGACTACGAGCACGCCCAAGCACGTGGGGCTAAAATTTATGCAGAAATTATCGGAGCTTCTATGACCGCCGATGCCTACCATATGACAGCCACCCACCCCGAAGGAATTGGCGCCGTCAGAGCTATGGAACTTGCCCTAGAAGAAGCGGGCATTCCTCCAAAAGATATTGATTATCTCAATACGCACGCAACTTCTACGCCTGTGGGCGATCTAAGTGAAATTACGGCCATTCAAAAAGTATTTGGAGAAAAGCCTCAAAACCTCAAATTGAGTGCGACCAAATCCATGACTGGACATTTGCTGGGAGCCGCTGGTGCCATCGAGAGCATTTTATGCATCAAAGCCATCGAGAATCAAGTGATGCCTCCTACCATCAATACGGATCGACTGGATGAGGCTTTCCCCAGAGATTTGGATATTGTGCTGCAGGAAGCAAGACAAGCCAGGGTCAAAGTCACCATGAATAATACCTTTGGCTTTGGTGGGCATAATTCTATCCTGATCTTCCGAGCAGTTTGAGTAATTTTTTTGCCTTAACTTTGAAGAGTAGATGCCTATCAATGACGATAAAACTCGTTGCCCGTGGTGCTTATCTGATGATCTATATGTCCAATACCACGACGAAGAATGGGGTATACCCGAGCACGACGACCAAAAATTGTTTGAGATGCTGCTATTGGAAGGCGCACAGGCAGGGCTCAGTTGGATTACCGTTTTGAAAAAGCGAGCGCATTACCGCCTCCTCTTTGATCAATTTGATGCCGAAAAAATGGCCCGCTATGATGATGCTAAGGTTGAAAGTCTAGTCCAAGATGCACGTATCATTCGCAGTCGTGCTAAAATAGAGGCTTTTATCCTGAACGCCCAGATTTTTCTAGATATTTGTGAAGAAGAATCCAGCTTTGATGCATATATCTGGAGCTTTGTAGATCACCGAGTTATTCAAAATCAATACCGCAAGTTAGAAGAAGTACCCGCCTACACAGAGCAATCCCAAAAAATGAGTAAAGCCCTCAAGAAGAAAGGCTTCAAGTTTGTAGGCCCCACTATCTGCTATGCTTTCATGCAAGCCACTGGGATGGCAAATGATCATTTGGTGGATTGCTGGTGCTACGACAGATAATCTGCTAAACTTTTATTTCCTTGAACTAGTTAGAAAAAATGGTGCTTAAATGAAGGAAAATCAGATAAAGCACCTCGCGTGGTACATAGCTAGGACTTTTTAGCTGGTGATGTAGATTTTTAACGCATTTTTTAACCTATCACTTCTATACTAAGATAAACTCATGGCAAAACATGATGTAAAGAAAGGAGATTTATTGATTGCCGAACCTTTTCTGGGTGATCCTAATTTTGAACGAAGCGTAGTGCTACTCTGTGAGCATCAGGAAAATGGATCTTTCGGCTTCGTCTTGAATCAAGCCACAGACATGAAGATATCAGATGTGCTAGATGACTTGGACTACAGTGATTTTCCTGTTTATATTGGTGGCCCCGTAGAACAGGATACGCTACATTTTATTCATCGCATGGGTTTTGCCATCGAGGATACCCAAGAGATCAGTCCTGGACTTTTCTGGGGGGGAGATTTTGAGCAAGTGCAAACTTGGCTGCAAATGGGGAAAATCTCCGAAGAAGACCTTCGTTTTTTTGTAGGATATTCAGGTTGGACAGGCGGACAGTTGGAGCATGAGCTAGACGATGACGCTTGGATTATTTCTCATGTGAAAAGTGATTTTATCTTTGATACCCCCTCCTCTCAACTCTGGCGAGAGGTGCTCAGGCAAATGGGGGGCAAGCACAAAGTACTCTCCAACTACCCCATTGATCCTAGGCTTAACTAATTTTTAAAAGATGAGTGCGGGCACAATGCCAAGGTCTAAGTTTTGTTCGGTTTGGGCATGCCTGATGAGATCGAGCATCACCTGACCTGCTTTCTCGATAGCCGAATCTAGGCCTAGCCCTCTGAAAAAATGGTAGTAGATCAACAAACTGGCAAAGGCGTCTCCAGCTCCACCGTAATTAACCGGTAAAGATGGATTGGCAAAATTCTTTTGTTTTTGGCCTTGATACAAACGGTTAATTACTTTATCTTCTTCTAACAAACTAGTAACTAAAAGATCAGTGTCTGGAAATTTGTCTCGAAAGGCTTGAATATAAGGCTCTGGCTGTGTCAACTGAATGTCAGCTTGATGCCCACTGATGAGAGCAATTTCTGTAAGATTAGGCAGGGCAAGGTCCGCTATTTCCAGCAAGTGCGGCCATTGTTGGATAATTTCTGGGCTCACGTAAGGATGCCCTTGATCACCACACACGGGGTCTACCCAAAGCGTTTCAATGATGAGATGGTATTTTTCTACTAATTCCCGAATCATATCCACCTGTCTGGCATTTCCCAAATAACCCACATACACCAAGAGACGATATCCTCTTAGTTGAGCAATTTGTAATGTGCCTTCTAAGTTTTGCCGGAAATCATACTGAAAAGTGGTAAAACCAGTCATATTCCTCAAGCTGCCAATGCCTGTCAATAAAAGGGTAGGAACGGGTATGACCACCGTACCCAAGATCGCCATGACCATTTTCAATCCAGCATTCCCATTGGCAGGAAAGCTATTGATTGCTAGCACTTTTAAGGAATCTTTATTCATCTTTCTTTTTTGAATTCTAGATAGAACACGATTTTAATATATTTAATTTCTTAAAGCCTGTCATCAAAGCTTTCATATTTACCCAATCGGAAATCGTTCTCCGCAGGCATTTTGTATAAAACATATTTATACTTTTCTTTTTTTAAGATATAATCAGATCATTTCTCTGAAATACGCACAGAAATCAAAAACAAGTAGTAAATCAAGAAGAATCTTTGTGGTAAAGCGAGCAAAGTCTTATCTTTAATTATAAGAGTAACTCGCCAAAAATGTATGCAAATTGGTTTACTCCATTCAGATCAAAAAAAAGCGAAATTTCAAAATAAGTTTTGACCAAGTTAAATAGCTAGGCAATGAAAAAAATTAAAAGAATCCCACCTGGGCCCGGGCAAGAATCCGTGTGGGATTACCCGCGCCCTCCCAAAATTGAAGCAAGCTCCAAGCATATTAAAGTAATTTTTAATGAACAGGTGATTGCCGAAAGTAATCGCGCCTGCCGCGTATTGGAGACCAGTCATCCTCCTGTATATTACATCCCTCCAAGTGATGTGAACTTTGAATTTCTCAATTCCAACTCAGAGGTTTCTTTCTGTGAGTATAAAGGCAAAGCCAACTACTACGATGTCAAAGTAGGAGATCGCCAAGCCTCAGATGTAGCTTGGTATTATCCAGCTCCTACTAAGCCTTTTTTAGAGTTGAAAGATTACTTAGCTTTCTATCCAGATCGTGTTGAATGCTATGTGAATGATGAGCGTGTCAATCCTCAGGAAGGAAATTTTTATGGTGGCTGGATTACCAATGAAATCGTAGGGCCTTTCAAAGGCGGCTCAGGTACCTGGGGCTGGTAAATTTGTCATTATCAAGACTTTCTATTATTTTGTGGCTGTACTCAAAATAACAGAAATTCTTGATGCACTCATCACCTGAATTGCGATTAAAAGGCTGGAAAGCACAGGGACAATATTTTTCCTACCAGAATCATCAAATTTTTTATCAAGATCAAGGCGAGGGGGAAGTATTAGTTTGTATACACGGCTTTCCGACGGCTTCTTGGGATTGGGTAAAAATTTGGACTGAATTGACCAATCACTTCAGAGTAATCGCTCCCGATATGCTGGGTTTTGGCTTTTCGGATAAGCCTCGCCGTTATGATTATGCTATTCACGACCAAGCTTCTTTACACGAAGAATTATTGAAGCATCTGAATATATCCAAAGCACACATTTTGGCGCACGATTATGGAGATACGGTGGCGCAAGAGATGCTGGCACGTCACGAAGAACGGCTACAATCGGGAAAAAGTGGGCTAAAAATGCTTTCTCTTTGTTTTTTAAATGGGGGGATTTTCCCGGAGATGCATCGCGCTAGACCCATTCAAAAACTTTTAGAAGGTCCCCTTGGCTTTTTGATTAGCCGTTTCTTTTCTGAAAAACGGTTTCAAAAAAGCTTCAGCGAGGTGTTTGGTGCGCAGACGCAACCTACTCCGCAAGAATTAAAAGATTTCTGGGAGTTGATTACCTACCAAGGCGGCCATCGCCTCTCTCATAAGCTCATTCATTATATGGCCGATCGTCGCCAATATCGAGATCGTTGGGTCAAGCCTTTGCTGCACACGCAAGTTCCTCTGCGTTTGATTAACGGGCCAGAAGATCCCGTTTCGGGTCGGCACGCAGCGGAGCGGTGGCAGGAATTGGTTCCTAATCCCGATGTAGTTTTATTAGAAGGCATTGGGCATTACCCCCAGGTAGAAGACCCTCAGGGCGTTTGGGAAGCCTATTGGACTTTTGTGGAGCCCCATTTGAAGAAAAGCCAAGATTGATTCCTAATTTCCTTCCTGCAAATTTGTAAAAGCCTCCAAAACTCCCCATATTTGCAAACTCAAATACAGAGGCGTGGCAGAGTGGTCGAATGCGGCGGTCTTGAAAACCGTTGTACCGCGAGGTACCGGGGGTTCGAATCCCTCCGCCTCTGCTCAGCAAAGCAATCTCCTGAATACTGCTCCGGGAGATTGCTTTTTTTGTGGGCTTAGAGGGAGTTTAGGGGGATTTTTTGTAACTTTAGAGAATCAAAATTTGCTAAATTTTTGATGTTTTGGGTCATAAATCGAGTCAGTGGGTCAGGAGAAGAACGAACTGACTCGATACTGACCAAAAACTGACCTTTTTCTCTCAATTATAATTTTTCTGCCCTATGCTCAAAATTTCTTTTCTAATTAAACCCAGCGAAATGAACGCCGAAGGTAAGGTGGCGGTGATCTGCCGCTTTCGTGCGAACGCAACTCCGAAAAAGGAGATCAGTTCGGGTATTTTTGTTTTCCCAGATCAATGGGATAAAGGTGATAAGCAAATTACTCCTCTTCCTAAATCTTCCAAAACGGATAAAAAGGCGATTCAGGAACTGAACGAAACGCTTCGCGTGATGGAAACCAAGGTACGCCAAATCTATAATCGCCTGACAGACCTGGGTAAGGAAGTCTCTTCTAAGATGATTAAGGATGAATACTCGGGTAAAAATAAACGCAAGACAACCCGCGATGCTTTTGAGCTTCTGCTGAGGCAGTATCCAGAGGAGAGTAATTCTTATGAGAAGGTGAAGCGGTTTGAGGGGCAATTTCAGGATTTTCTGAGAGATCGCTTTAAGGTGGCCAGTCTGATGCTACACGAACTGAATGAGCATAGAGATTTGGGGATTCAGTTTGAGGGATGGAGTAAGGAAAGGGTGGGCTGGAAGTCTTCTTATGCCAAAAAACAGTTTGAGCTTTTTAAACGGGCACTCAGGCGAGCTCATAAGGTCGGGTGGCTGGATAGAAATCCGATTGAGCATACCATCAAGGTCAGACCCAGTGAGGTAGCTCGTAAGCCTTATCTGACGCAGGAGGAGGTAGGCAGATTGAAACAGGAAGATCTACAAAATGAAAGGCGACGGCATAAAATTCGTCTTGTATCGTGCGATGGAATCTTTCGCAAATACCGTTGGTCTGCGGGCTCTTGGCTTTGGTTCTAGTATGGTCAATGTCTTCCAAAGTCAGGTAGAGTTGATACTCGTGGTGCTCTCTTTTGCCGCAGTATTCGGTGCCCCGATCAGTGAGGATGCGCAGGAGCTTCAAGTCCTGTTGCTCATAAAAGGGCAGCTTGATCCAAATAAAAAAAGCCTTGCGGGATTTGGTTCTCCCTCAAGGCTTTCCGAGGCCTTAATCGGCTAAATATCTCACTGGCCAATCAACTAACTAACTCTGCAACCAAAAAAGCTATTTTACCACCATCAACTGGTGATAAACTTTAGCTTCTCTTTGCAGGCTTAGTACGTAAGTTCCGGGAGAAACCCCACTGAGAGCCTGAGCTTGGTCGGGACGCGTGTATTTGATTTTGCGTCGCCAAACCGAACGACCATCCAAGGACTGCAATTCCAAATCCACGATTTCCGGCTGCTCACCCAAGCGCAAATAAATCCAGCCTTGAGTCGGGTTGGGATACACGGCTAAGCCCGAGGATGTATTTTGAAATTCCAAACTCGTAACCGTGAATTGAAACACCTCCGAGGTATCCGAAGCACAGGTATTTTGCAGGGCTAGCACCCGGTAGCTTCCCTCTCTGTCTGTCTGGAGGCAAGCTCCTTTTTCGGCTAGAGCGAAGCCGTTCCGGAACCACTGATAGGTATCGGCATTTCCACTGGCACAAAGCTGATTGTTATTGGAGAGCGTAATTCGGGGCGTTTCGGGCGCGTTGCGTATCTCCAGATGGGATACCAAAACTGGCGGACAGCCCGAATTGGTGTCCAGGGTATCGTAATAACTCCCGGCTTGGGTTTGGTAGGCTCCTCCCAGGAAGGCGCTATCCCCCGGGCAGATAAACACCTCTTGGTGAACCACGCTTTGCTCGCTTAGGTGGAGGGTACTGATGATGATGCTATCACAGCCCGCTCCGCTTTGTAGGGTATCTTGGTAGATTCCAGGCTCCCGCTGATAGGCCCCACCCAACCAGAGGCTGTCTCCGGTGCAGATGCTGAGAAAGCGGGTTTCCAAGTAGGTTGCTTTCACTTCCAGATGGCTAACCAAAATACTATCGCAACCCGCGGAGGTTGACAAGGTGTCATAGTAGATACCACTTTCGGTTTGCAGCTGGCCACCCACCAGAATTCCTTCCCCCTCGCAGATGCTGAGAAATTGCTCAAAAGTAGGCGCATTTCCCGGAGGGCAGGGCGGCTGAAACTCGTAAGCCCCCAGGTCGAGGGCACGCACCTGCGCCCGATTACCTTGGGTTAAAGGGTGGATGTATTCGTGGACAGGTTGCAGGCTAAAGCCATTTACGGTTCCGGGATCAATTCCAGCATCCAACGCATCGGAGCCAGGCCGGAGGCGGAGGTCACCATTGGCGGGGTCTTGAAAGCCAACCTCGTTGACATTGTCGAAGCTTTGGTTGCTAAGCATTTCGGCGGAGCCGATCACCCGGTCGCCCGGGCCAATCATTAGGTTGTTGATTGCTTTGACGGCATCAGCTCCATTGGCAATATCGAGGAAAGTACCATTGAAGCGTTCGTTTGTCATCGTGTTGTTGACCACATAGAGTTCATTTTTGGGGTGTCGGTATCCTTCCAGGCCGTAGCCAATCAGGTTTTTGTTGGTGGCATTGGCTCCCTGCTGGAGCAGGTTACCGATTACGTAGCTTTCCCCGCCATTGGGCAGGTCAATCAGACGGCTGGCTTTGCCCTGAGGTTCGTCCGAGAGGCGATTATAGAGAATATAATTTTTGGCGGCCCGGCTTTTGACCAGGTGGCCATCCCGATCAATGCTGTGGGAATACGAGAACCGGAGGGTAAAACTCTGCACCTTGTTCACGTATATATTGTGTGTAAAACCCACATCACCAAAGCCATTGTACGCAAATTCGCAGTATTCCACCAGAATATTGCTTTCAGCATTATCGGGGATTAGGATCCCGTTTTGGTTGTGGTGGAAATAGCAATTACGGATGGTCAGGTTAACGACTTCGGGCTCGGTTCGGATGCCGGCTCCATTACCTCCTTTGTTAAGGGGAACAGTTGCTTCGCTAAATTCAATATTTTCCACAACAATGTCCCGGCCTCGCATCAGCCAGATGGCCTTGTCCCAGCGTAGGCGGACCCCATTGGCTCGCAGGTGTGGACGACCGCCCACCCCTCGGATCAGCAGGTTGTTTCGGTTCCAGAGGACTACATCCCCCACGTATTCGGCGGCATCAATCTCGATGGTATCTCCATCTTGAATGACATTCTCTACTTGGCTGGGTCGGGTGTAAGTACGACCGGGGCCTACTTGGATAATTCGGGCTTCTACATAGGCTGAACATAGGAGTAGCAGAAGCAAAAATAGTTGCTTTTTCATAGGAAAATTAGGTTGATAAACTGGTAAAATTTTAAGGAATAAAAAGGTTGAATTACTGCTATTTTTTACGAAAAAGCAGCCTCAACGTTGCCAAAAATTTGGCAGCAGATTGGCTCTGAGTCCTTTCCCAAGGAAATATTTGTCCTAGCCTATCTTTTTGCTCATTCTGCCTATCATCCAAGCAATGTATGCTTGCTCAGCTACCCCGAGAGTGGGGATAATTCTTTTATTTCGGGAGAGAAATTGCACCTCAATTCGGTCATCATTTCTACTCCGGGGATTCCTTACGATAAAGGTGCTCGGTGAGAAAATTGGTATAATCTTCCCGGGTGATTTCGTTGACCACCGCAATAAAGTCCTGAGTATTGATGGTTTTTTTGCGAAAGCGAATCTGGATGGTTTTGAGGATTTTCAGAAAGGTATCTTTATCTCCAATCTCTTCCCGGAGCCAATGCAGAATCCAGGCGCCCCGAAAGTATATATCCGCCCACTACCACAAGTGATCGCTTGCGCTCAACCCTTGCGGTAGTGGTGTGGTTGACTCAAAGATTTCCAAGCGTTAAGGCACAGATACCAGCCAGCACCTCGCGAAGAGTTGTTTCTTCACGACACCTTTCTTTTTTCTTGGCCTTTTAGTATTTTTATCTAATCACTTAGAATGCTGTTATGACAATACTTACCGAAAAGCTGAGTCTCCAAGATTACTTGGATTTGGAACAACAAGCTGGCCACCGCTACGAGTACCTGGAAGGAGAGACAAAAGCGATGGCCGGAACGACGGTGGAACATGACTTTATCTGTAATAACCTTATCAAGATATTGGAAGATTGCCTGAGAAAAAAAGGCTGCTTCTTAGTCAGTGGACAAGTAAAAATGTACGCTCCACACGGTCAAAAGGCTTTTCTATACCCCGATATTCATATCTATTGTGGAGCGCTGAAAAAAGAAAAACTCCCCCAAGGTGCTTATGCTTTGGTGGAACCGAGCTTTATCATTGAAGTACTCTCTCGAGAAACCCGACATTATGACCGCGTGGACAAATTTGACTACTACCAACAAATTCCCTCCCTTCAAGGCTACTTAATGATTGAAAGTGACCTGGAGAAACGTAATCCTGCGCTTCATCTCCGTAGCTGGGAGGATCAAAAGTCTTTCCAAGAGGAGGTCTTTACGCTCCAAGATACTCTGGAAATCTTGGGCTGCCCTCTGGAAGGGAAAAAGGTATATGACCTTCCCAACTTATCGAGCTGATCTTTTTGAAACAAGTCAGCGAATTTACTCAATGTGAGCTTAGTCACGTCTTAGCCCTCACTACCGTTCTTCTCTTGCCAGAGTCTGTTCGTTTGAGGATGGGCAGAGCGTGCCTAAGAAGCCCAGCACGTGTCCTGTGTTTCGCCGGGGTGCGTTTGTATAAACACCTCAGCGAGAACAAAGATTTAAAACCGAAGCTACCCGGCCAGTAAAGGAAACTCGCCCGGGCGAGTGGGACTTGAACGTGGGGTAGCTTCATTGAAAGAGGAAGACGAAAAAGTAAACCCAAAATGAGAGCAATAGAACCAACTAGACAAAGCTTTCCGATTGCCTTCGAGGGGCAGGATTATCAAAACCGCATGCGCTTCGTGGAAGGCGGCGAAGGACAAATTGGAGATGGTAGCCGTGATAGTAGTCCTATCACGCAGATAGAAGTCTCGGACTTCTACCTGAGCGAGTACTTGGTCACGCAGGATCTGTACGAGGCGGTGATGGGTGAGAACCCCTCCCGCTTCCAAGGTGCGCGCTATCCCGTGGAGATGGTGTCCTGGATAGATGCGGTACAATTTTGTAATGCCCTGAGTGCCCAGCTGGGCAGAAGGCCCGTCTACGAGATAGAAGAAGCTTGGCGGGGCTGGGCCTTCCCCGATTACGCGGCTGATGGCTTCCGGCTGCCCACGGAGGCAGAGTGGGAGTATGCCGCCCGCGGGGGGCGGTACCAGGAATCATATAAATACGCGGGCTCGGACTACTTACACGAGGTGGGCTGGTACGGTGAAAATAGCCACGGTGAGAGCAAGCCCGTGGGGCTAAAGCTGCCCAATGCCCTGAGCTTGTATGACCTGAGTGGGAATGTGGCTGAGTGGTGTGAGGACGATTGGGACGTAAACTTGTACGATCGCCTTAAAGGCCAGCAACTCCCCCTGCCCGTGGATCGCGACCAGCGCAAGGAAAATGGAAGGCACCCGGTTCGGGGCGGCTCGTGGTACTTCCTTGATCTCAACGCTGCCGTGGCCTTCCGCGTCAACAGCCTCAACTTCGGCGACCGTAGCGGCAGTGTTGGGTTTCGGTTGTTGTGCAGGGTTTCTTAGCCTTGGGGATTTTGGTTTTTTTACCCTTTGGCTTTCGGCTGTTTGGATTTTATCAAGGGGCGTAGCCCCTTTAAAAATTTTTTTCGCCCGCTCATAGACTGGAGCTTGGCTGGTGCTACCTTCTGTGCTCATTTTAAAAAACTTCCAAGCTGGAGCTTGAAAGCTACAGGCTCGGTGGAAAATAAATCCCAAAGATCATTGCTCCTATCAATCCTTTTGCCTATCTTTGATGCCATTTTTCAACTAAAACACATAGAAACTATGGCATTAGATAATCTAATTTCTATCAGCTTCACGAGTGAAGAACTCCAAACGATGGACGCAGCCTTGGCGCAAATTGAATCGGTACTCCGAGGCAAAGCCATCAACCTAAGTCCCGAAGAGCGACAGCAGTACGGCTCTATCGCCAACCAAAACAAAATCTTGGTAGACAAGGCACGGGACTACATGCAGCAGCGCGCCGATCTGGTCCCCGGTATGCTAGACGTGGAAGAGTTCGAGCGCGACTATCAAGCTCGTAAGCAACTCGAGGAACGTGCCCGTCGCCTTATGAGCATCACCGAGCAACTCACGGACACCAAAACACTGCTTGACCATGATAATTACAGCAACACCCTGACCTTTTACCGCTATATTCGCTATCTGGCTCAGGAAAATGAGCCGGGCACGACCAGCGTTTACCAAGACTTGCGAGCGCACTTTTCTGTCAAACGTGGCTCAACCGCTTCCAGCGATGAAGCTCCTAGCAATTCAGAGACGCAATCTTCTGACAGTCAGGATCAAGCCTAGTATTTTACCCCCCCTTCGAGGGGGGGGTAAACCCCCTCTCAGAACCACGTTTACCCCCTCTCGGAACCACCTTTAGGCCCTCCTGAACCGCGTTGAGGCCTTAATGAACTGCCTTTACCCCCTCTCAGAACCACCTTTAGGCCTTAACGAACCGCATTTACCCCTTAACGAACCACGTTTACCCCCTCTCGGAACCACCTTTAGGCCCTCCTGAACCGCGTTGAGGCCTTAATGAACTGCCTTTACCCCCTCTCAGAACCACCTTTAGGCACTTCTGAACCGCATTGAGGGGCTTCGCAACCACGTTGAGGGGCTTTGCTAAGTGCCTCGAGGTGCTTCCCAAGCCCTTAGCTGGCGAGGGTGAGGCCAGATTTCCCAATTTTCTTGTATCTTAGAGCCAAGAACCCCAAACCCTACATCTATGGACGCTATCCCCATCACTATTAATGACCAAACCTACAACCGCATGCGCTTCGTGGAAGGCGGCAAAGGACAAATTGGAGATGGTAGCCGTGATAATAGGCCTATTACGGAAATAAAAGTCTCGGACTTCTACCTGAGCGAGTACTTGGTCACGCAGGACTTGTACGAGGCAGTAATGGGTGAGAACCCTTCCCGCTTCCAAGGTGCGCGCCACCCCGTGGAGCAAGTGAGCTGGATGGAGGCGGTACAATTTTGTAATGCCCTGAGTACCCAGCTGGGCAGAAGGCCCGTCTACGAGATAGAAGATGCCGAAAAGGGCTGGGCCTTTCCTGACTACGCGGCTAATGGCTTCCGGCTGCCCACGGAGGCGGAGTGGGAGTATGCCGCCCGCGGGGGGCGGTACCAAGAACCGCACAAATACGCGGGCTCGGACTACTTGCACGAGGTGGGTTGGTACAATGAGAATAGCCACGATGAGAGCAAGCCCGTGGGGCTAAAGCTGCCCAATGCCCTGGGCTTGTATGACCTAAGTGGGAATGTATTTGAGTGGTGTGAGGACGATTGGGACAACAACTTGTACGAGAAGCTGGCTGGCCAGCAACTCCCCCTGCCCGTGGATCGCGACCAGCGCGAGGAAAATCAAGTTCACCCAATTCGGGGCGGCTCGTGGGACTTCCTTGATTACAACGCTGCCGTGGCCTACCGCTTCGACCTCAACTTCTTCAACGGCAGTTACAGCGATGTTGGGTTTCGGTTATGTAGCCCCCAAACTCCAGTTTGGGCGGCAGGGGCTAGGCAGTGAGGTCTTGCTTAGTGCTACCTTCTGTCCTTATTTCAAAAAAACTTCCAAGCTGGAGCTTGAAAGCTATAGGAGCTTGGAAGGTACAGGCTTGGAAGTTGCTGGGGATTTTTTTGGAAGGATTTGTGAGTAGTTTGTTGTAGATTGTGTAATTTAAGGGTAAAAACAAAGAAGATTTTGTATTTATGTCTGCAGATACCAACCAGATGATCGCTCAGCTTGAAGACTTGCTGAACACGAAGCTCCAAGAGTTAGTAAATCCTCCGCACGCACTCTCCATACTGCACCAAAAGCATTCGGGGCAGTACGCCAAAAATGCCTCGGGGGAAATCGTGGGGCTGAACTTGGCTGCGGGGCAAGCCTTGGATCAAAATGTGCTTCTGGCCATTACTGAGCGCTTACCCCATTTAGAATATCTCAACTTAGGGCAATACCAAGGAGAAGAACTGCACCTCGAGGGTGATTGGCCTGCCCTGAAGAGGCTGAACCTCTCGGGTAAAAAAACCGAGGAAGAGGAAGCGGAAGCAGAACCCAAATCAGGGAAACTCAAGCGGCTTCGTATCTCTGGGAGTTTTCCCCAGCTAGAGCATCTAGACCTAAGCCACAACGCGCTAGAAAGCCTCAGGATCGAGTCAGATCTGCCCGCGCTTCGCTTCTGGGATGTGGGCTATAATCAGCTAAGCGAGTTCAGACTGCCCAGGGGATTTCAGCAATTGGAGTATCTCTATCTCTACAATAATCAAATTCAAGAGATTGATTTGCCGGAGGGCTTGCCCCGATTGCATACACTGCACTTGGCTAAGAACAAATTGGCAGAAATCTCTCTGGCCGGAGGCTTCTCGGCTCTGACAAGTTTGTACCTGGGGGAAAACCTCCTACATCAGAATGTAGGCGAAGTGCTTCGCTTCACGAATAAGGAACGCTACCCGAAATTGGCTTATTTGGGATTAGCCAAAAATCCTCTGGTAGATGTGTTTCCGGAAGGGGTGATTGGGAAAGATAATTGCTTGGCAGCCCTGAGGGAGTTTGCCCAGGCTTCTGAACAGGGGCTAAATCCTAATGATGAGATCAGGGTGATGCTGGTGGGCAATAGCACTTCGGGCAAGACTTCTCTCTATCAATTCCTAGTGAATGATACTTATGACGAGGAAACCTTATGCTCTACCCACGAGATAGATATTGGCCACGTGGAAATAGAGACAGATGAAGAAGATAGAGCCAAAGGCATGCCGCCCAAGGTAAGGGTCAACTTCTGGGACTTAGGAGGGCAGGAGTTTTACCATGTGATTCATCAATTATTTTTGGGAAAGAATACCGTTTATCTTTTGCTCTTCACGGAGCCTTACAATCAGAACGCGACCCTGCCCACGCCGATTCGGATCAAAGACGCGGAGGGAAATATCCAAGAAGAGACTCTCGAGCTGGAGCACTTCCACTATAGCTATTGGCTCCAAACCATCCGGGATCGAGAGCGACTCCGTGAGCAGGAAGAGAAAAGCCCTGTTTTGCTCGTTCAAAATAAAATAGACCAGCACCCAAAGGAGGTGATCCTGGATAGTAAACTGGGCGAGAGATATGGGATCGAGGATAATATCCTCTACATCAGTGTGGCCAAAGCCTGGGAAGAAGCCCAGCGAGAAGAGGAGAATGAGGAGGAGGGAGACGATGCCCTCAGACCAGATATGGCTCGTTTTCAAGTATTCATTGATAAGTTGGAACAAAAACTCACAGATACGATTAGTCGCATCGAGATTCCTACCGTTTGGACCATGGTGCGTGATCATATCCGAAAGCTGGCCGAAAAAGAAGGGAAAAACGTGCTCAGCTACTCGGAATACAGGAAAGAATGCCTCAAATTCTATGAACAGGACACCAATGATACCACGCGGATTGAGGCACTCACGGATTGGCTAAAAGCGATTGGGGTGCTGCTGTACTATGGCGATGAGATCACGGAGTTGGAAGATGTAGTATTTATCAATCCCCAATGGATTTCGGAGATTATCTACAAAATTCTGGATTATCAGGTAAAGTCGCGGGGTGGAAAATTTGACAAAGCACACGCCATTCGGGTACTAGACGACAAGGTGGGACTGGCAGAGATTTTTCTGGGCTTGATGAAGTATGAACAATTTGGCTTGATTTTCCAGATTCCAGATACAGAGCAGTATGTGGCTCCGCAGTACTTGCCTTTGGAATGCCAGAATAAGCCCATGCTCACCATAAGCCAAGTGCAGACGGCTCATTGCTTTACTTTGTATTACCCAGATATCTTGCCCAGTAGCGTGATGGTGAAGTTTATCTCTAAGTACGGGCAGTTTGCCCAAGAGATGCCTTACTGGAAGAATGGGATTATCTTCCTGCATCAAGCGGGGAATAAGCAGGTCTTCGTGGAGAGAATCAAGCAAGAGAATCGGCAATGTATCGTGGTGAGGATACAGGATCAAGTGGAAGAAATCGCGTCAGAAATCTTTGGAACCTTCTCGGCCATCCACGAGGGTAAGGAGGGGATACAGGTTTCGGTGAAAGAAAATGATGTGAATAGCTTCGTGGAAATTGAGCGCTTGCAGCAGAAAATCCAACAGGGACGGAAGGAAATAGATAGCACGACCGAGCAGCCGCTGGAGGTAGATGACTTCAAGTTTTTGTTTGGACAAGCTCCTACTGGTGCCTTAAAGGGTAAAGCGATACAGGCGATTCCGAGAAAGGAAGTAAAAGTGCCTGCTGCTGTGAATAAAGACGACATATCCAATGCAGCCCTGTACAAACTCCTAAATGCGGCTTATTCGGAAGAGAAACTGAGGTTGCTTTGTATGCTGCATTTCGAAGCCGTGTTTAACAATTTTGCTCAGGGCGAAAGCAAGGATACAAGGATTATGAATCTGATCGCTCACTGCCGGAGCCATCTTGAAGTAGGTAAGCTCTTGGAGGTCATCCGCGAGGAGAGATCGGCTATGTATCAAAAACACTTAGAGGCTTGAATAAACATAAAAAAGGAAAAAATGGAAGTAAGCAACGAACATCCACTCTGCTGAGATTCCCATCTCAGCCCGCCCAATCGGTGAGATTCCTATCTCACATCGCGTAACCTTCCACTCTGCTGAGATTCCCATCTCAGCAAGCCCGATCGGTGAGATTCCTATCTCACATGGCGCAAGCTAGGAAGCTTGACTGATTTACGTGCAAAATTGGGAAACTTCGCAAAGGTGAGTTCTCACTTACAAGAGATTATCCTTTGCGGCAAGCCTTCACGTGAAAATGCACAAATTTGGGGCGGTTGGCAAGAGGGAAGCCTTGGAAGGAATGGTGGGAATGCTTATATTGAGCTAATCACAGGCGACATTCGTTTCAAAGAGGAAAACGCTCTCCAAAATGGATGAAACAAAAAAGAAAAGATTGGCAAATCTGAAAAAGCAAAATCACTTAAATCAAATTTTACCAAAAATTCTAAATCAACTTATTGAAATAGAACCAAATTTGGAACAAGCGACCATCTTGCAGATCGAAGAAATCGAAGAATTGATGATGAGGTTAAGAGGAAATAATCGCACAACGACAATCATAAAAAGAGCTGCTCAATCAAATCCGAAAACGATTTATGAAACACTCGCAAGAGTATCAAATCAAATAAATCAGAAAAACTACTTCTCGATAAACCAACTTCAAGAGTTGTGGTATGCGGAAGTAAACACTAAATTCATAATTGAAAATTTCGAAAAAGTAATCGAGATTGACGGAGATTCTTTTGTAATTCATGACAAAGAATTAGAAAATGGTTTGTGGGTTGACTTAAACGAAGAATATTGGACTACAGAAGATAACACGAATTATGAATGGATTTATGAACTGACAGTTTGGGGCGAAGATTGGACAAGTCAAATATTAAAATAGAGAAGTAAATTGCTTGGTTTTAAATCCTGAAAAAAATAAAAATTTCAGTTACTCGATTCAAGCAAATTGAAAAATGAAAAAACACGACAGCCACCAATGTATAGCTGTCCATAGCCAGTAAAAGCGGGCTACCCCGTTTAGCCGCCATCGTCAGGGACAATTAAAGAAAGACCAAAATGGACTTCGACCAAATCTCAAAAAAGATAATCGGACTTAAAAAGAAAGACGACATACTTAGAGATGAATTGATAAGAAAAGGAACTCTTTCAAATGGCTACCATCAGGAAATGCAGGACTTGCATCATGAAAATGCCAAAGAGCTCAATCTGATCATGGAAAAGATTGGATTTCCGACAACTGATAAAGTTGGCGAAGAAGCTAGCCACGCCGCATGGGTCATTATTCAGCACTCTATCGGGCAACCTGACTTTATGAAAAAAGCAGCAAGACTATTAGAAATCGCAGTTAACGAAAAAAAAGCAGACCAGAAAAACTTGGCATATTTGACCGACCGAATAGCCGTCCTTGAAGGTAGATTACAGCACTACGGAACCCAATTCGATTGGGATGAAAATGGAGAAATGAATCCTAATCAATTTGACGACCTCCTAAAAGTAAATCAACGGAGACAGACTATCGGTTTAAATACACTTGAAGAACAGATTGAGATTATGCAAGACAGGATTAAAAATGAAAATCAACGACCACCGAAGGATTTTGAAGAAAGAAAACGAGAATATGAAATGTGGAGAAAATCAGTAGGATGGACAAAATAAAAAACTGCCCCCAACATTGGCTATTACAGTTTAGCAGAAACCATTGTATCTCATTAATAATAAACTGAAAAATGCGAATAAATATTCTGTTAATAATTTGCCTGTTGAATATTATTGCGTGCAATGCTCAAACTTCCGTTGACAATTATGTTGGAGGCTGGGCAGGAAGATTTAAAAAGCAAAATCCCTTCCTTTTTACTGTTGAAATGTTTTCCACAGAAAAAGGGATTGTGGCAAGGTTTGAGGGTAATAGCAGCATAACCGAAATTCCACTTGAAACTGAAAACAAGACTTATTTGGTGGGTCAACATCAAGACCAATTAACTATCAGAATTGATACGACCCAATACCCCCCAATCGCTTTTGTTCAAACCGGGCACCATTTATCTAATATTGAATTGCGCTTAACTTCAAAAGGAAATTGGGCAGGAAAATGGAATCTTTTGATTGAAGACTCTTTTTTGCCCACGATGTACCTTTCAATAGATAAACAGGATGATAGCAGTTATGCAGCTTCTACTTTTTTTAAAGAACCCACTTATCATTACATGTGGGCGCAAGATTTTACGCTCTCTGACAACAACTTTGCATTTATCGACATACGTTCCAATCTGCATTTTAATGGTGTATTAAAAGAGGAGAAAATTGACCTTACCCTTGACTTTCTGAACGAAAGCACTGAAATCGAACTTTTACCGCTGCCCTATGAACAGTGGCAAATCGGAGATTATCCCAAAACGACTGATAATAGGAATTCTTCTCGCTTATCTAAACTTGTGACTGACATTAAGAATGACACATTGGAAAGAACCCATGCAGTAGTCATATCCCAAAATGGTGAAATTATTTTTGAAAACTATTTTGACGGTTTTACATTGAGTATACCTCACGACACCCGTTCGCTCTCCAAGAGTTTTGCTTCTGCTATGGTGGGTATTGCAATTTCTGATCAAAAGCTAAATAGTGAAAACTTGCCCATCCGAGACTTCTTCGAGAATCAATATCCTGAAGTAGTTTGGGAGGATGGAAAAGAAAATATTAGGATTCACCACCTGCTTACTATGTCAAGTGGATTGGACGCTATTGATTTTGGTTTAAACCGAACTTCATTTGCCAACGAAGGAGCCTACCAAAATCAGAAGGATTGGACAGAGCATATTTTAAATGCCCCCATGGTTTATCAGCCAGGGGAAAAAGCCAATTACGGTTCTGGAAATCCCCATCTCCTATCTCCAATCATTAGCTCTTTGATAGATGAAAGGTTGGAGTTTTATATTCACAAAAAGCTATTTGCACCCTTATCTATTCACAATTACAGAATTCAAACTAACCATGAAGACCAGCCGTACTTTGGCGGAGGGTGGTATTTAACCCCAAGAGACCTACTAAAATTCGGACAACTTTACCTAAATAATGGTACATGGGAAGGGGAAGAAATTATTCCTTCGCAATGGGTGAAGAAGTCATTTGATAAGCACAAAGTACTTGAAAACACGAGGGACAAAAACGAGTATGGCTATCTTTTTTGGCATAAAACCTACGATATCAAGGGCAAAAAAATTAAATCCATTGAGGCGAGAGGTTCTGGCGGTCAGTATTTGTTTGTTATTCCTGAATATAAACTAGTAGTTGTTATTACTTCAGGCAATTACAGAAACAGTAAGGGTTTTCAACCTGAATACATAATTAAGAATTACATTTTAACTGAGATTGAAAAATGAAACGAGGCACAACAACCCACCCTGCTGAAATGCCTATTTCAGCCCACCCAGTCGGTGAGATTTCCATCTCACATCGCGTCAAGCTAGGAAGCTTGACTGATTTACGTGCTAGGTTGGGAAACTGAGCAGAGGTTGGGCGACGAAGCTCCTAGCAATTCAGAGACACAAGCTTCTGATAGTCAGGATCAAGTATAGTATTTTACCCCCCCTCGACGGGGGGGGTTTACCCCCTCTCGGAACCACCCTTACCCCCTCTCAGAACCACCTTTACCCCTCTCGGAACCACCTTTAACCCCTTCGGAACCACCTTTACCCCTTAATGAACCACCTTTAGGCCCTTCAGAACCGCCTATACCCCATAAAAAACCCACCTTTACACATGAATCAACC
>CAZKBP010000011.1:0-141650 GCA_964551015.1 uncultured Cytophagaceae bacterium | reverse complement strand
CTTGGAGATAGGCCAGCCGAGCTTTTGGGGTGGGTCAGTTGGTCTTAGAAGAGGGCTCGTGGAGTTCGGAGATAGGCCAGCCGAGTTCACAGATAGGCTGGCCGAGCTTGGAGACAAGCTAGCCGAGCTTGGAGATAGACCAGCTCAGTTCTCAGACAGGCCAACTGAGGGGCGTGTTCGGGCGTGTTCAGAAAAGTGTGTCAATCTTTGAGATGTTTCGTGAAACGTTCTCCAAACTCCCATGTGCGTCCAGTTATTTTTAATTTTATCCCAAAAAATTACTATTTTTAGAATATTTACAAAAATAAAAAAACACTCATCAAAACTCCAAAATGAACATGCACATCCACCTCGCGCAGGCAGCCGAAGCCCGCAAAGAAGAAATAGAAACTCAGCGAAATCTTCCCACTGACCTGATGGAGCAAGTCAAAAAAGCGGGCTTAGTCAAACGCTGGGCAACTCAGGCCGTGGGAGGAGAGGAAGCTTCCGTTTCATCCGTTGCGCAAATGCTTCAGGAAATTGCTTTCTACAATGGCTCACTCGCCTGGGTGGTTGGGGTAACGGGCTGTAGTGCTTTGCTATCGGGGTTTATTGCGTCGGAAAGTGCGGAGGCTTTGTTCCAAAATCCTGAAAGTATGATTGGCGGCTTCGCAGGGCCGGCGGGAATGGCGCAGCGGGTGGAAAAAGGCTTAAAAGTATCTGGACACTGGACTTGGGGGTCGGGGATTAGCCATTGTAGCCATATCGTGGGCGGCGTGAAGATCATGGAAGGAGAGGAATTTAAGACCACGGGCATTGTCATGTTTAAGCCAGAAGAAATCGAGATGATCGATAACTGGCAGGTCTTGGGATTGAAAGGAACGCACAGCATTGACTACCGAGCCGAAGGCGTATTCATTCCCAATGGTCGTTGGTTTCCTTTTCCCGTGAAGCAAGCCCAAGTAGATGCTCCCTTGTATCGCTTTTCTTTTCTGGGCGCCTTGTCGGTGACAGTGGCTTCGGTGGGCTTGGGGTTGGCAAATCGTGCCTTGTCAGAAATTAAAACGCTGGCAACCGTGAAAAGCCCCTTCGGACAAGGAAAACCTTTGTGCAAACGTCCCGAAACGCAAACTCAAATCGGAAAATTAGAAGGAACGTACCAAGCGGCTAAGGCTTTATTCAATCAAACCATTGCTCAGGCCGAACAAGAAGTTGAAAACGAAGCTTGCTCTACCACCACCAAGGCCCAAATCCGGCTTGCCAGTAACCATTCCACATCTTTGGCGCACTCGGTAGTGCAGGGTGCTTTTGACTTGGCGGGTGGCTCGGCGGTTTGGCAATCGCACAAATTGGAAGAACTGATTCGAGATATAAATGTGGTCAAACAACACGGCATGGTCAATGCCTTGAATTACCGCACCGTGGGAGCAGTACTGTTGGGAGAGGACGTTCCGGCTTTTATGTTGTAAATCTTATGCTGTAAAAAGGCGCGTGTACGCTAGCGTCTACAAATTGAAGTCTTTTAACAAAACCCGAAGCAGCTTCCGGCCCAAGCACGAACAATTTCTAAGCAGGATGACCACGAATTGGCATAAAATCCATCCAAAGCAACTCTTTTTGATAGATAGTTTGGGAGCGATGTTATCGACCTTCATGCTGGGAGGGGTTTTGGCAAATTTGACAAGTGTTTTTGGGATGTCGCCGCGTGTACTGTACTTTTTAGCGGTTTTAGCGGGACTTTTTGCGATTTACTCGGGGCTTTGTTATTTCTGATTTTTACAAAATTGGAAGCCCTATCTCCACGCCAAGCCATAAAACAGATGAAGTACTCATTTCCGCTAAACTGGGCGGCTTAGCGAGCCGTTCAATATAGAATGAGGGTTTAATTTCAATTAAGAAACCTTCGATTTTGGCCTAAAGAACTGAAGGTACTTTAATTAACCAAAAATATTATTTATGAAACGAAAAATCAGTCTAAGGATTAGCCAACCTTGCTCGGAAAGATTGGATACATTTCAAGCAACAGAAATGGGTGGCTTTTGTAATTCTTGCCAGAAAGAAGTGGTTGACTTCACTAAGATGAGCGATCACGAAATCATTCAGTATTTTAAAGAACACCCTAAAAATACTTGTGGCTATTTCCGCCAAAATCAGCTTAAAACCTATGCTGATTTTACAAGCTCAAAAAGAAAATCACGCTTTCATCTTTTAAAAGCCAGCTTGGTAAGTTTTTCTCTGGTTTCATTATTAACCATCAAGCATAGCCAAGCCCAGCACAAAAAGCAAGCAACTACGCTACAAATACCTCAAAAAGAGGAAGATCATTTGGATTCCAAAGTAAAAAAAGAGGAGCGAACCATAGAAGGGGTGGTCGTTTATGAGGATGAACCCCTAATTGGAGTTAGTGTGTATTTCAAAGGAACGACCGTCGGTGTGGTAACAGATGCTGGAGGTAAGTTTAAACTCACCCTACCGCTGGAACAAGGGAATATTCTTGTTTTTCAAGCAATAGGTTTTAAAACTAAGGAATATGCCATCCCAGAGAATATTTCAAAAACTCTAAACATAACGATGAAGCTCGAAGAAATCGCATTAATGGGAGAAGTAAGCGTAGATCAAGTATACCAATCCAAACGCTCGCTCTGGCAAAAAATCAAAGGAATATTTGAATGATTAGAATATTACTGGGATGCCTGCTCATCACGAGTGTAAAGGTACAAGCGCAGAAGGTTGATTTTACCCAAGTAGATTTTGGTCGAGCCGATAGCCTGGCCGCGCTTTACAAGGGAACGGGTTTGGAAAAACTACCAGAACTAGCTTACAAACTAACCGCACCCTTATCTACTGAGGTGGAGAAGTTCCGGGCAATTTACATCTGGGTCTGTACTAATCTCGAGAATGACTACTGGTATTATTTGAAAAATAAGAAAAAACGAGAAAAATTGCAGGGAGATGCCCAAGCGTTGACCGAATGGAATCAATCTTTTCAATCACAGGTCTTCAAGAAGCTTCTGAAAGAGCAAAAAACGATCTGTACTGGTTATGCTTACTTAGTACGGGAACTATCGAGTCTAGCTAACATTAATTGTAAGATCATTGATGGTTATGGTCGAGCAGTCAATGCTAACATAGGTGCACCGGGTGTCCCCAATCACTCTTGGAACGCTGTACAACTCCATGGTCGCTGGTATCTTTGTGATGCTACTTGGTCGAGTGGGGTCTTTGATCTCCGTGAAAACAGATTTATTCCTAATTATCACGATGGCTATTTTTTGGCTGCCCCAGATTTATTTATCAAAAGCCATTATCCATTGGATACTACTTGGATACTGATGGCGGATAAACCTGAACTCAAAGAGTTTTTAAATGCTCCTTTGGTTTATAGATACGCCTTTGACTATCATATCATTCCGCTTGAACCGCAATTAATGAACTTACAAGTTTACCAAAATGAGCCAGTTACTTTTTTATGCAAAGCTCCTGATACTTTGGCACTTCAAAATATTAACCTAGAACTCGTCTCTGGGTCTCATAGTCGTACTGTAAACCCTGAGATCAGTCGAGATCAAGAAGGACTTTTAGCAATCAGTTACCCATTTCAGAGGCAGGGAGAATATGATGTTCACATCAAAGTAAAAGAGTATTATGTAATCACCTACACCGTCAAGGTTAAAAGAAACAAACCTTAGTTTACATCCCAACTCATCCCTCCAGCAAACTCGCTAATTCCGTGAATTGCTTAAATTTGGCGTGCATAAGAGCCGTGTTGCCTTCTGCATCTTGGATGGTTTTGTCGGCTCCCTTGGCTAATAACAAACGAGCTATTTCTGTCTGACCAAAAGTAGCGGCGTAGATCAAAGCCGTGGCCCCGCTGGCATTGGTCACGTTCACGTTGGCTCCCTTTTCTATCAACAGACGAGCCATTTCGGTATTGCCCTTGAAAGCAATACCCATCAGTGCCGTGTTGCCAGCGGCATCCTTGGCATTGACATCGGCTCCAGCTTCTAGAAGAAAGCGGGCCACCTCTGATTGGTTGGTATAAGTCGCTAGAATCAAGGGGGTAAAACCTTTGGGGTCGGCTTGCGTCAGCAGGCTCGAGTCGGCTTGTACCATTGTTTTGATTTGAGCAAGCTGCCCTTGTCTGATTAAGTCAAAAAAATTCATGTGATCTAGTATTTATCGGTTATTTTTTATTTTCCCGTGGGGAATCGCCTGAAATAAAAGAAAGGAGCGCGAGGCTCCCTTCTCTATCCAATACTTATATGTAAATGCTTAGTTGTAAATCAGTTCAAAGCGATCTAGGTTCATCACTTTGTCCCAAGCGGCTACAAAGTCATTCACAAACTTCTCTTGTGAATCTGCACAGGCATACACCTCAGCGATGGCACGTAGCTCGGCATTTGATCCAAAAACCAAATCAACGCGTGTTCCTGTCCACTTGGGTTGACCTGTTTTGCGGTCTTGGCCTTCAAATACATCTTCGGAGTCAGAAGATTTTTGCCATTTAGTACCCATATCCAACAGGTTCACAAAGAAATCATTGGTAAGCGTCTCGGGACGATCCGTGAATACCCCGTGCTGAGAATGATCAAAATTGGTATTCAACACACGCATTCCTCCTAATAACACCGTCATTTCAGGCACGGTTAAGGTTAGAAGTTGTGCTTTGTCCACTAACATTTCCTCGGCAGATACTTCGTGCTTTGGATTTTTGTAGTTACGGAATCCATCTGCTCCTGGCTCTAATACCGTGAAAGAGTCTACATCCGTCTGCTCTTGGGTAGCATCGGTACGCCCGGGCGTGAAAGGTACATTTACTTCCTGACCTGCGTTTTTGGCAGCTTCTTCAATGGCGGCACATCCTCCTAATACGATCAGATCGGCGATGGAAACCATTTTACCGCCCATTTGCGCTCCGTTGAATTCTTTTTGAATGCCTTCGTAAGTTTCTAATACTTTGGCCAGTTGCTCAGGATTGTTGACTTCCCAATCTTTCTGAGGAGCCAAACGAATACGGGCACCATTGGCACCACCACGACGGTCAGAACCACGGAACGTGTAGGCAGAAGCCCAAGCCGTAGATACGAGTTGAGAGATCGTCAGGCCAGAGGCTAGAATTCTCTTTTTCAATTCGCTAATGTCTGCTTCGTCAATAAGTTCGTGCGCAACGGCTGGAACAGGGTCTTGCCAGATTAGTTCTTCTTCGGGCACCTCAGGGCCTAGGTAGCAAGACTTGGGTCCCATGTCACGGTGGGTCAGTTTGAACCAAGCGCGGGCGAAAGCATCGGCAAATTCTTCAGGATTCTCATGAAAATGTCTGGAAACTTTCTCATACTCGGGGTCCATTCTCAAAGAAAGGTCAGTCGTGAGCATGAAAGGCGCGTGGCTCTTAGAAGGATCATGGGCATCAGGAATGGTACCCGCACCGGCATCACCTTTGGGCTTCCACTGGTGAGCTCCGCCGGGGCTTTTGGTTAGCTCCCACTCGTAGCCAAAGAGGTGGTCAAAATAATCGTTGCTCCATTTGGTTGGGGTCTTGGTCCAAGCACCCTCGATACCACTGGTAATGGTGTCATTCGCCATTCCTGTACCAAAGTTACTTTTCCAACCCATACTCTGCTCCTCGATAGTGGCTCCGGCGGGGCCAGCCAAGAGATATTCGGCATCGTTGGCAGCACCGTGGCACTTACCAAAAGTGTGTCCACCTGCAATCAAAGCCACGGTTTCGTAATCATTCATTGCCATTCGGCCAAAAGTTTCGCGAATATCGTGTGCGGCAGCCAGTGGATCAGGGTTACCATCAGGGCCTTCGGGATTCACATAGATCAATCCCATGTGAGAAGCGGCGAGGGGGTTTTCCAGTTCACGCTCTCCGGTGTAGCGATCTACGCCCATCATTTCTTTTTCAGAACCCCAATAGATGTCTTGCTCAGATTCCCAGATGTCTTCACGACCACCAGCAAAGCCAAAGGTGGGAAGTCCCATGGATTCTAGGGCGCAGTTACCCGTCAGGATGAACAAATCCGCCCAAGAGATTTTTCTACCATATTTTTGCTTGATTGGCCAAAGCAACAAACGAGCTTTATCAAGGTTGGTGTTATCAGGCCAGCTATTGAGGGGGGCAAAACGCTGAGCACCCGTACCACCACCACCACGACCGTCGGTCATACGGTAAGTACCTGCTACGTGCCAAGCCATGCGGATAAAAAATGGACCATAATGACCATAGTCTGCTGGCCACCATTCCTGAGAATCAGTCATCAGGTCGTAGAGGTCTTGCTTGACCGCTTGTAAATCGAGAGATTTGAATTCCTCAGCATAGTTAAAATCTTTATCCATCGGGTTAGACAAAGAAGAGTGTTGGCGGAGGATGTTCAGCTTCAACTGATTGGGGAACCAGTCTTGATTGGTCATACCGCTGCCAGCCACTTGTTTGAGTCCTCCGTTTAGGAAGGGGCATTTGTCGGCTCCGTTCATGCCGTTGCCGTTCATGTTATTTTCCATGATAATAAATTATTTATGAATGAATGTTTTATTAATTGAAAGCGTTGATTGCACTGAAACAAATTTACAATAATCTTTTAATAATTTTTATCTATATTTCTTATATGATTATAGGCAAAAACTATTAGATTAATTTGACTTAGAATTGCTCAATGAGGACGGCGTTCAAAACGCCAAACCAGTGCGCACTCGTCAGAGACGAGCGCGAGTTAACGGAGACGAGCGCGAGTTGCATTTCTGGTTGAGGACGGCGTTAAAAACGCTAAACCAGTGCGCACTCGTCGGAGACGAGCGCGAGGGAAAGCGCGAGTTGCATTTCTGGTTGAGGACGGCGTTCAAAACGCCAAACCAGTGCGCACTCGTCAGAGACGAGCGCGAGTTAAAGCGCGAGTTACATTTCTGGTTGAGGACGGCGTTCAAAACGCCAAACCAGTGCGCACTCGTCGGAGACGAGCGCGAGGGAAAGATGAATTAAGCGCGAATGATTTTCTACGCTCTCCTAAATTCCGTTTTCTCTACATCATATAGCCCTTGGCCAACTCCTGATATTCCTCCACTTGTTGTCGTTGCCAAGCTTCGTCTTTGCCTAGTTCAGAAGCGAGAAGGCGTGCTACTTGGGGAGCCATCTCGAGGCTGGCTTGGGCATCTTGGAGTAAAATGCGCATTCGTCGCGAAAGTACGTCTTCTACGGTCCGTGCCATCTCTTCTCTGGCCGCCCAGACCACTTGCGCTTGGTTGAATGCGTAATCGGGATGAAGTTTTGCTTGTAAATCTTTGCTCTCCTCCATCAGTTCACGAATGGCTTGGGCATCGGAGCCATAGATTTTGAGGAAATCTTCGGAAGCATTTTTTTGTCCGTTGGTATGGCCGTGGATGGCGAGTTCGGCGGTAATACTAGCTCGCTTTTCTAAGTCGCCTACCTGAATGGCTTTGTCAATCACATCCTCGCCCATTTTGCGGTAGGTAGTCCACTTACCCCCGATGATGGTAATGAGATGGGAGTCAGACACCACAATTTTGTGACTACGAGAGATTTCTTTGGTCTTTTGGCTATCGCCCTGAGGTGCAGCGAGTGGACGCAAGCCACTGTAAACGGCTCTTACATCTTCCTTCTGAGGGGGTGTGCTGAGATATTGCTGGGCCGTACGGAGGATAAAATCAATTTCTTCATCTAAAGCACGAGGCTCTAAAGAAGCCCGTTCAATGGGTGTATCAGTGGTTCCCACCACTACTTTCTCGTGCCAAGGAATGGCAAAGAGCACGCGTCCGTCTTCAGTTTTGGGAATCATGAGAGCGGAGTCACTGGGCAGGAATTTTTTATCCAAGACGATATGCACTCCTTGGCTGGGCTTGACAGTTTTTTTGGCTTCGGGCTGATCCATTCTCAGGATATCATCCACGAAAACACCGGTGGCATTGATCACTAATTTGGCTTGAATATCGTAGGTGTCTCGGGTTTCCAAATCCGTGGCTTGCACGGCTTGGATTTTGCCCGAGGGCGATTTTTTTAGGCCCGTTACTTTAAAATAATTCAGGATGGTTGCCCCCGCTTTGGCTGCCGTTTGCGCGATGTTGAGTGCCAGGCGGGCATCATCAAACTGACCGTCCTGGTACATGATGCCTCCTTTTAAGCCTTTTTGCTTAAGAGTGGGTAGGGCGGCCAAGGCTTTTTTCTTGGAAATAAATTTGGAGCTTCCTAAGCTCAGCTTGCCCGAAAGTCCGTCGTAGACTTTCAGACCAACGGCGTAGTAAGGGCCTGTCCACCATTGATAAGCGGGAATGATAAAGCTTAGATTCTTGACCAGATGAGGCGCGTTTCTGAGCAAAAGTCCTCGTTCTTTGAGTGCTTCTCGCACTAGCCCCACATCTCCCTGCGCCAGATAACGCACCCCACCGTGCACGAGTTTGGTGCTTCGGCTGGAAGTTCCCTTGGCAAAATCCGCTTGCTCCAAAAGTAGCGTCTTAAAGCCTCTCGTGGTGGCCTCCAAGGCAGTTCCGAGTCCAGTTGCTCCTCCTCCGATCACCACTATATCCCAGGTTTGATCTCCCTGAGATTTTAGTTCTTCTAGCATCAGGTTTCGTTTCATATTTGTTATAAGTTGCGGCTTAAAAGTTTCAGGTTCTATTTTGGTCGCTTAGAAAGTGATGTTGTTTTCCTTTAGAAGTCTCTTGAGTTCGGGATTGTTTTTCCAACCTTGGCTACGGTGCATGGCGATGAGCAGGTAATTTTTGGCATCCGCGAGGTTTCGTGCTTCTCCCCTCACGAATGCGTGCGGCCAAGGCGCTTGTTCTTCTGGCAAAAGATATTCAAAATGATAATCTCTAATGCCAAAGCTACTAATCTTGACGTACCACGGGAAGGGCACATCATCCTCGGCGAAAAGCAGTAAGCCCATCATGGAAGTCAAGCCAAATATTTTTGTTTCTTGAAACATTTCATCCACCAGATCTAGCAGCTCGAGCATGCCAATCCCGATGTCAGGTAGGCGATCATCCCGGAGGTGCTCATAGTATTCTTTCAGTGATTGCATTGCTTGCGCGGAACATCTTTGGATGGGCATGACTTTGGTTTCAGGTTTCAGGTTAGGGATTTTTATTTGCATTTTCGGGGTAGAGGCCGTTTTCTTTTAGAAGCTCCTCGAGTTCGGGATTGTTTTTCCAACCTTGGCTGCGGTGCATGGCGATGAGTAGGTAATTTTTGGCATCCGCCAAGCTGCGGGCTTCTCCCCTCACGGAGGCGTGTGGCCAGGGAGGATTTTCAGGAAGAAGGTATTCAATGGTGTAATGACAAAGTTTTTCAAAGCGCGAACCCACTACTACGACATACCAAGGGGCTGTCCAGTCATCCTCGGCTTGAATACAAAGACGATAGTGAGAAGTTAGCCCATAAAGTTGTGTTTCTTTGAACATTCCATTGATCATAGCTAATAGCTCAAGCATGCCCTGGCCTACTCCGGGTGCTTTTGCCCACTTGGCGACCTCTTGATAAAACTCCTTGAGTGTTTTACTAGATTGTTCAGAACTACGACTAATGGGCATACCAGAGATTTTTATTTTCCATAAAGCGATTCAATGTAAAAGATCACCATTCCTGTCTTAAATCCAAATGTATTAGATCAAGAATTGATGAAGTTTAGCACTCACGGATGAACTAATTTACTCCTTAGCCCAGCCTTTGGCACGATCCAAGGCTCGTTGCCAGTTTTGAAGTAGGTCTTTGCTTTGGGCAGCTTCCATTTTGGGCTGGAAAGTCTGGTCAATCTTCCACTGTGCTTTTAGCTCCTCCAAATCATTCCAATAGCCTACTGCCAGCCCTGCGAAGTAAGCGGCTCCCAAGGCGGTCGTCTCCAAAACTTGGGGACGCACCACGGGCAGATTTAAAATATCAGCCTGAAATTGCATCATTAGGCTATTGGCCACGGCTCCTCCGTCTACTCGCAATTCTTCGGGAGTAATCTTGGTATCGGCCACCATGGCTTGCAATACATCATAGACTTGGAAGGTCACTCCTTCCAGAGCGGCTCGGGCGATATGTCCGGCGGTAGTCCCTCGGGTGAGGCCGATCATCATGCCTTGGGCGTATTGATCCCAATGCGGTGCGCCCAATCCAGTCAGCGCGGGTACGAAATACACCCCGCCATTGTCTTCCACGCTTTGGGCAAGGGTTTCGCTTTGGGAAGAATTTTGGATAATGCCCAAGCCATCCCGTAGCCATTGCACCACGGCTCCCGCGATAAAAATACTCCCTTCCAAGGCATAGTTAACCTGATCGCCTACTTTCCAAGCCAAGGTACTGAGTAGATTATTTTTAGAAACAAAGGGCTTTTCTCCTGTATTCAAGACCATAAAACAACCCGTGCCGTAGGTATTTTTAATCATCCCCTCATCTACGCACATTTGCCCGAAGAGAGCTGCCTGTTGGTCTCCGGCCATTCCTGCGATAGGAGCATCCACAGCAAAGAGATCAGTTTGATTATGTCCGTACACTTCGCTGTTGGAGCGTATCTCGGGTAGCATACTTTCAGGAATATTGAAAAGTTTTAATAAATCTTCGTCCCAGGTGAGGGTGTGAATATTGAAAAGCATGGTACGACTGGCGTTGGTCACGTCGGTGAGATGTTGTTTGCCCAGCGTAAATTTCCAAATAAGCCAGCTATCCACGGTGCCAAAAGCGAGCTTGCCTTGTTCGGCTTTTTGGCGTGCGCCGTCTACATTTTCCAGAATCCATTGCACTTTCGTTCCCGAAAAATAAGCGTCGATAACCAAACCCGTTTTCTCTTGAATCATTTGGGTATGGCCTTGGGCTTTGAGTGCATCACAGCGGGAGGCGGTCCGACGGTCTTGCCAGACGATGGCGTTGTAGATGGGCTCGCCCGTTTCTCGATCCCAAACGATAGTCGTTTCTCTTTGGTTGGTAATGCCAATCGCCGCGATTTGTTCACGACGGAGCTTTTGCTTGGCGACTACCTCGGCGGCTACGGAGGCTTGGGTATACCAGATTTCGTTGGGGTCGTGCTCTACCCAGCCAGATTGTGGATAGATTTGCTTGAATTCTTTTTGGGAAGTAGCAATGATGCTTCCTTGATGATCAAAAATAATGGCGCGCGAACTCGTAGTTCCTTGATCTAAGGCGAGGATGTAAGTATTTTCTGGATTCATATTTTTGGTGATATGCTCTTGTATGAATGTGCTGATGAGTTAGTTGGCATATTAATACATTTTCTTGAGAAATCAATAGAGGGCAGATTAGAAATTGGTTTATGGTCGTTTTGGTCAATCTCTCCAAATTTAATGAAAAGTTTATGGCTCTGATTCGTAGAGGTGAGTACTGGGTCATGTGATATTTCCAACCGCATAGTGAGGGCTTATTTGCCGAGCTTGGATTGGCAGTTTTTGTTGAGGAGGTAGTGCTGGAATTTCAGTTTTGGAAGTCTGATTAGAAAACAAAATCCTAGATTTACTCGAGCCTAAACTGCCAAATGATGATTTATTCTTTGGGCGATCTTTGAATTAATATCTCTGAGGAACCATAAATCCTTTCCCCAAAAATCCTTATCTTTAAAGAAAGCGAAGTTGACTCTCCTCTGACTTATTACCAAATCAAAACTCAGGAGCAATTGGACTTTGGCGTACAGAAGGTCATCTGGATTTACACGGATACCCGTAAAGTCATGTCGGCACGGCAGGCACAGAAGTGGGAAATCGCCGATTGGACGGAGACGATTGAGTTGATAGATAACTTAGAAATTAATCTGGATAAGATGGTAGAGAAATTGTAAACTGTACCCTAACCTCGAAATATACTTACTAAATAATCACGAGAACGATGCCCACCAGCCAAACCCTCCTCTCCGAAGAGGAATACTTACAACGAGAGCTAAAAGCTCAAGAAAAAAGTGAATACCACCACGGTCAGGTACAAGCGATGGCCGGAGCTAGTGAGAATCATGTATTGATTGTTACGAATTTGATAGCAGAACTACGCAATTGCCTCAAAAACACTGACTGTCGCGTTTATGCCACTGACCGCTTGCTCTACGTAGATGCTTGTGCTTCTTATTATTATCCTGATGTGATGATTGTGTGTGGAGAAAGTGAAACCCACCAAAGAACAGAAAATATAGATGCCCTTGTAAATCCTAGAGTACTCATTGAAGTCCTCTCCGATAGCACGCGGGGCTATGATTTGGGTGAAAAACTCCGTTGCTATCAAAATTTAGCTTCTTTGGAGCAATTTCTAAGCGTTGAACCAGACGAAATACGGGTAGAAAGCTTTACCAAGCAGGCTTCTAATCAATGGCTCATGACTAGCATCCAGCAAAAGAATCAAAAAGTCAAGGTCGCAGACTGCGAAATTGACCTTACTGAAATTTATGATAAGGTGAGGCTAATTAATCTTTGAAGTTTATATATTTTTTGCTACCGAGTTTGTCTAATGTCAATTTTTCTCGGGTAGGGGCTCCTCCTTGATTATATATTCTTGATCTCTCTCTTCTAATGTTTGATTATTTACGCTGATTTCTCGTTCTCCTAAATCTTCTAAGCCCTGTATTTCAAAAGTAAAATCAAAAAGACAGGAACAGAGTGTGAATTCTGTAATTTCGCTTACAGATTTGTCTTTGTTTTTTACGTAAATTGGTTCAACCCGAATGTTTAAATTTAAGAATTGATCGTCTATGGTTATATCTCCTTCAAAATTTCCAACGCAATCTCCATAGGTTCTTAATTTAACTGTGGTTGTACCTTTATTATTTTTAGTCTCTAAAATTTGGGAATAAAGTTTTTCCTCTCCTTGTTTACATTCTGAAAAATGAAAAGACCTTAATATCTGTCCTTTTAGCGGGTAGCTAGCTAGTAATAAAATTAAAAAGATACAGTGCTTCATAAGTTTTTGTTTAAAAACTAACTCCTAAGTATTTATCCCACCCGAAACTCAAGCTCGTGCGCTTCTTGATAAGTTGGTATTTCCAGTTTGCCGATCAATTTATCAATAACTGCTTCGGGAACGGGGTAAGTAAAGTACGATTGCGATTTTGAGTAATGAGTTGTGCATAAGGCACTTCCAAATAAATAATTTCCCAACTGAGTCTCTCTAATAGAGAGTAAGATTCCAAGCTCAACAAACCTGATAAGAATCTTAACTCTCTGCGAAAATCTATAGTTTTAGTTGCCTCTATTCTCTCGTTGAAGTTTTCTTGCAGTCGCCATCACAAGAGGTGCAGGAACATATAAAAGTATTGGCTACGTTACAACCATTTCCATAAGCACAATCATCTGTCTCACATTTACAGCCTCGTGTCGCTACAAGGTAATCATTCTCAGGTGTAAGTACAAAACCAATATCGATTCTTCCATCCGTGCTGGAGGTTCGGAGAACGTACTGTTCTTCTTGGCCACTTTTATCCATTTCTCGCTCAATTCGGTAGTTTTCAAATCCAATCTGCCCGTCTCGTTTGTCTAAATTGTTGTCCTTGATCAGCCGACCAGTAAACTCCTCTTCACTAAGTACTAAGAGCTTACCATTTTCGCGCACAGCAATTTTATTGGTAAATGGATTTTTAAAATCAATGCTAGCTGAGGGTTCAAGCGGATTATCTTCGCTTTTCTGCTCACATGAAGCTATAAGACTAACCATAATTAAGAAGCTCAACGTAAATTCTAAAATGCGTCTCATATTGGTAAAAAGGTTTAAAAGGTTGAAAATCAGATAAATAATCACTAGATAGGCTCCACGTGGATAAAGAATTCTAAGCCTAACTGACTCTTTAAATTTAGAAAAAAAAAAACTTTGCAAGCTCAATCCATAAATCTTATGATTTTCTTCAAAAAGGCAAATTTTATAAGTGTACATCAAGAATATACAGAAAATCCTTGGGCAAATAGAATCGTGTATTTTTTGTACAATGTATGCCCCCAAGCCGTAGCTACTAAGCACTTTGCAGAGATACGAAGCGAGGCATAGAAATTATGAGACTGACAAGATCAACGATCCCATTTCTTCAACAAAAACTTGGGGCGATAATTTACATAAAAACCAAAGGAGTATTCCAGCAATTCTTTGTTAAAATCATAGTAGGGTTCCAATCGCAGGCTGAAATACAAGTCTTCCATCAGTTCAAAATCTTTCAAAAAACGCAGGAAAAACAAATCTCGGTGTGCTTCAAAAAACCTTTCGTCCTTAGCCGATTGAGAGCGGTAGAGTTCTCCTCCTTGTGCTGAGTCATACTCATTGCCGAGCCACAGACTGAGCATCAGGTCAAGCCAGGTGGTTTCTAAGGTGAAGTTTCCGTAGTAAGCCAGCCCGTCGCGCGTACCAATCCGATCGTTGGAAGAGCTATTGATAGAGCCAACATAATAATGTTGTGTGCGAATTTTTTGGATAAAATTTTCTTCGGGGCGTGTCCAAGCTAAATAAACGCCCGTGGCTAGATTGACGGTATTATTTACGGGCGTAGAAACAGCTAAATCTTGACCTCCTACGTGCAGAATAGTAGCCTGAAAGGGCAAACGCATCTCAAATCTAGGTTTTTGCACCAAGTAATAATGCGTTACCAAGCCCCCAAAAATCTCTTCGGGCACATCCGAGTTTGGAAAAATCCGATTTTGCCAATCTACCCACAAATCCACGTACCAATGCCGACTTTGGTGGAGAATCTGTATCCCGCTTTCTATCCGATTGGTGATACCTCGCTCGAAGGCATAGAGTGGCTCGATGAGTTGGTGGGCATAATTGGCTTGTAAATTTCCAAAAGTAATCGAGGTCGAGTCTACTTGATATTTAAAGCTAAAAATCGGGGACAACCTCGTGAAATTATCATCTCCGAAGTCTTTCCAAAAAAAACCGCCTACCTCCAGCCTGATGCGCGCATTCGGATAAAAAACGAGACTCGGCGAAAACTGAGTACCAAAAAAAGTCTGCCCCGTGGTGATGTTGTTGAAGTACTCATTGTTTCTCAAAAAATTGAAATTACTTACTTTAAGATACAAAGAAGGCTCCTCGGATGCTGACATCAGCAAGGGATCAGTCAAAGCCTCATTATTCAATTGCGCTTGTACCGCTCCAAGTTCAAACAAGTATACCCAAACCGTCAACCAACCGACCCTTCTTAGAAAAAAACACATTTTAGATTAATATTTTAGAAAAAGCTATTTTTTTAAACAAAAAATTTTTACTTTTGCCAATATAAGTAGCACAAAAGACCACCTAAATATAGGGGCTTTTTTATAAATTACATCTCCTTTTTAGGAAGGGAAAATAGATCATCATAAAGTATCTGCTTATTCAATAAATTTATCTGGTGGGTCATGACCTGAGAAACAAACCCACCCTTTATTCACCTAAACTGACTAAACCCATCGCCCATGGCAACAAGTAACAATAGCTCTGAAAAACTCAAAGCCCTCCAAATGACCCTCGAGAAGCTGGACAAAACCTATGGAAAAGGTACTGTCATGAAGCTGAGTGATGAGAAAGTAGTAGATGTAGATGCCATCCCCACGGGTTCGCTTGGTCTCGACATCGCACTGGGCGTAGGAGGCTTGCCGCGTGGTCGTGTCGTAGAAATCTATGGCCCTGAATCCTCCGGTAAAACTACACTGGCCATGCACTGTATCGCCGAAGCGCAAAAACTAGGCGGAATTGCGGCCTTTATTGATGCTGAGCATGCTTTTGATAAAGTGTATGCAGGTAAGCTCGGCATTGATACCGAAAATCTCCTCATTTCTCAGCCCGATAGCGGGGAGCAAGCTCTAGAAATCACGGAGCACTTAATCCGCTCGGGAGCGATTGATATCATCGTAGTAGACTCTGTGGCCGCACTCGTACCCAAAGGAGAACTAGAAGGAGAAATGGGCGATAGCAAAATGGGTCTGCAAGCCCGCCTGATGTCACAAGCCCTCAGAAAACTAACTGGAACCATCAGCAAAACTGGATGTTGCTGTATCTTTATCAACCAGTTGCGTGATAAAATCGGGGTGATGTTTGGTAGCCCCGAAACTACCACCGGTGGTAACGCTTTGAAATTCTACGCTTCGGTACGCTTGGATATCCGTCGTATCGGTCAAATCAAAGAAACCGCTGATGATATTCTCGGAAACCGTACCCGCGTGAAAGTAGTCAAAAACAAAGTGGCTCCTCCTTTTAAGAAAACAGAATTTGATGTGATCTATGGAGAAGGCATCTCCAAAGTAGGCGAAATCTTGGATATCGGCGTAGAGCTAGATGTTGTCAAGAAATCTGGTTCCTGGTTTTCTTATGGAAGCACCAAACTCGGTCAGGGAAGAGAGGCAGTCAAGAGTCTTTTACAAGATAACCCCGAATTGGCTCAAGAATTAGAAATCAAAATCAAAGCCGTCATCAAAGGAGAAGACCCCGATGATGCGGTCAAAAGGGTAAAAGGTAACGGCAAGGCCAAGAAAGAACCAGCCGAACCCCAAGAAGATAATAAATAGAACAACTTTTCCTGTGTCATAGCAATTATGATCGCTATTTTTTCAATGAAAAGCTCACGTCTCGGAGATGTGGGCTTTTTTTATAATAGTTGAATTGCGGAATTTTAAGGAGCCATAGAATCAGGTAATAGTAAAACAATTTATTCAACCTGCAACCCTTGCCACGAGCTTCGGTCTTTAGAGCAGAAATCAAAATTGATCTGTATGCTTTGTCAAGACCACAAAATCTCTAAGTTTTTGATATTCAGTTTTTTGCTCGTCGTTTTCGCTACAATCAAAAGCCCCGCCCTTAGCTTAGGAGACTATTGCCGAGCGCAACATCAACAATCAGAAAAAGACTTTCTGAACACTTTCCCTTATCAAGATTACTTGCAACAATTTGCTTTTGGCGATCTTGAATTGATGGAAAATCATCGCTTGCTACTCAATAAACAAGGCCGATCTGGGGACAAGTTTTTATTCAGACTCTCCCAGTCTTATCTCATCGAGAACCCCGTCAAATTAGATGATTTGGAAGATTTGAAACAAAAGGTTTTGATCGGCGAAGCTTTTGCTCGCAAGGCCAAAGAGTCTGAGGAAGTAGCGATTTACGAATTATTGGGAAATATTTTATTAGAAGCCATCGCCATAGAACTACAAAAGGGAATCCGAGAGCAAAGTGTGAATCCGCACGACGCCGAGATACAAAACCTCGTGACCAGACTGCGCGCTCAGCAGTTTATCATCAATATTCCCAAAAGTAATCTTGAGAAATTACAATATCATCTTTTACAAGGACATTGGGCTTACCTATGGGATAGACTTTTTAAAGAACTTGCGCCTTGGTCTCCCTTCTGGTGGTTATGTCCTTTGTTGCTGGGTACGATAATGATCAACCACAAGCGTATCCGAGATATGAGCAAGCGCCTTTTTTATCAGATATTCTAATCAATTTAAAACAAAACCGTAGACCATGAAAACATCTTTATCTTACTGGGGAGCAGCCTTCTGCTGTCTGCTTTTGATTCCTTTATCAGAAATGAAGCTGGTTTCTGAGTACCCAAACTCTACCGCGGAGCGTGCTTCTATACTGCCCAAAGCTCAGGAAATAGGCGGTTTGAATCCCTTTGACCAAGCCATCGAGCTTAGCGAAGAAGCACACAAGACCTTGTTCAACTCCCAAGTACAAATCTATAAGCTCAAACGAAATGGCAATCACTACGGCCATTCCGTCTGGTTCAAGCGATCAGGTAAAAAAGTAAAGGCCAAGTATTTTGCTTCTGGTGAGGTGGGAGATCGTTACGAAGATTGGAAAAGTGACAAAAAAATTATTATGGCCTGTAGCGGTGCCTTTACCACGAATGATTTTGGAAGCCCACTTCCGGTAGGACTCACCGTAGACAACGGCAAAGTGGTCAATAAGATCATTAATGAAGAAATGGACGGATTGGTACTCGTTTATGCCACGGGTGGAATTGCCGTATCTGACAAAGAAATGGGCAATCTCTATCTGGCCAGCCTCGGCAAAACGGTGGATATTCGAGATAGCTGGGACAAATACGAACTGCTGCAATGGGCTGAGGAAGAAGAGGCCACTATCTTTCAAACCCAATTGCTTGCTTACAAAAATGAACTACGCTTGGAAGTGCACAAGGCACGTAAGAAAAATCGGGAGCGAAGAATCTTGGTGCTGGCCAGAAACGCTCAAAAAGAGGTTTTCCACATTGTTTATGATGTAGACCACGGCGTTTTTCTGGGTGAAATTGCCCAAGGCATTCTTGATTATCTCAAAAGTAAAAATACAGAAGTGGTGGCTATGCTCAACCTCGATACGGGTTGGTACAATATGATGAAGCTCTACAATTTGGGCAATGATATGGTGTTAAGCCACCATCCAGATAAAGACCCTACCAATCTACTAGTTTATTATTATCAAGAATAATCTCGAGCCAAAGCAAATGCCTACACTGGGAAAAATATACCTGTTGATTTTGCTCCTACTCATCGCGGTGGGTGCCTGGCTCTATGACCAAAATAGGAGGCTAAACCAAGCTTGGCAAGAAGCACAAATCAGGAAGCCCTTGTCCGCCCCTATTCCCATTTCCGAATCAAGCAATACGATTCCAGCAAGCACTCGGGAAAAGGTTTCTGCCTTCGCGCAAAGGATAAATGTAGGGCAGAATCAATATGAAATATTTCAGCTAGATCTTTCCAAGTACGCGCTTACTTTCCATTGGAGGAATGACTCGGGCAAAGTGTTGAAGAACTTCAAAAACCTGAAAGATCAACTAAATACACAATCTCAAAGGCTCACGTTTGCTACGAACGGAGGCATGTTTCACGCTGATTATCAGCCCGTGGGCTTGTATGTAGAAAACGGGAGAGAAATCTCTCCCTTGAATCTGGGTAAAGGCCGAGGAAATTTCTTCATGAAACCCAATGGTGTATTTTATATCCTCCAAAATCAAAAAGCAGGAATTGTGGCTAGCCCCGATTATGTAGAAGTCCAAGATTCGGTTCAATTTGCTACTCAGTCGGGGCCACTCTTGGTGCATCGGGGAAGGGTTCATCCGAAGTTCAAAGCCAACTCTACCAGCAAGTACATTCGGAGTGGAGTAGGGATGGTGGATAATGACCGTTTGGTCTTTGCGATCTCAGTACAACCCGTGAATTTTTATGAATTTGCCAAATTGTTCCAAGAGAAATTCCAGTGTCAAGAGGCACTCTACCTAGATGGGAATATCTCCAAAATGTATCTACCTGCCCTCAATCGCTACGATTCTACAGGGCGTTTTGGGGTCATCATCGCACTTAGCCAATAATCAAAGATTATGAAAAAAATTCTTCCTTATTTCAGCTTACTACTCTTGTTGACGGCTGCTTGTGTGAGCAAAAAGCAATTTTACGCGACCCAAGTTGCTTACCAAGATAGTTTGAGCCGAGTACGAAAAGATTTCAAACAGGAACGTGAGCGACTGCTGAAGGCCGAAAAAGTCATCCTGCTTTTTAGGCAGAGAAGTCAGGAGTACCAGCAGCAGATTCAAATCTATGAAGACAGCCTCAGGGCATTACAACAAATCTTACAACCCTTGATGGCTCAGGAAGGTGTGAGCGAAAATTTACTCCAAAAAATACAAACGCTACACGAGATCAACGAAGATGTAGTATCCCAACTCAACCAAGCGAAGAGTGAGCATCAAACGCTAAACGAGCAAAACCTACGCATGAAGGAATACGCGCAGACGCTGGCTGACTCGCTTAAAACTTTGCAGATGCTCGTGAGCGAAGCACATTATCACCCGAGTAATCGTAGCCAAAAACTGAATTTATTTGACAATACTTTTGATTGTTACCTAGTGGATTTGCGGGACAGTCAGATTCGTTTTTTCTGGAAAAATGCTCGTGGACAGAAATACCGAAGTCTTAAAAATTTATACCGGCAATTGCTTCGGCAAAATCAGCAGTTGCTCTTTGCCACTAACGCGGGCATGTTTACTGCGCAAAATATACCACAAGGTTTGTATGTAGAAAATGGCCGAGAGCTACGCCCCCTCGACCTGAAAAAAGAAGGTTGGGGTAATTTTTACATGAAACCCAACGGTGTATTTGCCATCAATCCACAAGGAAAAGCCCAAGTACTGCGTACTGAACAGTTCTTGGCTCAGGGCGATAGCACGATATACGCAACACAGTCTGGCCCCATGCTGGTCATTGACGGGAAAATCCACCACTATTTTACCCCAGGTTCTTCTAACAAGTACATTCGAAGTGGCGTGGGGGTGATTGATGAGCATAGAATCGTGTTTGTGATCTCGAGAAAACCCGTGAATTTCTACGACTTTGCTTCCATTTTCAAGGATCAATTTCAGTGTAAAAATGCACTCTATCTAGACGGAGCCATCTCCAGAATGTTTTTACCCGATTTGGGTCGTTTTGATCTAGATGGCGACTTTGGTCCGATGATCGGAATCGTGAAGTAGTCTTGGGTTGTACCTTATAAGTGGCGTATCGCCTCGTTTTGCGTGGGCAACGTCTCTGAGTCAATGGCGCGGTCTGTTTATATCAATCCATATTTTCCGTGCATATTCTCAATGGCTTATTCAAACACGGAGACACAGAGACACAGAGCAAACAGCCGAGACTTGGTGATTTGTAATTTTTCAACACAGAGACACGGAGACACAGAGCAAACAGCCGAGACTTGGTGATTTGTAATTTTTCAACACAGAGACACGGAGACACAGAGCAAACAGCCGAGACTTGGTGATTTATAGTTTTTCAACACGGGGACACGGAGACATTCTAGGGTATTCTAGCGGGAAACCCGCTCCCATTCAAGTGTATACATCACAGAGATGGATTAGTATTACAATTCAACAATAGAACCATTCAACAATAAAATTCTAGAACCATGAAAAACCTGAGACTTACATTAGTTTTGACATTATTGGTCAGTTTTGCAGACTCGGCGATGATTCAGGCACAGACTTGTACTTTTTCTGCCAGTGCAAATCAGATGGAACCCATTGCTTACTACCCCTTCAATGGCAATGCCCAAGATGCCAGCGGTAATGGCAACGATGGCCGCTTAATTCAAGGGGTACGCCTCACCGAAGATCGCTTTGGTAATCCTTGTAGCGCGATGGAGTTTAACGGGGAAGATGGCTATATTTCCGTACCTAGCTCTACGAGTCTCAATACCCCCCGAGATGGCCTGACGATCGCAGCTTGGTTTAAAATTAGCAAATACTCAGATTTTGCTGACTTACAATGGGTAAGCGTGTGTTGTAAGTCCAATCAAAGCGAAGAAACCGACCAGCATCCGCATTATCGCTTCCAGACTACCAAGGTCACGTTTTCTATGAGTAGTGATTTTACCGAAAACTGGCAGCAAGAAATCAATTACGATGAATGGTATTTTTACACGATGACTTATAACAGTCGGAGTGTAAAGATTTATCTCAATGCCGAACAGGTAATGGATTTTGCTTATTATAAAACCTTGGTTCCCAACAATGCGCCTCTGGAGATTGGCCGAGATGTGCCGGGTGTGATGGAATATTTCGCGGGTAAACTGGATGATATTCGCTTGTACAATCGCCCTTTGAGCGAAACAGAAATTATCACGCTCTATCAAGACGAATCCACGAAGGCACCTCGCTCAAATCCTTGTCCTAAAACCGCGAGCACAACGCCTACTCCACCGCCTGAGACCCAAAAAACTGAGCAGGTCAACATTGATTACCAGCACACTGTCAAAGTAAAAAGCCGCCAGATTACTGTCTATCTTTATGACCACGAGAAAAACGACGGAGATATTGTCTCCATTAATTTTAATGGGGAATGGGTATTGGATAAGTACAAATTAAAAAATAAGAAGAAAAAACTTTCTAGGAACAAGCATCTGAAGTTAGACTTGATGCCCGGTCAGGACTATTATTTGATCTCGAAGGCGTGGAATCTGGGGAATATTCCTCCCAACACGTTGACTTTGGAGATAGACGATGGGGTCAGTCCCACTACGCAGGTGGTTAGCATTAACTCGAGAATTGGGAGGAGCGGCGCCATTCGGATTCGCTGTGAGCCTTAGCGTTGCAGATTTCGTGGCGTGGTTTAGCTATTACCCTTAAAGGCGCAGGCCGATCATCAGCAGATCATCTCTTTGGTCGGCTTGGCCTTGGTGTTCATCTAGAGCTTTCTCGATGGCTTTTTTCTGGAGAGGCAAGAGCAGGTGAGCATTCTCCTCGATTAAGCTTTTGAATCTACGATCACCAAATTTCCTTCTTTGCTCATCATTTTGATTAATAAAGCCATCTGTACCCAGGTAAATCAAGTCGCCTGATTCTAAGATGAATTCGCGTTGGGTGAAAGGCACTTGCAGGTTTTGATTGCCCCCGATGGCGCGACGGTCGCCCCGAATAATACCCAAGCTACCTTTCTTACGAGAGAGGTAATACATCGGGCTTTTGGCGCCGCTGAATACGATTTTGGTTTGGTGCTTGTTCAACTTTTCCAAAGAAACCAAGACCATCTCCATTCCATAGTTATTGGGTGCTTGCTCTTGTTCGAGTGCTTGATATAATGCTTGGTGGAGTAATTCTAGAATCTGGGCGGGCTGATCATTTTTTTGCATCGCGATTATTTTATCCAAGAACGCACTCCCGAGCATAGACATCAACCCCCCGAGGATTCCATAACCTGTACAATCCACGGCCGCCACGAAAGTCTTATGAGCCACTTGCTCAACCCAATAAAAATCTCCTGAAATCACCTGTTTGGGTCGGTAGATAATAAAATGTTCCTCCAAGAGTCGGTGAAGGTGTTTGGAGTCAGGGAGCATTGCCTGTTGGATTAGTGAGCCTGCTTGGATAGTTCGGGCTAATTTGGCATTTAGAAGGTCTAAATCGTACTGCTTTTGTTCGGCAAAATCTCGATAATTAATAATCTCTTTGGACCAGATCTGTAGCTTGGCATTTTGGTGGTTGATCTTCTCTTGCTGCTCAGACAATACCTGATTATGGCGGACAATCTCCTGCTGTTGCTCTTCCAACAGGTCGCTGGTTTTTTCCAGAGCTTGGCTTCTAGTTTGGACGATTTGCTCCAACTCACGCTTTTGCTTTCCTACCACGTATGCACCTGTTCGGAAAGCGCCATACATCAAACCTATAAAAACCGAAATGATAAAAGCCCAGAACCACCAAGTTTCCCAATAGGGAGAGCGAATGTAGATGCTAAGAGGCGTTTCGAGTTCTGTCCATTTTCCATTACCGTTGCTCACCTTGACCCTGAATTGGTATTCAACCCCACGGGGGAGATTGGTGTAAGTGGCAAAATTTTGCCGTCCCACGTATTTCCACTCTTCATCATAGCCTTCTAATTGATAAGCGTACTCGAGTTTGTGAGTATCCGCATAGTACAGACCCGCGAAGCCAATCCATAGCTCAGTATCCGTATGATTTAGTTTAAGGGCATTACTCAAATACAAAGGTTTTTCTAGGGGAGAATCTTCTTGATGAGCACGAATGGTCTGACCATTGATCTTAAGTTCGGTTAATCTGACCGGGATATTGCCCTTATATCCTTGTATATCAGCAGGATGAAAAAAATTAAGGCCATTCGTGCCTCCAAAGCAAATGGTTCCCTCTTTGCCTTTGTAAGCCGAATTAGGCATAAATTCACCACTTTGTAAGCCTTCTTGTGAAGAGAAATATTGTACTTGGAGTGCAGTTTTTTGCTTAGTGTTGTTTGTCAAGCGAACCCGACAAAGCCCCTCGCGAGTACTGAGCCAAAATACGTTGGGTTTTTCTTCTACGATAGCACGGATGGTATTACTAGGCAAGCCGTGTTGCTCCGTGTAGTTACGGAATTGCTTATTTTTTTTATCCAATAATAGCCAGCCCTGTCCTTCTGTTCCTACCCAAAGTCTTTGTTGACTATCCTCAAACAAGCAGTTGACTGTATATTTTACTAAGTTACCCTGGTCTGATTTATATTCGTAGGGAATAAAATTTTTACTCTTTTTATCAAAGCGCGCCAAGCCTGAGGTGCTACCAATCCACAGATTGCTTGCTTGGTCGCCTAAAATCGCCCGAATGCCATCTGGATAACGGTAGGAGATAAATCTGATCCTTGGAGCGGTAATCTTGAATTGCATCAATCCGGCATCCGTTCCGAGCCAGACATTTTTTTGCACATCCCGATAAATAGCCGTTCCCTGACCCTTGAGCCCTTTTTCCCCTTCTTGGTAGGCAAGCCATTTTCCATTTCTAGTATCCACATAATTGACTCCTCCCCTTGTGCTGAGCCAGAGATTTCCCGCTTCGTCGCCAAAGCTAGCCAGCGTGGGCGTTCCCACTAAATCCGAAGCCTGCGTATAGTTTCTGATACGGCTGGTTTTAGGATCATAGCGGCTTAAACCCTCTCGATGCCCTATCCAAAAATGCTGTTTGGGGTCTATGTAAACAAAACGAACCTCTTCATCGGGTAAGGCTTCAAACCGCGACGCACCCGATGCTGCGGTCAGATGACGAAAAAGATTGTTATTAGGATGGTAATAGCTCACGCCCGTTTGATCGAGAGCAATCCACATCCCTCCCATTTGGTCTGCCCACAAGTCTTGGCAGTTTGCACCAGAGAGTGCCGATGAATCGCTAGGATCAGGAGTAATATTCGTGAATGTTTCGGTGGTGATTTCTAAAATGCTAATCCCTTTTTGGGTGGCAATCCAGAGTTTTTTCTGATCTTTACTCAGTTGGAGGGCGTTGGCTAGATTGCTGAGTAGCGTTCGGGGATTATTTTTACGTTGGCGAAAAGCTTTGGCCGAGCGATCTCGCAGATTAAACCTTAAAACTCCTTCTTCTCGGGTACAGAGCCAGAGATTATCTTGCTTATCCAAGTTCATGTCAGATACTTGAAAAGATTTAGGGAAGTCAGGAAAATTAGAGGGTTGCATTTCTACGCGTGTGATCTCCTTACCATCAAAGAAGCAAAGTCCTTGTGCAGTGCCTAACCAGATTCGTTGTTTTTTATCAACCAAGAGGCGATGAACCGCATTAGATAATTCCCCAACTCTTTTGTTATTTTTAATCTGAAAAATTTGGGTTTGCTCAGTTTCTGGATCAAAGATTTGTAACCCTGCCCCTGTGCCCAGGTAGAGTTTTTTATCGATAGAGAGTATATCGTGGATCTTGAGCGGAGTAGGCTGGTCAGGTGCTTGATCAACGGAGTATTGCACAAAATGATCTTCTTGGGGCACATAACGATTTAGGCCACTTTCGGTACCAATCCAGAGGTTTTGCTCCGCATCCTCATAAATCGTGTTAATAGCAGCATGGCTAAGACTATTAGGGTCATTAGCACGAGGCTGATAGACTTGAATACGGTAGGCATCGTAGCGATTGAGACCCTTTTCGGTACCAATCCAGATGACCCCTTTGGAATCCTGAAAAATACAAGTAGCGTCTGGGCTAGATAGCCCTGCCTGTGTGCGAATATGGCGGAATTTAGCCTCAGGAGTCTGTGCCTGGGCTAGATTTGATATGAGTAAAAGCAAAAAGACGCACGCTTTGAGTCTTAGTAGACTGATAAAATCCATAGAAAGATCAGCAAGTAAGGTGGTGAGTATGAACTATCAGTATCCGTTTATGGAATATACCTTGACAAATAGAGTGCCTAATCTATGACCTCCAAGGGCTAAATTCTCCGATTACAACTATTTTCTTTCCGTGTAAGTATTCTTACGAAAATGAATTCAAATTAGACAGAAGACTCGGCGTGAGCATCACGGACGATCGCTGCTCGCACGAAGAGCAGAGGAAAAGGAAGTAAATCTCTATTTCTAAGTGCTTTTGGGCTGTTTTTAGGGCAGGGCTGGTATTACGTAGCAAAAAAGGGTCGTCTGTCACACGATCTTTGTCTGCGAGCTCAGGAATTCTTAGTTTTAAGAAAGCAATAGGATCCACTTCATACAAAGAGCAACTCATGAAACTAAGAATATTCGAACTCATCGTCTGGGTTATTTTAAGTACTCAGCTTGGTTTTGCACAAACCAAGACCATCCAGGGGAGGGTAACTCACGCCCAGTCTAAGGAGCCCATCGTGGGAGCAAAGGTTTATTTGAAAGCCTATCCAAACCAAGCAAGTATCACCCAAGACGACGGAAGCTTCACCCTAGAGTTGCCAGAAGAAGCCTTTGCATCGAGCCAAGTTAAAATTTATATCGCACCCAAAGACTCGCAACTCGCATTCCCGATTCTCCTCAATGCTCATCAGCTAGATAATTACTTAAATCTACCCATCAAGTTGCCCAAAAGCTACACGCCTCCTGCGGTCAAGCCATCTCTTGACCCTGACGATGAGGACGCGGATGCGCCTGAGGTATTGGAGCCAAAGACTGGTTCCAACGCTGAGCAAATGGTAAAGAGCGAGCCTTCTCGTTCTGCTCCTGAAAAAAAATTAAGGGAGCTTGGTGAGTTGCTAGAAACCCCACAAATAGATCAAATAGAAAAGGCATTACAAAAAATCAAAACGCATCTCACTTCTGAAAGGGAGACTTTGATTGCCAGCAACCAAAGAATTAGGAACGAAATCCAATCTATCTTCAAGGAACTCAAAGATAAGGAAGAGATTTCAGAAGAGGAAAAACAGGGATGGATCGAGAAGATGGAAGCCCTAGAGGACAAAATCCGTGAGAATACGCTTATCTATCAAAAATTACAAGAAAATGCCCAGCTTGAAATAGACAAGGTATGGCAAACACTTTTGGGCAGTGATTCTTTTCTGTATTTCTACAAAATCTACGAACAGACCATTATCGTGCTTCTGGTTATCATCGCGGCCTTGGTCATCGCTGCTTTTCTATCTTATTGGATCATTCGCCGGCTTAGTCAGCAAAAAAATCGCCTGCAGTTACTTTCTCAACAGTTGAAAGATTCTCTTTCTCAGAAGGAAGTACTCCTTAAAGAAATTCACCATCGAGTCAAGAATAACCTGCAAATCGTGTACAGTCTACTGGATTTACAAGCCGATTTGATCAGCGACCCGCTGGCCCTGAAGGCGATCAAAAACGGACAAGAGCGTATTTATTCTATGGCTTTAATTCACGAGAAATTATACGAATCTGAAAACTTGGATGAGATCAACTTCCAAGATTATTTAGAAAAACTCATTCAATCACTGGCTTACGCTTACGATAGCGATGAGAAAAAAATCAACTTTCATGTCGAGGCCAAACAGACCTTTTACAATATTGGCAAAGCACTGAATGTCGGCCTGATTATCAATGAGCTGGTTTCCAATGCTTTTAAATATGCCTTCCGAGACAAATCAGAAGGAAATATTTGGGTGATCCTACAAGCAGCCGATCAAGAACGTTATCAGCTCCGGGTCAGAGATGACGGTCAGGGCCTTCCGACTCATTTTGATTTGCAAATGGCCGATACCTTGGGGCTCAAGATTGTGCACTGGCTCACTCGGCAATTGCGGGGTGATTTACAAGTTGTCAAAAGCCCCGGGGCTGAGTTTATTATTCATTTTTAATACCTCTCGAGCGACTAATCATTTATAACCAAACCTAAAACCATGCATCAAATTAAAATTCTGATTGTAGAAGATGAATTAATCTTCGCTGAATCTATGGCCTCTAAGCTCCGGAAAATGGGATACCATATCACAGGAATTGCCCTGGAGGTAAAGCAAGCCCTAGAATTAATGGATCAGAAGCCTCCAGATTTAGTACTCATTGATATCAATCTCTCTGGTTACGAGTATAATGAGGATCATCGTAACGGCATACATCTAGCCGAGATCATCAATGAACGCTATCAAATTCCTTTTATCTTTCTGACGGGTATGGGAAATGATTCTATCATCCAAAAAGCAAAACACACCCATCCACAAGCCTATCTCACCAAGCCCGTCAAGCACAGTGAGCTTTATGCGAATATAGAAGTCGCTTTTGCCAAATCCTCGGAGTACTTGGTCGTGCAGGACGGAGAACTCCCTAAAAAAATCAGGGTAAAAGATATAGAATGGATCGAGGCAGACGGCAATATGAAAAATATCTCCCTCGCTTCTGAACAAGAGTGCCTCGCCATACGCCATAGCATGGACAAATTACAAGCTATGCTCTCCTCCCATTATTTTATTCGTTGCCATCGCTCGTTTATCGTCAATATTGAGCTGATACAAGAAATCAAGGGCGATGATATTTATGTAAATGGCAAAAAGATACCGATCGGTCGCTCTTACAAAGAAGATACTTACCAGCGATTAGGCATCAAATAACATTTATCGAGGCAGCCCCAATAAATTCCTTACTTCCTCCTGCTAGGTTGATCTTATCGAGTTTAGCCTAGATACCGCCTCTAAACTCACCCAATTAGCTATCGAGGAAATTTGAAAATTAAATTCATTAATACCACTTACGGCTGTCCGATGGGGTGGTTCTTGAAATCCCTTTCCAATCATTATGAAATTTTCGCCCCCCTCGCTATCTTTGCCCCCCTATGGCAAACAAGAAAAAAACACCCGAAGAAAATTCACTTTTTCAAAAAATCATTTCCCACGCCAAGGAATATGGTTTTGTCTTCCCTTCCAGTGAAGTCTACGATGGCCTACAAGCTGTCTATGACTATGGTCAGAATGGCGTAGAACTCAAAAACAACCTCAAACGCGCCTGGTGGAAAGCCATGACTCAAGCCAATGACAATGTCGTCGGCATTGATGCTTCCATCTTCATGCACCCTACCGTGTGGAAAGCCTCCGGCCACGTGGACAGCTTCAACGACCCGATGATTGATAACAAAGATTCCAAAAAACGTTATCGCGCCGACGTGCTCATCGAGGAAAAAGCCGCTGAATATGAAAAAGCTGGCGAAGTAGATAAAGCCCAAGCCCTCCTCCAGAAAATGGGGCAACTCCTAGAAAAAGAGGATTTAGAAGCGGTTCGGGAATTAATCATTGCCGAAAATATTGTTTGTCCTATCTCCGAAACGGCCAACTGGACGGAAGTGCGCCAGTTCAACTTGATGTTTTCTACCGAAATGGGCTCGGTGTCGGATGATTCCAACAAAGTCTATCTCCGTCCCGAAACGGCGCAGGGAATTTTTGTCAATTTCTTGAACGTGCAAAAATCCGGACGCATGCAAGTGCCTTTTGGCATTGCCCAGATCGGTAAAGCCTTCCGAAATGAAATTGTCGCCCGGCAGTTTATTTTCAGAATGCGCGAATTCGAGCAGATGGAAATGCAGTTTTTCGTGCGCCCGGGTGAGGAAATGGAGTGGTACAAAAGCTGGAAAGAAAAACGGATGAAGTTCCTGCAAGCTTTAGGGATTCCTGCTGAGAAATTGCGCTGGCATGAACACGAGAAACTGGCTCACTATGCCAACGCGGCCGTGGATGTCGAGTTCGAGTTTCCTTTTGGTTGGAAAGAGCTGGAAGGAATTCACTCCCGCACCGACTTTGACCTCACCGAGCATCAGAAATTCTCCAAAACCAAAATGCAATATTTTGACGAAAAGGTGGAGGACAAAGACAAGCGCAAATACATTCCCTACGTGGTTGAGACTTCTATCGGGGCGGATCGCCTTTTCTTAGCCATTCTTTGTAATGCCTATACCGAAGACGTGGGCGTGGATGCCAAGGGAGAGGAGAAAACCCGTCTTTACTTGAAGATTCACCCCGCACTGGCTCCCGTGAAGGTGGCTATTTTTCCCTTGGTCAAAAAACAAGGTTTGCCCGAAAAAGCCCAAGAAGTCTTCGAGATGTTGCGCTATGATTTCGAGACGGTTTATGAAGATCGGGGCGCGATTGGTAAGAATTATACGCGTATGGATTTGATCGGTACGCCTTTCTGCATCACCGTGGATCACCAGACTCTGGAAGATGAAACGGTTACGCTCCGCCACCGTGATAGCACCGAGCAAGAACGCGTTGCCATTGCCGAGCTTCCCGCTAAAATTGGCGAAGCAGTTTCTATGAAGCATATTCTTGAGCAATTGAAGAGCTAGAGAGATTTTAAAGAAGTATTTTTTGGGATTTACTAATTTTGGGAATAAACGAAATTTAATCCTCAAATCCATTCAGACTCGAGTTTAGGCTTGTTCTATCAAACTTGCACGAGCTATGTCAGTTCAAAAATTCCTTTCCAAGATTAATCCCAAGCAACTCTTTCTGATGGATGGCTTGGGAGCCTTGCTTTCGGCTTTTATGTTGGGCTTTGTCTTGGTGAAGTTTGAAAGTATCTTCGGGATGCCCGCTCTGGTACTCTATTGGCTAGCGGGTTTGGCGGGTATCTTCGCGATTTATTCGTTTTCATGTTTTATCGGTTTTGGGAAGAATTGGAGAATTTACCTGAAAGCCATTGCCCTCGTCAATCTCACTTACTGTGGCCTCACGCTGAGCCTGGTGATTTATCTGTATCAATTGCTCACCATTTGGGGTTTTATCTATTTTATGCTGGAAATAATAATAGTGGTTACGCTATCCGTGATTGAGCTAAAAAAGGCTTCGTAATGGACGGCACATCTGCAAAAATCAAATTGATTTTGTGAAGACTTGCATACTACAATGGCGATTTTGATAACCGCCATTGCCTAGCCTCAAATAGAATTAACTTCTAAGCCGCGCGATACACGTAAGGGGTGGTTTCCCCATCGCGCGGAATAATCACGAAAAAGCCAATCCGAGAAAAGTCTGGAATGAGCACAAAAAACTCCCAATTTTCTTCAATAGGCTCGCCATCTACTGGATTATTATCAGGTAATTCAATAGGAAGTAACTCCAAAGTGGCCGTTTTGAGAAGGCTCAAGATTCGCTGCTGTACCGCTTCTTTACGAGCTGCTTCGTTATCAAACTGCTCAGGATCCATCAGGTCTGGCAAATCAACCACCCCATTGAATATGGAACGAGGCTCTTGATCGTCATTCAAGATAACTTGAAGCGCCTGGCGTAATAAGTCAGTAGGCTTTTGCGATTCGGGGCCAAACTGGACGCGCTGTGCTTGAAACTCTTCCTCAGAGAAAATCAAGTTCAAATCGGGTACGTCAAACTCTTCGGTTAAGATTTTTCTTAGTTGCTCGTCCAAACTAAGTTGGTGGTCCGCTTCCATCTTTTCATCTAGCCAACGCTGGGCTTTATCAGTCAAGGTGTAATGATCCACGATGTATTGAATGGTACGGAGTTCGGTGGCGGTAATGCCCGGCCCATCTTCGGCCAAAGCGTAAATTTCTTGGATTTCCTCGTAAGAGATTCGGCTTTCGCCTCGCCCCGTGGTAAGTCTTTCGGCGGCTTCCAAGAGGTTACTCACGTAGCGTACGTGATCAATTTGTCGGTAGTAGCTCATCGTAAAAGTATTTTTTTGAATGCAAATTGCAGATTTCAAATTACAAATTCAACTGTGTCATTAGATCAAGTCCGTGGAGATCGCAAAATCTTCGTAGAACCTAACTTTTCTCTCCTCCCTCCTTCGGGCTAACTCTTCTCAAAGAACTAACAAAATTCAGCTTTTCTTCCATAAATACTATTCAAGATCAGCACACAAGCAATCAATCTTAATTTTTCACTAACCTTTTCACAAAATATGTTACAAAACAGGCTCCTCAGGAGAGACAACTTTTCTGCGCGCCTGTCTTTCCAAATTTTATGGAAAAAGCCCTTACTGCTTCTCGCGTTCTTGTGCTCGTCTTTCTGGATGGCCAGACCCATACAAGCACAAGATGTCATTTTGCAAGGATTCTATTGGAATTCCCACCCCGGAGATTTAACCAATGTCAATGCCGGAGGAATCTGGTGGGATACCTTGGCAACCGTAGCTCCTGAAATTGGTCAGGCGGGTTTTGCCACCGTTTGGACGCCCCCTCCCATCGAGGCTTTTTTGATTTAGGGTAAAAGTGCTTGCTTGGCAAAGCCCACCGTTTTGCGATACTTGCTAGGTGAAATCGAGGTTTGCTTTTTGAAAAAACGGCTAAAATAATATTCATCCTCAAAACCCAACTCGTAAGCAATCTCCTTAATAGATTTGGCTGTGAGATATAACTCTCGCTTGGCTTCCCTTAAAACTCTTTGGGCAATCAGATCGGAAAGGGTTTTATTAAAAGCATCTTTGACCAACTTAGCCAAATTACTACGAGAGGTATTGAGCAGGTCAGCGTAGTCGCTGGGAGCATGTTTGCTACGATAATATTTGTTGATATAGTACATCAATTCCTGTAGCAGCAAAGATTCTGGAGGCAGAGGGGAGTCTGAATGCGGTGCTTGCTGTCTACTTTTTTCTCGCACGGCATGGATCAGATAAATTTTGAGATAAGAAACGAGTGCTTCGTGGTAGGCCATGTCCTGAGTATTCACTTCGTGTTTCATCTGCTCGAGCAGCTTGACAAACAAGTCCGTTGATTTGACTTTGAAAAATGGAGGTTCAGCAATATTACCAAACAACACGCCCTCGGTTTCAATTTCGTTTTGGTATCGATAAGTGCAGAAGAAATCAGGATGAAAATGCAGAAATCGCCCGCTGAACTCTCCTTCGGTGGGTATAGAAAAAGGCTGATAGGGCGAGATAAAAATGAGTGCCGGTGCCGAGAGTCGATAAACACTCAAATCTACGTGTAAGGTCATTTCTCCACTTTCAAGCAAAAGAATCGTATAGTAATCCAATCGCTGGGTAGTACTAAAACATGAGTAACTTGAACAGTCGGCTATTTGAAAGGCTAATTCTCCGTTTTGGCGATTGATGAGCATATTAATTCTTTAGAAAAAGACCAAGCTCTACCCCAAAGCAAAGCCTGATCGTATTGACAAAAATGTTTACTTCTTCGCTAAAATAGAAGTAGACTGGATATCACTGGCCGCAAAGCCGTTCAACAAATTCGGAGCCTGCTCTAGCAAAGCTTTGGCTACTTCTCCTTTTAGGTGCGCTTGGCGTCCTGCTTCCTGCGCAAATGTATCAAAGATAGCATAGGTATCCGCTCCTATTTTGAAGGCATACCAAGCTCGTGTATCCTTCTCTTGTTGCACCAAGCTTAGGCCAGACTTCAGAAAGGTTTCTAGCTCCGCCTCCTTACCTGACTGAGCCTTCATCTTAACCAGTAAGCCAAGATGCTCTGGACGGGTTGGCTCATTTTGTGCCGCAAGAATTTCCACGGGCTGTATGGCTTTCTCGAGATCGGTTGAGGCCAGAAGATGTTCGGCATTGGCGACCAGAGCCTCTGCTACTTTTCCCTTCAGGTGTGCTTGGCGTCCTGCTTCTTTCTCGAAGGTATCAAAGATGCCAAAAGTTTGCTCATCCAACTGAAAAGCGTACCAGCTTAAGGTCTGTGCTTCTTGCTCGACCAGCGGCTGAGCGGAGATTAAAAATTCTCGCAGTTCCTCCGCTTTGCCCTCCTGAGCTTTCAGCAAAACGAGTAATCCTAGATTTTCACTTTGATTTGATGATCCTTTTTCCATCGAATGGGTAGTTTTGGTTTGACTAAATAAAAAATTAAAACAGTTGAAAAAAATCGCTAAAGACACAATTAGCTTTTTCATGATCTCTAAAATTTAAAGTTTCCAAAAAAACACATGGCAAACCTAGCCTTACTTCACCTCAGTTTGAATGGACAATTCGTGAAAAAGGATGGAGATATCAGTGGTTATTCGCTGATCTGAGTTCTACGCTAACTAGCTGGAAGCAAACGGGTAAAACCAAAGCCATCTGTGAGCATGATCGCTTTCATAGAAGTAATCATAAAATAATCTTATGTTTATCATCAAATATATAAATAAAATATATGGATTAATTTTATTTTCTTTGCATTAAACAAAAACTAAACGATAAGAAAATGCAAAAAATCACCGTTGCCAAAGGGGATGGAATTGGCCCCGAGATTATGAATGCCACTTTAGAGATTCTAAAAGCCGCCAAAGCCCAGATCCAGTGGGAAGAAATCGAGATCGGAGAAAAGGTGTATTTATCTGGAAACACCAGTGGCATTGATCAAGCTGCTTGGAATAGCATTCGTGAAAATAAAGTATTTCTCAAAGCACCCATCACCACGCCTCAAGGCGGAGGCTATAAAAGCTTGAATGTAACACTTCGCAAAACACTCGGGCTTTACGCAAATGTCAGACCCTGCAAGAGCTTTCACCCCTTTGTCCGTACCAAACACCCTGATATGGACGTGGTTATTATCCGTGAGAATGAAGAAGATCTCTACGCTGGGATCGAACATCAACAAACCGATGAGGTTGTCCAATGCCTGAAGCTCATTACCCGCCCGGGCTGTGAAAAAATTGTCCGCTATGCTTTCGAATACGCACGACTTTATCAGCGCCAGAAAGTAAGTTGCTTTATCAAAGATAATATCATGAAGCACACGGATGGCTTATTCCATCAGGTATTTAAAGAAATTGCCCAAGAATATCCTGATATCCAAGCAGATAATTGGATTGTAGACATTGGAGCCGCCCGCTTGGCAGACACGCCAGAGATGTTCGAGGTGATCGTTATGCCGAATCTCTATGGTGATATTGTCTCGGATATTGCCGCGCAGATTTCTGGCTCGATTGGCTTGGCAGGCACGGCTAATATCGGACAAAGATGCGCCATGTTCGAGGCCATCCACGGCTCTGCCCCTGATATTGCCGGACAAAACAAGGCTAACCCCTCAGGATTGCTCCGCGCGGCCGTGATGATGTTGAATCATATCGGTCAACCCGAAGTAGCCGAAACTGTCAAAAATGCCTGGTCTTGCGCCATTGAAGAGGGCATGCACACGGCGGATATTTATCAAGAAGGAGTCAGTACGCAAATGGTCAGTACCGAAGCCTTTGCCGAAGCAATTATCTCTCGCTTGGGTCGCCAGCCAAAAGTACTAAGTACCGTAGAATATGCCAAAGAGGTAAAACTACAGATACCCACGTACCGTCGCCCCAAACCTGCTCACAAAGTCTTAAAAGGAGTGGATATTTTCGTGGATTGGAAAGGAAATAACCCCAATACCTTAGCCGAAAAACTCCAAAGACTCAATGGTAAAATCAAGCTAAGCATGATTACCAACCGAGGTGTGAAAGTTTGGCCAGAAGGCTTTGAAGAAACTTTTTGTACCGACCACTGGCGATGCCGCTACGAAGACCCACAGGGGCAGCCCGTAGCTAAAGAAAATATTCTCCAAATCTTGGAAAAAGCCCTACGCGAAGAGGTAGATATTATCAAAACAGAAAATCTCTACGAGTTTGATGGCGTGAGAGGTTATTCTCTGGGGCAAGGGCAGTGATTTTTTGTAAATATGCACGGATATAGCAAAAGTTAATGAGTAGCTGTACTTCATAAGTCATCCCAAAATTTGGGATGACTCATGAAACTTCTAAATATTTAGTATCTATTTTACCAAGCGAATGTGCTTCACTCCCTCCGCGTTGCGAATGGTTAGTAAATACGTACCTGAGACTACTCTGGGTAGATACTGATTCAAGGCTTGCTCGCTAGCTGATAATAAATCATTGCTTTGGAAAAGTAACTGCCCACGCGTATCTCGCAGTTCTAGATGTACTTTTTCAGAAGCCCCTTCCCGAGCAGGAACACGCAGGTGTAAATAATCTCCCACCGGATTAGGATAAACCTGTAAATCTCTGAACAACTCGGTATGCTTTCTATCTAGCGATTCGGAAATAAGGGCGATGCTTCGGGCTGAGCTTGCGCCTGATTGTGCATAAATCTCAATGGCACAGATGGATGGACGATCTCTCAGGGGAATAAATTCCAATTCCAATAAACTGTCTTCTACCATTACCAAAAAATCCTTCACCAAAGCACGGTGCATACCTGCACTTTCAGCGAAAATATCCAGCCCAGTCGCCAGTGTTTTATCCTCGATTTCCACGTGATTAATTCGCTGATTCGTACCAGTCCAGAAATTTTCAGAAAAATGCAAGCGTATTGTATAAGTTCCGTTGGCCAGAGGAACTTGATAGGCAATCGGCTTTAGATTCGCATCCGAAGACATATAAGAACGGTAAAGTGCATCCCAGTCTGTACCTTGGATTTCGGTACTAAAATCATTGATATTGTCCAGTTTATAACCATTACCTGCTACTCGGTAGGGAATATCTGATTCCCAAGCTAGGCCATTTATTAGCAAGGCCGTTGTATTCGGACGAGCCGCTTTGATGCGCTTTGCTACCTGCCAGTCGGTGGTGCTTCCAAACAGAGGAATCTCCAGCCATTGTCCCTGATCGTATTGCAAGCGTAAGGTGGCTTGTTTTAGACCCGAGGAAGTCGGTATAAATTTCACACTCAGCCCACGGTTTTGACCTGCACTCAAGGTAAACGGAAAACTTGGATTGACGAGCTGAAAAGCCTGCGCATTTGCACCCACAATTTCCGCTTTTTTCACGGTAATATCAGGAACGAGTGCATTATAGCGGGAAGTCACCCGATGGCTTAGGAACAAGGTCAGTTCCGTGCTCTGTGGTGAGTCGGTAGGTGCGAAGTGCATCGCCGATTGATTCTCCTGAGGATTTCCGCTTAGTCCATTCCCAGCGTGGAGAGCTACCTGAGCAATTTTGCCATAGACAGGACGTATATTGCTGACATAGTAGACATTATCATTGTAATCGTAGTTGGTGAAATTGGTTCCCAAATAATCATTTGCCATGATATAAGCATTCGGAACCACTTTGCCCTGAGCATCTACGACCCGCCACACTCGGATACCGACCTCACCTGGTGTATCGGGTCGCCAGCCCTGCGGTGGATTTAGATTGGAGTAGCTACAATCATTGAGTACCGAAACATTAAAAAAAGTATCTAGTGTATCGGGGAAGGTTCCTTCGGCGGGTCGGCCAAAATTACCTGGCTGGCGTATCTGATTTCTTCGGGGAAGTAAGGTCTGCGCGTCTAGCCCCATGTGCGCGAGTACAAATCCACTGCCTTTTTTGGTAAAAGGTTCACTACTCTCGTAGCGGAAGCTTTCGCCTGTCCGGCAGCAACCATGATAAGCGGCTAATTGTCTTACATAAATTGCTTGGTTAGGGTTAGCTCTTTCCCAAAAATTCACAATCACTTCATCGCCGGTAGGGATAGAGTCGTTGCCATCTTTCTTGCGGCCAAATCCAGTCTGAGTGCGGAAACCAAAAGCCTCGATGATTTCCTGTACCGTAGGTTCACGGTTGCCCTCGCCATTGCGTTGCCAGAGTCCGTGTAGCACTACTTCGTGCTTAATCTGTAGATCATTGGATACAATTTCCAGCGTATCGTGCAGCACCTTGGTGGGTACAAACTGACTATTGGGTGGGTCTACTTGTACAAATTGAATCAAAAGCTCTTGATATTGACCGGGGGCAATCTTCAAAGGTAAATCCTCTTCCGCGACGAAGGCTTGCTGATTAATCTCTACGATCTGCCAGCCTTCGGGATTGCTGAGGTGGAGCGTGTGGATGCTTAATTCAGAAACACCCCGATTGTGCAAACGCAAATTTACCTGATCGTGGTTGGCATTGGCGGGTTGATTACCAATCCAGCCCGTCCAAGGGTTTTGGATACGGCTGAAAGTGAGTTCGTCATCTGCTGGAAAGTGATCCATATTCTCTAGCACCAGCTTGGCTCCTGAGTCAGGTTGCGGTGGGTTAATCGGTGGTGTCAACGGAGGGGTGAGTGGCGCGATCCAGAGATAGGATATTTTCGTATTTACGCCCGAAGCACGCAGGGTGAGCTTTCCGTCTAGCACTTCCACCTCTGCTTCGCCTTCAGAAAATCCAAAAGTATTATCGGATAATTGATTGTGATTGAGTACTTCTGTGCCTTCGGCGGAAATAATATGGTGACTATCAAAAAAATAATTGTCCCCAGCAGCGACCCTCACTCGATACTTTCCGTTGGGTAGTTTTATTTCCCAAAGAAGAGGTGTGGATGTTTTTTGCATATGGTTGAAGCTGTGTAACTCGACAGGAGCTTCTCCACGATAACGGGCATTCGGGCGATTATCAAAAGGAGTTTGATCCTGAGGATGAACCCAACCATAATGCAGGGTGTCTTCTTCCAGAATTTGCCGAAAGCCAAAGCCCAATCCCACATCACCTAGATAATCTCTGGGAGTGGGGGTGCTGGCGGTCTGGAAATTCAAGCGATATTTCCAATCAACTTCCTCCATTTTGGGGAGGCTTTTAATCACCAAAGACACTAATTTTACATTTTCTCCCGCACTCATATCCAAGGTCAGGCGTCCGTCCTGCACCAAAATATTTTGTTTTCGAGTGAGGAGTTGCTTGCGTTCGGGCACAGAGGGGGCGATCAATTCTTGCCCCTCAACTTTGACGGCGTGGCGGCTATCCGTAAATCCTCCCGCATCGCCCACGGTTGCTTCTACTTCGTAAGTACCTATGGGCAAGGCAATTTCCCAATAAGCCAATTGACCATTGTCATCAGACGTGTGTATCAGTGTAGACTGAATCAAGCCTAACCCTGTATTAGCGCGGAAGCGTCCTTGCCCTCTTAGATCAAGCGATTGATTAGTGCCCGGGTTCGCCACCCAGCCGTAGGTCAATGCATTGGCTTTTGCCCCGTAGGGCTCGCCGTAGTCTCGGTGCCAAGGCTCCAGAATGGTCGTATTCTGGTCAGAAAAATTGATCTGATAAGTCGTCGATTGGGCTTGGGTCTGAGATCCTCCCAATCCCAGCCAGAGATAAGCCCATAAACCTGTAAAAAATAAAGAATAATAATACATAGATGAATGGATATGGATGAATAATAAAGCTATTGATGTTTCTACTGAAGGATATAATGCTTCCTCTTCACTGACTTAGGTCAAATAGCAATTTTGGATAAAAATCAGAAGAAAAGCGTGAATGAGGATTAAATCGAGACGGCACTCTCAATTAAAATGGCATCAACTCATTGTTTATCAGGCGATATAGAATGAGTGCAGTACTTACTTTGGAGAGTAAGTAATATGGAATTTTATTCAAGTATGATTTCAGACAGGTTTGGAAAAATCTGAAATATATCACGAATGTAGCTAAATTATCCCATATTTGGAAGTACTAAAATTACATTTTATCGAAAAACTAGCAAAGTAGTTCTATACTGACTCCTGTATCATTCAGACGTGATATGTCAAAAACCTAACTTTCCGCAAGATGATTTTTTTATTTTAGAATGGCTAAGATGACCATTCGTGATAAGAACCGTTTTATCTTTTATCTTTGTCCTTTTAGCAAAAGATGATGAATTTGCGCTCCTGAACTGTTTTACAATTTATAGTTCAGTTGACAATAGGCCATTTTCCACGCTCTTTTGGTGAGAATTATTTTTTTTGATCACAGCATTTAATAGAGAATATAATGATAGAAGCCAAGCACATTAGCAAAGCCTATGGTGATTTACAGGTTTTGAAAGGCATTGATTTTCAGGTAGAAGAAGGCGAGATTGTCTCGATCGTGGGTGCTTCGGGCGCGGGCAAAAGTACTTTGCTTCACATTTTGGGCACTTTGGACCATCCTGACGAGGGCGAAGTAAGTCTGGATGGGGTAATGCTTCGTTCTATTCGGGGGAATCAGTTAGCACATTTTCGCAATCGCCACATTGGCTTTGTTTTCCAGTTCCATCATTTACTCCCCGAATTTACCGCTTTGGAAAATGTCTGTATGCCCGCTTATTTGGGAGGTGCTTCGGGCAAAAAAGTAGAAAGTCGCGCCCTGGAAATCTTGGAAGTATTGGGTATTCAAGCGAGGGCCAAGCATTTGCCCTCCGAAATGTCGGGAGGGGAACAGCAGCGGGCGGCCATTGCCCGGGCTTTGATTAATTCGCCCAAAGTAGTTTTTGCCGACGAACCAAGTGGAAATCTGGACTCCCAAAACTCACAGGAATTGCATCAGCTTTTCTTACAACTACGCAAGGAATTCCAGCAAACTTTCGTGATCGTAACCCACAACAAAGAACTAGCCGACCTGAGCGACCGCAAGGTGGAGATGCGAGATGGGTTGATTTATAGGGTGGAATAGGCTATTATGGCTAAGCCCTTCTGTCCCAAAAAAGCTCAATCCATCCTCAGACCCTGAGTGCGTACTCGAATGCTTTTGTCTTACCAGGACAGGAGTTCCTTGTTCTTTGCCTTGAACTCGGACCGCTGATTTGCCTTCGGAAAAGGTTCCTCTGGCACAGGCTGCTCTAAAAAATCACAGAGGGGCTCCCAGCCTTCTTGGACTTGATAGACCAGGAGGCGGTTGGCGGGAATTTCTAGCTGAATTTGCTCATTCCAGCGCTGGTAAAAGGCGATAGCGATGTCTTTTTGCTTGTATTTTCGCCCCGCGTGGTGCACCCAAAATTTATGGGTCAGTTGGAAAACCTGGATCAAATTCCTGAGGCGCCTGGAGAAAGGCAACCGAAAGCTCATCATCATTTTGTCTATCAAACCCGGCTCTGCGTCTAAAATTGTCTCGCTGGCACTCTCGTACCAGGCCTCGGGGTCTCTGAGGGTGAGGATGCATTTGGCCTCGGGAAAAGCTTTGAGCAGTTCGTGGTAATATGCAATGCTGGGGAAATCTACGGCAGCCTGATAGTTTTGGAAGAGGGCTTGCCAGTCCGTCTGTCCCTTACGGTCTATTTCTTTCCAATATTTGACATCAGCAGGATTCTGTAGCAGGGTTTCCATGTGATAGCACCGGGCAAAACCGATTTTTTCCAGAGCTAGCTTCAGAGAAAGCGTGCCTGTACGTCCCATTCCGAGTCCAAGTACTTCGATCATTTTAGTAAATTTCCTAATAGGTTTTTGATTCGTCTTTTATTTATGCTTAGTGGCTGATTTCTTCGGTGCTTTGTCGCTTCCAGACCGAATACCGATAGAGGCTGGCTGGTATTTGGGTTAAGTTTTCGTCCTTAATAGGGATGAGATGGTATTTACTCATATCTTAGTATAATTACCCGATTTGGACAAGATGCTATAACATTTAGCAGGCGTAGACGTAAGTAGAGACAAGAATAAGCATCAAAAAAACCTAGCGCTTTCACTTTCTGATAAAACAAAATTATAAGTAAATAGCTTTCGCGATTGAAGAAAAATTTTTTTATAAAATCAGACTCTAATAGAAAGCTGCTGCGGCTCAAAATTAAACTATAAGCAAACTCACTATTAACCTAAGCTTCCAAAAATCTATTTATGGCAGAAAAAACTTCCATGCCCAGCCCTCATTTCGTGTCCAATCTCAGATCCATGGGTAAAATGCTCCAGTTGCTTCACGATAAATTCCGCGAAGATATCGGACATTTAGAAAAAGAAAAGCTGAGAAAAATACCTGTTACTTCTTACAAAACCTTCACTTTTATCCAAAAGACACTCAGCAAAGCTGCTGACAACCAGCCCACATTACCGTCGGTCATATGTCTGAACTCCTTAGAATCAAAAAGTGAAGCACTCGGGAACTTGCAGGAAATCGCTTTTCAGGTAAAGCAACTCAATCAAGATATTGAAGAATTTGTTCAACTTATGCGCTTTCAACTTTATGCTGAATGCAAAGAGTTGTACGAAGTTATTCAAAAGCCAGGGCAAGACTCCCTAAGTTCATAACTAGTCAATCTTCTTAACCATTCGGTCTTCTAGCCAATTGAGCTCCTTGGGCTGATTTGTTTCACCTGCTTTCGGGTGGCGCAAATAGACACGCATCATCGCTTCTTGACGATCGTATTCTAACTGGCTGATGCAAAAAGCTTCTGCACGAAATCCACTGTAATCGCTTACGGTGGCAGGGGTTTGGAATTCTCCTTGTAGATCACTAAAGTATTTCACATCATCCACCCATATACTGACTCCGGTGAGCGGTTGCTGATCTTGGTCTAAGATTTTGACTTTTTTGACACGGCGAGGCACGAACTCTACGACAAAATCCACGTGATTACTATCTCTGAAAAACATTTCATAATTGACCTTGCTCCGGTAACGTTCTGAATCGAAGGCAATGAGCAAGTTTTCCTCTTTGATATTCTGAGAACTGGGCACTTCCAAACGAAAGTAGCCCTGCTCATCCGTTTGTGTGGGCTTCATCCCGGCTACTCCTACCAAAAGCACGTTCATATCGGGAATAGGCAGATTTTCTACATTTTTTACGTGCCCTTGAATCGTAAAACTAGGTTCTAGGATAATCTTCATTTCGGCATTTCCATAGTACCATTCTTTGAGCAAATAGCCGTGCTTTTGTACTTGTACTTGTTTGGGTTTATAAAACGACACTTCGGGATGGATTTCAAAATACCCTTTGGCATCACTGACAAGTTGTGTTTTTTCATTAATAGAGACACGGGTGTAAGGCATACGCTGACCTGTTTGGTCAGTAACCCAGCCTTGTATTTTGGATTGCGTGTAGACAGGTAAGCATCCTAGCCCCAGACAGACTAGGATCATAGAGTAAAATTTTTGCATAAAAAGGTCGAGAATTAAGAATAAACGCTGTTTCTTGTTCCGATTTGAAATTAGAAAAATTATCCTAGAAAGTAAAGAATTATTTAAATTGTAAATTGCGAAACAATTTGACCACTGAGAATCCATATTTTCATAGTTCCGTAGCTCAATTGTTTTTAGATCAAATGACTCAACCATTTAACCATAACACAAATAGCCATTCCGCCCTGCAAGCATTCAAATTATGAGCATTCAATTTCAAATAAAAGCCCAAGACCCCCATTCACAAGCCCGCGCCGGCACCTTGCAAACTCCACGAGGAAGCATCCAAACGCCTATTTTTATGCCCGTAGGCACGGTAGGCTCCGTCAAGGCGGTTCATCAAAGAGAACTAGAAACAGATATTGCCGCAGAAATTATTTTAGGAAATACTTATCATCTGTACCTGCGCCCTGGCTTGGAAGTCTTGGAAAAAATCGGTGGCTTGCACGCTTTTAATGGTTGGCAAAAACCCATCCTGACCGACAGTGGAGGCTACCAAGTGTATTCGCTGGCAGGTACACGCAAGATCAAGGAGGAAGGCGTGACCTTTCAATCGCACATTGATGGTTCTCGGCATGTATTTACCCCAGAAAATGTCATAGATATCCAGCGAAGTATCGGGGCAGATATCATCATGGCTTTTGATGAATGCCCACCCTACCCCAGCGAGTATCAATACGCCAAGGACTCGATGGAAATGACTCATCGCTGGCTCAGGCGTTGCCAAAAACGCTTCCAAGAAACCGAGGCAAAATACGATCATCCTCAAACCCTCTTCCCGATCGTACAAGGTAGTACCTATCGGGATTTGAGGACACAATCGGCAGAGTTTGTCGCGGCCACCGAAAGCGAAGGGAATGCCATCGGAGGGCTTTCCGTGGGAGAATCTGCGGAAATTATGTACGAATTTACCGAACTGGTCTGCGGTATTTTACCCCGAGCCAAACCTCGCTATTTGATGGGAGTAGGAACTCCTGAGAATATTCTGGAGTGCATTGCCTTGGGCGTAGATATGTTTGATTGTGTGCTCCCAACGCGCAATGCTCGGCACGGTATTCTCTATACCACTCAGGGAATCATGAACATCAAAAACAAAAAATGGGAATATGATGACAGCCCCATCGATCGGGCATTAGGCGGTTACGTCAGCACCTCTTATCCTAAGGCTTATTTAAGGCATTTGATCCATAGTAAAGAGCTATTAGGCGGGCAAATTGCCAGTGTGCACAACCTGACTTTTTACCTGTGGCTAGTCAAGCAAGCCCGACAAAAAATCGAGGAGGGTAATTTTCTACGTTGGAAAAATCAAATGCTTCCCAAACTCATGCAGCGGCTGTAGCGTTGCATAAAAAATCAAAAATGGATTAACAAACTTTAACGCTCAAGACACGGTTGACAAGCAAATAGAAATTAAATTAGCAGCTTTGAAATTGCAAATTAGTTTATGAAAAAACTGGACTGGTACATATTAAAAAAGTTTTTGGTAACCTACGTGTTTACCGTGCTGGTCTTGATTGCCGTGTTAATCGTGATTGATTTGGCCGAAAAAATCGAGGATTTCAATCATCCTGACCTCACGACTTGGCGTATTATTTCGGAGTATTATGCCAATTTCGTCCCCTACTATGCCAATATGCTCAGCCCACTGATTATTTTTATCACGGCGGTCTTCGTAACGGCTAAATTGGCTACACATACCGAAATCGTGGCAATGATTAGCACGGGCATTAGCTTTGCGCGTATCTTGGTTCCTTACTTTATCGGTTCGGTTATGATCGGGACGATGGTTTTTTTTCTGATTAATTGGACCGTTCCCAACGCTAATAAGGTAAGGAATAATTTTGAGAATAATTACGTTCGCGATAAATTCTACTTCAATGAACGCAATGTGCATATGAAAGTAGCCCCCCGCACTTATGTCTATCTGGAAAGCTATGATAATATCTCACATACCGGTTATCGTTTTACGATTGAAGAAGTAGACAGCAATGAACTCATTAGCAAGCTAGAATCTCCCCGTATCCATTGGGATGAAGAAAAGGAAAAATGGACTCTTTCTAATTATAAGCTTCGCACTTTTCGTCAGGGAAAAGAAGAAATCACCTACGGGAGTAAAACCGATACCATCATCAACATGCGTCCCAAAGACTTCGAGACCAAGCACCGCCTCAATGAGCAATTGACCCTCACCGAGCTCAACGCCTACATTGCCGAATTACGGCTCCGTGGTGCGGATGATGTAGAAATTTATCTAGTAGAACGCTACGAACGATTCGCTTATCCCTTTTCTATTATCATCCTGACTATCATTGGCGTGATTGTTTCAGCGCGTAAAACCCGAGGTGGAACAGGACTGCAAATCGCTTTTGGCTTCGTACTCGCTTTTACTTACATTCTCTTAATCGTGATTAGCCGCACCTTTGCTCAGAAAGGAGGCATTCCCCCTCAACTCTCCGCCTGGATACCCAACTTAGTTTTTTGCGCCATTGGTTTGATTATGTATCGGCGTTTGCCAAAATAGTCAGTGGCAGATTTCAAGCTTTGACTTATGCTTTCTAATTCTTATCTCAATGAAATGCTTCCGTGAAAAACTTGTAACTTGCAGCCTGCAAATGATAAAGCACCATGCCACAACTCAAAGATTATTTACAACTACATCTGATCGTATGGATTTGGGGTTTCACGGCCATTTTGGGTTTATTGATTAGCCTCCCTTCGGTAGAACTGGTCTTTTATCGGACTCTCTTGGCCTCGATCATGCTGGCTTGGATGGTGTATCAGAAGAGATTGGGTTTTCGCTTGGCCTTCAAAGAAATGCTGATCATCTTAGGAACGGGAGCCATCATCGGAGCGCATTGGATACTGTTTTTTGGGGCGGCCAAAGTATCTACGGCTTCGGTCTGTTTGGCCGGGATGACCACGGGTTCACTCTGGACGGGATTCTTAGAACCGATCTTCTACAAGCGAAAAGTAAGGAGCTACGAAATCTTATTGGCTCTGGTCATTATTTTTGGCTTGTATATTATTTTTCGCTTTGAATTCGGGCATCTATTGGGTTTAACGATGGCGGTTTTATCCGCTTTGTTGGCGGCACTCTTTAGCGTAATCAATGGCAAATTGATTCAGAGACACAATCATTTCGTGATTACTTTTTACGAGATGGCAGGTGCCTGCCTGAGTATTACTTTGTTCTTCCCTTTTTACGCGCTGTTTCTTACTGATGGCAAAGGACTGCAATTCACGATGACGGGCTTGGATGTATTCTATGTGCTGATTTTAGCGGGCATCTGTACGGTCTATGCTTATTCTATGGGTGTGAAATTGATGAAAAAGTTTTCACCTTTTGCCGTCAATCTGACCGTAAACTTGGAACCTGTCTACGGAATCGTGCTGGCCTTCTTGGTATTTGGGGAAAAAGAAAAGATGACCAGTGGTTTCTATTTGGGAACTCTTGTGATCTTGTTGGCCGTGTTGAGCTATCCTTACCTGAAAAAATATATGAGTCATCTCCAAAAGAAACGCGTCCAAAAGACCACAGCTCATCCATTCTAGGTTTTCCGAAGCCAAACTACTAATTGCATACCCGTATCCGTCCACTTCATATAAGGTTTGATAAAGAAATCTATGGCCTTGGGAAGATAGGTATCGCAAACATAATAACCATGGTCAGCTATTTCGTAAGCATTTTTTTGACTATGTGCCTCAAAAGATTTCAAAGAAAATTCATAAAGATGAAAAGGAGCATGCATCGGGCTAATATTACTGACATAGTCCGTTCCTCGGAATTGATAGTACCAATTTAAAAGCTTATTGACCAGCCAATCCGAACTGGGTACTTCTATGTGAATGATTCCTCCCGGTTTGAGCCAATACAGTGCTTTACGAATGGAGGCAGAAGGATCGTAAAGGTGCTCTAAAACTGCCCCAAACGTGATAAAATCAAACGAAGATGCTGAATAATCTGCCGTCTCGATAGAGGCAAGCTGCAAACGTTGGGGGCTCAATCCCATCCGCTCGATGGCTCTGCGGTAGAAAGGCTCCGAGGGTTCAAGACCATAAGCGTCCCAACCTTGCTTTTGCATGGCCAGCATACATTTCCCGATACCGGCTCCTATATCTAGAGTTTTGATTGTGGGTTCTGTATCCCTAAGTTTTTGTAGCCATTGTATCTGTTCTTTAAAATAATGCGCGTGCACCTTGAAATATTCTTCTTTCCAATAATCTTCGGGAGGTGTGCCGTAGTGATCTTGAATATCATAAGGTACAGGTTGCGGATTAGAAAAGATCAGCCCACAATGTTTGCATTGCACCACGGTGGTAGCGATGCCCGTTTTCTTACGAGGTTGTTTTCCCTGTGATTGATTAAGTCGCTTGCCCAAAACTTTAAACTGGGATGAATCGCTTTCGCAAAGATTACATTGGTCAAAGTATCGGAAATTATACCTCAATTCTTTCATGATATTTACCGACTATATACCCAAAAGATTAAAAATTGGTGTTGGACACACGCAAGTTAAACTTCTTTTAGGAAAAAAACCCATCGTTTCACAAGTCTTGCCCCATTTGGAGAGAAAGACTGTTTGGGCAAGCTGGGCGGAGATATCAGATTTTCAGGCTACTCTTCACGATATTACTGCCCGCTTTGGCCAAGAGTTTTCCCTCCGCATTATGCAAAGTGGCTTCGGTGTAAATAACGGTTTTTCCTTTTTTGATCACTTTGGTAGCGCACTCGACCACCTCTCCTTCCCGAGCCGAGGCAAAATAAATCACGTTCAAATCCACGGTTGGATAAAAATACTCCGTATTCATAGAAAAAAAAGTCGTACCGAGCAGATCATCAAAGATACCCGCAATCACCCCTCCGTGGAGCATACCCACGGGATTGGTCATTTCCTTGCGAACCGTGTAAGAAGCCTTGATTCCATCTTCATGGACTTCTAGAAGTGTTCCTTTGAGCCAATGGGCAAAGGGTGAGGGACTATTGGTCATGTCTTGGCCGATTTGTTGTTGGAGCCAAGCTAGGCGTGGGTTTGTGTTTTGTGCTTCCATTTTTGAACAAACGTTTGGTAAAATTATAGGTAAATTTTTTAACTTGAAAATTCTTTTAAAATCTGAGCTTGATGATCCATTAAAAACTGTTCATTTTGATAAGCTTTCATTAGCACCATGGCTCCTTCGGCCTGAGCAATCCAGGCGGAGGCTTTTGGCTGAGCCATATCTATGGGATATTTGGTACGCAAAAGGTGGACAAGGGCGGCCTGCCACGCATCAAAAAACGCTTGAATGATGGGTTGGAATGCCTCATAAGTTTGCTCATCATCCTTGCCTCCTTTCGTATCTCTGGCCTTGGCGTGACGTGCGGTTTCTAGGGCAATATTCCCAAAAAGGCAACCTTGCAAATTTTTAGACACGAGCCGGTATTTGATATCGAGCATTTTGGTCAATCGCTCCTGCGGACTGTATCGCTCGTCATAAGCCTTGCTGAATACTTTTTCCTTAAAAAATTCTAGGGCATGTCGCAAAGCGGCTTGCACCAATTCTTTCTTGCCTCCTTTGAAATAATGATAAAAGCTTCCCTTCTCCAGCCCACAAGCATCTGCGAACTGCTGCATCGAGGTCGCGTGATAGCCGTTCAAATTAATGATCTCAGCGACTTTCTCGGTGATTTCGTCTTTGTTGGTTTTTTGTAAAGGCAATCTAAATATAGGTTATAGGTTTCGGCTTGTAAGTTACAGTTTTAAATTTATAAAACAAACGGTTGTTTGGGAAAAATGATTTTATTTACGATATCCTACGGGCGTGAGTGAGTGAGAAGACCTTGGCGCCCGGTTTCTCTTTTTGCTCAAAAACTCGAGGAATGACTTTTTCCCTTTCATCCACTTGACTCTGATTCTACGGGCTAGAAATAGTGATATATTCAAATTATTGGTTCTAAATTGGACAAATTCGGTATTCATCCCTTGAATATCCGTGGTCAGTGATATCCCTGCTACCCACTTTTCTACATTATAGCCCAGCGAAGATTTGAAAATACCTTTTAAAAAATAATGGAAGCCTTTGTTGGCATATTCTTCAGCGTGACCTTCGTGATACTGCAAACCAATCAAGCCAGAAACACCCACGCTGAAATAAAAACCTTTGGGAAATACGAAATTATGCGCATAGCCCGGCGTAACTGCCAACGTATAAAAATCGACCTGATTGAAATGAGCTTTGGAGTGAAATGCTATGTCCGTATTCGAGGGGACAATACTCGAGTCCGCAGACACTTGGAAATATCCCAAAGAACCCGTTAGTATAAAAGAACCGCCACTTCTAAGTTGTTTTTCGTCAAGTACGAAAGCAGAACGGTAAGAGAATTTTTGGGGATTGAAAACATAGAACACATTGGTGGAGAAGTTTTTTAACCTCAAATCATCCCTTTGTTGCAATTGATTGCCGCTAAAAAGTCCATTCACGAAGTTGTCCAGATTTTCAATGTAATAGCCTTTATAGGTTTGATAATAGATATCGTAGCCTAATTTTTTCCCGTAGGAATGAATTTGTAAGTCTGAATATTTGCTGTTCCCCTGCCTGGCCTCAATCGTAGCGTTTTGTCTTAACTTGAAATTAAAATGCAGGGCTAAATCCTTGAATCCCAAGCCAATTCCGATCGTGTTCTGCACACTGGGGCGGTACCAAATTAGCTTTGAGAACTTGGTAAGGCCATTTGACCTAGGAGAAAGGCTGAGATTCAAGGAGCTATTGGAGATGGAAGTCTTGAGCAAAAGACAATCATCAAAGGTTTGAAAATACTTTCTTTGCGCTTGGCTCGTGCTTGAAAATAAGATTCCAAAGGTCAACGAAATGATTAGATATTTCATAAAAAAACTGGTTGAAGCATCACTCGATCAAAGCAACGAAACCCGATGCGAGCAGTTTTCACGTCTGGCGAACTGCCTTGTAATTTAATTTTGAGATCAAGAGAATTAAGCCGTATTTTCAGCCACTTAGATAAATATCATAGCTTTGAAAGATTTGGATACTATCTCCTCATTCGACATTTCTATCAAGAGGATAAAGCCCAGCTATTCAATTCTAGTGCCTTCTGAGGCCCCATTTTAAGGTTTTTATACTAATTTTAGCGGTCTAACCCTTGCTTTACATTTTTTATCATCTGTATATTTTATGAGCTTCATCAAAACCTTAGCTAAAACCGCTTCTTATGCCATTCCCTCCCCGATTGAGGTTGACTTCAAAACGGGGGGTGGCTCCTATGTACAAAAAGTTGCCCCCTACCCTCCCGAGGTATTTTGGGACGAAAGCGTGCCTGTTCACAAAACGGCTTCGGGCATCGAGTACGTCAAAACTCCCGAAGAGCGTTTCCAGCATTTACCAGATTATCCTTTTCGGCCTCATTATGTAGAGGTGAATGGCTTACAAATGCACTATGTAGCCGAAGGTTCTCAGGACGGAGAGGTGGTCTTGATGCTCCACGGGCAGCCTACTTGGTCTTATCTTTATCGTAAAATGATCACGAATTTGGTCGCCCGTGGATATCGCTGCATTGCGCCTGATTTGATCGGTATGGGCAAATCGGATAAGCCCGTGGCGCAGAAATATCATACTTATGATCAACATTGTGCAGATATTTTGGAGTTTATCCAAAAGCTGGATTTGAAAAATATCACCGTTTTCGTACAAGATTGGGGAAGCCTCATCGGGCTACGTGTGGTGGGCGAAAACCCAGATTTATTCGCACGGGTAGTCTTAGCCAACGGCGATTTACCGCTTTTTACCGAAGAAAACAACACGCTTTATATTCCCAACCCCGTCGTGGTCAACCCCAAAGTCAAAGGACTGCGAGCCAGCGTGGCTAAATATGCGCTTCGGGGCATGCCCGATTTTTTTCAGGCTTGGATTCTCTACTGCCTAACTGCGCCCCAAATCAAACCCAGCGAAACCGTGGCCTTGGCTACGCATCGGAAGCTTAGTCAAGGAGAAAAAGCGGCCTATGATGCGCCTTTTCCTTCTTTTATTTACTGCGCGGGTCCTAGAACTTTGCCCTCGATGACGGCCGGAATGCGTGGACAGACTTTGCCAGCTTGGGAAAGCTTACAAAAATTTGAGAAACCTTTTTTATCACTGATTGGTCTGAAAGATAATTTGTTAGGCAGACCAGATCTTCAAATCAAGTGGATTCAGGCTGTACCCGGGGCGAAGAATCAACTTCATTCTTCTTTTGCGAAGGCCAATCATTTTATTCAGGAAGATTTAGGAGAAGAAATGGCCGCCCGTACGCACCGATTTATACACGATAATCCGCGCTAAGTGGTTTGGTTCATTCATTTCTGCCTAAAATTTTATGGTTGCAGCCGTCATCATCTGGAGAAGTGCTCTCTTACCCTATGCGGTTTTTTGAGCCCGGTACGTGGGCATTCCCAAACGCTGCACTCGGACAGACTTAATCTGGGTTAAGTAGAATTGGGTAAAAATAGGCGAACTTTGAGCCTGAAATATCGATAGGTCAGTAGGCTGCGTGGGTCTGCCTGCTGATCTCTAAGAGCCAAAAACTAAATATATGCTTTCACTCAAATTGATCTATGTCGCAAATATCCTCGTGGCGGGTTGGATTAGCATCTCGAGTCTTTTTTATCCGCATACGGCTCAGGCTACGGTTTTTAGCAATGATTTTGCGTATTCGGAGGCCATTCGACTGGTGGGAGCCTTGTGGGGCGCCATTTTTATCCTGTCGGTTCTGGGCTTGTTCTATCCGATGCAAATGAGCTTGGTGCTTTTGTTTCAATTGATTTACAAATCCAGTTGGCTCATTTTTGCCGCTTTACCTGCCTTATTGAATCAACAAGCTTATCCCAGAGGGATGGCTGTTTTTTTTCTGGTCTGGGTTTTAGTATTGCCCTGGGTCATTCCTTGGCGTTCTATTTTTCAGGGATGATTCAAAAAAACATCGCTACGTCAGGGTAACGATGGTTTTTGACAAAACTAATTGGTGTGGTTCCGGTTTGTTCACAGTTTCAAAATCCTTTGCCACGTGGTTTGATGTTGGTAAATAATTTTCACCAGATAAGTTCCTGGCGGGACACGACTGAGATCCACGCTTACTCGATGATCTTTGAAAGAAAATTCTCTCAGGGGCTTTCCCTGCATAGAAAATACCCGGAGGGTGAGTTCTTCCAACCGGATGCTTTCGTCGAGCTGCAGGGTTACTTGGCCGGAAGTGGGGTTGGGCGTAATTTGCATGAAATCTCGAGAGTCAAAAGTCTCGGTACGGGTAGGCAGAGAGCGGTTTTGCAGGCAATCGCTGAAAAAATACAGCAAGCTATCGTTATAGACCTGTGTTTCTGGCAAATCAGCTCCCACCGCCTGGTTAATTTCCGTGTGCGACCAGGGCTGAGCATTGTAATAAGTAACGGGCACCTGCGCTGCTGCCAGTGCTTCTCCAAAATTTCGATGCAAATCTACTCTTTGGGCACTTCCTTGATAGACGAGCATAAAATCTGGAATATCCTTATCAGGTGATACATAGGTGATGGGGGAAGCGGCTTCCCAGACATCGGGATCATCCGTAAAAGCATTTACATAATTATTCCACTGCCCGCTGCCCTCTATCACATAACGGTTGAGGTAATAGGGGATGTCGTGTGCTCCGGCATCCAAAGAACAGACACATTGGATTTGGCTTAAATCGATGCCTTCTTGTTGAAGGTAAGACTCGTCGGTAGAGATGAGAGAGACCAAATGTGCCCCCGCCGAATGCCCGATCAGGGACACTTGCCCGGCGTCTCCTCCGTAGGCTTCAATATTTTTGATCACCCAGGCCACGGCTTTGGCCACATCCTGAGGGTGCGTAGGGAAGATAATCCGGTCGGGATCATTCAGATCAATGGGATTGGGCGAAAGCCGATAATTCACGCTTACGAAGATGTACCCTTGCTCGGTAAAGAACTGGTCTTTGCTGCCCGTGTTGCTCTTATCGCCCGTGCGCCAGCTTCCTCCGTGCACGTAGACCATAACAGGCTTGGGTTGGTTTCCCTGAGAGGGCACGTAAAGGTCTAGTTGCAATTTGGCTTGCTGGTTTTCGTTGACATAGTCAATGTTTGAATAAAGGGTGTAATTGGTCTCAACTTCGGGGCGTTCTTGGATACGGCCTTTGTAAATCCAGGCCGTCAGGTTGGCGGGCTTGGAGTTGGCATCGTAGCCTCCTGCATACAAGATGTCTTCCTCTCCCACAAAAGGCGAGGCGGCAAAGGTACGGGAAGCCACCAGAAGGTCGGTGATATTTTGAGGATCATTTTGGTAAATCTGCTTAAATTCATAGCTGATTTCACCTGCGCGCTGACGACGGATAAAATACATCCCATCTACCAACAGGCGATCTATATTTGCCCAGCGGGTGGAGGGCTCGAGCAGTCTGCTCTCGAAGCCCATCAGCCAGATGGTTTCGCCCGTTGTCGGGTCAGTGATGGGCTCGAAGCGATTGTAAGCAGACAAGACCCAGTTGATTGGTTCGCCGAGGGCTTTTTCAAGTGTGTCTTTCACCTCCGCCTCGATGGTTTCTCGATAACCTTCGAGGGGGTTCAGGCGCCGGACTTTGCTGCGCCAGCTAAAGAGTAGCACTTCGCCCGCTCCCTCTGGATTTGGGATGCTGGTCAGGCCCCTGAGGTCTTCGGTTTCGCCCCCTATTTCGGAGCGATAGACCAGGTTCCATTCACGGCTGGCATTGTCTCTTTCGTAGATTTCTCCCCAATCGTTGAAGCCGTCGGTAGATTCGCTGGCTGCGTAGAGTTTTCCATTGCATTCGGCAAAGCCCATGACACGTCCGTCCAGAGGTGTCTCTAATTCGGGGATAGAATCAAAGACGAGCTTGCCCGCCACGCTGGGGTCGTACCAGCCTTTGAAAACTCCTCCCGGGACGATGCCAGTGTTTTTGAGCCCTACGTAGATCAATTGCTCCCGATTCAGGGAGTCGTAGTAGGTAGTGAGGGAGCGGGGTTGGGCGCCTTGTCTCAGGTACACTTTTTCCCAGGTATGCGCCGTGTCGTTTCTGACCCACACAAAAACCTCTCCGGTTTTGGTGGTGGGCACGGCCACCAGGAGGGTATCGGGAGTGATGGCATTCCCGGCACTATCCTGCCTGAATACGAGAGAGGCCATAGTGTTGAGGCGTTGGTTGTCAGGGCCGAAATCTTTGTCGACACGCCAGGCGCTATCCGGGTGAGTTAGGGTTAAGATTTCACAACTAGGCTCCAGACTGGGGTCTGATTCCATCCAATAGCTATTGCCGGCGTAGAGCTTTCCCTTGTGAGCAATGAGGTTCATGATTTCGGTTCCTCCGGCAAAGTTTCCATTCGTATCCTTATAGCCGGCTGAATAGCTGTTTTCCCAAGGGGTCTCTTGGGCGGCAAGGGAAGAGCACAGGCTCCACAGCCATAAGCTGAGGTAAATTCTGGTGAATTTTGACATGACTCGCAGGATTGGTTTGGGGTATTTGAGAAAGCAGGCGACCGCCTGATTGGATCGGTGGCCTACTTTCGGGTTTTGGTCTTGGTTTTTATGAAAATTGGTTTATTATTGGCGGCGGCCTTGGGCTCGGCGTTTTACCCCTTTGAGGTTCTTTTTGCCGCGTTGGTAGTTTTGCTTAGTAGTGTTGGTTTTGGCTGATTTGCGGTAGCCTTTTTTGGCTGCGTTCGGATTGCGGTCTGCCGCTTGGTATACTTTCTTGGTTTTGTCCTGGTTGCGTTTGGCGTCTTGGTAGACCTGCTTGCTGGCATTAGGATTAGTGGTAGCGCGACGGTTGAGGGCTTTGGCTCCCTTCGGGCTTTGGTCGGCGGCCCGATACACTTTCTTGGCTTTGCCGGGACGATTCCGCGCATCTTTGGCGACTTTGCTGGCGCCCTTGGGATTGTTTTTTTGAAATTTTTGAGCACGACGGCTCGCCTTAGGATTGCTTTGGGAGGCTGTTTCTACTTTTTCTCTTTTGGTTTTGGTTTCCTGGGCTTGCAATGTAGTAAAGCTCAGGAGTAATAGGGCAGTTAAAAAGTTGATTTTGATGAATCTTTCCATGGGTTTTTATTTTTTAATTTCTAAAAACTATTTGCCCTATAGACCCAGATAAGAGGAGAGGGTTTAATGGCTTTTATCAAAAAAACTAGCCAACTTGAGAGTCGTACGAAGTAGAAAAGAATAATGTGCATAAAATAAGAAACAATCCAGAAACACATCACCCCCGATGAGCGTTCTATTCTATGTCTTAGTCTAATATTACGCATCCAAACCACTTATTCTGATGGCCGAAAGTGTACTCACCTCTCCCCGAACTGCTTTATCTACAAGCGCGCGAATCCATTCTATCGATTTTCTGAGAGGAATCGTGATGATTTTGATGGTGCTGGATCACTCTCGGTTTTTCTTTCATCAAGGGCATTTTTCTGATAATCCGCTTAACCTAGAGACGACCACTCCTTTGCTATTTATGACCCGTTGGATTACCCATCTCTGTGCTCCGATTTTTGTGTTTTTGGCAGGTACAGCGGCGCATCTGCACGGTCATAGATTGGAGAATAAAGCGCAATTATCACGTTTTTTGTGGACGAGGGGGCTTTGGCTGGTCTTGCTAGAAGTTACTGTGGTAGCTTTTGCCTGGTTTTTTGACCCAACTTTTTCCATTGTTTTCCTGCAAGTAATTTGGGCCATCGGGATGAGCATGATTTTGATGTCTCTACTGGTTTACCTGCCTTTGTGGGCCATCGTAGCTTTGGGCTTGGTGATTGTCTTGGGGCATAATCTCTTTGATAGTATTCAGCCTGAGCATCCGGGGGTGCAAAAATTCTGGATTCTGGCGAAAACACATGGTACTTTCTTGGCTTCTTCTAAGCTATTTTTTGTCTTTTACCCAGTGCTGCCCTGGCTAGGAATTATGTGTTTGGGCTATGGTTTGGGTATTTTCTACCGCTCGGGGGGGAATTTTTCGGTAGCCACTCGACGTCGTTTTTTACTCTGGGCGGGCTTAGGCGCTTTGGCTTTGTTTGTTTTGTTACGTTTGGGTAATATTTACGGCGATCCCGTGCCGTGGTCAGCTCAGAAGTCTGGTGTTTATACCTTTTTATCTTTTATCAATGTAAACAAATACCCGCCCTCCTTACACTACGCACTGGTCATGCTGGGGATTGCGCTGCTCTTGCTCCGAGCCTTGGAAAACATAAAATTTCGAGGAGTGGGTTCTGTTTTCATCACCTTCGGACGTGTTCCTTTATTTTTCTACATACTGCATTTATACATCATTCACACCTTTGCCTTATTGGGTGCTCCATTCGACAATCATCCCTGGCATGCCCTGATTATCACCCCCAATACTTTTCAGAATCAAACCTTGGCTAATTATGGCTACAGCCTGGGATTGGTCTATGCGGTCTGGATTTTCGTGTTGTCTATGCTTTATCCACTGTGCCTTTGGTACATGGAATACAAAGCTAAACGTAAAGATCAATGGTGGCTAAGCTATTTGTAAACAGTCAGCTAATTTTAGAGGCAATATACCTGATTGAAGTTTCTAAGACTAGCCACTGCTTAGAAGTCGGTTTTGACCTTGTCGTTTGCTTATGTTTATTTTCACAAAGTATTGTATACCACTCTGCTGAGATTCCTATCTCAGCCGGCTCGATCAGTGAGATTCCCATCTCACATCGCTTCAAGGCCAAGCTAGGAATCTTGACTCATATACGTGCTAAGTTGGGAAACTTAGCATAGGTGGGTGATTATTTGAAATTTAGAGCAAATGCCAGCCGGAGTTTACGTAATCAGCTACCAAGTAAACGGAAGAACTTACACCCGAAAAATCACGAAACTATGGGGTTTGGATTAATTTTCCAATAAGGACTCACCGTTTAAATTCGTAGTCAGATATTCGGTCATGGCCTGAAAGAAGGGAAGCATCTTTGAGAATCCTTTTGCTACTTTTTCTTCAAAATCTGCGGCCAATACTTCCTCATTCGTAAAATCATGCTGAATGATAAACTGCTTGTAACGGAGCAAATCTATCTCGGGGTGCGCTTTGTCAAAGCCCTGGGGAGCGGTTTTGAGTTGTTCACCCAGCATTTTCCCAAAATATTCCCGAAAGGGTGCTGCTGCTAGCACTGACCTCAGAGGCTGGGCATCTTGCGCAATTTGTTGGCGAATTAAGCGCAAATCTTCCTTATTCGGGCCGTAGAACCCACCAGAAATGTAGGTGTTTTCAGGCTCGATATGAAATACATACCCCCCTCTCCTTTCGGCTCCACTCCTGCGGAAATAACCACTTCTAAAGGTTTTGTAGGGCGTTTTGTCCTTAGAAAAGCGAATATCTCGGTAGATGCGGTAAAGGCTCTTTTTGCCACTCTGCGTTTCCAATACATCAAAGCCCGCCATAAGTCGCATGACTTCTTCGGCAAAACGGGTCATTTCGGCTTGACTTTGCTCGTAGCGATCTCGGTTTTGTTCAAACCAAGATTTCTGATTGTTGGCCTTTAGGTCTTGTAGAAAATTTAGGGTTTGTGCGGTAATGTAAGCCATGAGTGTTCAAAAGTTAAATCCACTTGTATGCTGAATTTGGTGCATCTTTGCCAGATTCTTATCGTACATATTAAAATAGAAGATAGCTTCTCTGCAAATTTAATGAACATCAAGACACCCGTGGTATGTTTGCACTCTTTGGCGCTGGTAGGAAGTTTTCCCGAAAAGAGAACGGTAAAGTCATTCGTCACGAATGCCCCAGTTGTGGTACAATAGGCAAATTCCACGAGGTAGTTCCCGTGGAGTATATTTCTTTCTTTTTTATCCCGATCATTGAAGAAGAGGGTAAAACGGCCAAGCCCTGCTTTGAATGCGCCCATTGTGAAGGGCATTTTTTCTTCTACGGAATACGCTCAACACGTGCCCGCGCTACCGATCCTTTCTATACTTATTTGAGCAAGTTATTTCAAGCCTTTCAGACAAAATACGACAATTATCAAGCAAAATCCAGAAAACGCAAAGAAGCACGGGATATCGAGAAAGAGCTACAAAGAATGAAGCGCAAGATGCGAAAAGAACGAGAGGCGGGCGATCGTCCTCTTTAACTTGGAAAAGATTTGAACCTCTAATCATGAACTCTACCGAGATTGTTATCTCAGACTCCTTTAAGCTAGGAATCTTGACGCTTTCAAGGGCTAAGTGGGAAACTTAGCAAAACTATGTAGAGAAAATATAGATATAGAACTAGGGTATACTCGAGAAATATTTTTAGCTTAGACTATGGATCATCTCTCTCCTCGTTCCCCTCGGCTAGATTTTAATCTCCAGTCTATGGAGCTGATCTACGACCAAGCACAGGGCCAAGCCGATGAACCCCACCGTCACGATTACTACACCCTGCTTTTGGTAGAGCAAGCCGAGGGACAACATGCGGTAGACTACCAAACTTATCCTTTTGCCAGGCAGGAGGTACACTTTGTGAGCCCGGGTCAGGTGCATCAAGTAGAGGTTTGGAAAAGGCCCAAGGGTTGGGTGATTACCTTTAGCAAAGATTTTTTGGTAGAAAATAATATTCCTGAGCGTTTTATTAGCAATTTAAATCTATTTCGCCCTTTTGGGGAAAATCCTCCTTTGGCCTTGGATCAAATCACTTTTGACCGCCTGCGTCGGATCATCCAAGAAATGCTAGATTGCATGCCCACGGACTTGATCTACCGTACGCGGGCCTTGGGTGCCTTACTCCAGTTATTTTTGATCTATTGCAATAATACTTTGACGCTAGACACGCAGCAATTGGACGAGGAAGACGCGGGCGTTTGTATCCTCAGGGATTTCAAAGGACTTTTAGAAAAACATTATCAAGACTGGCACAAGGTTTCTGATTACGCGTCCGAGTTATTTATATCTCCCAAACATCTCAGTGCCACGATCAAAACCATCACGGGCAAAACCGCCAAGACCTTTATCCAAGATCGGCTTACTTTGGAAGCCAAGCGACTTTTACTCCATACTGATCTCAGCGTGAAGGAAATTGCCTACCGAATGGGCTTCGAGGAGCCACTACACTTTAGTGGATTTTTCAAGAAACAAACGGGTATTTCGCCTTCTGACTACCGGGAGCAAAAGTAAGCAGGGGCACTTTCCGACTTTTTTATATGAATCCCCTCTTTTTTTGTATCGCTTCTCGAGTGGATTATTAGCAAATTTGTAGCGTAATCAATCAGAAAACGTGAACAGATGAACCGAAAAAACTTTATCAAGAAGACCTTACTGGGCGCGGCCGGAGTGGCCGTGGGAAGTTCTGTGATGCAGGCCCGCCCCGCTTCGGACAAGAATTCTACCTTTGACCGATTGATGCAGCAAGTCGGATTTAATCATTTACCTAATCAGGAGGAAAAAACCATGAAAACAGTATTGCACAAAGCCAACACCCGCGGGCACGCCAACCACGGTTGGTTAGACACGCACCATACTTTTAGCTTTGCCAATTATTATAACCCCGAGAGAATGCACTTCGGCGTACTTCGCGTCTTGAATGATGATGCCGTGGCGGGAGGACGAGGCTTCGGCACGCATCCTCACGATAACATGGAGATTATCTCCATTCCCTTGGAAGGAGACCTGGAGCACCAAGACAGCATGGGCAACACCACCGTGATCAGGCAGGGCGACATTCAGGCCATGAGCGCGGGCACGGGGATTTTGCATAGCGAGTACAATAAAAACGCAGATCAGCCCGTCAAATTTCTACAAATCTGGCTCTTCCCCAATCAGAAAAACGTGAGTCCGCGCTACGATCAGATCACGCTCCGAGCCGGGGATTTGAAAAATAAGCTGAGCCAAATCCTCTCGCCCAACCCAGAAGATGCAGGGGTTTGGATTCACCAGAATGCCTGGTTCCACATGGGCGATTTGGAAAAGGGTTTCCAGACGGAATATCAAGTAAAATCGGCCGAAAATGGCGTCTATGCTTTCATCCTGGAGGGTCAAGTGAGCATCGATGGGCAGCAGCTCGAGCAGCGGGATGGCTTTGGCATCTGGGATACCGAAAAAGTCAACATTCAGGCCGATGGCGACGCCAAAATCCTACTTATGGACGTACCGATGACGATGAATTAGTTGGCAGCCTAAACCTTTGTTTTTCAGGAATGCTTCTACCCGAGGCATTCCTATTTTTTTGCCGAAAAATGAAAAAAACCTAATAACTGAGTAGGAATTTTATACAATTTAGTTGAATATTTGTTGCAGATAATTAATGGCAACTTCTTCTTAATAAGCTTCTTACTTTTTTCAGCCCTCTTCAATCAGTTAATCCTTTTTGTTTATGGCCGTGAAATTGGTCGCCTTTCGTGTTGATTGGGCGGTAATGGGGATGTATTTGGCTCGAGAATCATTTCCTGCCTCTCACGCAAAGTACATCCTCAACCCGAAGCTTTTGATGCGTGCTAATGAGTTTTTGAAAACCGGCTTTCTCAAAGAGTTGCTCTACTTCGGGGCGACTGTATAATGTGAATTTCTCTCGCACGTATTCACTTCCTTGCATGGCTTCTTGGGTATTGAGCGAAATCACGAAAATACCATTTGGCTTGAGTACTCGGTAGACTTCGGCCATCACTCTTTCGGGCTTTTCCCAGAAATAAATAGTGTTGATAGTAAAGATTTTATCAAAAGACTGATCGGCAAAGGGCAGCTTCTGCGCGTTGGCTCTTTTGAGTACGACCTCTCCTGCTTGGATGGAAAGTCTGAGATTTTGTCGAGCTACTTTCAACATCGTGTCCGATAGCTCGATGCCCGTGTAAGTGCCAGGTCGGATTTTGGGGAGCAAGGGCTGAACCAAAGCACCATTCCCAAAACCAATCTCTAATACTTGATCGCCGGGATGGAACTCTAATAATTCATAAGTGGCTCGGTACATGGGGCGATTGCCCAGATTCATGACACGCCCTACCACGATTCCCCAAAAACCGCTGGGTTGGCTGAGTTGTCTTCCCAAATTTTTTTGCAGCCATTTGCGCATAGGACTGTAAAGTTTTGCTTTGTGTTTCAATGTTAGCGGTTTTGAGTTTATAAAACAAACTTGGGCTGGCAAATATCTAGGAACTGCTTTGTGTTAAGCTTGGCCTAAGTATGGATCAATTTCTCGTGAATTTGTTTTCCTTAAATACTTGATTATCATCAATAGTGGTATAAACACCACTTAGTTACCTATACGTCCCTCTCTTTCTAAGCTCCTGATTTTCAGCTAATATTGAATTTTACATAACCTACAATTTACCATGACCAATATTCATCATTTGCTGTGCGGAGAAATGGGAGCTTTCCCTCAGGACGTCAATTCCAAAGCCATTAACCATTGCCTGTTACTAATAGAAGATAGAAACTTAGTCCTCATCGATACGGGCCTAGGTTTGTTAGAAATGCAAAAAATGGAAGAACGCCTGGGAGAAATCGCTCAGGCTTATGGTTTTGTCCCCAATGAGTCGCTTACCGCTCTGCGCCAAATAGAAGCCTTAGGCTATCAAGCCCAAGACGTGAAGCATATCGTCATCTCTCACTTGGACGTAGACCACGTGGGCGGCCTCAGAGATTTCCCACAGGCACAGGTGCATTTAGCTCAGGAAGAACTGGAGGCTCTACAAAATGGAAATCCGCGTTATTTGCCCAATCAGTTTGAGCATCAGCCCCATTTTCAACCTGTTGAGCCTTCTACCGAAACTTGGGAAGGGTTTGAAAAACGAAAGCTAGATTTGGGATTGAGCGCAGAGGTCAGCCTGATTCCACTCTTCGGGCACACGCAGGGGCATTCTGGAATTTTGATAGAAAGAGCCGGAGAAAAAACACTTTTTCACGTGGCCGATACTTATTATCGTCGCTTCGAGGTGGAGCAAGACCCCTCTCCTATTGAAGAAATCATTGCCCGCGCCGCCGATGATAACGAAGCCCGTAAAAAGAGCCTGACAAAAGTGAGAGCATTAATTCAAAAAGAAAAAGATAATCTAGAAATTATTTGTTATCACGATGTTCAGGATTTTCCCTACTCCCGCGTACTTTTTGTCCTCACCAGTAATACCCAAATGGGCGATACGAGCCAAAAGACGGGCTATTATTTCAATGAGTTGACTCACCCTTACTATGCCCTGATGGATCGGGGCTATGAGATTGATCTGATTAGCCCTCAGGGAATTGCCATTGAGCCGGATGGATATGATTTGGATGATCCTTTGAACCAGCGTTTTGACCAAGATGCCTATGCCCAGTCTAAGCTAAAAAACATCAGGAAGCCGGAAGCAATAGACGTAGCTGACTATCAGGCGATCTTTTTCGTGGGAGGCCACGGTACGATGTGGGATTTCCCTGAAAATGAAACTTTGGCCAAGTTGTCGGCTCAGATTTATGAAAAAGGGGGAATCGTCAGTGCCGTTTGCCACGGACCCGCCGCTTTAATCAATGTAAAACTAGACAATGGAGAATATTTGGTAAAAGGTAAAAAAGTCATTTCCTACACCAACGAAGAAGAAGAGCTTAATCAAAATACCGAACTGATGCCCTTTCTTTTGGAAGATGAGTTGAAAAAACGCGGAGCCTTATTTCAAGCCTCTCAGCCCAAGCAAGCCCACGTAGAAGTAGACGAGCGTCTGATTACAGGGCAAAATCCAGCTTCGGGGCAATTGATTGGCGAAACTTTGGCTAAAGAATTGCTAAAATTGGCTCGACCCTAGATTTCATAGCCATCGCTCCGCTTCCCTGATTGAGAAGCGGGGCATTTATTTACTACTTAGCAGAGCATATTGCAATTTTTCTTCTTTTCTTATAATTTGAAATGTATCAAAAGATAATCTATGCAGCTTAACCGTGAAAATGTTAATAAACAAGAAATTCTGCACGAATGCCCCGTGAGGCAAGCACTCGAGCGTATTAGTGGCAAATGGCGCCCTTCCATTCTCTGGATTATTGCTCAGGATACCCATCGCTTCCAAGAAATTTTGCATCGCATTCCCAAAATCAATCGCAAAACCCTGAGCGAGCAACTCAAAAGACTGGAGCAAGACGGCTTAATTATCCGTACGGCTTACAATGAAGTACCGCCCCGGGTAGAATACAGCCTTTCTCCGCTGGGCGAAAAACTCATCCCCGCCCTCAATGCCCTCGCCGCCTGGAGTATTGAGAACCTACCTTACGAGTAGGATGACCTGAAATAATGCCTATCTTAGATAAAAGGATCAAATTATGGGAATTCCTAAAAGACCTGTTTCCAAACTATCAGATGCAAATAAAGTCAATTTGCTCGCAGAATTGCTCTCTGAGATACGCCTGCCTTATCTAAGTTTAGCTTGGGAGTTGCAACCCCCAAGCTAAACTAACTTCTTATTTCAACTGAAACTGGATCGTGATGCTCATTTTGGATTTCACGAGTCGGCTTTGCTGTTTGGCGGGCTTCCACGGCTGGGCATTTTTGAGCAAGCGAATGGCTTCTTCATCGCAGCCGTAGCCTAAGCCTTTGAGCACTTTGATATCGCTCACACTGCCATCGGGATTGACCACGAATTGCAGCAAGACTTTTCCTTCCACCCCAGCGTGCTTGGCCTTGGCCGGATATTGCATATTTTCTCTGATGTATTGGTAGAAAGCCAGCAGCCCTCCCGGATATTCGGCTGGTTGCTCCACGATTGTAAAGATTTCTTCTTCTTTTTCTTGTTTGGGCGGCGGTGGTGGAGCCAATGGTTGATTGGTCATTACATCTAGTTCCAGTGAAATCTCTTCTTGCACAGCTACTTCTCCCACACTGGCGTTGTTGAATGTCCCACCTGCGGTCGTGCGCTGGCGGCGGTTCATGTTCATCAGGGTACTGGATTTCTTGAGTCCCACGGCGGTATTGGGCACGCCCTGCGGTAGTGGCAAGGGCTGTTTGACGGTGGTCTGATCGCCTTCTTTGTTTCTGGCCTCGGGATCAATGGCGATAAAGGAGGTATATTGCGTAAGCAGATTATACTTGAGGCCCAGCTTAGTTACTTCCGCTTGGATCTTTTGCTTATCGTTATTATAGGCTAAATTGGTATAATCATCCAGCGTTTGGATGCGTTTACGTGCCCAGAGATAGCGCAGAGCTTGATTGTTTTCACGATTGGCTTGATTGACAAAAACGCTCTGGGTATAAGTTTGCTTGCCAGAAAGTCCTTTGAGGGTGATTTTGCCCTGAGGCTGACCTTTGTATTTTCCATAAACAATAATGGGCCTTTCGGCAAATACATCGGGAATGCTCAAAGGTTCTACGTCATAAGCTTGAAAAGTGCCATAGTCTAACTGGATATTGGTCAAAACGGGAGTTTGTACGTAGCGACGGAATCTTTCGCCCACGCTTTTGGCTTCACTCTCCTGAGTCACGATAAAAGGCTCGCCCATTCCCGCACGGGCCATGCCTTCAATCAGGTAGCGATTGACCGAAGAACCAATGCCAAAAGCAAAGAGATTGGCTTGATTCAAACTATTGCGGATCAGGTCAAAAGCCTCTCGCTCTACGGTTACATAGCCATCCGTTACGACCACGAAACTCCGGGAAAAATCTTTGGTTTCTTTGAAAGCTAGGGCATTTTTCAGCGCAGGCAAAAGCCGAGTGCCCCCACCCCCACGCTGTTGGTCAATGACTTGGAAAGCTTTCTTGATATTTTCAGGCGTAGCTGTGAGTGATTCTTCGGACATCATCTGGCTGCTCGATTCAAAAAGCATCACATTGAAGCGGTCGGTAGGGCGCAGGCCAGCAATGAGTTCCTTCAATACACTTTTGGACACATCCAGCGGGAAGCCACGCATCGAGCCGGATACATCTACGATAAACACATACTCACGCGGTGGGATCTGGTCGAGCTTGGGAGCTTTGGGCGGTTGCATCATGAGCAAGAAGAATTTTTCATCCGCTTGCATTTGACCTAAGTCTTCATTTCCCATTGCCACGGCATTTTCACCTTCGTAAAGCAGTAAACCAGACTCGATTTTTCCTCCGGCTAGTTGGTATTTGAGAATATAGTCTCGGTTTCCTCCAAATTTTTCAGCGGCCTCCAAACGGATAGAAGCCGTGTTCTTATCCAGATATTTTACGCCCACTTGGTGGGAGGTAGAAGCCACTTTTTGAATAGGCATCCCCGCGTTGAGCGTAGTGCGGATATCAAAAGTATAGTTGGGAGCTTCACCCGCTTGGAGATAAGGATTTTCTACCCATTTCTCCTGCGGAGTGGCTGAGGCGGTCAGGGTTTCGGAGTAGCGCGGCCCAACTACGGTGGGGTAGGCAAATTCATAAGTACCTTCGGTGGGTTCAAGTAATTCGGTGTAGCGCAGTTCTACCGTGATAGAATCGCCAGGAAGGATATTGGCGACATTCATTTGGAAGACATTGGGGTTCTGCTGTTCTAACAAAGAGGCGGTTTTGCCTTGCTCTTTGGCTTCTTCGTATTGTTGGCGTGCCTTGTTTTTTTCCTCGATCTTGGCGATGAGTTTGCGTTCACCGATGGTCATGGTCATCGCGTAAACGGCGGCACGGGTGGAACCGGGAAAAACATAGATAGCTTCAAGCGTATTTTTGCCTTCGTTTACATACACCTGGCTTACTTTTACATCGGCAATCACCCCGGCGATATTGACCTCGGCGGCCGTGTGCTTGAGAGGCATCTGGTCGGTGCTTTTGTCTTTGCTCTTCACCAGAAAATAGGGTGATAAGGTCTTGTCTTCTTCTTTTTGTTGCGCTTTCAGGGTAAAAGTATTCCCCAAAAGAACGCTCAGGAAAACCAATAGGAGTTTTTTCATCATATATAGGTTTGAGATGGTAAATGGCTTCGAGACTTGCTCAATTGTCTTGAAACTATATACTGGAAGAAAACAAAATCATTACAAGTTTGCGGGAATTTTTCTGTGAATTAGTCGTTGTACACGAGTTTTCTTTTCAAGTTCACGATCAACAGACGAGAGGCCACAGTTATTTAGGAGGGCTCATCTTCATGAGACTGTAGGTAAGCTTACAGTTTTGAGTTTTTTTGAGGTTTTTCAGGAGTTTCTGCTCGAAAGCCGTTTCTTGGTCATAGCTGGCATATTTTTGAGCGAGTTCTTTGCCACAAGTATCGTTAAAAATGCGGTCAAACTGTTGCAGTTGCTCCAAGTCTTGCATAATCGTACCTTGCTCCTCGAGGCTGGCTTTTAAAATACGATTTTGCAAAATCTCTTGGCTTTCTCGTTCTCCTTTTTCCACAAAATTATGCAGAAACTCACGAATGGCTGGATGATAACCTGCCAAGATGTTGTTGATGCAATCGCAAAAGTCACTGGCTGCGTTCAGGCTAATTTGATCCAGATCAGTGTTTTCTTCGGGAAATTGGGCGTGCAATGAACTGACGTGCAAGCTCGAGGCGATGAGAATAAATAATAGTGTCTTTTTCATAGTTGGGCATTTTTTCAGGTGAATGGCGCTGTACCCTTCGCTCAGGATGATCTTTGGTGATGCTACAAATTTGTGTCATTTTGCACCTGAGCTTTTTTTATGTTTACTTTTCATTATCAAGCAAAGTTTCAAAAAAATGATCAATCGCTTCAGCAATCCAAGCGTAATATTGATCCCCAAAGTGTACTTGGTCGGGGAGAATTTTAGCCCAAGCAATAGATTCCTGTGCTGCTCGATCCACGATGGCTCGATAGAGGTTAAAAACAGAAATCTTCTGATTATCAGCAATTTGCTCTAAAATTGCGTGATAATTTAATACATTTTTGTTGAAATTTGTACTAATAGGTGTCGGTGTAAGTAATAATACTTCTATGTCGTTTTCTCGGAGCGTTTTTACCATCTCTTGCATATACTGACCGTAGCGTTCACTAGAAAACCCACTGTAAGCGTCGTTAATTCCAAACATCAAAATCACCAAATCAGGAGAGGCCGCTAAAACCAAAGAAGGCAACTGATGCAAGCCTTGGTCACTCCGCCAGCCATTGTGTCCCTGATTGATTACGTAAATATTTTCCTGAGCAAAACGCGCTCTCAATAATTTTTGTAAAACCTGTGGATAAGGGTGATCTACTTCTCCAAAAGAACCCACACTAAACCCGTTCGTGATGCTATTACCATAACATACGATTCGGAGTGAATCCCCTGATTTAGCCTTTTCAAGCAATGCTTTGAGATTTTCGGAGCGATTGACCAGAGAAGATGTTTCCATAAATAGCTTTGTATCTAGTTTTTTTTCCGTTTTAATTGATTTGAAGATGGAAGATGGCTTGCTAACTTCTAAACTAGCTGAATCTCGGGCTGACTGCCAAGAGGCTTCCTGCTGATGCTTAGAGGTGCAAGCTAGTGTGATACACAAAAAACAAAGGAAGGAAGTAATGATTTTCATAAGACGAAAGAAAACTCGTAAGCAACTACTATCTATTTGTACGCCCTCCCCTTCCAAATTATCGGACGAGGTGAGAAATAACGAATCAAAGTAGCCATCCACAGTAAACTAAGATAAAATTCAAAGCCAAGCAAATAAATACCTAAATGCCCACGCGCCAAACGCTTCAAATAAATAAAGACCCAAAGACTTTGAAGCACCATTTTCCCTCCCCATAAGCCTAAGCAGATTGACCAAGAGCAGAAAAAGCTCAAGATGAAGAGTAAGGGTAAAAAAAGACACTGTACCCACAGCCCCACTTGCGTGTACCAAGGCAATTGCATCGCCCCGTGCATCCACCTGACTCTTTGTTGTAGAACTTCTTGCCAAGTATCTAAGGCCACTGTACGAGCCAAATACTGCTGATGGAAAACGTGCTGGAAGTCATAGCCTCGCCGAATAATTTGCCAGAACAAAGCAAAATCTTCGGTCAGTGAGAAAGGAATCTGCCCGTAGCCGCCCGTGGCTTCATAGGCTTCCCGCCTGACAATCAGATTATTACCCATCACGGTGGTCGGCCAATTGAGTTGAGAAGCCGTGTACACCAAGCTCCAAGCGTAAACCCACTCCAAGGTTTGTAAATGATGTAGTAATTTAGATCCTTCTGCCAACGTAACTGCCCCCAAAATGCCCAGACTTGGATTTTCTTCAAAACGGTCTGCCAAATCTAGCCACTCCTTGGTTACTTGCGTATCCGCATCTGTGAAAAAAAACAATTCGCCCCGAGCAAGTCTACTTAATTGTGTGAGCACCGCAGCTTTGCCTCGAGTTTTACTTTTTATCTGATTGATTTTATGTAAATGAAATTGCGGTTTATCTTGAATGAAATCCTGTATGATGGAAAAGCTTTGATCGCTAGAGGCATCATCTCCGAAGAGGATTTCAAGCTGATTTGTAGGATAATTTAATTGATTGAGGGCTTCTAAGCAAGCCGAGAGGTGCGCTTCTTCATTACGTACGGCGATGAGGATGGAGATTTTAGGAGAAGACATCCCGAAATTTATAAGCACTCGAAGCGATAGCCTGCGTGCTGAAAATACTTGAGGTAGCGAGGAAGCACAAATTTGAGCCGATCTATGGATTTGACACTATCGTGAAAAACTACAATAGAACCCGGCTTGGTATGGAGCATGGCTCCTTCTAAGCAATCGCCTCTGCTCAAAGTAGCATCAAAGTCATAGGTAAGCACATCCCACATGACGATCTGATAATCAGCGGATAAGCGTCTAATTTGTTGGGGAGTCATCTTACCATAAGGAGGGCGAAAGAGCGGCGGATTCTCTGAAAAAAAAGAATGCTCATCGAGATGCTTGGGTAAATATGCCGCCATGAATTTCTGGCATTGCTTGACATTATTCAGGTAGAGATCGGTATCGGTTTTCCAACCATCAATGTGGTTAAAGGTATGATTACCCACCCGATGACCCGCTTGGATCACTTGTTGGTAAATTTCAGGATATTTACCCACATTATCTCCTACACAAAAAAAAGTAGCCCGAGCTTGGTACTCTGCCAAAGTATCTAGCACAAATTTGGTAACCTCGGGTATGGGGCCGTCATCAAAAGTGAGGTAAATCGTTTTATCTTTAATCGTCCCTTCCCAAGTAAGTTGAGACAGAGCTTTTTTGATGAGCGAGTGAGTTTTGTAAAAGCGCATAGAGCATTTATTCCGTATCTTCTTTTTCTACTTTAACCGAGAGCAGGGTAATATCATCTACAAATTTTTGATCTTTTTTGAAATTATTGATCCGAGTGATCAGATTCCCGTGTATCTCGGCCAGCTCGATTCTTTTGCGCGTTTTCAAGAAATTCATGAGTCGGTCTAAACCAAATTGCTCGTCTTCGGGATTCATCACCTCAGTTACCCCATCCGTATAATTAAACAAGAAAAAATGATCTAACTGATTAATCTGGGTTTCATTCAAAAAAGGCAAAGGCGAAAAAGCACCCAGCACCGTGGTTCCATTTTCTAGCATGGTAGCATGATTAGAGCGAAAATCAAAAAGGAAAGCAGGATTATGCCCCGCGTTGATGTAGTGCAAAGTGTGCTCCGAGCGATCATACAAGGCGATAAAACAGGTGATAAAATGCTCACCCTTGGCATTTTCATAGATTTGATAATTCAACTCCTCGATGATTGGCCTTAGGTTTTCCGTCTGTCTGACCAGCGTGCGCAAAGAGGCTTGAAAATTAGACATCAGCAGCGCGGCGGGAACTCCCTTTCCAGAGACATCGGCGATGCAAATGATAAATTTGTCTTCACTGAGAGGCACATAATCGTAATAATCTCCTCCAATCAGGTCGTGAGGAAAGTAAGTTGCCTTGATTTTAAGGGTTTTTTCGTAAGGTAATTTAGGTGGAAAAAGATTGGACTGCACCCGTTTGGCAATCTCCATTTCTTTGTTAAATGCTTCTTGGTAAATTTGCTTGCGTACGAGCTTCTTGTTCTCAATGGCCACGATGATAATGTTGCTCAGTGCCTGTACAAAACGGGTATCAATTTTTTGCGCTTGATCGGCTTGTACGAGATGGTTCAAAAATACATAAGCCAATACTCGGTCTTTGTGCATCACCGGGATGACCACATCAAATTGTCGGAAGACTGGGTTATCAAAGGGAATTTGCTCAGTGGCCGTTACCTCTTCTACCTGCAGGAGGGCGGAGGTCTCGAGGGTGATTTGATGGAAGCTTTCATCCGTACCGAAATTCACCTTGCAGTTCCATCGGTCATCTAAGACAAAGAGTGCTAATTTCTCAATACGCAAGTTCCCTCTCAATATGAACTTATACATCGTATAGAGCGACTCTTCGGGTGCATTGTTATTAATTGCCTGAGTGATCTCCAGAATGGAACTCAGCTCCAGCTCAATTTGGTGATAACTAGCCTCCAGGTTTGTACTATTTGACTGCGGTTTTTGGGTCATAAGCATCTCTTAAACCATTTCCGAATAGATTAAAGGCCAACACCATCAAAGCAATACACAAGCTGGGAAAAAGCACCAAATAAAAGCCTCCCGAAGAGGTAATAAAGCTAAAGCCTTCATTGACCATCACCCCCCACGAAGCCATCGGTGGTTGGGCACTGAGCCCTAAGAAACTCAGCCCTGCTTCGGTCAGAATAGCCGAGGCAAAATTAGAAGTTAAAATCACAATTAAAGGGCCAATGATATTGGGTAGGATGTGTACTAATATGATTCTAGGGCTACGCATGCCCATGGCCCAAGCGGCCTCAATGTATTGTTTTTGTTTCACACTTAAAATTTGTCCTCGCACCACGCGGGCAATTTCTACCCAAGTGGTCAGCCCAATGGCAATAAAAGCCACCAAGACTCCTCTGCCCAGTGCCAAACTGATGGCGATGACCAGCATAATCCCAGGAATCGACCAAACCACCGTCATAAACCACATGATGAAGCTATCAATCGTTCCTCCAAAGAAGCCTCCAATCGAGCCTAGGGTTAGCCCTACGATAAAAGAAATCACCACGGAAATTAACCCAATCCCCAGCGAAATTCTGACCCCAAAGAGCAAGCGACTCAGCATGTCTCGTCCAGATTTGTCGGTTCCTAAAATGTAGAGACGATTTTCAATACACTTTTCTTCAAATTCTTTCAGCAGTTCTTCGCGGGTGATGGTGCGGAGGCGTTCGTTTAAATCCAAGTAGATAATTTGTTCATTATCTTCATCGTAGCGATAATTACCCAAGGTTTCGGTTTCAATTTTTTCAGAATTACCCACGAAAAGTGGTTTGACGACATCTACCAAAGAATATGAGGTTTCTACCCCGCCTTCTCCATACACTTCGGCATAAATGGTCAGATTTTCCTTGTCCACACGATAGCCGTGAATAGGCACGGTGCGGTAGAGGCTCGGTTGGCCGTAGAGCGTACTTTGCATCCAGTTTCGTTGGGCAATCTCTAAATTTTTACGCACTTTAAGTACGTTTACACGAAAGCCAGGTGGTTTTTTGCTGATTTGGTCAGCGCGGTCATCGGCAAAAGGCGTATTATCTGGCATGATAGAATAGCCTAAGATGGAGATAATAACCGCTGAGATAATAACGATCATGCCAAATACCGCGGGGATATTGGAGAACAGCCTTTTTCGGACATAATAGAAAGGCGTCCTTGCTTTCTTGTTGCTTTTAGGAGGTATATTACTTGTCATAGCCTCTTGGGCATTCCTAATTGAGTTTTATCTACTATTATGAGCTAAAAGGCCTTCTTTGGTAGCCAGATAGCAGTATCTCGCGTAATTGGTGGCGAGATGGATCTCATCGGGGGCTAGGCTTTCGTCCACATCTTCTTCCCGGAAACATTTTACCCAACCTTTCCCGATCAATTCTTCTAAGATACGAATCAAGACGGAATCTTCCCATTGAAGCGTTTCTTTTAGATGATGAAAAGACTGAACGAAATAAAGCTCATCTAATACATCAAATTCTGGGTCTGTCATCTCTGGTCACGATTATATTAATGAAGTTTTCTCCCTTTCCACTGATAGCCTCCCCTCAGCCCTACCAAACCGAATATAATCACGTATAAGGGATAAAATAACTGCACCCCCGGAATCAGGAACAAGTAGCTGGATTTTCGCAGAAAAGTTAGCACCAAGCCTAAAAAAATCCACTCCACCGTACACTTCGCCAGTACTTGCATACACCAGGAAGAAAAGGGGTAGTGCCCCAAAATCAGCAAAAATGTCGCCAGTACCAGACTGAGATTCAGTGCAAATATAAAAAAAGCTAGTATTTTTACGCTGATCCGAGCATAATACTTCCATTTACTTGCCCATCTTTTTCTTTGTTGAAAAAAAGCTTGGACAGAGGCTTGTGCCTTTGTTTTTACGATAACAGCCGGATGTTTCAAAAAATAAATTCGCTCTGGATACTTCTGAGCTATTTTGTGCAAGAGGAATTCATCATCTCCCGAAGCCGTTTGGTCAAAGCCTTCGTAGCCCTTTACCTCCTCAAAGATTCGCTTAGGATAAGCTAAATTGGCTCCGTTGCACATACTCGGAAAGCCCAGCGAGAGGGTAGCTGCGCCTGAGCCGATGAGGCTGGCAAATTCCACGGTCTGCATTTTCTGGAAAAGATTTCGCTCTTGGTCAAAAGTTACTCCCGCGCTGATTAAATAAGCCTGATTTTTCTCGTAAAATTGCCATAAAACGGCCAACCACTCGCTTCCGACCCTACAGTCTCCATCTGTGGTCACGATCAGCTCTCCCCGAGCCTGCTTTACACCCAGTGTGATCGCATCTTTTTTGGGAGAAGGATGTTGCCTTACCGAGCGGTGTAGCAATTTGAGTGCATAGGGAGCTTTGGGAATATACGCTTCCACGAGTTCACAGGTATGATCTTCAGAATAATCATCCACTATCAGCACTTCATAACGCTTGGCATCCATCAACTGCTCACTCAGATCTTCTAGCAAGGCGAGGATATTGGTCGCCTCATTCCTCACCGGAATGATAACGGTAACGAGAAAGGGCTTTTCTTCTATGGGTGGTAATTTTAATAAGGGACGGAATTGGAATGCCTCCGATTGCATCCAGCCTAGGATGAGCAAGCCCGTCATCAATATATATATTAGCACCAAGATGGTTAAGAAGTTTAGCATTTTGTCTTTTGAAGGTTTAGAGATTAATGCTTAGCAAATTTTCTTTCTGCGCTTAGAAATCCGTAATTTGCAAACTGTTATTCAAATTTTAGCAATCTTGACCAAACCAAACACAGATACCGAAAAAATTATCCTAGGGGTTGACCCCGGCACCCGTCTGATGGGCTATGGTCTGATTGGGGTGAAGGGCAAACAACTCTTTGTTGTGCGTTATGGCGTCATCAATTTATCCAAATATAGCAATCAGGCTCTGAAACTGAAGAAAATAGCCGAACGCATGAGTGAACTCATCCAAGAGTACCATCCCGACGAAATGGCCTTAGAATCACCTTTTTATGGAAAAAATATCCAAGTGGCCTTAAAGCTGGGGCGCGCCCAAGGGGTCGCCATGGCCACCGCTCTGGTACGAGAAATTCCCATTACCGAATATGCACCCCGTAAAGTTAAACAATCTGTAACCGGAAATGGCAATGCCTCCAAAGAACAAGTAGCGGCTATGCTCCAAACTTTACTTAACTTTAAGGACGAAGCCATTACCTTAGATGCCACAGACGCCTTGGGCGTGGCCGTTTGTCATCATTTTCAGGGAGGAAATTCTCAACTCAAAAAACATTCAGATTGGAGTGCGTTTATTAAGGAAAATCCCAATAGAATCAAATAAAGATGAGATTGTTTAAGGGTTATGTAAAATTCAACCATTCATTTTTTCATAAATTAAAAAGAAGTACATCCTAAGCATTCAATGACTGGACAGGCCAACATAGCAAACTATAGAGTACAACGCGTTCTCGGTAAGGGCGGTATGGGAACGGTCTATCTGGCCACACATACACAAATTGGGCGTAAGGTGGCGATCAAAGAACTCAAACCCCAATTTGCCCGTGATCCGGCCATTCGGGAGCGTTTCAAGAACGAAGCCGCGCTCATGGCCAACCTCAGCCATCCCAATATTGTCGCCCTGCACGATTATCTCGAGACCAGCACGGGTGTTTACCTGATTATGGAATACATCGAGGGAATCACGCTGGATAATTATATTCACAAAGTCTCTGGCCCTATTCCCGAAGAAAAGGCCATTCCAGTTTTTCTGAAAATATTAGACGCCGTCCACTACGCCCACCAGCGCAACATCGTGCACCGAGATATCAAGCCTGCCAACATCATGATTAATGAAATGGGCGACATCAAAATTCTGGACTTCGGGATTGCCAAGGATATTAATTCGGTTGAAAGTAACCTGACCCAGACGGGTGCCCGAGTCGGGACGATCTATTACATGAGTCCTGAGCAAGTGCGGGCGCAGTCGGTAGATGCTCGTAGTGATATTTATAGTTTGGGGGTCACGCTTTTTGAGATGATTACGGGGCGAAATCCTTACCAATTGAATCTCTCCGAATACGACATCAGCCAAAAAATTGTCAATGACCCACTTCCTCAGGCTAGAAATTTTTATCCAAATGTAAGCGGACAGATTCAGCGCATTATGGAGAAAGCCACCGCCAAAGACCCCCAAGATCGCTTTCAAAATGCCGAAGTATTCAAGAATGCCCTCCTTCTTCAAGAAGAGGTAGATTTTGAACCCAGCGACCACAGCCAAACCGTGGAGTGGATCATCGAGTCTGATCGTCAAGCTGGAAAAGATCTCCACGAAGAAACCCTACCCGAACCGTCCACCAAGAAGTCCGACCCGATGTATGATCGTCCCGAACGAGAGTACCTGGTGCTGGACAACTCTTTTGGCATGGTGACCAATCAAAAAATCAAATTTCTGCGTGGCAAGGATTTATTTGAAAAAGGCAAACCCGTGGAAATATCTTTGCAAAAAATCATCGCCTCCGATCTGGAGACGCACCGAGAAATCACTACGGGCATGTTTTTTCTTCTCTTGCCGATTCCTTTGCTTTATTTCTTATTTCACGCCATTACCTTTTTTCTCTGTGGCTGCTTGTTGTTGTTTGGAGCCATTTGCTTTGCTCAATTCCCCACCATCGTGATTGTGCGCTCTGATTTCAAAAAGCTCCGAATGCGGGGCTGGCCCTGGCATATTCGGAGAGCCTCTCGTTACGTGCATGCCCTGAGGAGTGTGTTGAAAGATGGAAACTCTTAGGCAAAAATTGACGGGCAAGCCTTGAAAAAGAAGTGCACAGCACATAACCCACGACAGAAAACGCTGTAGATTCCCATTTACTAAAGATAATTTAACGCACTAGCTGCTCTCTTTTTATGAAGTGATTCCTAGCTTTGTACAAAAATCAAATTACCAAAAATGAAATATTTTATTATCAATAAAATTCAAAAAAGCTTGGTACTCATCATAGGTTTTGGCCTTTTCTGCCCCGAAATCTCTGCCCAGACGAGCACCGAACCTTTGGAGACCATTGCTTTTGGCTCTTGCAATCGCCAAGACCTTCCTCAGCCACTTTGGCAACCTATTCTGGAGAATCAACCCGACTTGTGGATTTGGCTCGGAGATAATATCTACGGCGATACCCAAGATATGCAGGTGCTGGCCGCCAAATACCAGAAGCAATCGGAGCAAGCCGATTATCAGAAGCTGACCGCCCAAGTACCCATCATTGGCATCTGGGATGACCACGACTTTGGTAAGAACGATGCGGGAAAAGAGTATGCCTATCGCGCTGAAAGTCAACAACTCATGCTAGATTTCTTGGGTGTGCCCGAGGATGCCCCCCAGCGCAAGCAAGCCGGAGCCTATGCTACTTACACCTACGGAGAAAAAGGAAAGCAAATCCGAGTGATTTTGCTGGATGCCCGCTACTTCCGCGACCCTATCGAGAAGGGTGAAAACGGTTATCTGCCCAATCCTGAGGGAACCGTTTTGGGTGATGAGCAGTGGCAATGGCTGGAAAAGACGCTGAAAGATAGCCAGGCTGATGTTCATATCATTGGCTCGGGTATTCAGATGATTCCCGAAGAACATCGCTTTGAGAAATGGGCAAATTTTCCAAAAGAAAGAACCCGTCTTTTTGATTTAATTCAAAAATATCCAGCACAGTCTACCATTTTATTGAGCGGAGATCGCCATATCGGAGAAATTTCCAAATTACAGAGAGAGGGAGACGCAAAGACTGTCTGGGAAGTTACTTCCAGTGGTTTGACACACTCCTATCGCAATTTTACCAGTGAACCGAATCAACACCGCGTAGGTGAGGTGGTTAGTTCTCTGAATTTTGGCATTCTTCAGTTTGACTGGGCGGCGCAAAAAATCACGTTGCAAATCAGAGGAGAGGGAAATAAAGTGCTTCAGTCGCAGGTAGTTGAGTTTTGAGTCCACTCTGTTAAGATTCCTATCTTAGCCGACCCGATCGGTGAGATTCCTATCTCACATCACGTCAAGATAGGAATCTTGGCTCACTTACCTGCTAAGTTGGGAAACTTAGTTTATTTTGATCGCTTGGAGATTGAGAAATTTATTTTATCAAATCGGGTAGCCACGGAAGAGGAACTGGATAGCAAGGCAAAAAGCTTCACGTTAGGAAGAGAATGACTTTGAAAAGTACAATTTTATTTTGACCCTACTTTTCAGGAAAACAGGATCAGAACTCTGAAAGTTACAATCTTTTGATGCTATTTGTATGTATCTGGTATGTATCCAAAAAAAGCACTTATCAACTTTCGTTTGTAAGTGCTTGATTTAGAAGAGCCCCCAGTCGGATTCGAACCAACGACCTACTGATTACAAGTCAGTTGCTCTGGCCAGCTGAGCTATGGAGGCATTCAATCGGAATGCAAAGATATATACTTTCTTCGGATTCGCAAAGAATCCAAAGGATATTTTAGGCGTTTCGGAGTACTTTCAGTTGTGCTCGCAATCCTTCTAATTCTACGCTGGCGTCTTTGATTTGTTGCTCCAGAGATTCTTTTAGTTTATCGGCTTTTTTGGAATTGGCTAAGAAGCCGATGTTGTTGCGAAGTGTATCGATGTCGTTTTCCAATTTGGAAATTTTACGGCGAATCACAGATTCTTTCTGCTTAATTTTCTTGTTAGCATAAGGGCTCTCTTGAAACATATTCAATTCGGCCGTCAGCGATACTTCTTCTTTTTCGGCGTGCCCCATATCCGGGAAGCGTTTGATGAAGCCTTCAATGGCCTTATCGAAGCGTTTCTGGATGGAGTTTTTATCTTTTTTAGGAACAAAACCAATTTCTTTCCATTCTTCTATGTATGCTTCCACCAGCTGATTTGCCTGATCCGATGCTTCTGGCTGATGCGTTTCTATCTTCTCGCAGAGGGCTTGTTTTTTCTGGAGATTTTCCGCGTATTCTCTCTCCTGAGCCGCGTAACGCTCCCGACGACGCTCAAAGAATTTATCACAAGTCTTTTTGAAGCGATCGTAAATACTCTGGCGTTGCTTGGAAGGTACGGGGCCAATTTCTTTCCACTTTTTCTGTAAAGTTTTTAGTTTTTCGGCCACTTGGCGTTCACTATCCTCCGTTTCTCCATCTACCAGTGCTTCTACCTCTTCGCAAAGTACTGTTTTTTGCTTGAGATTTTCTTCTCGCTCTTCATCTAAGGTCTTGATGAAAGCATTTTTATTATTAAAAAAGGTTTTGAAAGGAGTCCAAAACAACCGGCTTAATTCCTTGATTTTATCTCTGGGCACAAAGCGAATGGCTTCCCAATCTTTTTGTAAAGCTAGAATTTCCTTGGTTTTGGCGTTCCATTCAGAGATTTTATCTGACTGAAATTCAGCAAAAGGCTTGATACGCTCACAAAATACGAGCTTTTTCTCCAAATTCTCTTGTTTTTCCTGCTCTCTTTGGCGGATGTGTTCTCGTTTCTTATCATAAACCCGATCAGAAGCGGCTTTGAATCTTTGCCATAGTGCCTCTTGTTCTTCTTTGGGTACAGGGCCAATGTGTTTGAACTCTTCGTGTAGTTCGTTTAGTTCTTTGACGGCATCCTTGATAGATTCGTACTCGACCAGTTTCTCGGCTCGTTCGCAAAGCCCCAGTTTCTGGGCGAGGTTCTTTTTACGATCAAGCTCTTTGAGTTCGTAATAGATACTTCGCTTATCATAAAACAGGTCAACCAAGGCATTATAACTAGCCCATAGGCTCCGATTATGCTGATGCGCAACGGGGCCCACCTCTCGCCATTCTTGTTGTAATTTCTTTAACTCCTCGATGCTGGCTTGACTTTCCTCGTTTTCGGTAAGTGCCCGCATCTTTTCGAGAAGCTCGTTCTTCTTCTGAAGATTTTTTTCTTTGGTGGCTTCTATCTGAGCAATCTGCTCGGTACGGCTCTTTTGGATATGGTTATAGAGCGTGTAGAAGTCCTGAGTGATTTGGTCTTCCTTAAACTCAAAACCATCCTTTTCCCCACCCTCGGCCAGGTATTTATCGAGTGCTTTCTGTTTTTCTTCGTTTACTAATTCGTCAAAGAGCGGACGAATCTCACGAAGAATGGGAGTATATTTACGGTAATCCTCTTCTTTGGCTAATTTTTGGATAAGTGCAAACAAGCCTTCTTTATCAAAAGAAGAAAAATCATCTACCGAATCGTCTTCTTCCTCCTCTTCCTTTTCGTCTTCTTGCTTGTCTTCATCCTCGGCGACGGGTGTGGCAGTATCTGTATTTTCTTCCGAAGTAGCGTCGGTACTGCTAGGCTCGGCTTCGGCTTGGATTGCTGGGTTGGGGGATGATGAGCCATCATCTGATTTATCTTCTGGCTGGGTTTCAGATGATTTATTTTCTATCTCGGCTTGGTTTTCTCCTTGGTTAGTAACAGGATTTTGCTCGGCCGTATCTTCCTTTTCTTGATGGAGATCAGCATTCTCTAGTTCTGCTCTGGCCTCCAAATTGGGGGTATTTTGCTGCTCGCTAGTTTGCTCAGCGACAGGCATTTCTGGTTCTGGAGTATGGGTCTGTGTAATGGGTTCAGAAACGCTCTCTTCGGTTTGATCGAGCGTGTTGATGGTTTCGGATTCTACCGTAGTAGAAGAATCTAAGTCTTCGGTAGTATCAGCGGGTGGGTTCGGTTTTTCGTCTGTGTCTGGGGTCTCCTCCATTTTCTCTGAGGAGGTTTCCTTGGCAGAAAGATCAGTCTCGGATGAAGAAGGGTTATCTTGGTGTCTTTCTTCAGGTTCTTGGGTGTCTGGCTGTTGCATTTTTTGTTCTTGGTCTTTTACGTCAGAGGCGAATTCTCCTTGAGGAGTCTTTTCAGATGTAGTCTGATTGTTGACTGCTTCTTCTTTTTCGTTAATCATACCTTTGTTTTACGCTTTAACAAACATTGGGCATCCCTACGTGAGTAGAGACAAAGTTAGCAAAATAATCTCAATATGGAATTCCTATGGATACTCACTAGGAGTAGAGGACAAAGTCAATATTATGTACGATACATTTTTTGTTTAGTAGAAGAAAAGCATAAAAAATTATAAAAACAGCTAGTTGATTCACTTAAACGATATTGAAAACGGCTAGACGGTAAATCCACCATCCGCGGTAATAATTGATCCACTAAAAAAAGCCCCAGCATCCGAAGCCAACAGAAGTGTCACGCCAATAATATCCTCGGGTCTTGCTTCGTGAGCTAAGGTTTGCTTGGCCATTATTTCTGCTTTTTTATCAGGATCTTCCATGACAGAAGCACTGAGCTTGGTTTTGATGTATCCTGGACAGACGGCATTTACTCGGATCTGATCTGAGCCTAACTCACGCGCTAAGACTTTGGTCGCCATAATCAGGGCGGCTTTGGTGAGACTGTAAATGCCTAGACCATCAGAGGGGGTAATCCCTTCTATACTAGCAATGTTAATAATGGAGCCTCCACCGTTGGCTTTTAGATGAGATTGCGCATAACGGCTTAACCAAAGTGCTCCCTTCACATTGACGTCCATCATCTTATTGAAGGTACGGTCATCTACCTCGAGCAGTGGTGCTACGGTCAGATTTGTACCCGCATTGTTAACGATAATGTCTAATCTTTGATAAGTCGCGATCGTTCCTTCTACCAGCTTTGCTATTTCTTCTTCGTGGCTCACATTGCAGGCAAAGGCGGTGGCTTCAATTCCTTGCTCACGAAGTTCAGTTGCTACTAGATCAACTGCCTCTTGCTTACGGCTACTTACCACGACTTTGGCTCCTGCTTCGCCCAAACCCTGGGCGATTGCTTTACCAATTCCCTTGCTCGCTCCGGTTACGATGGCTACTCTTCCACTGAGATCGTATCTTTTCATAGATAGACAAAAAATCAGGTAAGGTTGCTTACCTGTTGTGTCTGCAAAACTATGAATAAAACTCAGGTTTCAAAGATTTCGGCAGTAATTTCATAATTAATTCACACGGTGGGTGTGGGTGTGGAGGAGAGACTTTGAGCGTTCAAATTTCCTTTCTAAGCAATCATCAGAGCCTAACAAATCCAAATCTACGACGGGCTCGGACATCTAATTTTCGAGAAAAAATGGACAGGCATACTAAATGAGCCTGTACAGTTGCCCGTGGGGAATCATCAGCAGAAGTTCTGGATAGCCAAGGTAGTTTGTGATGGAGAGGTAAGTATGAAAAAGATTTTATGGAAATAGATAGATGTGAATATAGGTTGATTGAAAACTCCTGCTCAGAGGGGCGGGGGTTTTCTTTTCATCTTATTCATCCTCACATTCACTCCCACATTTTTTCCAGAAGTTTTTCCGGTATTCTTCTCGTTCTTCGGGAGTCATACACGACATTTTGTCCTCAAATCTGGCTTTCCAATGGTGAGGTTTAGGGTAATAGCATTGGTGGCCTCTCCCCCATCCTCCAAACAAAATTCTGGAAAGTAGCAGTAAGCCCAGAGATTGCCCTAAATCAATCCGATTGCCTCCGACCAAATCGGGAATCAGCCAATTCCAGAGAAATTGCACGAGAGTTCCCAAAAGGATCATGGCCAACCCTCCTAAACAAATAATTTTGATAATTTTGAAAACCTTGTAATCCATTTTCACATCAAGTTTTAGGATAAATCTTGATAAAGTCCCTGTAACTTCTTGCGTAAGCTCAGAATAGCGTAACGCTTGCGCGAAAGCAGGGTATTGACGCTGTCACCTGTGATCTCGGCGATTTCTTTAAAGCTCTTATCTTCGAACTCGTGCAGTACGAAAACAAGTTTTTGTTTTTCGGGGAGTTCTTCCAAGGCTTGCTCAATGGCTTCCCAGATAAGATTCTGTGCCATCATCCGGTCGGGTACGCCAGACAGATCCGGCAAAATATCCATCAGGCTTAACCCGTCCTCTTCGGGCGAAAGACTGGGCATACTCTGTGGTTTCTTTTTACGATAGCGATCGGTAATTTTGTTGCGTGCTACTCTAAAAAGCCAAGAAGTAATGCGCTCGATGGACTCAACGGAACGGTAAGCCTGAATAAATTGATAAAAGACATCTTGTAGAATATCTTCAGCTTCCTCATTATCCGACACCCGTTTTTTGATAAAATTGAATAAGCGTTTTCGTTCCTCGCGAATGGTTTGATCTATCTTTGCCTCTTTTTCTCGAGTCAATGCCGCCGTGAGGGCAATGGAATTTTTCATGGTTAAAAAATTTGAGTGTTATGCTACCCCTAATTCATCTGTATTTTGTTGGTTGAGAGAATATCAACTTGCAGATATTTCCCCTGTGGACGGGGCGCACGCTAAAAAATTGTGAGCGTCAAAAGTATTTCCAAGATCAAGTGGAGCTTCGTGATAAAAATTGTATTTTTCTCCCTTAAAGTAAAAGTTAACCATTACTTGATTAACCTACAATGATCCACCATCACACCCGCTCGGGAACTCGTGTAGCAACAACTACGATCTTGAAAGTAGAACGTCAGGGCACACAAAAAAAATCCGACCTTCTCGCCGTAGAAGAGCCTCTGGAGATTCGTCTGGGTTTTGGCCCCGCCCACGAACGTATCCAGAAAAGTCTCTCGGTCACGATGCGTACTCCGGGGCATGACCTCGAGCTTACCTTGGGTTTCTTGTTCACCGAGGGAATTATCCAAAACTATCCAGCTATTCATCGCATCCACCATTGTGAGCAGGTAGAAAAAGAGGAAGAACGAGGGAATGTGGTCAAAGTAGAACTCAAACCCGAAATCGAGATTGACTTTCGGAAGTTGGAGAGGCATTTTTACACTAATTCTAGCTGTGGCGTTTGCGGAAAAGCCTCAATCGAGTCGCTTGAGCTTAGCTCCTGCCCCGTTTTGCCTCCCGATTCGCCCATTTTTCCCTCTTCGCTCATTCATCATTTGCCCGAAAAGCTACGCCAGGTACAGAACGTGTTCGAGCACACGGGAGGCTTGCACGCGGCAGCTCTCTTTGATACAAAAGGCGAACTCTTGCTGATTCGGGAAGATGTGGGTCGCCACAATGCCTTGGATAAGTTGATTGGAGCCACCCTTTATCAGTCCGATTTTTCAGTCAGTGATACTTTATTGTTATTGAGTGGTAGAATCAGCTTCGAGCTGGTACAAAAAACTCTGAGAGCAGGTATCCCCATCATCGCGGCCGTAGGGGCACCTTCCAGTTTGGCGGTGAAAGTTGCTCAAACGTTCAATTTAACTTTAATTGGTTTTCTGCGAGAGCAAAGATTTAATATCTACACGGGTTCACAGAGAATTGTCATCAAATAGTACAATCTGTCATCGAACAAAAAATATTTTATGGAAAATATAAATCAATCCAAGGTTCAGGAATCAGTCGGTAAAATCAAGCAAGCTCCTGCCTCACCCCAAGAGGTTATCTTCACCGAGAAAACTACGGCTCAACCCCCCGAGGCGTTCACGGGTATTAAAATCAAAGCTCCCAAAGAAACAGCAGCGGGCGTAGAAGCCATCAAGAGTGCTCTACAGCACGTTTTCGGGGAAATGGGCATGGCGCGTGGCCTTCAAACTCTAGCCAAGCTCAACCAAAAGAATGGTTTTGACTGCCCGGGTTGTGCTTGGCCAGACCCCGACGACAAACGCTCGCTCCTGGCCGAGTACTGTGAGAGTGGCGCCAAAGCCATCGCCGAAGAGGCCACTCGCAAAAAAGTTACGCCTGAATTTTTTCAAAAACACACCATCAATGAGCTAGCTCGTCAATCTGATTACTGGCTAGGCAAGCAAGGTCGTCTCACGCATCCCATGGTGCTGCGAGAGGGAAAGCAAAATTACGAGGCCATTTCTTGGGAAGATGCCTTTGCCCTGATTGCAAAGGAACTGAAGGGATTAGACTCGCCCGATGAAGCCATTTTTTATACCTCAGGCCGCACCAGTAACGAGGCTGCTTTTCTTTATCAACTCTTTGTACGCCAGTACGGTACCAACAATCTACCCGACTGCTCTAACATGTGCCACGAGTCTAGCGGCACGGGACTTTCCGAAACGGTAGGAATCGGTAAAGGCTCTGTCAAATTAGATGATTTCGAAAAAACCGAAGTCATTATGGTCATCGGGCAAAACCCGGGTACGAACCACCCACGTATGCTCACGGCTTTGCAAAAGGCCAAGCAAACAGGCGCACAAATTATCACGGTTAATCCTTTACCAGAAACCGGACTTATCAAATTTAAAAACCCTCAGGCTCCCCTGCATTTCTTCAATGGGGGGCAAGAACTCACGGACATTTTCCTACAAGTCAAAATCAACGGAGACGTAGCCTTGCTACAGGCACTTATGAAGCTCATGCTCGAGGCAGAAGAAGCCAATCCCGGAAGTGTCTTCGATCACGAGTTTATCCAAGCTCAAACCCAAGGTTACGAAGCACTCGTTGAGAACTTGAGGCAGCAGGATTTGCAGGCACTGGTAGAAAACTGTGGCGTTCCCCTCGATGAACTTCAGAAAGCAGCTCAATTACTCATTCAGAAGCAAAAAATCATCATCTGCTGGGCCATGGGGCTGACCCAACACAAGAATGGCGTAGCCAATATCCAAGAATGTGTCAATTTACTCTTGTTAAAAGGGAGCATTGGCAAACCTGGCGCTGGAACCTGCCCCGTCCGTGGTCATAGCAACGTACAAGGAGATCGTACCATGGGTATTTGGGAAAAACCCAAGCCCGCTTTCTTGGACAAACTAAAAGAGGTATTTAACTTCGAGCCTCCCCGCGAGCATGGCTTTGACACCGTGGCCGCCATCGAGGCCATGGTCGAGGGCAAGGCCAAAGTATTCTTTGCCATGGGAGGAAATTTCCTCTCCGCTACTCCTGATACTGAATTAACCGCCAAGGGCTTACGCCAGTGCCAACTCACGGCGCACGTTTCTACCAAGCTCAATCGTAGCCACGTGATTCACGGGAAGCAGGCCCTCATCCTGCCTTGTCTCGGACGTACCGAAGTGGACACACAAGCAGCAGGAGATCAATTCGTGAGCGTGGAAAACTCCACGGGCGTAGTACACCAATCCCACGGGCATCTCAAACCTAGTTCCGAGCATCTATTAAGTGAACCAATGATCGTGGCTCGTTTGGCCGAAGCTACCTTAGGTGCGAAATCCACCGTGGACTGGTCAGGTCTGGTGGCTGATTACGATCGTATTCGAGAGAAAATCGAGCAAACTATTCCCGGCTTTGAAAATTACAATGAGCGCGTACGCCAGCCCGGCGGTTTTTATCTCCCCAATGGAGCCCGCGAAGGTAAATTCCACACCAAAGATGGTAAAGCGCATTTTACCGTGCATCCCATTCCGCAACACGCCCTCGAATCAGGTCAATACCTGATGATGACCATTCGCACCCATGACCAGTACAACACGACTATTTATGGTTTAGACGATCGCTATCGTGGCATTTATCAGGAAAGAAGGGTTGTATTGATGAATGTAGAAGACATGAAAAAAGCTAATTTGCAGATGGGAGATGTGGTGAATCTAATTAGTCATTTCCAGGGAGAAAAACGCCGAGCCGATAAATTCATCGTCGTCCCCTACTCCATTCCTCGACAATGCGTGGCTACTTATTTTCCCGAGGCTAATGTGCTGGTTCCCCTCAAGAGTAAAGCAGATAGAAGCCACACGCCCACTTCCAAATCTGTGGTGGTGAGTCTGGAACGTTAACAAATTTCAGACTCAGCTAAATGGGAAACTAAGAAACCTTTTTTTTGATTATATTTAAAATCCAATCGACAAACCTTCCAGATTTTCAATGTCAGGAGGGTTTTAGGAATTTAGGACAGAAAATAGAAAAAAGCTAAAAAACGGATCGCTCAAAAAACACTTAACCTACCCACGAGGAAGCCAATAAATATGCAAAATCACACTCAAGTACTCCAAGATAATCACGGACGCCCGATCAACTATCTTCGCCTCGCAGTAACAGATCGCTGTAATTTGCGCTGCTTCTACTGCATGCCCGAGGAAGGAATTAAATATTTGCCCAAGCATCAGTTGTTGACTTATGAAGAAATGGAAAGGCTCGTGCGTATTCTGGTAGAAATGGGCATCCGTAAGGTACGCATTACGGGCGGAGAACCCTTCGTACGTAGAGATTTGATTGATTTTCTTTGGAAATTGAGCGAGATTGAGCAACTAGAGCAAATCAACCTGACTACCAACGGCGTACTAACCCAAGCTTATATTCCCCAGCTCTTGGCCATGGGCATCCATTCGGTAAATCTAAGCTTGGATACACTCGATAAAAAGCGTTTCTTGGAGATTACCCGTCGGGATGAGTTTGATCAAGTAATGGCTAGCTTAGATGCGCTCGTGGCGGCAGGCATTCCCACCAAAATCAACGCCGTAGTTATGGAGGGCAAAAATATTGAAGATTTGATTCCCTTGGCTTTGCTCAGCAAAGATCGCCCGATTGATGTGCGCTTTATCGAGGAAATGCCTTTCAACGGCGAGGGTTCACATTATCCCGTCTTGAAGTGGACACACCGTAAGATTTTGGAAGAACTTCGCTCCCATTTTCCCGATATTCAAAAAATCCAAGATGCGCCTCACTCCACTTCCTATAACTATCAGGTTCCTGGTCATCAGGGAACGGTAGGCATCATTGCCGCCTTCAGTCGCACTTTTTGTGGAACTTGCAATCGCATTCGCCTCACGGCTCAGGGGCAATTAAAAACCTGCCTCTATGATGACGGCGTGTTGGATCTAAAGGCTTTATTACGTCGTCCAGCTACCGACCAAGAGATCAAAGCTGCTTTTCTGAAAGCCTTTGGAAATAGAGCGAAAGATGGCTATGAGGCCGAAGCCCGAAGAGATCAAAGCAAGCCCCTGAGCGAGTCCATGTCGACCATCGGGGGCTAATCGTTTCTAAATCTTTCCCACGGGAGTATTCTGTGTTTCCAGCTCTATTTCGTCCATAACCTGACCATAAAGCGTGTAAATCCAGAGGATCAACACTCCAAAAACAATCCCACCCGTGGAAAGAATAATGCTAAAAGGATTCTCCGCCACAAAAGAAAGCCGAATCATAATCGTGGAGATGATAAAGCCCGAATTACGAATCAACTGATTGTAATTCCCCGTGTAGATGAACGATAGAATGAGGATAAACACATCCACCAGAATCAAAGTAATAAAAAACTCCAGATAAAAAATATGATTAATATTAGATAGCTCATCGATTCTACCCAACTGATATTGATACACCTCGATGACCCAATCTCCTAAGCTGTAGAGAGCTAAACCCAATAAAATGGGCACGAGCAAAACAGATATAAATTGTTTGATGAGCACAAAGTTTTTCGTGCCCGGATTATCCTCAAACTTTTGGCGGCGTTTGCCTAAGCGATAGAAAACAAAAATCAGTAGGAAAATAACCAGAAAACCCACCATGTCCAGTAATATAGAGAGATTATGATCGCTGGTGTACCACTGTTCGTTCAGGTCAATTTTCTCTATGTCCTTGAAAATTTTACGAATTAGAATCAGCGATACGATTTCATATTGCTTACCGATAGAGGTGGTAAAAGAATAGGAGAGATAATAAACCAGTAGATAAACCTCATAAAAAAGAATAAAAGAAAAGGGCGTGTAAATAGCCGTGATAGGACTGGCCAAGATCTCATCTACCAATGGAGTCTTGATCACGTGCCAACGCACTAAAAATATGAGGAGAAGATGAAGCGAGAAACCAATCAATCCTAGATAAATCGTAATCTTCTCGAAACGCTCTCGTACTCGGTCTGAAAAAAGAAGCGTATGTAAAGCCGTAATTCCCTTCTGCCACATAAATCGTTCATTTTAAAATCTAAAGGAACAACCGCTTGATATGCAAAAGGTTATCAGAGACGTAAGATTAAACAGAGTAACTAGGCTTTTTACCCAAATATTTTGACAATTTGCCCCCTAAAAATACTACCTATCCCATCAACTCAACCCAAACCCCGCCGTTTGATCTCTTGATTAAAGGCTTGGATGGATTGCACTTTGGGAGGTAGAAAAACCATCAGGATCGAAGCAGATATAGGAATCACTATCCAAAACTGTATCCACAACCCCAATGTCAAGTTGGTTAAAGCTGCGATCACCAAGAGCACGATCAGGTTGACATCCGCGTTTCTTTGGCTTTTTAATTTTTCATCACTCATCTCCTGTACGCTAGTCTCGACCCGTTTCTTGGCTTGCTTAGATTCTTTCATAGCAAATCAGATGTCATTTTTTGAGTTCTTCTCTTTCAAAGAAAATGAACCCCAAAGATTGTAAAACAAATTTTGTTTTAAACAGGCGAAGCTTGAAGAAAAATTATGGCCAAAAATACAATAAGTTTGTAAATAACAGACTTTGGACTAAGCTTCTTTTTTCAAAAAAATGATTTTTTCTCTGTAATTATTACAAGAGGCATTTTAGCTTTTTTTTGGAGAAACCTTCCGAAGGCTATTCTCGTTTTTTCATACGGAACCTTCATTTAAGAGACTGATTATCAGATTTTTTTGTAGCTTTTTCCTGTCTTCAACTAGCTTCTAAACATTGTTATTTTAATACTCTTCACCCATAGAATCCAAAAAAATAGCCAAAAACTCTGAATTGAGAGGATTAAATATTTGGACTTTTAAATAAAGTACTATATTTGCACTGGCTTTGGAAACTTTTTGGAAACTTCAAACACCAATGGTTTCACGAATTTGATTGATGCATGGCTAGAGTTAAATATTATTATGATCCAGATACTTGTACCTACAAAAAGGTCAAGATCAAATTGGTGGATATCATCCTAAACTTACTAGGCTTTCTTACCTTATCTATTATTTTCGGAATCGGGCTCGCCTCTCTTTTGGCTGGCTATTTCCAAGATGAAGAAAAGAGAAAACTCAGCAACGAAAACCAAGAGCTGAAGCTTTACTACAATATTCTAGACAAGCAAATTGCCGAGGTCAACGATATTTTAGAAAAACTTCAGACCCGCGATGACAATGTCTATCGCATGATTTTTGAAGCAGAACCCATCCCCAATTCTGTCCGTTCGGCGGGTGCCGGAGGGGTAGATAAATACCGCAACCTACTCAACAAGGGATTGAAGGAAGAAGAACTCATCGTGGGCACCTTCAAAAAAGTAGACGATGTCAAGCGTAAGATGTTTATCCAAAGCAAATCTTACGACGAAATTGTCCAATTGGTAGACGATAAAGCTAAAATGCTCGCTAGCATGCCCGCGATCCAACCTATTTCTAATGAGCAACTTACCCGACTTACTTCTGGCTTTGGTATGCGCATTCATCCTATCTATAAAGTAGGACAGTTTCATCCAGGCATTGACTTTGCCGCTCCTTACGGAACTCCTATCTACGCCACGGCCGATGGAGTCGTCAAAAAATCTGTCTACGAGTCGGGCTATGGCAATCACGTGGTATTAGATCACGGCTATGGTTATCGTACCTTGTACGCGCACATGGCCAAATATATTGTCAAGAAAGGAGATAAAGTCAAAAGAGGCCAATGTATTGGCTATGTAGGTAGTACCGGCTTTTCTACGGCTCCCCACGTGCATTACGAAGTGATTTATAATCGTGAGCAAGTCAATCCAGTTTATTTCTTTTTCCGAGATCTCAATCCAGACGAATACGAGAAAATATTGGAACTGGCCTCGATTGAAAACCAATCTCTATCCTAGATTTTTCTCAAATCCTTGAAGGAGGAAGTAAGATGGCTTTAAAAATTACAGTTGATCCTACTTCCTTTCCTATTTTACTCGATCATTTTTACTTTGGGGTGGTAATCTTGCACGATTTTTTTAGAGATTTCACTTTAATCCATAATTTTAGAATTCTGGTTTAGGAGTTAGAAGCCAAAATTCAGAAGCTAGGCACCTGATCGCATCTCTCTCCTAACTACTCTCTCTCGATTTCTAATTGTATTTAATAAATTTTATCGGGTCTGAACTCATTGAAAATATGCCTGTTACTGCTGAGAAAGAACAAAAAGTAAGTTTTTCGACCGCCACGGCCATTGTAGTCGCCAATATGATCGGTGCCGGGGTGTTTACCAGCCTCGGCTTCCAGATCGCAGGCGGAATTGATTCGGTCTTTCCCCTGCTGATGCTTTGGGTCGTGGGAGGCATCGTGGCACTTTGTGGTGCTTTGTGTTACGGAGAATTGGCGGCGATGATGCCCCGATCGGGCGGTGAATATCATTTCTTATCTGAAATTTATCATCCAGCTCTGGGTTTTTTATCAGGCTGGGTATCGGTCACGGTAGGTTTCGCGGCTCCGGTAGCAGCGGCGGCGGTAGCTTTGGGGCAATATGCCAGCAGCGTCTTTCCTGCCATCCATGCCACGGGTTTGGCCGTGGCTGTCGTGGTGTTGCTCACTTTTATCCACGCTTATGATTTGAAAGCAGGGAGTATTTTTCAAAATATTTCCACCAGCGTCAAAGTAGGTCTTATCGTATTTTTCGTAATCTGCGGTATTTTCATCCCTCAAGACCCACAAAGCATTCGTATTCTTCCTCAAGCGGGGGATAGTGCTCTCCTCTTCAGTTCCTCTTTCGCGGTATCTCTTGTGTACGTTTCTTATGCCTATTCTGGCTGGAATGCATCTGCTTATCTGGCGGGTGAGATTGAAAACCCACAGAAAAATGTGCCACGTTCGCTCTTCTTTGGCACTTTGGTCGTCATGATTGCCTATGTATTTCTCAATTTTGTTTTTCTCTACACGGTACCCATGGGAGAGCTTGCAGGACAATTAGAAATCGGCTACTTATCGGCCAATCGTATTTTTGGCTCCACACTGGGTGGCGTGATGGGCATGATGATTGCGCTGTTGCTGGTTTCTTCTATTAGTTCTATGATCTTTGCGGGGCCGCGTGTTACGCAGGTGATGGGTGAAGATATTCCCCTGCTCAGCGTTTTCGCCACCCGAAGCAGTAAGGGTTTGCCGGTGGTAGCGATTCTCTTACAATCCTTAATTACCTTGATCTTGATTTTGACCGCTTCATTTGACTCAATCATCAAGTACGTGGGCTTTACACTGAGCTTGGCCCCCTTTATGACCGTATTAGGGCTTTTTGTGCTACGCATTCGGGAGCCCAAACGCCCTCGTTCTTATCGAGCCTGGGGCTATCCTATCACACCGCTGATCTTTCTGGCTGTAACTTTATGGACTATTATATTTCTGCTGATCGATCAAACTTATGAATCTTTACTAGGATTAGGCACTGTCTTGGCTGGTTTAATTCTTTATTTTATAGACAAATACGTGAATAAATAGACTTGCAACCCATATGAAATGGATTAGAAATTTACTCCTTTTTCTTTTATTTATCCTGCTGGTACTCGGTCTGCCCCTCTGCACCAGTCCTGAACAAACTGAAGAGGAGGACACAATCAGCACGACGCTGGATTCTTCAGAAGCTACTACCTCCAGCGAAATCAAGACTGACCCTCTGGCCGAGGAAAAAACTGACCCAGCCTTTGACAACTTAGCTCGTTTTTTGGCAGGCCTACCTCCTGCGCAGGGAAGTGCCCTTGATTCACTCGCTCAAACCGCGGTTTGGCAGCAATATGCTCAGGTAGCTGATCAGCAATGGAAGCAGGTCAATCAAGCTAAGCTCCCGCCCATGCAACAATGGCAATCCGAAGAACTGAGCGAAGTCAATCAAGCAACTCGCTTGGTTTTTTATCCGTTTAGTGGGCCTGATTTTTTGCACGCGGGCATGTTTTTTCCAGAAGCACAAACCTATGTGATGGTTGGTCTGGAACCTATTGGTAATCTGCCCGATATGCAAGTTGTCGCACGGAAATCTTTGGGAGCCTACACGAACGGCTTGCAGCAAACGCTCTATACTATCCTGAATTGGAGCTTTTTTCGAACCATTTCCATGGCGCAGGACTTCACGGGCAAGCGTGTGGCCGAAATTGACGGCACCCTTCCGATTTTGATGCTCTTTTTAACAAGGACGGATCACAAGATTTTGTATTACGAGAAAATAGCTGTCAGTCCTGAGGGCAAATTGATTCCTGCCGAGCAAGCTCCGTCCGATTCTACCTATTATGGAACTAAGATTGATTTTCAGAGAAATGATCATCCTGAGGAGCGAAAAACGCTTTATTATTTTGCTGCTAATCTCCAAGATACGCCTTATTCGGCACGAAGCGGCCTGAGTGAAGGAGGCCTCCAGCAAAGAAGCGACTTTCGCAATTATTTAGAAAGCCTGGATATTGACGCTACTTACTTGAAGTCTGCTTCTTACCTCATGTACCGAGAGACTTTTAGCATCATTCGCAATTTGATTTTAGAAAAATCTGAATATGTTCTGCAAGATGATTCTGGCATTCCGGTAAAATATTTTTCAGAAGAAGCTTGGAATCGCACTTTTTATGGAACTTACGTGGGGCCGATTGCCCTCTTCAAGGTACGTTATCAATCTGATTTACGATCTATTTATCAAGATCGACAAAATGTAAAGCCCCTGCCTTTCGGTATTGGCTACAAATACCAACCGGGCACTTCTAATCTCATGCTGGCCGAGAAGAAGTAAAGCTTCATTTGGTTGTTGATGGCTTTTTCAGAATCTGAGGGGAAAAGTCAAAAGCTCCCTCCCATTAACCACCACCAGAAAAAAACGGTCATTAAGGAAATGGGAATGCCAAGTCCCGCTAATAAATTAGCCAAGGGTGGATTTAGCTCGTATTGAGAAGCAATAATGGAAGCGGTAATCATGGGAGCCATCGCTGACTCTACCACCGATACTTGCCCGTTGAGGCTGTTTTCGCCCAGCCAAACCACATATAATAAATAAATAGCAGCCGGAGCTAAAATTAGTTTATAGCATAAGCCTAAACTCAATGAAGCCCAACTTACTTCCTTAAAATTGAAAGTCAACTGTAAGCCTACTGATACGAGAGCTAGAGGAGTCAAGGTATTCCCTAGCTTTTCTAAAACTATTTTCAACTCGTTTGGGAAAGAAAAAGGTGAAAGCAAGAGTGCCAATATAAAAGCAATAAAAGGAGGAAAACCCAAAATTCTTCTTCCAATTACTGAGGCTTTGACTTCGCCCGTGGAGAAAATCATCGCCAGCGAAACACCCAGCGTGGCCAGAGCCAAAAAAGTACCTTGATCTACCAGCACTGCTATTTTCAATCCTGCTGTACCGTAAAGTGCCTCTACCACCGGATAACCCACAAAAGAAGTATTGCCCAGCCCACAAACCATCATTAAACAGCCCGTCGTGCGCTGATCCGTGGGCAATAGCAGAGATATAAACTTAAAAAAAACAACGGCCAGAATCAAAACCAACCAACCCGATAAGAACGGATACCATACTTGCCCACTCAACTCCATTTCAGGAATATATCGCAAAGAGATCGCGGGTAAAGAAATATAAATGATAAAAGCATTCAATCCCAAGTAGGCTTTATCTGGAAATGCTTTCACGTTTTTCAAAATCATGCCCGCGAGCATGCAAATACCGAGTAAAATAAAATTGCTCATCGTTTTTAGGTAGTCCACAGCCGATTGTCTGCAGACTGTGGTTGCTTTGTTTACAAAGTTCAGCGTTGGATGCCGACCTTGATTTGTCAGCTGTAGATCAGAACCCAAATAAAATGAATCTTGGGAACAGTTTAAGCTCACAAAACCTTTATTGAACGTAAGTTTATAGATTTGTATTTGAAATTAACATCACCTCGCTTCAAAATTGGATTTTATGGCAACCAAAATATACGATATGCTGATCGTCGGGGCAGGCCCTTGTGGTTTGGCCTGTGGCGCAGAGGCCAAGAAAAATAATTTAGAATATATCATCTTGGAAAAAGGAAGCTTGGCCGAGTCTATCCGCAAGTACCCGATCCATATGACTTTTTTCTCCACGGCAGAGAATATTGAGATCGCTAATCTCCCCTTAGCCGTGGCTGGTGCCAAAGCCACCCGCACGGAGGCTTTGCAATATTATCGTCGTGTGGCCGAGCATTATGATCTGAATATACAACTTTTCACGGCCGTTACACAGATTCAGAAAGAAGGAGAAGTGTTTGAAGTCCAAACCTCTCGCAATGAAACTTATCTGGCACATCACGTGGTATTGGCTACGGGTTATTTTGATTGCCCTCGCACGTTAAATGTACCTGGTGAAGCCCTTCCGCACGTGGTCAAATACTATGATGAACCTTTCAAATATGTACACAGCAAAGTAGCCATCGTGGGTGGTGGCAACTCGGCCGTGGGAGCGGCTTTAGATCTGTATCGCCACGGCGTGGACGTAACGATGGTCATCCGCAGAGACGATTTCAAACCGACGGCCAAGTACTGGCTCCTTCCTGACCTCAGAAACCGAGTAAAAGAAGGCAAAATTAAGGTTCGCTTCCACTCTGAATTACGCCGCATTGAGAAAGGCCGTATCTGGATCAAAGAAAAGGAGCAAGAGGAAGAAAGTATTCTTCCCGCTGATTTCGTGCTACTCATGGTAGGCTATACCTCAGACGTAGAGTTGCTTATGAGCTGTGGTGTAGAGGTGTCGAAAACTGATTTAGTTCCTTACTACAATCCTGAAACTTTTGAAACCAATGTGTCTGGATTATATTTGGCGGGAACAGTTGTCTGCGGCACTCATACGGAGAAGGTATTTATAGAAAATGGTCGCTACGACGGAGAAAAAATTATTAAAAACATTCTAGAAAAATCCTCGAGGCTAGCACGTGTTTCCTAATACGTGCTTTTCGTGTCATCTTTTTGGATTCGTATTCCAGCTTTTTTAGCCCTTACTCCATTTCTGCTGCCTGGTACATTGGATATTTTTTCATCTCTTCCAGTATTTCTTGCGGAGAGAGGTAATTATCTTCGGCTTCGTCTACAGATTCAGGCATTTTCTCAGGTTGCTGGAAAGCTTTTCTCACAAAAACAGCATAGTCGTATAATTGAAAGCCTAAGCCATGGGCAATCGCCCTTTTGTCGGTAGCTCGCTCAAAAGTCTTCTGAAAAGAGGCTTTGGTATAATTATATGCGATCCCTGTCATTTGTAAGGCACTCTTATCCAAGTAATAGACACTATGGGCTAGTTCGTGCCCTAGCACTCCTACTTGTTCGTTGAAAGGTAAGTTGTGTAATAATATTGGCTCTAAAAAATCAATAGATTTACTACTAATCACCACCAGATATCTTCTTTCTAGCCAAGGAAACAGCAGCGTCCACGGGGAAGGACGCGAAGACAAGGGTATCCATGCTTCCTGAATGATAAAATCAATGGGTTGATCTACTAATTCGGGATAATGAGCAAGTGCCAATAATGCCTGCATTTCGTAGCCAGTAGGCAGGGTTTTATTTTGCCCATATTGCTCGAGCAAATGATAATAATCCGTGGAGTCGAAATCTGCCGTGTAAGTGCGTTGGGGTTTTAAATCAGGCCAGCTTTCTAGCTCTGAATTCACAGGCCCATAGTCTTGATCTAGCCAGAGTAAAAAGAATACCAAGATAAATAGCGTAATTAGACCAATAAAAATGTAGCGAAGGATTTTTAGAAAAATACGCATAACCAATAAAAATTGTAGGAGTTGTCTAAGTTTTTGATTTGCTAGCGAAAAATTCCTATTTCGGGTTCTGAGGATGTGAATTAGGAATTTTGCAACTCAAAAATAAACTTAAGATAATTCCGTAATCAAGCACGGTAAAGATAAGCAATCTCCTCCATAATTTTTTGTATACAACACTACGATGAGTTGCCTTCCACAGGATAAACCGTTGCTCGGAGATAAATTTTCAAAAAAACCTTAAATTTGCGTATATTTCTTAAAACAAATAGGATTATATGGCTACTACCTCTGATATTTCCAAAGGTGCTTTCATGCGTGTGAATGGAGAATTGGGAATCATTATCGATTATGATTATGTTACGCCCAATAAAACCCACGCTATGTATCACGTGAAGCTACGAAACCTTCGCACCGGTAAGCTCATCGAGCAACGCTTCCGTTCAGGTGAAAAAGTAGATATAGAACGGGTAGAAACCCGTGAGTTACAGTATATCTACCGTGAGGGCTCCAATCTGGTGGTGATGAATAACGAAACCTACGAGCAGTCCATGATTGACGATACGCTCTTGGGCGATAGCATTAAATTCTTGAAAGAAGGAATGAATATCACCGTGGGCTTTGATGAAAATGATACGGCGGTTTATGCAGAAATGCCCAACTTTGTAGAACTGGAAGTAACTTACACAGAACCAGGTCTTAAAGGCGACACGGCGACCAACACGCTCAAGCCCGCCACGGTCGAGACGGGTGCGGAGATAAGAGTCCCTCTTTTCATTGATAATGGGGAAAAGATCAAAATTGATACGCGCGACGAAAGCTACGTAGAACGCGTCAAAGAATAAAGATTACTGTCGGCAAGCTATTGTCGACAGTCTTTTTCCTTGCTTACTTTCTAAAAAATTTGCAAAACCTTCAAGGCAAATCTTGACGGGGCAACTCTCTGCCATTCCATCCGCTCTGGATTATTGTCTAAAGTTGAGTTTGATACACCTGACGATTGCCTACTTCATCCCATACTTCTAGTTGAAAATTTCCTTGAAGCAGATCATTTTCGTTTTTGGGCACAGAGATCAAGGCACCATTTTTATATTCATAGTCCATCAGCAAATATTTCCCGTTTAAAGTCGCCCGAAAGTCGGCAATTCCCGAAAAATCATCCCGAATTCTGAATTGAATACCTTGCCTGCTTTTATTTTTTAGCTGAATGCTGGGAGCTTGGCGGTCTGCTTTTACGACAAACTGACCCAGACTACGGGTATAAAAAGTCAAGGTCGTGCTATCTGTCCATTCACTCCTGAGATAGCTCCTTCCCTGATAAAACATGGCTGCTTGTGCAGAAAAACGCAGATTTTTAGGCTGGAAATGAACTTCAATGGGCTTATAAAGTGGCAAGAATGGATCATTGATTTGCAAGCGAGAGTTAGATAAATCTGTCTCTAAAAAGAGGGTATCAAACAAAGCCGAATCTGGAAAGAAAATATGCAAGCCTTCCTCTCGATAATGAAAATCTCGCTCTGAAGGTATCAACATCTTGAGACGAAAAGCATGCCTTTGCCCGTCTACCTCCACGAAGTCTGGCAAGCCTTTTTGCAGATCCCATAAGTAAACAGCTTCTTTTCCGTTCATATAAGCCAAGGGAACAGGTAGGCAAATGCCATTAAAATAAAGGGAGATGCTGTCTCCGTGTTGCTTTACGTGGCGGGCAGCAATCAGCAGGACATTCCCTTGGATTTGATGAGAAATACGCGTAGGACTCGGGCTGAGGTCAGCTCGGAAAATGGGTTTTGCGGGCATCTGTCCTTGAAGACGCAGAGAAAGCACACTTTCATTGCCCCAAACATCGCGTGCTTTGAGTAGGACTTGATGCACCTTTGTATCCTTGATCCTCAGAAAACCTCGCTCGGGCGTGGCATCGTAGGTATGCGGAAAACGATTCCCATCTACCACATAGCAACGTTGAAAACCTTGATAAGTCTTGCGGTAGATTTCATAATTCACATGCACATTCATGGAAAGATTGTATTCGTGGGGCACTTCATTGACCCGATGCCCATAGACTTTTTTACCATCCAACCAGACTTCCATTTCGGTGGTAGCGTAGGTATTGTAAGCACCGTTCGCCACGTCATGGCTCAGCATCTCGAAACCAATCGTACCCGATATAGGAATGATTTGGCTGACCGTGTAGCGACCAGGGGCTACTCTTTGCGTACTGTATTCCTGTCTGGCAAAGCGACCTCCTACCCTAGCATCTATGGCTAAGCTATTGAGGGCAATTTTGGAAATAACTGGAGGAAGGCGATCACGTTGGATCTCACTGAAGTCAAACTCCATGGGGTTCAAAGCTACATCCGCAAAGGTTCGGATCTCGTAGTGCAAATGAGGGCCTGCCGAGCCACCCGTGTTGCCCGTGTAGCCAATCACCTGCCCTTTCCTAATCGGGATAGCCTCGGGTTCTGGATATAAATCTACCTCAAAGGATTCTTGTGCATATTGTTGCTTAACTACATAATCTCGGATGGCTTGATTAAAGCGACTCAAGTGTGCATAAACTGTTCTGTGTTCGGTCTGAGGATGATCTAGGTAAATCGCTTTGCCATAACCGTAGGCAGATACTCTGGCTCGATACACGTAACCGTCTGCAGCTGCATACACAGGGGTGCCAGTCATCACGGCAATATCCAGCCCTGCGTGAAAATGATTATTCCGAATTTCGCCTACATTTCCTGCCAAGTAAGTGGTTTGTCCGGGGTTAACTGGGTAATGATAGGACTGAGCTTGTCCCAAGCAAACAAGTTTTAGCTTCAAAAAGACAAGAAATAGAAGTTGGTGTCCGAATTTGTGTATCATTGCTTAAAATTAATCAGCTTTGATGAGAAAATTATCTTTTTACAAATTCGTGAAAATATTTACATTCTTGTATCGCTTTTTGGTAAAATTGTGTCTCATTGAAATCATCTCGCAAGCGTGCAAAATAACGACGATAGCGGAGGTCATAAGTAGGCTTGATAAAACCCCATCCACTTTCGGTCTTCGGATCAGCGTAATATTGATTCTGTTCGCATTTGGCCGCCATAAAGCTCGCCAGAGCGGCCAATTCTTGATTCCCACGACTGATGGCTGCGTTCATGGCTCGATCAAAATAATACTTTGCTTTGGCACAATCCGTCTGAATGGTTAAATCTTTTAATGAATTTTTCTGCTCTTTTTTCTTCATCAAATCCGTAGAACTACGAAAGTAATCACGAGCCATCCAAGCATTGCCAAAGTAAGTCATGTTGTAATAAACCGTACCCAGTTCAAAATAAAAGCGAGCACTCTCTACCGTGTTTTGGTCAGCATAAGCCTTGAGAGCTAAGATTTTCTGTGCCAGCGTCTTACGATTGTATTTGCCTGCATCGGGTGAGGCCGGGCAATTATCATAACAATCTTGGATGCCTATCAGAAAAGGATCGCTCTTGATAGGATACAAAAGTGCTTCGGGTACTTGCTCGTAAAGTGCTACGGCTTCTTTGAGGCGATCTTGGGCAAAAAGCAGCGTGGCTTTCATTTCTAATAACACTTCCTTGGATCTCTTCGCACTTAAATCGTCCAGAAAAGGACTTTGAATCTTGGGCAGTAAATATTGTTCTTCAAAGGCCGTATGTTTTTTCTCTTCGGCCAGAGTAAGTAAACCCTCAATAATTTCTAGTTTGGGATTGACTTTGAGATCATTTGCATAGTTGAGGCAAAGATAAGCCTTGGCCTGATCTCCTTGTTTTTTGTACAAGCGCGCAAAAGCCTGAATCATGAAATCATAAAGATGCTTGTGTTGGGTCTCTTTCACGGCCAAATAAATATCTTCTTCCGCATCATCATCTACCCTCTGCAAGCGAGAGATTTGCATAGCCAGCGTAAATATCTTAATCTGAGTTTTCAACTTATCATCCTTAGTAGATTTTCTTAGCTCTTCAAAGATACGCTGCGCCCGTTGTGGACTTCCCACCACGTATTCCAAATAGGCATCTGCCAGCGTCCAAAGTTCAGGACGAGTGACTGGCTTTTCTTCCTCTTTTTGCACCTCTCCGATAAAGCTTTTGAGCGCGAAAAGTTCTTGCACCGCTTCTTCTCTCGGATAGGCTCCATAGCTTTGAAAAAACAATAGATTTTCACTCAAATCCGTATCCAACAAACTATTTTCTAGACGGTTTACTTCCCGAACCAGCATCAGCGGAAGCTTATCCGAAGTAGGAGCAAGCTGATAAACGGCCTTCATCTCTTCTAAACCGCGACTGTTTTTGTCCAAAGAGCGCATAAAATACAAATTGGCCTGTTCTTCTGGGCTTTGGCAGAGATCAAGGCAAGCCTGCCATTCTTCATCACTGCGAATGCGAAAACTCAGGAAAGAAGAAACTCTTTTGCTGGGGCAAGCTTCAAAAACTCTGGAAAATAAATAAGCAGCTTCGGCTTTTTCACCCAAGCTACGCAAGGCGCCTGCTCGGTGTGCCAATGCCCAGTAACGAATCATACTTTCGCTCTGCTCAAAGAGAGGCTCCACCATTTGCTGGTAAAGATCCAGTGCTTTTTGGTATTGCTCACTGTAATGCGCCATGCGAATGGCCTGATAAGCATAGCGCAGTTTTAGGAAATCATTTTGGGTCTTTTCTTGGTAATATTTCTTTCCGGCATCAGCCAGCCAGCGCATTTGCTCAAGATCCCGTTCGGCTGCATCCCACTGGTCATAGTATTGTGCCTGAGGTTCACAGACTTTCGCGTAGAAGAGATAATCAATACTCTCGATATTCCCCTGCTTTTTCCAATATTTCACCAGAGAATTTTCTTGTAAATCTGTATTCAAAGCACCAGCATCGAGCACGTAAGCGCGAATTTGCTGCATCTCTTCGGCACTCACCTGATAGACAATTTTCTGGATGTCTTCTACTTTGGGCTTATTATCAAAAAAAGCTTGCCATTCGGCTACATTGTCTGCCTCGGTTTCGTCTTCTTTCCATTTGAAATCCGATAAAAGCTCAAAGGAAAGTGGCTCAAAAAACTGATAAGCCGAATATGCCTCCACGTCGTGGCCACCACAGGTGCTTCGGGCGATTTTTTGGGGCTTACTGATAAAAGCAAATACTAATACAAGAGCAGTAAGGCTTTTTAGATATTTCATCATAGCAAACAAATTGATTGGCTAGGGTTCGTGCGTATATTCCTGCAAAAAACTCGCCGACTTATCCTCTCGGCAACGGTGGCGTTTTGCCCAAATAATTAAAAGGAGTAATTGCTTTTAATTCTTTCTTGATCGCCTCTGCAATGTCCAATTGTTCTACAAAGTCGTGTAGAACCTTTTGGTTGATCTCTTGATTGCCGCGGGTGAGGGCGTTGAGAGCTTCGTAAGGTTCGGGATAGGCTTCTCGCCGCAAAATGGTCTGAATGGCTTCGGCCACCACCGCCCAGTTGGCTTCTAGGTCTTTTTCCAAAGCAGCAGGGTTGAGTTCTAGTTTGCCTAAGCCTTTCCGCAGTGAACTCAGAGCCAAATGCGTATGAGCTACGGGCACGCCTAAGTTTCTGAGCACGGTAGAATCGGTCAAATCTCTTTGTAAACGAGAAATGGGTAATTTTTGGGAAAGATGCTCGAGCAAAGCATTGGCTATACCCAGATTTCCTTCGGCATTTTCAAAATCAATAGGATTAACCTTGTGGGGCATGGCCGAGGAACCTACTTCGTCCTGATTGATCTTCTGTTTGAAATAATTGATGGAAATGTAATGCCATATATCTCGGCATAAATCGATTAAAATTGTATTAATCCGTTTTATATTGTCCAAATGCGCTCCCAAACCATCATAGGACTCAACTTGAGTCGTATATTGCTGTCTCTTTAAGCCTAATCTGGCTACAAATTGATCGGCAAAAGCCAGCCAATTGATCTCAGGATAAGCTACATAATGTGCATTGAGGTTGCCAGTGGCTCCCCCGAACTTGGCAGAGATCGGCAGATTTTCCAGTAAAATTAATTGTACCTCTACACGTTCCACAAACACCATCAGTTCTTTGCCCAATCTCGTAGGTGAAGCCGGCTGTCCGTGGGTACGTGCCAGCATGGGCACTTCCCACCAAAGTCTTGCGATTTGGCGGATGTTGTCTAAAATTTGTCGGATTTGAGGTAAATAAAGATTATTCAGAAAGTCTTTCCAGAGGAGAGGAATGGCTGTATTATTTATATCCTGAGAAGTAAGCCCAAAGTGGATAAACTCCTGATAGGCTTCCAAACCCAGAGATGGCAATTGCGCTTTGATATAATACTCTACCGCTTTGACATCATGATTGGTTTTAGATTCAATTTCTTTAATACGCTGGGCATCTTTTTCTTCAAATTGCTCATAAATCGCGCGCAGCTTGGGGTAATTTGCGGCACCAAGACCTTCCAGCGCGGGTAGAGATAGTCCGGCCAATTCTATCAGATATTCTATCTCGATTCTCAGGCGATAATGAATCCAGCCGTATTCAGAAAAATAAGGAGCCAGAGAGTTTACTTTACTACGATAGCGACCGTCCAGCGGAGAAATGGCGGTCAGTTCATTTAAGTTCATCATAAATTTAGCAGCCAGCCCTTTATGGAATTGTTGGCTTGGCTTTTGTTCAAAAAATTTTTGAATTATGCCCTTAGGTATCTAATTTTAGCAAGAGGCAGGACATTTATTCCTCTTTTTATCCCAGATATTCATTTAATTAGGTAAATTTAATTAAAATTATGTTGACTGGTGGAGGGCTTACTTAAATTTAGGATATAAGCGTAAAATCACGCATCCATTCATCTTAGATAAGTACTCACTGGCACAGCAAACTATAAGTATTTCAGAGCCTAAATCTCTGAGACAAGAATCATCCGCGTATGTTTGGAATCAAATTCAACATTGAGTTTAGTGTATTCATTCAATTGGTAGTGATTGGTGCACTCATCACAGGAAATTTTATCGTGGTAAGGCAATTTGACCAAAACCTCTCAGAAATCGAGAAAACCGTAGATTTGGTAGAGAGCAATGGTACTTATTCACAACAAATTCCGCTTTTTGGCCGACTGATCTATGATGGGCAAGAAAAATACCGTCAAGATTTGTTGGAGGCGATTGATAAATTTCAAATTCACCTTCGTATTCTCAAAGAAGGGGGTAAATCTACCGAACACGATACTGAGATCGCTCCCATTCCTGCTAGCCTCGTCAATGGCTACTTTAACCCCGTAGAAAATCTCTGGAAAGAATATCAAGAGCAAGGCTTGGTCGTGGCTAGAAATGAAATATTGTTGCCCGATAGCACCCTCAATCCCAGAGTAGAAGAAGCCTATAACTTTCTGATGGCCAATCAAGATAAAATGCTCGAGCGGAATAATAAACTCGTAAAAGCTTATCTGGAGTATTTTGATGGCCAGCAGAATAACCGCGACTGGACTTTCTTCGGTGTGTTTGCGATTAATATGGTTGCGCTCGTCTTGACTTTTATTTATATCCGCTACTATGTGAGTCGCCCGATTTCTAAGCTCAATGAAATTGACGCCATTATTAGTGAGGGAAATTTTGACCGAAAAATTGATTACAAACGAAGCGACGAGCTAGGCAAAGTGGCTAACTCTATCAATACACTTTTCCAAAACTTGAAAAACGCCACGGACTTTATTATCGATATTGGAGAAGGAAAGCTAGATACCGAGTACCAAAGACCTACCGAAACCGATGCGCAGCACGACCGTCTTGGAGCTGCCCTCCTCGAGATGCGCGATAAAATGCGTGAAGTGAACGAAGCTGACCGCCAGCGGAACTGGGTTTCAGAAGGATTGGCTAAATTCGCAGATATTTTTCGTACGCAAAGTGATTCAGATGATTTTACTTATATCATCATTTCTGATCTGGTCAGTTACGTAGAAGCTAACCAAGGAGGATTGTTTATCGTGGAAGACGAAAAAGACGAAGAATCTCACTTGGAACTCGTGGCTGCTTATGCCTACCAAAAGCGTAAATATTTAGAAAAAAGTATAGCCAAAGGAGAAGGTCTGGTAGGAGAAGTTTACCAAGAAGGCAACACCGTCTACATGACCGAAGTACCTGATAACTACGTGCATATCACTTCGGGCTTAGGCGAGGCGAATCCTAGAAGCTTATTACTGGTTCCTCTCAAACTCAATGATGAAATCTACGGAGTAGTGGAGCTAGCCTCTTTTAGTGTATTTGAGCCTTACAAGATCGAATTTGTAGAAAAACTCGGTGAGAGTATCGCCTCTACCTTTGCTTCGGTCAAGACCAGTCGCCAAACCCAAAAATTACTCCGAGAATCTATCCAATTGAGTGAACAGATGAAAGCCCAAGAAGAAGAAATGCGGCAAAATCTGGAAGAACTCGTGGCCACACAAGAAGAAGCCCAGCGTAAGTACCACGTGATCGAGGAACAGAAGATAGATTTGGAGCATAACCTCGAGCAGGAAAAATTCAAAAACGCCACTCTAGAAAGCCAAATCAAACGAACAGAAATCAAGACCGATGCCCAGGAAGAACGCATCAAAGAATTAGAAGTGGAAATTCAATTGCTCCGCGTCAAAAAAGCAGAACTCGAGAAAAGCTTGGAAGGACAAACTTAGGAGGAATCAACTTTCAGTATCTAATCGCACAGGTTTTGGGTAAACAGTATTTGCTCGATGGTGAAAGATCAGCAATTTAGCAAAAGTTGAAGGATAAGCACGAATCGCTATCTAGTCTGAACTATCCGCCCAAGCTTCACGTATATTCTATAGAACCTATCACCTTACAACTAAAATATGGCGAAGAAATCAAAAAAGGATAAATTAGTTACTGCATTACTTGCTTGGTTTTTAGGATCATTTGGTATACACCGCTTTTATCTTGGACAAACTGGCTTGGGCGTTGCTTACTTACTGGGTACCATCTCCGTTGTAGGTATGCTCATTACAGCCCCTGCTTGTATTGTAGATTTCGTGGGTTTTCTGATTATGCCTCAGGAAAAATTTGACCGCAAATACAACCCAGATACTTACTACGACCAACTAGGAATTGCTTCCAGTGTAAATGTAGCGGACGAGATTCACAAATTAGATTTACTTTTCAAGCGTGGTGTGATTACCTTTGAAGAGTTTGAGAAAAGAAAAGCGCGCCTTTTGGGCAATTAATCAGAAGCGGTAAAATATTCTTCCGTCTTCTCGGATGTCATCCAAATCAATTTCACAAAGTCCTTGCGAATGCATTTTTTCTAGCCTCTGCTTAGCTTCCTCTAGGCCGAGGCTGGTTTGGCTTGCTAGGTCTTGAGCAGATAATTTCCCTCCCAAACGACGCGCTAAGCGCGTAATCATTTCGTCATTTAGCTCAAACTGCTGCGTTTTGGGCTGGTTGGGCAGGCTTTTCTGCGAACGGCGGTAAATCCGCCAACCCAAGAAACTCGCCCCTCCTCCAATGACCAATTCCGCGAAACCACCTCCACTAATAAAACCAAGAAGGCTCAATGCCCCTGCTCCCAAGAGTATGTATGCAATTACTTTACTATCCATATTTTTAAATTATTCGTGTAAAAATTAGCTCGATCCTTTTCCGAGAATCGAGCTTAGTTCAGCAAATATATAGATTTTATTCCGTGTGAGGGCAGAGCTAATCGCTTTGCAGATGATTTTTCTGGAAGAACCTTATTGCTGCATCAATCTGGCTTTGCGCTGCTCGAATTCTTCAAAAGTAATCACTCCTTGCTTGAACAATTGATCTAGCTTATCAATTTCATCGGCTACATTCATCACTTGACCTGTAGCCATACCAGGCGTTAAGCCTTGATACTCTGCATCTCCAAAGGCAAGAATCGGGTAAAAGATAAATCCCAAGAGAGCCAAACCGATCCCGAATCCAGTGTCTTTGCCAAAAGCTTTTGCCACGTCTATGGATATTACGATAGAAACGATGAAGTTGACCAAGGGAATAAAGAACAACAACATCCACCAGCCGGGCTTATTGGCAATTTTGAGCAAAATGTAGATGTTGTAAAAGGGCACAAGACAAGCCCAACCCGGGTGGCCTGCTTTCTCGAATACTTTCCATAAAGAAGCAATCAAGAAAACCATAAGTCCGAAACCTAGAATTCCAAATAGCATGTTAGATTAGATTTGAATGGAACAATTTGTTTATTATTTCATACGGAAAGCACAAATAATGTTCCTTAGTAACGCTTTTATTTTTTAAAATTAAAAATAAAGCGAATAATATCCTCTCACGCCGTTTTTATTGATTCCTTCTATGTATACTTTACCCCCAATATTCGCCAATATTTCTTCTACCTGTTCGGGGCGGGTAATTTTTTGGCGATTGATGGAGGTGATGATAAAGCCCTCCTCGATGGGCAGGCGACTAAAGAAGCCTCTCTTGACCTTGACGACCCTCACCCCGTGGTCGATGCCTAGTTTATCTTTTTCTATTTTGGAAATGGGTTCTAAATCTACGCCCAGTTTTTCGGCAGAAAAAACTTCATTTTCTAAAATATCTGTGGTTCCTTCTCGGTTTGTGAGCGTGATCTGTACTTCTTTTAATTGCTTGCCCCGGCGATAGGTCAGATTAATTTGATCTCCAGGACGATAGTAGCTAAGGAGTTCTTCTAAACTGCTTTTGGTAGTTACTGGGTCATTATTTATTTTGACAATCACATCTCCTTTTCTAAGTCCCTGCTCACTGGCGGCACTACCGTTTTGTACATTCGTGATCAAGGCTCCTTCAAAATTATCAAGTTGTAAATCGTATTGCCGGGCAATTTCGGTGTTGATATCGCTTACTTCTAGGCCTGTGAAAGATTTTTGTACTTCACCGTATTGTAGGATATCATTGAAAATTTTAGCCACAATATCCACCGGCACCGCAAAGCCATAGCCCGTGTAAGAGCCAGTGCGAGAAATGATGGCGGTATTGATCCCTACCAATTCACCCTCCATATTGACCAAGGCTCCCCCGCTGTTGCCAGGATTGATGGCGGCATCGGTTTGAATAAATGACTCCAAAGGAAATTGCCCTCCCAAGAGGTCAATATCTCTTCCCTTTGCGCTCACGATTCCGGCGGTAACGGTAGATTCGAGGTTAAAAGGATTTCCCACGGCGATGACCCATTCCCCAACTGCCAGCCTTTTGGAGCTTCCTTTTTTGATAGCGGGTAAGTTTTTCGCGTCAATTTTTACAATAGCTAAATCGGCCGAGGGGTCAGTACCAATAATAGAAGCCTCGTAGGTTTTTTTCTGATGAATCACCTCGATTTTCTCCGCGTCTTCTATCACGTGGTAATTGGTAACGATGTAGCCATCTGAGGTAAAAATCACGCCCGATCCTGAACCAATCGCCTTCCGTCCACGAGGGCCATCTCCAAAATAAAAATCCCAGAGGCTAAATTCATTGTATTTAGAATCTGATACCGTTTTGATGTATACAACACTCGGAGTACTCAGTGCCGAGGCTTTTACAAAATCGGCCTCATTCTCTAAAAAACGTTGAGGATTTTCCTTGACCACCTTCCCAGATGCTTCCGAAATGGGATGGTAGGAAGCGGGAGGATAAGGATTCCAGAGGGCAACTCCTTGAAGAGAATTAAAAATATAGGCTCCCAGCATTCCAAAAATAAGGGCAATCAGTGCGGTTTTGAGATTGTTTTTCATGACTGATGGTTAATGAGTTGAAAAAGGTTAAATGGTATGATTTCTTAATTCTATCCTCGGGTAGAAACGAATCTGACCTGAACTTGATATCATTTGGTTACAAATTTAAAAAATAATTTTTATCGTATATACTGGATTTGTGAGGGATTAGATAATCTTCTCCTCGTGTGGTCAAGTTTGGTCTGTGTCGGGGCTTGTTCTTTTCTTAAAGACGGAATCCTAATAACAAGATATCATCTCTCTGCGTCGTGCCTTGTTTGTGTTGGGCGAGTGCTTGCTCGAGTGCTTTTTTTTGTTCGTGGAGCTTCAGGGATGCGGTATCTTCTAAAATTGCTTTGAGCCTTTTTTCACCAAAGCGTTTACGGTTGAAATCGTTTTGGTCAACATACCCATCTGAGGAAAGGTAAATCAGGCTATTTTTCCCCAATAAAATTTCTTGATTATGAAAATCATCTATCTCATTTTGCCAGCCACCGATAGATTTACGATCACCAGGAATCTCTGCCAGATCAGGAGCGTAATTGGGAATAAAATAAAGAGAGCGTTTAGCCCCCGCGTAAACGATCCTGAATCTGCCATCTTGAATTGGCTCAATAGCAGCCAAACCGATATCCATTCCGTAGTTATTTTTGTTTTCTTCTTGTTTGAGTGCGTATTGCACTTCCTCGTGCAAGCGACGTAAGATCCGAGACGGGTCAGTTTCTTTGCCTTGTAGTACAATCTTATCCAGAAGTGCTTGCCCCAGCATGGCCATCAGCGCTCCGGGAACACCGTGCCCCGTACAGTCGGCCACGGCGATCAGAACTGTATCTGCTATTTGCTGTAGCCAGTAAAAATCTCCGGAGACAATGTCTTTGGGGTGATAAACCACGAAAAATTCGTGGAGCCCTTCTTGCATTCGGCTGTCGTAAGGTAGCATAGCTCGTTGAATGACCAGTGCCGCCTTAATGCTATTGTAAATCTGATTATTACGCTGGTCAAGCTCTCGGTTTCTTTTCTCGATAAAATCTCTTTGGGAGAGAATTTCTTCTTGTTGCTGCCTCAGCTCTTCGGTTTTGGCGTAAAGTTGATTTCTTTGCTCGAGAATTTCCTCATTCTTTTGGGTGAGTAAGCGGTTGCTTCGCTGTTTGAGTTGATAGCGATTAAAAAGAAGAAAAGTAAAGATGCTGATAATGAGAATCCCGATAATCAGTGAGTTGCGGTAGAAGTTTTGCCTTTGAATCGTTAATTCTTTGCGGTCTAATTGGAGCTTTTGAATTTCTTTCTCCTTGGTCAGCATCAGAATATCCTTGTTCCGATCAGAGCGACTCGTATCGGCCACGTTCCATACAAGCTCTTTCACTTCCTGCCCGAAGTATTTACGAATCACTTGATTAACAAAGGGTTTAAACTCAGGAGATAAGAAAAACTCTTCCAAGGGTTCCTGCCAGTCGCTATTTAAAGGGTATACCACGGCTCTTCCTGGCTTTACTACCTTGAATAATTGTTGCCGACCAATGGCTAAGCCTTTTTTGAGCGCCGTAAAATAAGAAGCCAATTGCACGTAGGCGAAAGTATTTGGATTTTCAGCCACCGTGGGGCAAATCTGACTGTATAAGTCTAATTGCTGGATAGAGAGGTTGGGTAGATATTCTCTCAGGTTAAAAAGATTCTGTTCAAAAGTCGTATTGGGTAAAGTGATGGCCTGACGTTGGTCAAAAATATTTTTGAATTCAGTCAGATCCCGTGCGATGGGCACACTGCGATGCGAAATAAGCACCTCAATATCAGACATATACGGCGGACTAAAATGAATCTCATCTTTACGCTCTTCGGTAATAGAAAAAGAAGAAGCACCAAACACTCCCGATTTGCCCGTTTTCACTCGCTGGTACATTTGCCCAAAATCTGACATCTCAATAAACTGCAAGTTTATATCGATATGATGTTCTTTTTTAATATATCGAGCAAATGCCTGCATAATCTCACACTCAATGCCTCGGGGCGTACCTCCCTTTTGATAAATAAAAGGAGGCGCATCCACGTGTAGGACTTGAATAGTGGCTTGTTTGACCTGTTGCGCTCTTTGCCAACTATTTTGTGCTTGGGAAGTGTTTATCAGTACGTAAGCTTGGAAGATAAACAGTATAAGTCTTAGTTTCATATATGCCTATGATTGCATTTCTGATCCTGTCATCTGACTGTAAATAGTGTCAATTTAGGGATTACTAGTAGATGATGAGTATTAAGGTCTTAGATAGCGAAGGAAAGTCTTTTTTTCAGATATTTAGCAATTATTATTCCGATTTAAGGCAGCTTCATTTTTATAATTATCTATTTCTTTTCGCTGCCAAGAAACCATTGTGAACACAAGAAGTTGCTGAAGAAAAGGAGTAATTTATGCAAAATAGCAATTTAAAATACTACAACCAGACGTTTCTGGATAACATGCGTCAGACTACTGACCCAACCGCTGATGAGGTTATCCAAAGCATTTTCGAGACAGGGCAGGCACGTGCCGTGGGGCGTTTAATGGCCGACCTGAACCGAAACTTACAGGAAATCCCTGCTCATTTGCCCCAAATAGTCAAAGATTATTTTGTGTCGCAAGCCAAACTACCCGACTGGGCCGACCAGAAGCAGATGCAAACGGGAGCTGCTTTTTTTCAAAAACATCAAGAGGAAATCCTGTCTATGCTGGGTTTTCTATCCCTTCCCTACTGCTACGCGGCGGCGGACGGGGCGCGTGTTTTACACCTTTCTGAGCGTATTCGTGAACAAACGCAACGACGTTTGCTAGAAACGGGGCAATTCGTCTTGGATGTGATGCATCCAGATGCTTTTCAACCACAAGGTGCAGGTTATAGCAGTATCCTGAAGGTAAGGCTTATGCACGCCGCCGTGCGTTTTCATATTTTACAAAGCGGGAAGTGGGAACCAGCATGGGGTTTACCGATCAACCAAGAAGATATGGGCGGTACTAATGGTGCCTTTTCTTGGTTAGTGGTAAGAGGACTGCGTAAAATTGGGCATTTTCCTTCCCAAAAAGAGACCGAAGCTTATTTCCATCTTTGGAATGTAATCGGTCATTTGCTGGGTGTACGCCAAGAGTTATTGCCACGAACGGGTAAAGAAGCCTACTGGCTGGACAAACGCATTAGTGAGAGGCATTTCCGTAAATCTGAGGCAGGTGTAGCCCTCACCCGCGCGCTCATGCAGCTTTTCCGAGAGAATGAACAGATTCGTCTACCTGAGGGCTTCACGGAGAGCTATATGCGCTTTTTGTTGGGGGATAAAGTGGCTGACATACTGGAAATTCCGCCCGCCAACTGGACACAATCCTTTATCAATCCTTTACGCTTGGTCAATAATTTGAGAAGTCTGTTTGTTACAGAAAATAAGTCTAAATCAGGCGGTTTATCTTCTCGTATTCAAGAAGAATCCAAAGGAGATCAAATCACCTTTAGTATTCCTTTGGGATTGGGCTAAGCTATCCGTATTCCGCATTGGCTCTTGGTTGCTTGGGGATAGAGATGATTCAGACCGAGTAATTACCACTCATCCCTTTCTCGTACCGCTCATCCCAAAGCATTTTCTTTGGAAAAGAGAAGTTCGTAATATTGTCATGTAAGTCATTCATAAAAAAATAATTGGGTGAAGCCTACTCGAAGCCAAATTTAATTCACCCAAAATCTGAATTAACATTTACATGACCATGAAAAAAACATACTTCAACTTCTGGCCGATCTTAGTCTTGGGTTTTTTGTTGGGCTTGGCGATAGCCACTTCCCAAAAAGTGAATAAACAAAGCTCAGCGCATGAACCAACGGAAATAGATACCAACGCCGACCACCAAACGGATTCCAAAGTAAAGTTTGAAATTAAATTATAATGCCCATATCCTCAAATTAAAATACCAAGAATTCTTAATAAATTAGCATCCCAAGTGATACTAGGCCTTATTTAATGTATGTGGAAATTTATAAATAATCCCCCGCCTCACCGTTATTATTGGATTTGCCAATTGGCAGGTTGGTTCTTGTTTTTCTTGGTACAAACACTCTTGCTGCTCAGTACGGGAAACTTCGAGTGGCATCACGTTTTGTCCTACGTAGTACTCTGTGGCTTAGGGGTTATCTTTTCACATGGGTATCGCTTTTTTATTCTGAGATGGGATTGGCTGAATATGAATATTCCCAAGATGCTGGTGCGAGTCGTACCCGCCAGTATCATTATTGCTGGGATTTGGGTGAGCCTGTATCTGTTTTTCTATTATGGCATTTACGGTATGTCTGAAAAAGAAAGTGAGCATTTCTTTTTTATCGCCACGGTCAGCACTGTCAACTCTAGTTTCGTGATTTTCATGTGGTCGGTTTTGTACTTCGGTTTCCATTTCTTTCATACCTTCAAACAGGCGGAAATTGATCGCTGGAAATTAGAAAGTGCGGCCAAAGAAGCCGAACTCATCGCCCTCAAATCACAAGTAAATCCGCATTTCCTCTTTAATAGCTTGAATAATATTCGCGGACTAATTATTGAAGATCCCGAAAAAGCTCGGGATATGCTCACGCGCCTCTCGGAGTTGTTACGCTACTCGGTTAAGCTGAATCACGCCGAAAAAGTAAGCCTCAGAGAAGAACTAGAAGTAGTAGAAGACTATTTGCAACTCGAGTCCATCCAGTTTGAGGAACGCCTCTGGTACGGTTTTGATATAGATCCGGCTTCTCTCTCTCTTAAAATTCCTCCTATGGTCATTCAAATTTTGGTAGAAAACGCTATCAAACACGGGATTGCGACCCTACCCCAAGGAGGTGAAGTTTTGATTCGCACTCGAATTCATCAAGATCAATTGGACATAGAAGTAATCAATACTGGACAGCTACAAGAAGAAATAATCGGTAATGGAATCGGTTTAAAAAATGCTTCGCAAAGATTACAATTGCTCTCCAGTCGCCTCTCTCAAATTCAATTGAGTAATTACCCTGAAAATCGTGTTGCAGCGCGCTTTTCTGTACCTCTAGAAATGCATGTAAATTAAGGGCAATTACCCTCTGCGAAGCTGATTAAACTCCATTTACTAACCCACTATGAAAGCACTGATTATAGACGATTCTCGTTTGGCCCGTAACGAACTCAAAAGGCTAGTGGCCGATATCAAACAAGTAGAAATTCAGGGAGAAGCCGCTAACGCTGACGCAGCAAAATCGCTCATCGAGAGCAAAAAACCAGATTTGATTTTCTTAGATATACAGATGCCCGGCAAAGACGGTTTTGAATTGATTGCCGAGCTAGCGTATATTCCCGAGGTGATTTTTACCACGGCATACGACGAATACGCCATCCAGGCCTTCGAGGTCAATGCTTTGGATTATTTGCTTAAGCCAATTCAAGCGCCGCGCCTCTTTCACGCTATCGAGAAGGTAGAAAGTAAGCTTATCGAGAGGGAAGAAAAGCAGCAAGAAACTACCCAATTGAAAAGTACGGATCAAGTTTTTGTTAAAGATGGTGAAAAATGCTGGTTTGTTACTCTGGCCGATATTTATCTCTTTGAGGTGGTAGGCAATCATACTCGTGTGTATTTTGAAAAAGAAAGTCCTCTGATTAATCGTACCTTGAACTATTTAGAATCTCGTCTGGATGAGAAGCGTTTTTTTCGTGCCAATCGCCAACAAATCATTAATCTAAAATTTATTGAGCGAATTGAGCCTTGGTTTAGCGGTAGTTTGAAAGTTTTTCTCAGGGAAGGCCAAGAGGTAGAAATCTCTCGTCGCCAAACGCTCAGATTTAAAGAACTTATGAGTTTTTAGGTGGAAACTCCGCCAACAAGTTATTTCCGAGAGACTTTCTTTCAAAGACCAAAAACGCATCGAGGGCAATATCTGCTGAGGCTACTCGTTCAAAAAACGAATTAAAGGTTTCTAACATTCTTGTATCCCCGAATTTTCATCTTATGCCTAGATTAATCCATCTTATTTTTACTTTTCTGTTTGTTTTTAGCATTGGTTCACTTTCTGCCCAAAACTCCATGCAGGAAGTAGAAAAAATGCGTAAAAAGACCGAAAAAGCCCGCCGAAAAGCCGCCAAGAAAACCCGTAAGGATAAAAACGCTCTTGAGTTTACCAACAGCCAATACGATTGGAATAAGGATTCTAAAAAACGCAAGCGCAAGCGCAAAAGCAAAAGAGAAATTGACCAAGTCCCCAAAGCTTCTGCCCGTCTCTCCACCGAGGCTCGGGGCGTCAATCGCAAGCGTAGAGTCCATCGCAAAGGCAATCAAGGTCTTACCAAAGCCGCCAAAAATCAAATCAAATCCGAACGCCGACGCAGGAGAAGAATTAAATAGCTGCGTTGTGAGTTCAAGTGAATACGCAAGGCAAGCTCGGCTGTTTACGCTGTGCCTTTGTACTTGAAAAAAGTACTTATTTCCTGATTTTTTCCATTAATTTTACGAACTGTTCCATATCAAAACACAAGGTTCGTGAAAAATATCCACGCTGAAATCATTACCATTGGAGATGAGATTCTCTACGGGCAAATCGCCGATACCAATTCTCAATTTATTAGTGGCGAATTAGATACCATTGGCGTTAAAGTCGTGCGTATTACTTCCATTGGAGATGAAGAAGATACGATTCTCGCCGCACTCTCCGAAGCCGAGCAGAGGGCAGATTTGATCTTGATGACCGGTGGATTGGGCCCCACGAAGGACGATATTACCAAGAAAACACTTTGCAATTTTTTTGATACGGAGCTAGTAATCGATGAGAAAGTACTCCAGATGGTCACCGAATTCTTCGAGAAGCGTGGCCGGCAAATGCTCGAGAGCAACCGACAGCAAGCGGCACTACCGGCCACCTGTGAGCCCATTTACAATCGCTTGGGTACGGCTCCTGGCATGTGGTTTGAAAAAGGAGGAAAAGTTTTTATCTCCATGCCCGGCGTGCCCCAGGAAATGAAAATCCTGATGACCGAAAGCCTGATTCCCAAAATACAAACGCATTTCCAAACACCTGTTATCTATCATAAAGTCATTAAAACCTTTGGGAAAGGAGAATCTTTTTTGGCCGAGGTGATTGGAGAATGGGCTGATGCGCTTCCACCGCACATCAAACTAGCCTACCTGCCCAGTTGGGGTGAGGTAAAGCTTCGCCTCACGGGTATCGGAGAAAAACTAGCAGACATTCAAGCTGAAATAGCCCAGCAGGTGGAAAAAGTTAGCCCGCTGATTCAAAAATATATCTATGGCTTTGACAAAGACGAACTCGAGGCAATCATTGGGCAGGTGCTCGTAGATCACCAGAAAACGATCTCCACCGCCGAAAGCTGCACCGGGGGTTATATTGCGCACCTTTTCACCAAAATCCCGGGTAGCTCCCGTTATTTTGCGGGGGGAATCGTGTCTTACAGCAACGAAATCAAAATGCACCAACTCGGAGTTCAAGAAAAAACCTTGATGGCACACGGCGCAGTGAGTGAAGCTACTGTCCGAGAAATGGCCGAAAATGTCAGAACTCGCTACCAGACCGATATAGGCGTGGCTAGTAGCGGGGTAGCAGGACCAGACGGGGGCAGTGCTGAAAAACCCGTGGGCACCGTTTGGATTGCTCTTGCCGATGAGCAAGGTACTTACGCCCGCAAGCTCATGCTAACCAATGACCGCCTGATTAACATCAACCTGACGGCCAAAATTGTCTTAGATCTGGTCAGGAAAAGGCTATTGGGGCTGATTGATAATAATTAATTCACTCCCAAAGCTAACAAATTCAATATTCAAGAGTTTTATAGCTTGAGTTATTCATAAAATTGAGGAAAAATCATGGGAGGAATTCCAGTTTTTATCGCCATTGGAGGTTTTTTGTTTCTTTGGGGAATTGTCAATTACAGCACCATTCAAAGGGTCAAACAGATTGCCCTAGAATCCTTGGAGCAAATCGCTTATGCTGCTTTGGATAAATTGGCTATCGCCCGACAGTTGCAAGCTACATTACAACAACAAGAGGAGGAGACAAGCTATACCGAAGCAGATTGGGATAGATTGCAGGCTGTTTTGACGGGCGCAGATTACAGTACGGCACAGAAGCTAGAAGCCGAGAATCAAATCAATCAAATATTACAAACGCTGCTAGATCATATTCAGCATCACCCCTCTCTAAGCATTCATGAGCGAATTCAATCTCTGAAAGCCGAGCTGAAAAACATTCAGAGCAATTCTCTCAAATACAAGAAACGCTACAAACTCAATCTGGAAGATTATCAACAACGCATATCGAGTTTTCCTACGAATATTATAGCAGGCATTTTCCAATTCAAATCCATTGCTTAGTGCAGGGGTAATGTCCGCCCTAGTTTTTTTTCCAAGTAGGCTTTAATAGCGGTGTAGTGCTCGGGTGCGAACCATTCAATGGTTTCATCTTTGCGAAACCAAGTGAGTTGTCGCTTGGCATAACGACGACTATTTCTTTTCAAGAGCCGAATGGCTTCTTCTTGATCGTATTTTCCCTCCAGGTAATCAAAAATTTCCTGATAGCCCACCGTTTGCAGGGCATTTTGCTCCTTGTAAGGATAAAGTAGCTTGGCTTCTTCAAACAAGCCGGCCGCAATCATCTGATCCATTCGTTGGTTGATGCGTTGGTAAAGCTCTTCTCTGGGTCGGTTTAGCCCTATTTTGATAGATTCAAAATCTCTTTTTACCTCTTTTTTTTGGCGAAAAGAAGAATAAGGTTTCCCCGTAGCCAAACTAACCTCCAAGGCTCGGATCACGCGCTGAGGATTAGCCTTATCTACCGTTTCATAATAAATGGGATCTAAACTTTGGAGTTGCTCCAGCAAGGCAGCTACTCCCTCTTGATCTTTTTTCTGAATAAGTGCTTCACGAAGCTGAGGGTCAACGGCTGGCATCGCGTCCATCCCCTCGCAAACCGCCTGAATGTACAAGCCGGATCCTCCCACCAGCAATACATAGTCATTTTGTTGATGCAAATCGCTGATGATCTGAATCGCATCTAGCTCGTACTGCCCCACGCTATAGTCCTCTTGGATACTATGAGAATTAACCAGATGATGTTTGACCTGAGCCAGTTCATCGGGAGTAGGTTTGGCGGTGCCAATCTGCATTTCTCGGTAAAACTGCCGAGAATCTGCCGAGATAATTTCAGTACTTAAATCTTGTGCCAAGTGCAGACTCAGGTCGGTTTTACCAACCGCTGTGGGGCCTAAGACTACGATCAAGTATTTTTTTTTCGTCAATTTTGTTATAATTTTAATTAAGAATTAAATCTTGAAAATCTACGTTCCAAATATTCACCTTGATTTCTTATGCTTATCCAAGCCTGAAGATAAAACTTATTAGCCATGAAGTCCTCTAGAAAAACGAAAAAACAAATTTTAGAAGAGAACGAAAACCTGCAAGAGCAAATTCGTCACTTAGAGGAGCACCTTGCCCGTCAGCATCATCAGGAAACCAAAAACGCAGATACACAGAAAGCAGAGGCACAGTTCCGAGAAACGATGGAGAATGTCAATCTCTTCTGCATTGAGGTGAATCGTGACGGTACGATTGCTTACTGTAATCAATACTGCCTTAAGGCGACCGGCTGGACAAAGGAAGAACTCATTGGAAAAGATTATTTCGAAGTACTCGTACTGTCCGAAGACCGAGAAGAACGCCGAAAAGACTACGAGCTGGCTCTGGAACGAAAGGGCTATTGGGACTATCCATCCCGTAAGATTTTGACTAAATCGGGGGAAACCCGCTACATCCATTTTAATTCCGTCATCCTCAACAGTGTCAAGGGAAAAATCAAAGGGCTCACTAAAATTGGAGAAGACATCACGGAGCGCCACCAAGTATCCATGGCTCTCAAGAGAAGTAACGAGGCCCTGCAAGACCTCTTTGATAATTCTAATGACCTGATTTTTATCTGTTCTACTCGAGGACAATTTCTCTTTGCCAACAAAGCTTTCAAGAAAAAATTGGGCTATGACAATGAAGAGTTGAAAGCACTCAACGTAAAAGATATTATCCTCGAGAGGTCCAAGCGAAGCACCTATCGTACTATGCTCAAGATCGTGCGGGGCGAACCGATTCACAAGTTTCGCACGATTCTCATTTCTAAAAAAGGAAAACACGTCTATCTCGAGGGCAATGTGAACTGCCGCTATGAAGATGACATGCCCACCGCCATCCGAGGAATTTTGTACGATATTACCGACAAGATTCGGGCGGAAAAAGCACAAACCCTCTACTATAGTATTGGTAACCTTACCGCTAAAAGTAAAAACCTAGACCACCTTTACCAAATTATTCACCAAGAACTCGGTAAAGTAATCGAGGTAAAGAATTTTTATATCAAACTCTACAATTCTAATAAAAACGAAATCCTATTTCCTTATTATGTAGATGAAGCCCGCGACCAAGAAGCCATTATCACCCGTCGCAAGGCAGGTAAGGGCTTGACAGACTACGTGATGTTCCGCAAAAAAGCACTTTTTCTGTATGAAGAAGAGATTGTAGAATTGCTACAAAGAGGAGATATTCGTTTGTTTGGCCCTATGCCTAAGGTATGGATTGGCGTACCTCTAAAGTTTGAAAATGAGGTGATTGGCCTCATTTCGGTCAAGTGTTACCGGAGCCGTGGCACTTACACCACGAGTGATCTGGAGCTTCTCGACTTTATCTCCGGTCAGATTGCTCTGGCCATTCAGCGTAAGAAAAATGAAGAAAAGCTGAGCAATCAAACGGCTAGGCTCAAGGCTATTTTCGAGAGCAGCACCCATATGATGTGGTCTATCAACCGAAAAAATCAGCTCACTTCTTACAATAGCAATTATCTCAAATCACTGGAGAAACGCTACGGAGTACAGCCCACCCATAGCGGTAGCTTGCTCTCACTCAAAAGCGAGCTGGAGAGAAGCGATATGTATGATTTTTGGCAGGAGAAATACAATGCTGCTTTTAACGGGCTGATGCAACACTTCGAACTCAAAGACCATCTGGCCAATGGCTTGGTACGGTGGCGAGAGATTTACCTCAATCCGATTCGCCTAGAAGATGGTAGCATCGAGGAAGTATCGGCCATTGCCCACGATATTACCGAAAAAAAACGCTCCGAAATTGCCCTGATCGAGAACGAAAAGCAATTCCGGAATATCTTCGAGTCTTTTCAGGATATTTACTACCAAGCCGACCTCAAGGGCATCGTTACGCTCATTAGCCCCTCCGTAGAAGAAATACTCGGCCTCCATCCCTCTGAAATCATAGGCCAAAATATCTTCGATCTTGTCATTTCCACAGATGAAGGAATTGAACCCTTTATCCAGAGATTACTGATCGAGAAAAAAATTAAAAACCTCGAGACTGACCTCAAAACGGCAGACAATCAAACGATTCAAGCCATCTCTAATATCCGTGTGGTTTATGACGAAGAAGGAAATCCCATGGGAATAGAAGGCGTCATCCGGGATATTACCGAACTCAAGAAGGCTTCCAGTGAAGTGCTTCGCGCCAAAGAGCTAGCCGAACGCTCGCTAAGAGTCAAAGAAAGCTTCTTGGCCAATATGAGCCACGAAATTCGCACTCCGATGAATGGCGTGATTGGCATGATTGACTTGATGATGGATACGCCTCTGGATGATGAGCAGTACAGTTATATGCTTACCATTAAAAAATCATCCGAAACCCTGCTCAATATTCTCAATGACATTTTGGACCTCTCTAAGATCGAGGCAGGTAAAATGAAGCTCTATCAAAGATCGGTAGACTTACGCCTGCTCGTGGATAAGGTGCATACGCTATTTCTCCAGCAAGCAAGCTACAAAAATAATCGCCTTCACTACGAAGTGACTCAGGACATCCCTCCTTACGTTACGGCTGATGAGACAAGGATTCTGCAGATTCTCTCCAATTTAATCTCTAACGCTATCAAATTTACCGAAAACGGGGAAGTATTTCTACGAATTAGTCAGCAAAAGAAAACAGGCAGTCGGGTTAAAATCAAAGTGGAGGTGAGAGATACGGGCATCGGCATAGACCAAGAGAACGTCAAGCTACTCTTCAATAACTTCAGTCAGGTAGATAACTCGCCCACGAAATCATACGCCGGAACTGGGCTGGGTTTGGCTATTTCCAAGCAATTGGCTAACATGATGAATGGAGAAATCGGTGTAAACTCAACTCTGGGAGAAGGAAGCAATTTCTGGTTTACTTTCGAGGCCAAACCAACAGAAACCCCACCCAATTCACAAGAAGATAGTACCATCAGCTTTGTGTCAGGTAATCAATTTGGAGAGCTAGAACCCCTTATCTTGGTAGTGGATGATAATGCTGTCAATCGGAAAGTGGCTAGTGAAATTCTGATGAAGGCAGGCTGTAAAGTGGATTTAGCCAACAGTGGCTTGGAAAGTATTAACAAAATCAAAGCAAATGCCCCTAAGCAAATGTATGATCTTGTCTTCATGGATATTCAAATGCCCGATATGGACGGAGTGGAAGCGACCCGAAGAATCAAAGCCTTACCCATTTCTCCCTTACCTCCCATCGTGGCCATGACGGCTTACTCTATGAAAGAAGATCGAGAGCGTTTTCTAGGTAGTGGTTTGGATGATTATATCCCCAAGCCCATCAAGGCACAAGTACTGATTGAGAAGGTCAAAGAGCAATTACGTGTGACGCCTAAAAAAGAGCATCCCCCACTTCTTCCAGAGCCTGAATCCTATTTGCTCTCTGATGCTCATCCAGCAACGTATGATGCAAATCCAAGCAAATCTGTCTCCGAGATCATCATCAAACCCACGGTGGTCAACTTGGCTACCCTGGAACAGCTCAAAAAATACGGTGGTACCGAGCTGGTACTGCAGTCTTTGATAGAATTTGAGATGGATAGCCAAAATCTAATCTCGAAATGTGCTACTGCTCTAAAAAAATCCGACCTAGAAGAGGCTCTTCATCTCTTGCACACCTTGAAAGGAAACGCCGCGACCCTCGGCGTAGAGTCGGTCGCCGAACAAGCCGCCTTGATGGAAAAGAAATTAAAAAAACAAGATTTATCCACTTGGGAAGCCGATTATAAGCAACTGCAAGGCTACTTCCGAGAATTCCAGGAACAATACCGAGCCGCTATCCAATAACCTCGAGAAGTAAGCAAGCAAAAAGACAATTTATTAGTGATTTATTAACTTTCCCTGTAAATTAGCCATGTTACGCAAGCATCACTATTTGCAGCGTAAGCTGGCATTAGCTAACTGATCTAATAAGAATTCTTCTAAATGCTCAATCATGGAAAAAAAGAAAGTTCTCATCGCCGAAGATAGCTCTGTTATCCAGAATATCTCCAAAAAAGTACTTGAATTTCAGAATTTCGAGATTAACTCCGCCAAAGACGGAAAGCAAGTTCTTAAAAAACTTGAGAAAGAAGATTTTGATGTCATCCTCATGGATATCAACATGCCCAAAATGGACGGGATGGAATGCGCTCGTCAGATTAGAGCACTTACCGACGAAAAAAAATCGCAAATTCCTATCATCGCCATCACCGGGAATGCTCGTAATTATTCTATGGAAGATTTTCACGAAGCGGGTATCAATGAATATTTACCCAAACCGATTAACTTTGATAATCTCATTGATCTACTTCGTAAAGTCACGGAGCAGGACTAAATCACCGTGCCGCATCCCATTTGCCAGCCCTAAAAGATAGAACCCGAATCATTCCCCAACAAAGGCATGAAAGTAAAATATAATACCAAGTTTTTACAAAATCTGGAAAATATTTTTGCCCAAAGCAGCTACGCGCTACGCTACGAAAAAGGTAATTTCAAATCTGGCTATTGTATTTTGAACCAAAAAAGAGTAGTCGTAGTCAATAAATACTACACGCTCGAAGGGAAAATCAATTGTCTCCTCGAAATCCTCAAACAAGTAGATTGGGATTTTTCCGAGCTACCAGAAAAGGAGGCGCAGCTTTTCCAACAAATTAAACAGATGCCCTCGGAATAAATGTCTCCAGCTCCGGAGAATCTTTCAGGTTCGTGGCGAATTTTGGCTCAAAGTGATCTTTCTAAACTTCTAGGTGTGCTTTGGGTTCTATATTTTGTTATAAACCCTGAGCCAAATCTTCTTTTTGCATGAAAGTAACCGTTTTAGGAAGTGGTACTTCACAAGGAGTACCCGTGATTGCTTGTGATTGCCCTGTTTGTCAGTCAGTTGATTTTAGAGATAATCGACTCCGCCCCTCTATTCATATTGAGGTGGAAGATAAAAGTATCATCATTGATACGGGGCCAGATTTTCGCCAACAAATGCTGAGAGCCAACATTCGGCAGGTGGATGCCGTACTGTATACACATCAGCACAAAGACCATACAGCCGGCATGGATGATCTGCGTGCCTTTAATTTTATTCAGCAAAAAGACGTTCCTATCTATGGTCGCAAGGCTGTAATTGACCAACTGCGTCAAGAATTTGCCTACATTTTCGTGGATAAAAGCCTCAAATACCCAGGGGTTCTTTCTGTGGAAGTAAATCATATCGAAAACCAACCTTTCTGCATAGATGGGCTAGAAGTCAAACCCGTGGATGTGCTACATTATAAATTACCTGTGTTTGGCTTTCGCATTCAAGATTTCAGCTATGTTACCGACGTTAGTCATATCCCTGAGGCCGAGATGGAAAAGCTCAGGGGCACTCGTTTCCTGATTTTAGATGCCTTACGCAAAGAAGATCACATCTCTCATCTAAGCTTATCTCAGGCCGTAGAGATCGCTGAGCACTTGGGAGCAGAAAAAACTTATTTTACTCATATCAGCCACCGGATGGGAAGACACGCCGAGGTAGAAGAGGAATTGCCCGAGCATATCCGCCTGGCTTATGACGGCTTGGTCATTGAATATTAAATGAATAGCTCTTAGTTTTTCAGCACAGTGGTGGCTGTGTCCATCATAGGTTATTTGCTATTTAGATTTTACCAAAAACTATTATTTTAATACCTGAATTACACCTACGTTCTGTATGAAAAAACTCTATCTAAGTACCAGTGTCATCTTAATCAGTTTCGTTATTTTTATAGTGCAAGCCCAAAGTGAGGATTCTACACAACAAAAATCTTTTCGGGTAAGTGGTTTCATAGATGCTTATTATGCTTATGACTTCAACCAACCTACCAGTCAGGAAAGACCTAATTTTTTCTTTAACCACAATCGACACAATGAATTTAATATCAATATAGCCTTGATCCAGCTAGATTACGAGGCAGATCGTTACCGAGGACGGGTGGGCCTGATGGCTGGTACGTACCCAGAATATAACTACGCCGCCGAGCAAGATTTACTCAAACATATCTTTGAGGCTTACGGTGGCTTTCGGCTCGTGGAAGGATTATGGCTTGACGCGGGCATCTTTAGCTCTAATATTGGCTACGAGTCGGCCATTTCTTCGGACAATTACACGCTCACTCGCTCAATTGGTGCCGAAATCTCTCCTTATTATCTGGCAGGTGTGCGCCTTACTTACGAACCCAGTGAGAAATGGAATATCAATGCGATTCTTTGCAATGGCTGGCAAAATATCCGAGAAACTCCGGGCAATAGCAAAAAAGCATTAAGCCTTCAGGTTCAGTTTAAGCCTAGCTCTTCGCTTAGTTTGGGAAATACCGTTTTTATTGGCAATGAAGAGCCAGACGAACTGGGGCAAATGCGTTATTACAATAATTTTTATGTGAATCTTAAGCCAACCGAACGTTTGAGCCTCTTTTTGGGCTTTGATTACGGAGCCGAAGAAGCCCTGGAGGAAGGCTTTGACACTTGGCTCACCACCGTGGCGGTCATTCATTATCAATTTATCAAAGAACTTGCTATGGCCGCTCGCTATGAATATTACGAAGACCCACAGGAAGTATTGGTTAGCACTCCTCAGGGATTTGGGTTTCAGACTTCGGCTTATTCACTCAATTTGGACTATCGACCTGTACCGAAAGTATTGCTACGCGTAGAAGGTCGGCTGTTTAGCTCGCCTGATCAAATTTTTTCAGAGGAGGAGAGCTTGTTATCTGATCAAAACTTCTCGATTACTTCTTCTCTGGCTATTTCTTTTTAAGCATCGTGGGTAGGTTCTTTCATGACCTTTTTGGGAGCAAATTGCCTGAGAACAAATTGGAATGGATTTTATCCCACTAAACACCGTAGAATTTCCCCATCACGGGTAATTTTTTCTACAATTCTATGCTTTAACAAATAAGCCTTAAATAAGCCCTGCTTATTCAACCCTCTTGTTATCAATTACTTATCAGGAAGAAAAAGAAGGTCTATCCTATGGCATAATTCTATTAACCATAAAGGTATATAGCAAACCCATTTTTTACTTTTATTTTTTTAAATATGAGAGAACAAGATTTTCAGAACATTCCCGGCCTTTCCAATTCCTTAATGTCATTTGCCTTGAAGCTAACCAAAAATATGCAAGAGGCTGAAGATCTCATGCAGGAAACTTGGTTGAAAGCGCTTATTCACAAAGATAAGTTTCAGAATGGCACTAATTTCCGAGCTTGGCTCTACACGATCCTCAAGAATTCTTTTCTCAACAATCGCAAAAAGGTTTCTTATCGCCGCACTGTATTCGAAGAGCCACAAGCGATGCAAGAATTCAATACGGCACAAAGTACGGTGAGCAACGAAGCTCCCCAGTCTATTGCCTTAGAAGAAATTCAGTGTGCCATTGATGATTTAGGGATGATTTACCAGATTCCTTTTCTGATGCATTATCAAGGATATAAGTACAAGGAAATTGCAAAAGAGATGGATATTCCCGTTGGTACTGTCAAAAACCGCATCCACATTGCACGTCGTAAGCTCAAAGCAAGCCTAAGCCACCACGTGGAAGAGGTCTAAAAACTTAGTGCTCCGCTCTGGGCTAATTTAGCGCATTGGAGCGGAGTTATTTTTTAGGTGAAGATTCTTTTTTATATTATCTTTTGTGTTCAGCTGATACGGTTAGGTTGTAAGTAAAGCAAGCACCATAATCAGGGCACAAAGGATAATAAATCCCCAAATAAATTTTACCCACCCCAAATACTTTTGGTTTAAGTTTTCTAGGCGAGCATCGTCTGATTCCGTGGAAATCTGATTTCCAGTTGGATGAGCATTGCCTACTTCTTCCAGAATTGGATAATTCTTTTTGGACAAGGAGGCCAAGCCTTCGTACTTTTGTTCCATAATTTTAAGCAGATTGAGTTTTGTTCACTTTATGTATTGCTCGTTCACATGTTTGGTCTGTAAGAAGAAAATTAAGACATTTTAATTTTTGATAGTGTAGAAACGAAGGGCTTTGGTTAAGCTTCTGATTTACAATCTATGTTTTGAAGAGTTTGGTCTTAATAATAGTTCGAAGTTAGCAGTTTGGGGCTTAACAAGCAAATAAATATTTGTGAAATGCCTTGACTAAGTAAGAAAATATAGAAACTCGTACAAATCGCTTAGGTTTTGGTATGTGTTGTATATTTTCTAATCGCGTCCGTGCCGTAAAGTTCGAGCTAGAATGAAAGAAATGGGTTGGTACAGCAACTAAAGAAAACCCTAGTCTTGGAGACTAGGGTAGCTCTTGTTATTTACACAAATATTCTTAGTATTCTGCAGATTCAATTGATTTTTGTAGCTTTTCCTTCAGTGAAATAGGGTCAGCCTTGGAAATGATATCCACACTCGAGACCCGCTCGTAGCGTACAAAAGGTAAGTCGGCAAAGGGATGCACACTTTTTTTCTCAATCAGCGGGAGTTCATCTCTGGCTTTAAGCACCACGCCATTTTCCGTATTTTCTACGAGCTGTATATCAGCTAAATGAAAAGTATAGCTAAAGTCGGTGGTTTCTGACTCTCCCTCGTGATTGTACACGTGAGTGTAGACACAGGTATTTTCCTGATGATTATATTCGAAAACAAGGTCAAATTCTCTGTCTTTGTCCTTTTTCTCCTCGTTTAGTCCTTCAATCTGTGCTTCTACCCATTTCATGTTTTCTTCCATAGTGGGTTGCTTGGGCACCTGTGCTTGTAGACTTGATACCAAACATACAAGCAGAACTAGATTGCATAAGATTCTATTCATAGTGATCATATTTTTTTGGTTTGGTGTTGAGATTAAGAACAGCCGAGTGGGCTGTTTGCTATTAATTGATTTTTGCTAATTTGATTTCTATTGTTCTCTAGGTCTTAGGGAACATTTTATAGAATCATGCAGAGTCTGATCGGAATGTATCTTTGCTTAGATGTAGCTTTTTGAGCTATTTTCCATAAATACGTTTATCTATGAAGTGCATTTTTCCTGCCGATTTAACACGTACTTATTTAAGTAACTGATTAACAAGCTTTTATAAAATAGGTGGTCTAGATTATGCTAATCTTTGTTTTTCAAAAGTAGAAAAAAATCCACAAAATGTTTCAAAAAGAAACAGTTTATCATTTATGTAAGAATAAACGTTGATCTGGAACTTTTGTTGTTTATTCTCGATGTATTTTCAGCAAGGTACAAGTGAAAGGTATCATTTACAAATGGATGAGATTCGGCATTTCGGTTTAGAAGTGAAAATCGCCGTTTTAGGTTCTTCAAGTAATGGGATAAGCGGATGGACATCAAGCCAGCTTTTGGATGTTTACAGATTGTCAGTTGATGGTGAGAGTTCTTTTCTAAGAAAAATTTGGAAGTTGGTTCCCTTGCCTAGCTCTGAATCAATCTGGATTTCTCCCTGATGGCTGTTGATAATGTTTTTGGTAGTCGTGAGTCCTAGCCCCATTCCGTTGCTCTTTTCTGTAAAAAACGGGTCAAATAATTTGGTCAATTTGTCGGCGGCAATTCCTGTCCCGTTATCCTGTACTTCTACCTTTATGAATTGGGCTAATTCGGTACTTTTGATCTTAAGAAGCCCAGACTGACTATCCATGGCCTCGATGGCATTGATGATGATATTGAGTAGAGCTGTTTTGACTTTTTCTCGATCAAGGAGAATCCTACTAAGTTCAGGGGCAAGCTCCTTCTCAAGTTTGATATCTCTGAGGTGTACTCGGTCAGAAATCAACCTGAGCGTTTCTTCTATGACTTCATTCACAGAATATTCTTCTAAGTGTAATTGGTTGGGTTTGGAAGATTGTAGGAGTTCGGAGATCAGTTGCTCAATACGTTTCGCGTTGCGTTTGATGATATCCACGTAGAGGTCTACTGAATCCTGCTCTTCTGGATCAGGAAGCTCGTCGACGAGTTGCTCAAGTGCTAGGTTAAGATTGGTAAGGGGGTTGCGGACTTCGTGAGCGATACTGCGGGCAATTTTGCCTGTTACCGATAGTTTTTCTGCCATGAGAAATTCTTGTTCGGCCTTTTTTTGTAGAGAAATATCACGGATAATGCCTTGGTATCCATACAAGTATTGCTCGGCTGAGGAGAGGGCATTGGAGGTGACGATACAATAGAGCGCCTCTTGATTTTTGTGGAGCAAAACCGCTTCAAAATCTTTCATATGCCCTTCTTTGAGCAGGCCCTCTTTCAGTCTTAGAAAATCATCTTCATACTTGAAGATTTCTTTAAGATTCATTTTCATGACCTCATCTTTGTTGTAATCCAGCAAGCGCAACAAAGAGGGATTTGCGTCGATAAATAACAACTCGCGATTGGTCGTAAAAATAGCATCCGAAGATTGCTCGAAGAGAGAGCGATAACGCTGTTCTTTGGCTTCTATGGCTTGTAGGTTCCGCGCGTGGGTGAGTGCATAGCGAATACTTCTTTCTAAATTTCTAGCGTCAATACTTCCTTTCACCAGATAATCAGCGGCGCCTTCTTGCATCGCTTCATAATCTACTACTAAATCTCCTTGGCCGGTCAAGAGAATCATGGGTTCTCGGCAGTTAGCTTGATTGGCTTGCCGAATGAGGTCTAGACCAGTATGACGCCCCAAGTGATAGTCAACGAGGTAGACATCATGTTCGGCGTTCAGAACCGCTTGGAGGGCTTGTTCAAAATGAGGTTCCCAATCTACAATGAAAATCACGTTCTGGATTTCTTTGAGTAAATCCTTGGTTAAGATATAATCATCTTCATCATCATCGATGAGTAGGACTCTAATTTGCTCTAGGTTTGCCATCATTTCACCTTTTATTATCATTGGGTAGTGCCACAATTCTAAGCCAATAGTTACCAATGGCCTGTGTCACCTCTATGAGGTCTTCAAACGTAACAGGTTTGGGGATAAAAGAGTTAACTCCTAAATTATAGCTCTTGATAATATCTTCTTCTACTTTGGAGGTGGTGAGGATAATCACCGGGATACTTTTGAGGTCGGGGTCAGATTTGATTTCTTGTAGGGCTTCTCTACCGTCTTTTTTGGGCATATTCAAATCCAGTAAAATAAGACCCGGGCGGGGTGCGTTGTGCTCATTGTATTTACCTCTTTGTTTGAGATAGTCCATTAACTCCTCTCCATCTTCCACAAAATGAAGATGATTCGCTATTTTGTTCTCGGCAAGGGCTTCTTGGGCGAGCATTCGGTCGTCAGGGTCGTCTTCGGCAATCAGGATCGTAATGGACTTAGGCTGTACTTTTTCGTTCATCTCTGGACGTTAATTTTTTCAAATGAATAAAATCTAAATAGTTTGCTATGAAGAAGACTCGAGGGGCAAGCCTACGGTAAAGGTAGCTCCTTGGTCGGGTTGACCGTGGGCACGGATATAGCCTTCGTGATTTTCCACGATTTTTTGACAGATGGCCAAGCCTACGCCCGTTCCTTGGAATTGGTTGCGGCCGTGTAGTCTTTGGAAAATATGGAAGATTCTTTCGGCATATTTATTATCAAACCCGATTCCGTTATCTTTTACTGATATTTCACAGATTTTTTTGGGAAAATGGAGATTGGCTTCTTCACTATCTAGCGTGATTTCTTGATAAGAGATATGAATCAATGGGTCTTGATCTTCTTTACTAAATTTAAGGGCGTTACTGATCAAGTTTTGAAAAAGCTGGCGGATTTGCAAGCTATCCGCTTTAATTTTGGGTAAATCATCTAGTATCAGCTGGGCATTTTTCTCCTCTATCACGGTTTCTAGGTCTGATATTACCTCTTGTATAATCGTGGAAAGTGATACCTCTTGAAAATCTTGTTCATTTCTTGCCACACGAGAAAAACGAAGGAGATCATCAATCAATACCTGCATGCGTGTGGCGGCATTCTGCATTCTTCGGATATAATCTTGGCCGGTGGCTTCTAAGGTATCTTTGTATTTCATCACCAGACGATCACCAAAGGCTCTGATTTTGCGTAGAGGTTCCTGCAGATCGTGGGAAGCTACGTAGGCGAATTGCTCCAGATTTTTGTTGGATTTGACCAGGGCTTCTACTTTATTCTGCAATTTCTCTTGAATATTTTTGTAAGCATCAATATTTCGGTAAATAGCAATTCCCGCGGAAGTCTCTGAGCTCCCATTTCGCAGTGGTATGAGATTAACTTGATAGTAACTGTCTTCATATTGGATTTCTTCGTTGAAGACCTTGCCTTCGATTACTTCCAGTAAATCTTGTTTTTTCGGGAAAGCCTCCTGATTCTCGAGTATTTCCCCTAGGTTTTGGCCTTCTAGTTCGTGCAGAGAGTGCTTCAGGAAGTAAAGCGGATCGCCCTTTGCCAAGTGGATATTAAGGTGATAATCAAAGAACAAAACGCTGATATTAGGTAGATTGGATACTAGGGTATGATAGAGTCTTCTTTCTTTCTGTACCTGTTCCAGCGTAAGGATTTGCTGGCTAATATCTTGGCAAGAGAATAGAATTCTTTTCGGGAGTTCTTGATGGCTATTCAAGACTTCTGCCCAAGCCTGTACGTGTCTTTCGCTACCGTCCTTGCGTATGACACGGAAATCCATCTTGATTTCTCGTTGATTATGTAAGGCGGTTTGAATGAGGCTTTGTGAGCGGCTAGAGTCATCGGGGTGAATGCATGACAGGAAGTTATCATAATTAGCTGAGACTTCCCCTACTCGATAACCCAATAAATGATAGAGTTCATCTGACCATAACATCTCATCTTGCTCAGGCACCCATTCCCAAGTAGCAATTTGTGCCATTCTATGCGCCTCCTTCAAGAGTTTTTCTTTTCTGAGCAACTGGAATTCTTGTTGTTTTTGGGCGGTCAGGTCTATGAAGTTGATGACCAGTATATCTTCGGAAGAATCAGCTGCGATTTTGAACCATTTATTTAGCTCTGGGGTGTTGTAGTGAGTTTCCCAAGTCTGGGGTTCTCCTTTTTCTACCACTTCGCAGTACCTATGGAAATCGGCGCTATCCATCATGGCGGGGTAAATTGCTAGCATCCCTTGGTCAATCAGTTCGTGTCGGGTTTTACTGAGGATTTTCTCAGCTTCGGGATTGACAGTTTCATAAATAAAATCCACGATTTGTCCCGTTTCGTCGCGCTTGGTACTTAAAGACAGGATACCACAAAGAGAATTTTCTAGTACTCTTTGAAAGATATTGACGTCCGATTGGGTATGATTGATAGATTCTTTCATGTATTTGTTGGTCTGGCTCACTCGATACTTACAAAAGTTTCATTTGGTCAAATATTACTGCAAAAATCGTATGAAAATTTTGGACAGGGCAAAATGGCCTTCCGAGCATTTTTTCGCCCTTTTTTGATTTTGGCTTGATAAGATAGTCAAGAAAAGTGTAGAATCTTATACTCACTCTGCTTCATGTGATACTCACTTGGCTAGAGATCAATCCCGTATGCCTTGAGCTTGTTGTAGAGTGTCTTGCGATCAATCTTTAGCAATTCGGCAGCTTTGGTTTTGTTGTTACCAGTTTGCCGGAGCGTATTGATAATGGCGAGTTTCTCAGCGTTTTCGGATACGGCTTTCAGATCTGTTTTGTTGGGATCTTCTTCTGAGAGTCCCTTGGTTTCTTCGCTAAAATAGGTAGGGGAGATAATCTCCTCGGGCAGGCAATCTAGGGTGATTTGGTCGTTCTGACAAAGGAGGACAGCTCTTTTTACTACATTGTTTAGCTCTCTGAGGTTACCGTGCCAAAAATGATTTTTCAGTTTCTCGGTAGTTTCCTTAGAAAATGCCTCGACAGATTTGTTGAGTTTTTGATTGGCCTGCTGTAAGAAATTTTCGGCAAAGAGCATAATATCTTCCTTGCGCTCTCGCAGGGGGGAGAGTTCAATTTTGAATTCATTCAAACGATGGTAGAGGTCTTCTCTAAACTCTCCCTGTTGTACAACTTCTCTCAGGTCTTCGTTGGTGGCGGCGATTACGCGCACGTCAATTTCCATATCCTTGGTGTCTCCCAGACGTTTGATTTTACGCTCTTGAAGCACTCTAAGCAATTTGATTTGATTTTCATAGGTGAGGTTTCCGATCTCATCTAGAAATAACGTACCCTGATCGGCCATTTCAAAGCTACCTTTTTTATTAGATATGGCTCCGGTAAATGCCCCTTTGATATGCCCAAAGAGTTCACTTCCTGCGAGCTCTCTGGGTAATGCGCCACAATCAATGGCGATAAAGCTTTCTCCGGCTCGCTTGCTTCTTTGGTGAATGGCATTAGCCACAAATTCCTTACCCGTGCCTGTTTCCCCAATAATAATCACGGACATGTCCGTGGGTGCGATCAACTCGATGTGTTCTTGGGTTTTGCGTGCAGAGAAACTCTTGCCTACTACATAATGGCTGTTCTGTTCTTTGGGCTTAGCCTCACTCGTGTTAGGCTTAGGTTTGTTTTTTTGCTCTCTTTTCTCCAAGGCTCCCTCGATGGTCAGGAGGATTTCGTCTGGGTAGAGGGGCTTGGTTACATAATCATAAGCTCCTTGTTTGAGTGTTTTCACGGCAATGCGCACATCCGAATAACCCGTAATCACGATAACGCCTGCCTCTGGGCGCAGGGTTTGTACTCGCTGGAGCATTTCCAAGCCATTCAGATCAGGTAGCCGATAGTCAGTAATAACAAGGTCGAATTTGCTTTTTTTTAGATGCTCTACGGCATCTCTTCCGCGAAGGGCAGTTTGTACTTCGTAGCCTTTCTTGCTTAGGAATTTATCCAATAGTTGACAAGTGTCCAAATCATCGTCCACAATCAGAATCTTACTCATAGTAAAAAAATTAATGATGCTTCTTAGTTATATTAACATACTAATAAATTATTAACAATGGGAGTGTTTTGGTGTTTTTTTTCTCTCAGGGATTTGTTTTTATCTTTTTAAATAAATCTAATTCAAGATGATTTTGTCAAAAACAGAATTTGGCGTCTATATCACTCAGAAAGCCAATAAAAAAGATACCAGCCAAGGAGCTGGTATCTTCATCTGACTAAGCTCTGTTTGGTAAGATTTAGTACTATTGAAGTATTTGTACCAAAACTTCTATTTCTGCCTCACGGTCAGCTCCTTGCCCCGTGATGGAGATAACGCGGAGATACCCTTTTTCTTCATCACTATTGATAAAGCTGTAAGTAGTTCCAGTCGTAATGGGAGCAAATTTGCTTGACCCATCACTTGAAATGTTGTTTTCTACGTCCGTGGAAGTAATTTCGTCTAAGGTACTAATGCCCGACTCCTGTCTAAAAGTAGTAGCTGTAGCATTGCTATCGAGTGCATTATTAAAATTACGGTTGGCTCTCTCGTCGGGAGAGATCAACGCGGGCGTAGTGGCTGCTCCACCGGTAGCTGCGTTGGTACCGTCCGTGACTCCGAAAGTAATGTCTATTTCTGCCTGATCGGTTGCACTCAGGTTGCTAGCCTGATCGGTCGTGTAAACACCTGCAGCGCCGACGCTCGAGGCGAAATAGCTTCCCAGATTAGAGCCTTGTGAACCTAAATCTACCGTTACGCGCTCTCTGAGCAGAGGAGCTACTCCACCTCCGCCCCCTTGACCCTGTGGCACTACTTGATAAGTATAGCTTGCACTAACAAATGGATCATCTGTATGCTTGGCATTAAAAATAACCTCTACGGTTGAACCTACGTCTTCTGTAACCTCAATAGTATAATTTGCCGTAAAATTATTTTCGCCGGGGGAAGGAGGATTGGGAAAAGCTACGCTATCAATCGCTAAATTTATCGGAGCACCTCCGTCTATAGATTTCTGAATTTGGTAAATGGCAATTCCATCTGGTGCATCTACATCAATACTCAGGCTAACCGATTCGCCCTTCTCGAAGCTGTTAGTTGTATAGTTAGGATCAGGGCTAAGATTTACAGTCAATAGTTCGTCAGTAGGGCCGGGGGCAAAGACATCGTCATCGTCTTCAGAACAGCTTGAAAAAAAGCCCAGTACTAATCCCAACAGACCCAATAATAAAAAAGTATTACGATTCATTTTAAAAAAATTTAGTTTGGTTAATGTAATGTATAGTTGATGTAATAGAAGGTTAAGTCCTTTGAAAAAATTGAGGGATTATCAGTCTTTATGGTTGGATAGTGATAATTCCATGGCCGAAAGTTTTTCTCCTCCTTTGATCCCAAAATCCAAGGTGCGGATAGGAAAAGGTATGGTAATTCCCTCTCGGTCAAAACGTTGTTTGATCGCCACGATCACATTACTGGTAATGTCAAAAATGCTGGGTTCACCCGGATAGCGTATCCAGAAACGCACTTTAAAATTGATAGAGCTTGACCCAAACTCATAAAAGTCAAAGATAATATCCCGCTGTTTCAGCACGCCATCTACCTGTTGTACGGCCTGAATGGTCGCTTCTTTTACCTGATTGAGGTCTTCTCCGTAGGAAATACCAACGGGTAGATCAATTCTTCTTTCCCGATTGACCGAATAATTAATAATATTACCTTGTAGAACGTTTTTATTGGGTACGTATACCTCTTGCCCTTGAAAGGTCTGAATAATAGATACGCGCATATTGCTCCCTATCAACGTCCCCATCACCCCAGCTATTTCCACGATATCCCCTTCACGAAAAGGGCGACGAATGGCAATAATAACACCAGAGACAAAATTGGCCGCGATGTCCTGAAAGGCAAAGCTCAGCGCCAAGCCAATCACACCGACTCCTGCCAGTAAAGAGGTCACCGTTTTATCCAAATTCATGATATCTAAGGCTGTAAATACACCCAAGCCCATCACGAAAATATGCATAGAGCGACAAAACAATCCTACGAGCGCCTCATTGTGTATCGCTTTGCCCAGCAATTTGCTCGATGGCTTGCTAGACAATTTGGCAAGAAAGTAAAAAATAATGAGCGTCAAGATCGCCACCACCAGATTGGGTAGCATTCCAAACATCTCTCCTATCCATAGCTCGATCTTGTCGGTTATTTTTAATAAAGGGTTTTTCCAATCAAAATTCATTCAGAGTCCAAAGTTCGTGATTAAAATAGCGACACTATTCGCTGTGCATTATTGTTATGTGCTCATATTTATTCAAAGAATGATGCATTTTTTGACAAAAAGATGCACTTTTGCGTTAAAACTTTGACTGTCAAACTTATACAGATTGAATTCAAGACTTTGACTCAAATGCTCCTTGGCAAATGAAGGCCAAAACGGGCAATTTTTTCTACAAATTGTGGAAAAATGGAGAAACTAGCCCCTAAAATTAGGCTCTGCGTATATAAGAGGCTTTTTCCATCCAATAAGATTTAATAACTTTGACGATTTCCACTAGTTCTTGAAAACGAGCTGGTTTGGTAAAATAAGTATTGCTACCCTCGTGGTAGCAGTTAAAAATATCTTCGTCAGAACTCGACGTGGTGAAAATGATCACCGGAATGTGTTTTAAATTTTCATCACTTTTGATTTCTTTCAGTGCTTGTCGTCCGTCTTTTCGGGGCATATTCAAGTCTAAAAAAATAATATGAGGATGATAGTCATTTCCTTTCAGAAGATGTAGTAGTTCTTCTCCATCTTCTGCAAAAATGATTTGCCGCTTCTCAATTTGATTTTCGTGGAGAGCATCTTGAATCAGCAGACGGTCGTCGGCGTCATCTTCGGCAATAATGATAGATAAATCAGAGAATTTCATAGATAAAAAAAATGAGCAGGCTTAATAGTGTAAAGTAATTTTTGTTAAATTCATTATTATATTGCTAATGTATGGAATAATATATTAATATTCTAATATTCATGAAAAAAGATAAAAGATTTGAGAGTGAGAGGATTCATATGTTGAGAGAGTTGTTGCAAATGTCTCAGTCTGACTTCGCTGAAAAAATACATATTTCACAGGGTGCTTTATCACAAATAGAAAGTGGTAAATCTAGCATCTCCGTAAGAACACTCAAAAACATTAGTCTGGAGCTAAATGTCAATTGCAATTGGCTACTCAATGGCAAAGGAGAGGTATTTATGAACGAAGAGCCTCCCGCCATAGCGGAGGCCAAGACGGTTTATATCCCCGTAGACGGAGAGCAAGTACATCTTATTCCACTCGTTCGTGAAGAGGCACAGGCAGGCTACATTGATGGCTACGACCAAGAAGAATACATCAGTACCTTGGATGTATACAAAATTCCTGGCTTTGAAGAAGGAAACTATCGGATGTTCGAGGTAGAAGGCGACAGTATGATTCCTACGCTTTATCCACGCGAAATTGTCGTTAGTGAGTATATTCCCGATTGGGATGAGCTAGAGAATGGCACCTTGGCTATCTTGCTCACCGAAAAGGGGATTATCGCCAAGCGCATCTACTTTTATGAAAAAGATCGCCAGATGCTAATCCTAAAAAGCGACAATGCCCAATATAAAACCTACAGCATCGAGATTTCAAAAATCAAAGAAGTGTGGCGGGTCGCTTCCAAGATCACTTCTGTTTTTGCCGAGCCGGGTTCTCTACACGCGCACAAGATCGACAAGCTAGAGGCAAGCATCGACCATCTCAAGAAGGAGCTTAAAAAAATAGTAAAGAAATAAATCAAGGGAGCCGTTGCCCCCCGTTGCTATTTATCATTGGGAGAGTAGATTGACCAAAAGGCGATAAGCACCACTTACTCCGGCTGGTAGTTCACGAAAAAAAGAGTATCCTGTATAGATAAATTTTCCTTCACCATACTCTGTGTATAATAAACCTCCCACTAAGCTTTCTTCGCCCGGGTCATTAGCAGCCAAAGGAGTCTGATAATGTTCGTCCCATTTGTCAGCAAAATACAAACCACGCTCTTGTACCCATCCTTCAAAATCCTGCTCCGTGATTTGATTAGGATAATTCAAAATTGGATGTTCCTTGTCCTCAAATCTGACTGGTGCCTCTTCTACCGTAACGCGCCCTCTGGAAATCTCGAAGGGATAAGGCCCTAACTCCTCGACGACCATCCGCCAGGGGGTATGATACTGCGTAACCAAGGTTCCTCCTTGTTTGACATACTCGAGTAGTTTGGCGTGATCGTATTGAAGCCAGGGTTGCGTATTGTAAGCCCTCACTCCTACCATGATGGCATCGAACTGAGAAATATCTTTCTCCAGAGCTTCCTCATCCAAAATACTTACTTGGTAGCCAATCTGACGTAGATTCTGAGGAATATCATCCCCTGCCCCTTCTATATAGCCAATATTCTTACCTTTAATTTGGACATCTACGCGCACCAATTTTGCCTCGGCCTGCGGAAATACAGTTTGGATAGGAATGTGGCGATAATCAATCCGACGAATTCCTCTGGCATAAGCACGCTGGTCAGATTCGGCCAGTTGTACTTTCGCGCGGAGTTTTCCTTCGCTCGGCTCACTAGGCGGTGTTACTTGGAAGCTGACTTTTTGCTCGGCTCCTTTTTCGGCAATATCAAAAACCTGCTGTTTTGGTTCTAATTTCCACCCCTCGGGGAGTTCTAAACTAATACTTCCCTTGGTTTGATTACGGCCTGCCTTGAGCGTCAGCGAAACGGTTTTGGGGCTTTCATTGGCAAACATCAAGATTTGATCTTCCAAATTGACCATCACGGCTGGAGTGATCTCCAAACTCCGATACAGCTCTCCCTCGTCTGCTTTCGTCCATTTGTAAGTAAGGGGGCGACTAAAGGTTACTTCCTGTCCGGCAATATCCAGCGTAAATTCAGCTAGCAAAGCAGAAGGATTTTCTGGCTGACCAATCATCTCCTGATCACTGACTTGGAAAAGCCCTTTGGTGGGTTCTTCTCTCAGCCAATACGGTTGGGTGATTTGCTCTTGTTCAGGAATTTTAACTGATATATAAGGCTCAAAAGGTTGGTTATTTCCCAACGCTTGGGGCAAACTATCTAATTCAGCTAGTAAACCGTGCGTACGACTTTGAATCCTAAGCCTGAGCAAAGCGACCGTTTCGGGGCTTCGATTCAGTGCTTCTAGTTTAATCTCAAGCGAATCGCCAGCACTAACGGCATACTCGGTTCCATTGGCTTCTAGCCATAGTCCTAAGCTTTGGGCAATGACGGCTTTGAGTTCTTTCTTTTTGATCTCTATCCAAAATTTTGCTTCGTCGTCTTGGCCTCGATAAGCTTCCATTTGTTGGTAAGCCTTCAGCAATAAAGGAAGTATTTTGTGTGGGAATACAGGCTCGAAATTCTCATAAGCTTCTTGCAAGGTCTGACCAATCACTTCGCCCTGCGGAATACGCTCCCAGCTTAGTTCTATGTCAGCAAAAAGGTCTTGATCGCTGGATTCGCCCGCCAAATGCCCCAAATTGTCTGTGCGTTCACCTCTTTGTTTGGTAGCTCCAAAGCCTTGGCTCCGGTGCATACTACGGCTCTCGGCCGCGATGACCGTGTGTGATTTTCCCAACAAGGGGTTGTAAGTGCCGATTTCAATCGGGGTAGAAATCAGCGAGTCGGGGGGTAAATTAGAAAAAGTACCTCGGCGTCGGGAGTAAGCATTCCAGACAATTCGCTTCGCTTGCCAAGGTTTCACGTATTTTAATTGTTCGGGAAATCGCTTGGGATCAGCCGCGGCCGCAAAAGCTTCAATGCCCAGCATCGCCGAAGCTTCGTGGTGCCCATGACCCGCGTCACGAGTTGGCGGAAAACGGGTAATGATCACATCAGGGCGATATTTTCGGATCACCCAGACAATATCTGAGAGTACGGCTTCTTCTCCCCAGATCTCTTTGGTTTCTTTGGCGTTTTTAGAATAGCCAAAATCATTGGCGCGGGTAAAATACTGCTCCGATCCATCAATCCGGCGCGCTTGTAAGAGTTCTTGTGTCCGAATCAAGCCCATCAATTCTCTTTGCTCTGGGCCGATCAGATTTTGCCCACCATCGCCTCGGGTCAGGGATAGATAAGCCGAGCGCACCAAACGATCATTGGCGAGATAGGCGAGCAGGGCGGTATTTTCGTCGTCAGGATGTGCGGCCAGATACAAGGCAGAGCCTAGCACATTGAGCTTTTTGAGTGCTAATTGAAGCTCTCCCACGTGCATCTGGCGAGGAGCTTGCGCATTGGAGAATAAAGGAATTAATAAAAAAAAGCTTATTGCTTGAAGCCACCGAGAAGAAAGCATATGGATTCGGGATTTGTCTGTGAGATTTCGTGTACAAATGGTAAAAATAAGAATTGCTAAGGAAGTTTTGCTCTTCTTAACAAATATTTAGCATTACGTGCTTTCCCAGCCTCTATTTTAGGACTGCGGGCTTGTGTTTGCGTGCTTTATTCAGGGTTGCTGTACGTAGGCTTTGGCTTGGGTGTAATCCTTTTTGATGAATACGGATAAGAGACCAAATTCTCCTAATTCCATATGAAAGGGGTAAAAATTCGGTCGCAAGTCGTTCCAATATCCAGCTTGGGGAGCTAATTGCAGAAGCAAACGCCAATCTTCGGAAGTAAAATAGGCCGGAGGTGCGCCCGTTTCCACGTATAATGCCTGGCCTCCGATTTTGTTCCCAGCTAGTTCGGGATGGTTAAATTGATAGCCTTTCCCATAATCCAAAACATCGGCCTGTGTGTATCTTTCCGAAAAATCGATGATAGGTTCCTGTTTGTAAGTAGGGATAATCCGATAGCCATACTGCCGATGCAATATAGCTCGATTTTTGTCTATTTCGTACAATGTTGGCCCCGTTGCGGCTGATGTGTGGGCGTAGTCAGGATCGGGCGTCCCGGGTTGCAAGATAACCACTATGGCTTCGTGATATACAATTTCTACATCATCTACGAAAATATAAGCCATCTGCCCCGCACTACCGGGGAAAATTTGCTCCTCTAATAAAATCTGTCCCAGAAATAGCATTTTCTCATCTGTCTCCAAGCTCAGAGGCCAGCTAGGTGTAGTTTTCCAGTGAGGTTGCCCGCCCAGTCGAGTTTGTAAACCAAGGATAGGCGCATCACTTGCGACGATTTCAAATTGAATTTTGGGGATCATCATAATGATTTTGTGTGGTTGATGCCTTGGCGAATTCTATGATTGATGATAGATAGCAGCTTTGCTTCCCCATCCCTTCAAAAATTTACTCCAGACTGATGGTAAAGCCAGCAATAGCACGAGCAGTGATTTGAGCCAATTTGCGCTTTTGATTGAGCTCAAATGTTTCACCTTGCAATTGGCTTATCATCCTAAATTAAAGCTTTCAGGGTGCAAAAGCAAGGGAAGTATCAGGAGAAGAGCTTTCTCGGCTCACGACTTCTCAGATAAATAAATGAACAAAGACCATTTCCTACTAAGTAGTTGGTAAAATCCACGAGTGGCTATCTTCCTTGCCTATTCTTTCTTATTTTTAGGAAATTCCTAAGAATCATCATCTATGAAACATCCACCTGTTATCTTTCTGGCTTTTGCCAACCAAGTAGATGCCTATCTGTCGCTCCTCAAAGCCGAGCGACAAGGCATTCAGGATAAGTTGCTTCCCCTCGAACAAGACAATCTCATCAAGGTACATACTGAACCCGAGGCCACGCTTCAGGATATTTTTCAGGCCTTTGACACCTACCGAGGACGCATCAAAATACTCCACTACGCAGGTCATGCCAATAGCACGCACTTGGCTCTGGATGCCCAAGATGCCAACGGGCAGGGCTTGGCTGACCTTATCCGACAAGAAAACCAAACGAGTGAAGCGGGTCTGGAGCTAGTATTCCTCAACGGATGTGCCACCGGGGAGCAGGTGGAAGCCTTATTAGAAGCGGGGGTGAAGGCCGTGATCGCCACCTCTGTTCCTATTCAGGATAATAGTGCCCAGCAGTTTGCCTTGCAGTTCTACCAAAGTCTGGCCTTGGGGTCTGATATTCGAGAGGCTTACCAAAGAGCCGTGGCTATGCTCAAGGCTCAAGATCACCCTCATGCGGAGGAGATGCTCTCTACCCGAGATTTGGGTTCTAGAAGAAAGAGCAATAATCCAGAAGAGTCTTTGCCCTGGGGGCTTTACCTCGGCAAGCAGAACCAAAATCCTGCTTGGAGCATTCCCCAACCCGGCCAAGCTCAGCCCAACGTGAAGTATGATAAAAAGAACATCTTCAAGTTCCTCAATGCCTGCTATAATGATGAAGCGCTGACGCTCTTTTGTGAATTTAATTTTGAAAGTGTCGCCAATAATTTTGCCCAAGGCATGTCCAAAAATCAGAAAATAATGATGCTCCTGGATTATGCGGAACGTCATTTGGAGATGGAAAACTTGTTAAACTTAGTACAGGAAGAACACACGGGGCAGTACCAGCAGTACGCGCCCTACGTGAAGTAAGCCCTAGGTGTGAAGCTTGAAGAATCGAAGATTACAGATCGCAAATCAGTTAGTTGTTAAAGATGCAAACCGAAAATATCAATTGGAATTTTACCACCAAGTCCATTCTCAATCAGAAAACGGTGGTCTTCGTGGGGCACGGCCTCACCATTAATCATCAGAACGAGGAGGCAGAAAGAAGCTTTTTCCAAGAGATTGCCCAGGGCGGCAGTCAGGATATTCCCTCTTTCCACGCTGAGGATGGCTTCCTGATCTTTGCCAACGAAACGGCCAAGCTCCTCTATGCCAGCGAGATTCGCCCCTTCTACGAGCGCGACTTTCGCAATCCTATTCTGGAAAAGCTGGCCGAGATTCCTTTTCACTTGCTGATTACTCTCACGCCCGATCTGACGCTGAACCGGATTTTCGAGGACAAAAACTTCGCCTACCAGCACCAGTACTACAAGCCCAAAATCACGCAGGAAATCGCCCAGAAACCCACCGCCGAAAAGCCTTTGATTTACAATCTGCTGGGCTGTGTCAAGGACGAGGAAAGCCTGATTACTTCGCACTATGATCTTTTTAACTACGTAGAATCCATCTACGCCGATAAGAATTTGCCCGAAGCACTGACCTCGGTTTTCTCGCGGGAGCAGACCACCAATATCATTTTTCTGGGTTTGGATTTTGATAAATGGTATTTTCAATTGCTCCTGCATTTGCTCAAGATCAACTTCGAGCCTTGCGTGCGCTACGCCGCCGGGCAAGCCCAGATGAATGTGCCCTTGCAGACGCTCTACGAATCGCACTTCAAGATCAATTTCGTGCCCAATGAAATCGCTCAGTTCGTGGACCAGCTCCACGCCCAGTTCCAGCCGGGGCAACTGCGCCAGCCCGCCGAGGCCGGAGCCACGCCCAAGCATTACCACAAAAAACAAATCCTGAAGCTCCTCGCCAAAGCCTTTAACGCCACGGACTTCGAGACTTTCTGCTTCCTGAATTACGAGGAAGTCAAGGATAATTTTACTCCTGCCCAAAGTCAATCCGCTCGCCTGGGCATGCTGCTCGAGCACGTGGATCGTCAGCAGGGCTACGAAGAACTATTAGCACTCGTGCGTGAAGAAAACCCCGTCCAATACAAAGCTTATGAACCCTACTACGATGCCGCCTAAAAGCCCTCGCTACCCGGGAGTAGCCCCCTTTACCCAAGCCCAAAAAGACCTGTTCTTTGGCCGGGAGCAGGACGTGGAGCGTCTCTATAACCTCGTCTTGAAAGAAGCCCAAGTGCTGCTCTACGCCAAATCAGGCTTGGGCAAAAGCTCCCTCATCAATGCCGGACTCCTGCCCAAACTGGAAAAAGAAGCCAGTGATGACTTCGTCCCGATCAAAATCCGCCTGGGTGCTTACGTGGAAGGCAAGTCCCTGAGCCCGGTGGAGAATATTATCCAGCAAAGCCCCGCCTTACGGGGCGAAACCTTGCTGGATAAAATCATCGCCCAAGAAAATTCCCTTTGGTATCATTTCAAATCCTTGGCTCTACAGGCCGGAGACAAGCCCCCGCGTTACCTGCTGGTTTTGGATCAGTTCGAGGAGCTTTTTGGCTATCCCGAGGCGGAGATTTTTACCTTCAAAAAACAAATGGCCGATTTGCTCTACAGCGTCGTGCCCAAGACTTTCCGCCTTGTCTTGGAGAAGAAGCAAAAGACCCAGCCCGACCTGCTCCGCCCCGCCGAAAAGCTCGCCCTCAACCAGAGCCAACAGATCAAGGTGCTGATGGCCATCCGCGAAGACCGCTACAGCCAGATGAACCAACTCACCGACTACCTGCCCGATGCCATGCACCACCGCTACGCCCTGCGTCCCCTGAACCGAGAGCAAGCCACCGCCGCCATCGTGCAGCCCGCCCAGCAAGCTGGAGATTACAGCAGCGAAGCCTTTCGCTTTAGCACCGAGGCCCTGACCCGCATCTTGGACTACCTCAGCCGCGAAGGCAGCCAGACGATCGAGACCACCCAGCTGCAGATTCTTTGCAGTCGCCTGGAGGAACTGGGGCTGGCGGAGATTACCCCGCGGGATATACCTGATTTCGAGGATATTTTTCTGGAATTTTATCACGATAATGTGCAGCAGATTGCCGAGCCGCACCGCTACGCCACGCGGGTATTTATCGAGAATGAACTCGTCAAAAAAGAGCAGCGCATTTCTCTGGATCGTCTGGTCTGTGAGGATTACTTGCCCGGTGGTGTTTTGGATGAACTCGTGAACCGCCACCTGCTCCGTGCCGAGCGCAACAGCCTCGGGGGTGCCTCTCTGGAGCTGGCGCACGATACCCTGATCGAGCCCGTGATGCAGGCCAAGGCCAGCCGTGAGGCCGAGGAGCAAAAGGCCAAGGCCGAGCAAGACCGCCTCGAGGAGGAGCGTCGCCTGCGGGAGCAACTGGAGCAGGAGCAAAAAGAAAAAGCCCTCCGCCAAAAGCAGCTAGGCCGTACGCGTATTTTGCTGGCCTTTGCCGTGGTGGCCTTGCTGATTGCTATCATCGGGGGCGTGTACGCGCGCCAGCAGCAACTAGCCGCCAACCGCGCCAAAGAACAAGCTGAGGCTCAGAAAGCCCAGCTCAAAAAACTGGTAGATGCCTTTTACTTCTATGATGATAAGTTTGCCTTGGCCTACGGTGAGATAGAATACATCAAGCGATTCTACTTTATCAATAAGCAGGGCGACCCCGTGGCGAAGCTAGGCCAATGGGATAAGGCCGAGCCGTTTGACATCCGAGGCTTTGCTAAGGTACAACAATATGGAAAAGATTATCTCTTGGATACCCTCGGTACGCGCTACCTCCTAGCCACTAGCTTAGAGGCTCTCGACGAGCAGACCCGCGCCTTGGATTTGAGTAGACAAAAGCTAGATAGCCTGCCCGCCCAGCTTGGGAACTACCCAGCATTGCAAGTATTACTCCTAGAAGGTAATCAACTCAGGGAACTCCCGCCCTCAATTAAAGTACTCAGCAATTTGCAATCCTTGATTTTGTATGATAATCAGTTGAGCAGCCTGCCCAAAGAAATCGGACAGCTAAGCAATTTGCAAGAATTGAATTTAAGCTTTAATCAGTTAACCAGCCTGCCCAAAGAAATTGGACAGCTAGCCAATTTGCAATCCTTGATTTTGGGAGGAAATCAGTTGAGCAGCCTGCCAACAAAAATCGGAAAGCAAACAAATTAGAAATACTAGAATATGCA
>CAZKBP010000010.1:0-165930 GCA_964551015.1 uncultured Cytophagaceae bacterium | reverse complement strand
CGCACGTTTGCAACTCCTCAAAAAAACTGAACAGGATAAAGTTACAAATTTTCGGGGAGTATATGTTAAGGTAAAAATGTGGTTTAGAAACTATTTCAAGTGAGTTTCTAAGTGAGCGAATCTCAAAGTAAGCCTAATTCATAGTCAGCAGCTTTTCAAAGTCCCGCCATTCCGCAAAGCAAAAAAGCACCTCAAATTGAGGTGCTTTCTCGTGTTTTAGCTACTTTCACTGTAAATTAGGAGTGGATTATTACAATAGACAAGCTTGCTCATTCTCTTGTGGCAGCATAAAGTGCTTACTTCCCCTTATAGTTGGGTTTTCTCTTCTGCATAAAAGCCGTTACTCCTTCAATAAAATCTTCTGTTTGGAAATTACGGGCTTGATTCTCTGCTTCTAAATTAAGGGTAGACTCCAGCGTACCCGAAACTCCTTCTCTCAAATTTGCCTTAGTGCACTGGATGGCGACAAAAGGGCCGGTGGCTAATTTTTCGGCCATATTTTGTACATAATTGTCTATCTCTTCCTCGGCAATGATTTGATTGATCATCCCCAAGGCGAGTGCTTCTTCGGCTTTAATTTTAGAAGCATTGACCATGAGTTCAAAAGCTTTTTTATAACCCATCATCCGGGGCATGAAGTAAGCACCCCCTCCATCACTGGAGAGCGCAATATTGGTAAAGATTTGACTAAAAAGAACATCAGGGGTGGCAAAAACCATATCACAAGCCAAGGCAAAATTAAGTCCTAAGCCAGCCGCCACACCTCTGACCTTGGCAATGACCGGAATATCAATGTGGCGAATCGCCAGTACGATCGGATGCACTTCTTCTTTGAGATGTTTGGTAACATCGTGCTGTTTGGGGTCTTGTACGCCCCCACCGGCTAGGTCAGCTCCACTGCAAAAGTTGCCTCCTGCTCCCGTGAGAATAATCACGCGGGTATCGTCCGTGTAAGAAGCACTGACGGCATGGCGCAGTTCATCGACGCCCTCCTTGTCAATCGCGTTCTTGGCTTGGGGATGATTCAGGGTGATGGTTTTGATTTGATTCTTCGTCTCTACCAGCAGTTTTGCGCTGGTATGGGTAGATGATGTAGACATAGTATATGTTTGTTTTTCTTAATCCAATTTACCAAAAATATAAAAAGAGCGAAAAGCTTTGTGCGATATTTCTATCCACAAGCCTCAACTTCGAAAATAATTACTTTTTTTTGCAACAGTATTGCATCTTTTTTTATCTTTGTGAAACGCTGTTGCAAAAATACAGATTAAACTTGTCCACCTCATCAGGGTGGGTAGACACCAAAAGTTTGGCCTCAACTGCTTTTCACGACAGTTTAATCAGGTACAACACATTTCGCGTGGCCATATCGAGCAATCCAGTAATGTGTTTGAAGAGCCGTGCTAAGAATTATCTCTCAAAATCTTGCTGAGAAAAATCTCGCTCCTGTGTGGTGAAGACTATTAATCATTTGTGTTAGACGGGATTTTCTGATATCATTAAGCAGAGAAGGATTCTTAATAACACACTGTTTTCCATTAAGTTAAGAGTACATTGCGCATCTCAGCCTTAAATAAGGTGTAACTATATTATGGATATTTTGATATTTTCCTTAATATTGCAACAGTGTTGCATTTGTTTATCAATAAATAAATATGGAACTATCACTAGGGCTAAATCTGGCTAGGCTTCGTATCTGCACTTCACGCTTTTGTGCTGTACACTATTTAGCCATCCCTCTTCTTATCATTGCTTTGCCTAGTGCGGCTTTGATTTTTTTGCAGGAAAGAGGTTTAGATATAAGCACGCTGGTACTTGTTATACTTTTTTGCTACCACTTCATCACTTGTTTTTTGTTACCGAGAGCACAAAAACTCAATATCATGATTTGATTTCCAACTATGTTAAAGCAGTATCAAATTATTTATTGGATTCAGAAAATCAGGCAATCTCCAACCCGGGTGATCATCAGTGACTATACTTACAACTGCTTTTTTAGCGGAATTCCTAAATCCAAAACTCTAATTGTATTTCCTGACGAATTAGACATAAAAGGAGTTATTGCCATTGATAAACCATTGGATGAAGTAGAAATGCTTGACATTATTAAGTTGTACAAAAAAATTAAGTAAGATAAAAATAACTGTCTCGGTTCACTCAACTTAACCATCCGCTACCTAAGAAAATGAAAAGAGTTTTGCTATCATTCATCTTGCTTGTCACATACGCCACGGCTAACGCACAGAATACGTCTTCGTGTGACTATGAGGTGAAAGGAGTAATCTTAGATGCGGATACAAAAGAAGCACTACCTTATGTGGCAGTAAATGTAAAGGGAACAGAACACTTTTCACTTACTAATGACAGTGGAGAGTTTCACATCAAGGAGCTATGTACCAAATCCAATACACTCGTTATATCCTGCTTGGGCTACGGCGATACCACCTGCCAACACGACCACCACACTGACCAAAACCTCTCGATTTACCTCAAAAAAGAATCGAAATCTTTGGAGACGATAACGATCACCGGAGAAAAAAATAAAGAGGAAGGAACAGCTTCCCTTGCACAGCAGATTGTCAATGTAGAGACGCTCTCAGAGGACTTGACCCAATCACTTGCCGCTGTCCTATCCGAAGTGGAGGGCGTTACCTTTATATCAACGGGAAATAATGTACAACTCCCAGTCATCCACGGCCTCTATGGCAATCGTGTCCTGCTGCTTAATAATGGCTTAAAACATGGCTTTCAGAACTGGGGAACTGACCACGCGCCCGAAATTGACGTAGCCTCTGCCAATAGCGTCACCATTGTAAAGGGAGCAGCCGGGGTTCGCTACGGGCCAGAAGCCTTGGCCGGAGCCATCATCGTAGAGGCTGACCCCTTACGCCTGAACAAACCATTCAAAGCCCAGCTCGGCACGGGTTACCAAACCAACGGGAGAGGCTATTACGTCAATTCCAAAGTTGCCCAAGGGCTCGAGAAGTGGAGCTACCACTTGGGAGCGAACTACACTCGGATCGGCGACCGGCACGCACCCGACTATTCTTTGACTAACACGGGTAAACAGGAAGCATCATTTAATGCTGGCTTGCGCTATCAGCTAAAGAACTTGAGCTTCAAAGCGTATTATAGCTTGGTAGATCAAGACTTGGGGCTACTCCGATCATCCGTTGCCGAAAGCCCCAGTACATTTGTCAGGGCGATCAACGCAGATGAACCCAGAATTATCAGGCCTTTTTCCTATGATATCAATGAACCAAATCAAACTACACAACATCATCTGGGGAAAATAGAGGTAGATTGGTGGTATGCCGATGACGCGAGACTCACCTTCCGATACGGAAAGCAGTTGAATCAACGACAGGAGTTTGATGTCAGAAGGAACGCAGAGCTACCCATTATTGATCTTGACCTAACCACAGATGATTTTCAATTTGAATGGAAGCACCCAAGCTGGTTCAACTTGGATGGCCTCGTGGGCTTACAGGTATTTACCCAAAATAATGACAACAACTCAGGTACCAGAACCACTCCTTACATCCCGAACTACAATACTTTTCGGTTTAGTGCCTTTATCGTTGAAAACTTGGAAAGGAATCAGAATACCTTTGAGGCTGGGGTTCGGCTGGATTATGAATCCAATGATGTACGAGGGAGAGAAAATAATAACGACTTGTTCCAAGACGAGTACAGTTTTACCAACGTGACGGCTTCGCTGGGATACATTCGCCAAATTTCGGGGAATACGACCCTAAGAACCAACCTCGGGATGGCCTGGCGCACTCCCAACGTAGAAGAGCTGTTTGCTTTCGGGCAGCACGGCTTTAAAACTACCTATGGCCTACTTCGCCATGACTTTAATGAAGCGGGTGAGTTGAGGACAACCGAAGTCTCAACCTTGGATGAAAGTGATGTTTCTCCGGAAGTAGGTTATAAATGGATCAACGAATGGCAAACTCGAAAGTCCAACAGCACGCTTACGCTTACGGCCTACGCCCATTATATTGAAAATTTTACCTATGACCGTCCCATTGCCGTGCTGGGCACCATCAGGGGGCCGATGCCTGGGTTCGTATTTGATCAAACGGATGGCCTGTTTCTGGGGGCGGATTTGACTTGGCAGCAGCAATGGAATCCATCTCTGCGTGGAACATTTGGCCTGAGCTACTTGTGGTCAAGAGATGTGAAAGAAGACGACTTTTTGATCAATCAACCCCCCATCACGACGAGCTACCAACTGGTTTGGAAAACAAAAAACATCTGGAAGATCGAGTCTTCCCAAATTTCTATCAAGCCAAGCTATACCTTTGAGCAATTTCAAGCCCCCAGAACCATACCGCCCCAAGATTTGATCGATGGCTCGGTAACCATTAGCCCTGAGTCAGACGACTTTGATTTCAAAGATGCTCCCGCTGGCTACTTTCTAATGGAGCTTGCTTGGCGCTTTAAGATCAAACAATTTGATGCAAGCTTTTCTGTTCAAAATTTATTCAATGCCCGTTATCGCGATTACCTCAACGAGATGCGGTACTTTGCCGACGAAATGGGCAGGAACTTTCTTTTCACAATCAATTATACATTTAATTCAAAACCAAACTAAAATGCAGACAATTGACTTTCTAAAAAAGTACAGCGTCTATGCGATTGCTTTACTTACCCTGAGTGTTCTTTTTACAGGATGTGATGACGATGATGACGCTCCCGAACCTGTTGAGGAACCAGAGGTAATTACGGATGTAACGCTTATTTTCACGAATAACGCGGACCCATCGGATGTGGTACAGGCGAGTGCTCAAGACCCTGATGGAATCGGGGCACAACCCTTGGCCATTCTCGGCCCTATCAATCTGGATACAAGCAAAACGTACACGCTGACTTATGAGATTTTCAACAACCTTGAAACTCCTGGCGAAGATATTGGTGAAGAAATTGAGGAAGAAGATGATGAACATCAGCTATTCTTTAGCTTCACGAATGGTGCTTTTGCTAGCCCGACTGGTAATGGTAATATTGATAATGCCGCCGATCCCATCAACTACAACGACGCGGATGATAACGGCAATCCAATCGGTTTATCTACCACTTGGACAACCCCATCCACTCCATCTACTGGTGGTACGTTTACCGTGCAATTGCAACACCAGCCGGGTGAAAAAACGGCTACCTCGGACGTAACCGTGGGAGAAGCGGACTTTGTTTTAGAGTTTGTATTAAACATCCAGTAAGTAAAATTAAAACTTTCACCTTTTTAAAGGAGGTTTTCAACCTTCTCTTTCACAAATGGGAAAAGCCTAATCAAGCTTTCCAGTGAATGTACCATAACACCAAACCACAAAATAGATCTTACATCGTGGTTCAAAACCTAGGCTTCTTTGAAGCTTAGGTTTTTTTGTGCCTAAATGAAAAAATCCTCGTTTCAGATTAATTTCTGGTCACTTGGGCTTCATGCAGAAGTTTGACAAAAGGATCAAGCTGGAGTTTAGAAGGTTTAGCAGGGATTGCTAGATTGAATGACTGCTGTTGCTCCTTAACCATCAGTTGCTTGATCTCAGGAGCTAATTTTCCAGATTGATAAATGGCTATTTCCAGTGGAAATTGAAAAAGATAGGTTTGGGTTTGCTGGACATCAAGATTGAGTTGTTTGCTAGCTTCATCGTAAGACCAATCTACGCGCAATTGCGGATGTCCGGGCTGATACAGCCACTGTTGAAAGAAAATACGCAGGTTTTTATTGGAAACTTCTTCCATGACTTGCTGAAAATCTTGGGAATAGGCATTGCTTAGTTGGTAGCGTTGATAGTAAGTTTGAATTCCCTTCCAAAAAATCTCGTCCCCCAGCTCCATGCGGAGCATATGCAAAACCCAACTCCCTTTTTGGTAACTATTCGGGCTGAGCAGTGCGTTCAAATCTTGGATCGTCGTATCTACCACAGGGCTTTGGGGTTGGCCTCGGTAATAAGCGATGATGGTCTGCCGATCTTTTTCCAAGCCTTTCTGCATTTCCATACTTCCGTATCGAGCTTCTAGGTACACGTGCGTGAAATAGGTCGCAAAGCCTTCACTCAGCCAGATATGGTACCAATCTGCCTCAGAGGCCGAATCACCAAACCATTGGTGCACGATCTCATGAGCTAAAAGCCTTTCGGAGCCTCTCCGGCCGTCGATGCTATTTTCTGCATAGAAAATATTTCCTGCATTTTCCATCCCTCCGTAGCGTGTCTTGGATTGAACGTTGGCTAATTTTTCATAAGGATAGGGCCCAAAATTTTCTTCATAGTAGGCCAAAATTTCTCGAGCCAGAGCATAGTCGTAAAAACCCTTGGAGCGATCTTGAGGATAAACCCAGCTTTGCAGAGGGATATTTTTGTAGTCTTCCAAGTATTGCACGGCAAAATTAGCCACCCCAATCACCATAACTTTGGTAGGGAGAGGCACGGACTCGACCCAATGGGTGAGGCGCAGGTTCTGATCTAGGTTGGTTTCTTCTCGAAGGGCACCATTGGCTACGACTTGGTAGTGATTGGGTGCGATGACTTTGAATTCGCAGGTGGCTTTTTCGTAAGGGTGATCTATGCAGGGCAGCCAATGATGAGCACGGTTCGGCCAATTGTCTCCAAAAAAAGTCCTTTCTTGGTATTTATTCTTAGAAATAACCAGACCATCCGCCGGTACGCCTTGGTAGGTAATTTTCAAATTTAAGGTATCTCCTTCCTTTGTACCTGGAGCCGAGATCTGCAAGCGGTCATTTTGGTGGGTGAATGCCAATGCTTTGCCTGCTGATTGGACGGATTGCACCTGCATGCCCTTGCCGTTCTTGGATTGTACCAAATCTAAGCTCAAATTGGAGAGACTGGTTTTACAATAAATGCTGACCGTGGTTTCTCCTTCAATCTGATCATTCTGATCGTTTAGCTCGAGCTGAAAAATATAATGAAGAATATCTATTTGAGAATTGCGAGGGTAAGTATCTTGTGCTTGGAGTGCTAAAGGAAGCATCAGCAAGCAAAGACTGAGTGTAGTAATTTTTTTCATAATCAAGAAGAATGCGTTGGCGTATTTTCTGTTAAATCTGTTGAAGCTTTTTGGTCTTTTTTAGGAGGTACGGGATCATGGCCACTACCGCCCCAAGGATGGCAACGGGAGATGCGTTTTAATCCCAAGCTCAAGCCTCTCCAAGCACCATGTTGGCGAATGGCTTCCATCATATACTGGGAGCAGGTAGGATGATAGCGACAAGCCGCTGGCGTATAGGGAGAAATGGCTACCTGATAGAAACGAACTAAGGCGATGAATAATTTTTTGAACATAAGAGACTCAACAATTAATTTTCTCTACTTTTAAAAGCATTTTTAGATAAAAAAAATTCAGAGGAGCTAAGCAGTTGAGAGAGACGTCTGCAACTTTTTCAAGGCCGATGTTGGATTCAATGATGGCGTTCCAAAGTTTTTCAAGGCCGATGTTGGATTCAATGATGGCGTTCCAAAGTTTTTCAGGGCCGATGTTGAATTCAATCATCAGCTATCTCGTTCTTGTTTTCCAGAAAAAAGAAATAAAGCATTAAAAAAAGCGAAAAAAACCACGCCTTTGTTACGCTCTAACGCCGATTCGGTCAGGCAAAAGGCGATTACTAAAAAAAGCAACAGCAGATGTAAATAATTTTTTTCTCGCCAAGCAAACCGCCACGAAACATAAAAGTAAGCCAATAGATAAACCAACCCAAAGATGCCCAAGCGAAGCAACTGCTCGAGGTATTGATTGTGTACATTATAGCCCAAATAACCCCGATCGCCTCGTTTAGGATCGCCTGTGTAAAGCTGAGCCGAGCGATATTTCTCGTCCATCAAATCCTGAGCATCTCCAGGTGCGACCCCGAGTATCCAGGCTTGTTCTTCTGCTAAAATTTCAAAAGCAAAGCGCCATTGTAGCAATCGCAAGGAAAGTCCGGTTAGCTTGTTATTTTCTTCATAAGTAACTTGATCTTTTTGGAGAATTTGGAAATTACTTTCCCAGAGTTTTTGAAAACGCGCTCTCGTGTAGGGGAGCAATAATAAGGAAGTTACGATCAATAGATTGAGAACCACTAATCCCAGCCTAAGTCTATTTCTTTTCGCACGATGGAGGCGCGAACTTAATTTTGCCAGCCAAAAGACATTCGCAAGCAAAAATAAAACTGGAATCATCAACTTAGAAGAGAGAAAAAGTATAGAGATACAAAAAAAAGCAATTATCACGAAACTGGCCCATTTAGCTACGAATGCAAATTCCTTTTTCTCCAGAAAATAAATGAGAATCCCGATCCCAAAAATCAAATACATCGAGAAATAAACCGCGTGCATATCAATCAATAGAGATAATTCGTGATAGAAAAAATGCGAAGTATCTCCATCCAAACGGTATAGCCAAGCTGCTTTCAGCCAGCAAAAAGCTAAACTAAGTACGCAAGCTCCTACAAAAGAAAGTAAAATCCAATCCCAAATCTGTTTCGTTAATACGGGCCCCGAAGCCAAAATCAATGGGAAAATCAAATAACTTAAATGCTTTTCTAAGGCAAAGCCACCCTCTGCTTCATGGGCGGTGTAGAGCAAAGCCAGCGCATCCAAAAAATAAAAGCCCAGAAAAAATAGGAGTAGTTTGGGCCGACGGATAGAAGAGAAATTGACCAAAATATAGCCTGCCAACAGCCAATTCACGCCCCAGGCCACGGTCGCCAGGCTGTTCCAGCGGATCAAGAAAGGCATCGTGACCACCACGGCGATCAATCCCAAGCAATAAATTTGACGATGAATATGGGGACGATGGAGCTTCATAAATAGCGTGATCGCTTCCAGTTTATTTAGAATGTGAAGATGAATGCGCGTAAACCGATTGCATGAGGTTTTCGTATTGGTCAATGATTTTGGGCCAGTTGTAATGCCTCTGAATTTTCTGGCGATTGGCTTCTATTTTTGCTTTGCTTCCCCATTTTTCGGGAGCCTGCTCTAAGTAATTTTTTACCGCTGTGGCCGCTTGGAAATATACGGCATCTTCTCCTAGAATGGCTCGATTGAAAGGATTGTCGTGGGCACAAATCATCGCCCCCGAGGCCATTGCTTCCAGTAAAGAAGGATTCGTGCCTCCTACCGAATGCCCGTGAAAGTACCAGCGTGCATAATAACGCAAATTATTTAAAACCTCAATGTCAAAAATGGTTCCCACGAAACGAATCCGAGGGTCTTGAAACTTTTCTTTGAGAAACTCGCCGTATTTGGTCTCGTGATTTCCAAACACCAGAAATGGAAAAGGGCTTTCGGCCTGAGTTGCGCCCTCTAAAATGGCTTCTGGATTGTTTTCTGGCTCCAGCCTGGCGATGAGCAGATGATACTGTCCCGCCTTGACTTCATAAGAATTAAGAGCTTCTTCCCGTGGGTTTTCGAACAGATGCGCTCCGTAGGCAATGAAAGTTGCTTCTTTTTGATACGTTTTTTCCAAATATTCTTGAATGGCCGGCGAATCTGCAACCAGATAATCACTGGTTTGTACGCCTAGTTTCTCGGCGTAGCGCAGGAATTTCTGTACCTTAGAGCTGTATTTGCTGCGCTTCCATTCCATCCCGTCCATGTTGGTCACGATTACCGACTGCTTGGGCAGCCAGCGCCCCCAGACCGAGCTGCTGGTGTAGCCCAGTTGCAAGATCACATCAAAATCACGCTTGCGGCTATCCCGGATGCTATTGAGGTCATAAATAAACTGCCCGGCTGTGCCCAAGCGATACTCAGGGTCATAGCAATGAATGATTTTCACCCCTTCCCATTCAGATGCTTGGTAGGGGTGATTATGAGAATTATAGACGTAAACCTCGTGCCCTTTACGCACCAATCCAGCCGAGAGATATTCAGCAAATTGCTCAAAACCTCCGTAATGATTAGGGACTCCCCGTGTACCGAGAATAGCGATTTTCAAGTGTAAAAAAATTAAAATCGTGAATGAAAGCAGACTAATCTTTCCCACCTTTGTACTGCAAATAAACTCGAGTAACGCCCCCTGCCCCTAAACGTGCAGCGAACCACTCGAGCAAAAAAGCCCAAGGCAAAACTAACCCCACGCGCAGCATTAAGCCTAGGTTTAAGTGGTTTTTTAGTTCGTAGATAAGATTCTTCCGATAACCCAAACGCGCCATCAAACTTCTAGTCATGCCCAAGACGCCTAAATGAAAAGAAAAATACTGTACTTTCGTAATTTTCAAGTCTAAATCTTCGGCCAGCTCTTGCAGCTTAGGAAGTGTAAAATGAGAAAGGTGTCTGGGTAAATCTAAATGTAGCCAAGAAGATTTAGCAATTTTAGCCTGCCAACTAGCCAAGTTGGGCACCTCTAAAAGTAGCAAGCCAGATTCCGACATATTTTCCTGAATCAAAGCCCCTAACAGTTCCTTGGGCGCTGGCAGATGCTCCAGTACGTGAAAAAGCGTAATCACGTCAAAAGGTGCCATTGCATAAGCTCCTCCCTCGTAAAAATCAGAGGACACTTCCAAGGCATAAGCTTCACGGGCGTAGGTAGCTCTGGGTCGAGAGGTTTCTACTCCTAATACTTCCCATCCATCTTTTTGAGCCAGCCAAGCAAATTTTCCTTTTCCACAGCCAAAGTCCAATCGCTTTCCTTTTTCAGGAAAATATCGGTTGACTTTTTCTAAGACTTTAGCATATTCATAATTCAACAAGCGATCAAAGAGCGATTCCCGGTTTTCTACAACCCGATAGACCTCATCTTCATAAAGTTGCTCAGTATTAATAGGTTGAGTGATCCTGGTGTAGATATGCTGGCAATTTTGGCACTTTACCACTTGATAAGCTTCGTGGCCAGGGTCGTAGGTAGGAGCCACCTGATAATCTGTACTAGTGCAAATGGGGCATTTTTCAAGAATCATACCTGAATTATTAGGCTACAAAGTTAAGGAAGGAAAGAAGAACGAGGTTCATGTCAAGAAAGAAAATCAACTGTTAGTTTTTTCTCCCAGCAGTTCTAATACTTCCAAAAGACTCCAGGCAGACTTTTGCCAGCTAAACTCCTGGGCACGTGCTAAGCCCTTTTTTCTTTTTTCTTGATAATAAGTTTGATTCTCTAAAAGCTGATTAATGGCTTGGGCGATGGCCTCGGGCTGAAGAGGATCAAAATAGCTTCCGGCTTCTCCACAGACTTCTTGCAAAGGAGGAATCTCCGAAACGGCCACGGGCACGCCCGCCGCCATCGCCTCCAAAGGAGGCAGACCAAAGCCCTCGGCCAAGGAGGGAAAACAAAAGACGTGTGCCAAGCTGTAAATTAGGGGCAGGTCTTGGTCGGGCACATAGCCTGTAAACTGCACACGAGAATGAAGGCCGTAAGTGCTGAGACTTTCTTCCAAGGCAGGAGCTTTCCAGTCCTTTTCCCCGATGATAACTAGCGGTAGTTCCGTATCTTGCCAGAGTGGCATAGATTTTAGCAGGTTTTCTAGGTTTTTGCGCACATTAATTCTCCCCACATAGAGCGCGAAGCGAGCGGGCAGCTTGTATTTTTCTTGGATGGCTTTCAGCACAGAAGTCTGATAGGCTTCTCGGGGCTGGTACCGAGCCGAAACGCCGAACGGAATGGCGGCGATGCGCGCTGCACTCAGATGAGTAAAATGCATAATTCGTTTTTTTTCACTCTCGGAACTGGTAATGACTTGATCCGCCCAACGCGCGCTCCAAGCAATGGGCCGAAAGTAAAGCCGCTCTTTCCAGGTAAAAAACTGAGGATAAGAAAGAAATAATAAATCGTGAATAAAAACCACCTTTTTAAAATTACCCCACCTCGGGCAGTAATTTTGGAAAAACACCAAGTCTAAACCCAAGGTATTGGCTACACGAGGAAGCACGAGTTGGTTAGAGAGTTGGTTATTACCCGCCCAGATGTAGTGCAAATGGATTCTTTCTCCCGGATGAGGAAATTTTTCTTTTTTAAATTTCTGATCCAGAAAAAGATGCCATTCGTGTGTTTCCTCCAGATACAGGAGCTTTTCAAAATAGTCTTGCAGTACTCTCTTGGCACTCACGGGTCCTTCAAAAAACCACTTGGCATCAATTCCGATTTTCATGGTGAACCTATGAGTTCTGATCGATCTTGGGCAATACGGCCTCGATCTGTGCGCGATTTTTCTCCTCCCATTCTGGCAGCTTGAGGTCTTGGCCTAAATTTTCCAAATTTTCATCAATTGCAAATCCAGGGGGAATCGTGGCAATCTCAAAGAGTACATGACCGGGCATTCTAAAATAAATAGAGCGAAAATAATTCCGATCTTTGACCTCGGTTACGTTCAAGCCCAGTTCTACCAAACGCGCTCGCATCTGGAGTTGCTGTTCTTCGTTAGCAATACGCCAAGCCACGTGGTGCACTGTGCCGATGCCATTGCGGCCTCTTTCTTGGTCGTGGTCATTGCTGACATCTACGAGTTGGCCGGGCTGACCTTCCTTGGCCGAGAAGCGTGTGATTTTGCCTTCTTTCCCTACTTTTTGGAAGCCAAATTCATTCATCAAAAAATCAAAAGTAGCATCTACCTCGGCAATAGAAAGCGTTACATTAAAAAAGCCACGAATGGCGTGATCCTTTTCAACCCCACCCTGAGTCCAAGGTTCGCGGGTATCTTGATCGTTGCCTACAATTTCTAAAATCAAACCAGAAGGATCTTTGAATACTAAGGTAGGATTGCCAAACTTTTCTATTTGCTCCACTGGTACTTGAGCCGCTTCCAAACGGCTTTTCCAAAAATCTAAAGAAGCACTTGGAGCGGAAAAAGCAGTCACCGAGACCTGCCCCGTGCCCATCGTACCCGTTCGCACGCCCTGACCTTTGTAGGGAAAAGTGGTCATGATCGTGCCCGGCTCACCGGGTTCATTTCCATAATAGAAATGATAAACTTGATTATTATCAAAATTGACGGTTTTCTTGACGAGGCGCAAACCAAGTAACTTCGTGTAAAAGTCAAAATCTTCTTGGGCGTCGTTGACTGTGGCCGTGACGTGGTGCAAACCTTGGATGAATTGTGTGGTATCCATTGTTTTGATGAGTTTATTTATTTGAAAAAATAATTTCCTTGAAAAGATTTTACACGGGTATTTCCCAAGCTTCCACTTCCGCGACCTCGGCCAGCATATGTTCGTTGATCTGCGTGAGGCGCAGGGTTTTGGTTTCATTTAGCAACATGGGGTCGTACTTGGCCTGTACCCGAATATAATTTTCGGTAAAACCTTGCATCAAGCCATCTTGCACGTCATTCTCAAAAAGCACTGTGAAGGTTTTGCCGATATGTTGCTCGTAAAAATAACGACGTTTTTTATCCGAGAGAATTCGGAGCAGCTTGGAGCGTTCGGCTCGCTCCGCCTTGGGAACTGCGGGCTGAATCTCCACGGCAGGCGTATTGGCTCGCTCCGAATAAGTAAACACGTGCAGATAAGAAATATCTAATTCGTTCAGATACTGATAAGTTTCCATGAAATCTGCTTCGCTTTCACTCGGAAAGCCTACAATTACATCCACTCCGATACAAGCTTGGGGCATCAGTTCCTTTATTTTGGCCACACGTTCGGTGTATAAATCTTGGCGATAACGGCGACGCATCAATTTGAGCAGGCGATCCGAACCCGATTGCAAGGGAATATGAAAATGCGGGACAAATCGCTTAGACTGCGCCACAAACTCGATGATCTCGTCCGAAAGTAGATTTGGTTCAATGGAAGAAATCCGAAAACGCTCGATGCCTTCCACTTCATCCAAGGCTTTGACCAAATCCACAAAACGCTCTGCGCGTCGGCCATTTTGGATACCAAAGTCGCCCGTATTCACGCCCGTGATGACCACTTCTTTGACTTCGGTTTGGGCAATTTCGTGAGCAGTTTTGACGATTTGGGCAATGCTATCGCTACGGCTTTTGCCTCTCGCCAAGGGAATCGTACAAAAAGTACAATTATAATTACAACCATCTTGCACCTTCAAGAAAGTACGCGTGCGATCGCCGTAGGAGTAAGAAGTATTGAAAGTCTGAGCGTGGCAAACCTCCTTCACGTAGACTTGTGCTTTCTGAGGTTTGGATTTTTTGTGGGAATGCTTTGTTTTTTCTCTTTGGAAAGTGCCTAATAAATCCAGTAGACGAAACTTCTCGGAAGCACCCAAAACCGCGTCTACGCCCGGAATAGAGGCAATTTCTTGGGGCTTCAATTGCGCGTAGCAACCAATGATGGCAATGTAAGCATCGGGTGAAATCTGGCGGGCTTCCCGGATGAGCTTACGACATTTCTTATCGGCGTTGTCGGTTACCGAGCAGGTATTGATGATGTAGATATCGGGCGTATCGTAGAAATCTACCTTCTGATAGCCTCGTTCCTGAAACTGACGGGCGATGGTAGAAGTCTCCGAATAATTCAATTTACAACCTAGAGTATAGAAGGCGATTTTTTTCATAATCAAAACACGGCATTTCTTCCCTCGTATGAAAATTTGAGCTCGAGGAAGGCAAAATTAACAAATTCTGAAGGGATAACCTACCGAGCAAGCGGAAGGTTCAACGTGTGTTTGGGGCACAGACAGAGAGAATAAGCCGTGTATAAATGACTCACCTCCCCACTGCCCAGCTTTCCTCTTCCATGATCTTCGCGTTGAGCCAGCGAATCATTTGCACCTGATCTTGGATGAGGTGGCATTGCCAGCCTTGCTGTTTGACGAGGGCTTTGAGGTCTAAATTGTATTGCTCGAAGAGGGGCTTGATCTGTTTTTTAAAGCGTCTGACCAGTTGCATTTGGGAGCCATCCCACAAGTAAATATGATCTAAATGGAGGCTGTAATCCCGAAACTTTTGGTGATTCGAGTGGAGCCCGACCGGAACGCGACGAAGCAAAGTGTAAGTGCCTCCAATGATTTTCTCAAAGAGCACGGGACGAGCTTGGTTTGGAATATGAAAATTTTTGAAATAACGCCTAATTTGAAGCTGGGTATCGTAGTATTCAAAAGCCTGAATGCTAGTGGTATGATAGACCTTAAAAAAGCGATCATTCTTGAAGATAAGCTCGTTAACCTGACCTGTAAAGTGAATTTTTCCTTGAATGGTATCTTGACTTTGGGTGATGAGAGAGCCATAGCTCCAGGCGAGTCCATGGTGGGCTTGGGCAGTCAGCTTGGCGTTAAACAGTACCAATAAACTGACTAGAATTAGTCTTTTCATGAATTAATTGTTGTTTTCTGCGGGTTTTGTATAAAATTAACACTTATTTAATCTTTACAAAAACTTCCTCATAAATTTATGTGAGTGCTGGCTTGGGTACTGAGTAAGAAAAAACGAGATCATACCAAGTACGATCCCGTTTTCAGCATTCATAATGGGTGTATGAAGGTTCATCATTAGTCACTTTCGGTATCAAGCCATTTTTCTTGTCGGGCAATTTCATAATTGAGTCGATAAACGGCCTTCATCTGGTCTTCGGGCAAATAAAGACTCAGGTCATATTGCTTGCTGATATTCTTCAAATCCATCCCGTGTTTATCAAAAATAGCCTCTAATTGTTGCTTGAAATTGATGATTTTACTAAGCTTTTTGCCATCCCAAAGATAGTAATCCAAGCCAGGATTAAAGTATTCTTTGTAAACGGTACGTATGCCAGAGATATAACGGAATTTGATGGCTTTCAAGAAATGATATCTCCCTAAGATAATTTTCTCGAATAAGAAAGGGTCTTCTGGGGCAATAGACGGATAGCGTGCAAAATATCTTCTGAGCTGTAGCGCTTCGTCATAAAATTCAAAAGCGGCTACTTTTCGCATGGGGAAATACCGAACCAAGCGTTCATTTTTAAACAAAATTTTATCTGGTTTACCCGCAAAATACAAATTGCCTCGCAGGGTATCGCCGTCATTGAGAACAAGGATGCCTTTGCTCCAGTTGGACTCTCGGCGCGGTTGTGCCTCGACGGATGCTAACAAATTCAAGGAATAAAGAAGTGTGAAAATAAAGATAGGTCGCATGTAGACTGATTTTAGGTTTATAGTTGAAGTATTGATTAGTGCACGGATTTTATATAAAAGTAGGCTCTGTATATCTAAAATTCAAGGGCAAATTTATAGGGTGATATAAGTTCTTTTGATTCTAATATTGTTTGATTATCAATAGTTTACAAAATACAATTTCGCATGAATTCCAGCCTATTTTGGCAACAAGCCTTCCACACGGAGCCAGATCAAAAGCCCGCCACAGGATGTATGGACATGACACTTCGAGGTGTTTTTCTTTTTGATTTGTTACCCTACAAATATGATTTCTTTGATATGAATCGAGGAAGGAAGTAAGTCTCTAAGCAGACTAATCCTGTGGTCTGACCATATTAGAGAGAGAGGTTTTTCCTCCAGTTTTTTTCTTTACTAAGCCCGTTAGGAACAAGCCCACGGCCATAAACCAAGCCAAGCGACCCAGATAATCGCCGTGTTCGGCATAGAAAGTAAGCGTATCATTGGCGTGTAGGGTAGCCTTGAGGGCGGCAGGTTCCCAGTATTGACTTTGCTCGATGACTTCTCCTTTTTGGTTGATAAATCCCGAAATACCTGTATTAGCAGATCGTGCCACATCGCGTCGCATCTCGATTGCTCGTAGTTTGGCATATTGAAAATGCTGGACATGCCCGGGAGTATCTCCCCACCAGGCATCATTGGTGATAATACATAGGATTTCGCCCTGATTTTTGATATAGCCAGAAGTAAATTCCCCATAAATAGATTCGTAGCAAATCATAGGAGCATAGAAAACGCTATCTTGATCCATCAACACAGAACGCTCCCGCTGAATACCCATCAAACCACTGGCTCCACCAAAGTCTAAAATCAAGCTTTTGAAAAGAAAAGGAAAGGGAATGGTTTCTACCGCAGGAACTAATTTGGATTTGTGATAAAAAGCTACGTGCTGTTGCTCATCCAGCATCAAAGCCGCATTGAATACATCATAATACCCAAAGCCTTCTCGAAAACGTGCGGTATAAGGAGCAGAGGCTTCGTCTGGGTAAGCGCGGTAGGTACTCATCCCTACGATGATGGATAGGTTCTCGTATTTTTTTTGGAAGTTGGCTAAGCGACGTGTATTCGGATAAGCCTCCATTGATTTTTGGAGAGTCTCTTCGGAGAAAGCCCCTCGCTCGTTCAACAGTGCAACCTCGGGCAACAACATCAGCTGAGTGCCGGGGCTCAACTTTTGTTCAGCGAGTTGGAGCATGCGTTCCAATTGCTGAGCGGGCGGAATGTGACGAGCACCTCTTGGAAACTTCTCTTGGTAAGGGTCAATATTAGGCTGGATCACCAATACTTCCGTAGGCTTCCCCTTTTCTTCATAACGATAATACACGTACAACGAAAGCATGTAAAGAATGGCAAAAATGAATACGGCATAAAGCGTGAAAACCCTACGATTGACCACGAACTTGCTTCGCAGAGCCAAGAAAAGAAAAATGTTAATGCACCAAACCCAGAGTGTCCCTCCCAAGACTCCCGTGATTTCGTACCATTGTACCCATCCGGTCAGGTTCGCGAAAGCATTTCCCAAGGTGAGCCAAGGCCAGGAAAGATCCCAGTTCAGATGTAGGTACTCGAAGCTCAGCCAGTAAAGCACCAAGGATAAGTAGCCATAAGCTTCATTGATGGCATCACGGGTAATTCTGAACAATAAGAAAGGAATATACATCAACAGGGCGTTGATCGTGATGGCAGCGATGGCTCCGGCTATGGTTGAGTTATAAATCCACCAAGTGGTGAGTAGGTTCCACGTGAGCAACGCAAGGTAGCTGTACCAGAAAAACCACCAGCCACCTCGTTTATATTTTCGGAGTTTGATCCAAACGTCTATCTCTAAAATGGGCAAAAAACCTACAAACAAGAAAAAAGCACCGACCGCCCAGCCCAACCAAAGGAGGATACCGCTAGTTATAGCAAGCAAAGGAAGATAAAATGGCTGTTTTTGTAGTTGCGCCCACATATTGACCCGAATTACTGATCTAATTTAATAACTTTTTTGCAATTTAATCAGGGATGTTCAGGATATGATTTTTAATTCTAAAAAATTTAGATTCAATGCAAATCTGCGGAATAGATTATGGAAGTAAGTTAGCAGGTACTACGGTACTATGTGCGATGGAAGCTGAGGAAAAAATCGTGCGTATACAAACTACGCGCAAAAAGCAAGATGCCGATCAATTTCTCAAGAAAGAATTGAGAGAAACGAAGCCAGACTTGGTTTTTCTGGATGCACCTCTCTCTTTGCCCAAAGTTTATTCCCTGCCATTGGATGAGAAAGTGCCCGAGGGAGCAGATTTTTTTTACCGAAAAGGAGATCGCCAGTTGCGTGCCATGTCGCCGATGTTCTTAGGAGGGCTAACGGCCAGAGCCATGCGCCTAAAGGCAGAAATGTTTCCGATTCCTTTTTTTGAGACTTATCCCGCGGTACAAGCCCAAAGGTTAGGCTTAGAAAAATGGAACTATAAGAAGAAAAAAAAAGATATTGATCCTTGCTGGGAGGCAATCGCTCAACAGGTAGCAGATTGGCAGTTACTCAGAATGCCTGAAAATTGGCACGAAATAGATGCACTGCTGGCTTTAGTCGCGGCTGAGCGCTATGTTACTCAGCAACAAGCCATTTATGGCGATCAAGCAGAGGGTTTGATCTATATTTAGGGGCTAAATTTTAGTCTATTCGGGAGATTTTTCTTAATCTGCAAAACCATTCCTATTCTGGTTCCGTAGATTATTTAGCTTCTTCGCTTTTTTTTTTGAAAAAACTGCGTATATTAGCGTTGATTCTACCTTAAAGCGAACAATCTTCAATTCGTCATTTACAGTCTCCTCTCAAATTAACACACAAACTACCCTCTAACTTGAATAGGACAGATGTCAACTGGTTTGGCATGATTCAATCATGATGCGTTGTGATCCAAAGTAAAATCTCGAGCAAGGATTCATAGTACTTGAACTTAGAGCATACATGGCCATTGTTGGCACATTCGATAAAACACTTTAAGTTTAAATTTACTGAGATATGAATCTTAAAAAAGCAACTTTTATTGAGAAATGAACGGAAAAGATTGTATTCACTTATTTTATATACTAATTTTGTTGTCAAACTGAAACTTTGTCTGCCTTAGCAACGAATTAGTATAAGACAGTATTCTAATAATAGCCTAGAAAAGACCAAGACACCATTTGAAGCGAATAGCATTATTTCTGAATTTAGATTTCGTCGGGATAACCTGTATTTATCCTGTAACGCCTCTGGAAGCTTATTGGGCATGGCTCCATCCAGCAAATGAATACCCAATCGGCATTTTATCCACACTCCGAGGCCAAGAAAATAACCGTCTGATCGCACCTAACTCCTCACGCGCATCGCAGATGGATACTTCTGAGTATGAAGTAAGCAGAAATTTTCCCCTTCATCGTGTCATTTTAAGAATGCTTTCATCCAAATCTTGGTTGAAGGCCAGCATAAGAAAACAAACATTCCAAGCCTTGAGCCAAATCGAGAGGAAGCCAAGGCATAACGCACAAGCGTAGCTATGCTAATCAATAGCACTCAATTTTACTTTTTCTTATAATTAATAGACACCTAAATTAATGAAGATTATGAACATGACAGGAAATGTTGAAAGCACCAAGAAAAGAAAATACTATCCAGGTGATATCCGCAAGCCCGGAACCAAAGAGTATAGTATGATCTTGGGGAATTTGATCAATTATAAGCACCAATTAGTACGCGAAGAAGAGGAGCAAAAAGTTGGTGATCTCTTGTTGAAAGTATCCGTCAAACTGAAAGAACTGGGCTACAAATCTGCCAGTGAATCCGTCAAGAAGAAAGTAGGACGTCGCAAAGCTGGAAAGTTCCAAGGCATCACTGCTAAGAAAAAACACGATACCATCGAGCTAGCCGTGAAATGCTGGGAAGAAGCTACCGAAAAAAACGAGAGGGCAAAAACACGTGCCAAGAGCAAATAATTAATTCGGCCATCGTTTTGGCTTAAATGGCTAGCCAAGCCATCCTGGGAACATTCGCTCAACCTAGCTTAAACAGCATTGTAAAAATCCTTTTGAAAAGTTAACACACAAATTTTTCTACTTATTTTTTGGGCAAGAAGGCATCGGTTCTTAGAGCTGTGCTTTTGCTTAGGTGACTATGTATTGTGTGGAGATATTTCATAAAATAGCTCACCAAAAGACGCCCTGCTGATTCACAAAAACAAGGCAGGAATCGAGAGGAGAGAGCCAAACTTGATTGACCAACTATCTAATTACCCAAAACTTCGGCTTTGATTTGAGGTAAAATTATCTGAGCCTGCGTAATTACTTGTTTAGCCAAGGCTGGAATAGGAGTAGTATCTCCTTTGCGGTCAATGATTTGCTCCATCTGTCTTAAAGTCTTGGCCACTTGATGGATTTTAAACTGAGCAAAGCGAGCGTACATCTGATGCACGAGCTCTCGAAGTTCTAACCAGTTTTGTTGCTCCACATAGCTATTTAAGCTGAGCAGATTGGCCTTAGATTCTTTTAGGAATTCCTCTACCACCTCTTCAAAAAGTCCTTCGTCTCCCATACAATATTGTTTGATTTCTTCTAAATTGTAAGGCTGACCAGCGGATGAAGAGCCAGAGCTCGGGTTTGATTTTGCCATGTTAGAATGAGAGTTGGAAAGCGTGTGTGGGTTATCTTTTAGATAATGTTGAATTTTTTGGAAAAGCTCTTCTTCACGAAAAGGCTTGTGTAGGGTATCATTGGCTCCTGCCTGAATGTATTTACGGGTATCCTCGATAAAAATGTTTGCGCTTACTACCAGAATAGGCGTCTGCGCCAAGGTTTGATCTTCTAAGCTTCTGACCTGACGAATGATATCGGTGCCCGCGAGTTCAGGCATCCGCATATCCACTAAAATCAGATCAAATTTTTCTTGCTGAATCAAGGCCAGTGCTTTTTGGGGTTGGCTTAGTAAGTGTGGCACCAGATTAAAATTACGCAACATCATACCACAAAGCTTCAGGTTTAAAGAGTCATCGTCAATGACCAGCACGTGGGCCGGATGCACAAACTGGTACAAAGCTGGAGCTAAGGACTCAGTCGGGGGTGAAGCTACTAGTTGGCGGTGGCTTTCTTGAAGGGGGATGCGCAGATTAAATACAGTTCCTTCGCCTACTTTGCTCTTGAGCGTGATTTTGCCTTTCATCGCTTTGATAATTTCTCTGGAAATGTCTAAACCCAAGCCACTGCCGCCATAGCGACGACTAATCGAGGTATCGGCTTGCTGAAAACGCCGGAACAATTTCTTCATTTCGGCTTCTGACATTCCAATGCCCGTGTCGGCAATATCTATGACCAGCACTACCTTTTGGTCATTTTCCCTGATGATCTCTGTATGCAGGTGTACCGAGCCTTCGTCGGTAAATTTGATGGCATTTCCTACCAAGTTATACAATACCTGAGTCAGGCGAAAAGCATCGCCAATGAGCAGCACTTCTGCCTCGGGGTCCACGTGATAAGTAAAGGCGATTTGCTTCAGGCTGGCCTCTGCCTTGAGCACCGCGTGTACGCTCTCGATCAGTTCTCTTACTGAAAATTCTGCTTCTTCGAGGACAAGCTTCTGAGCCTCGATTTTAGATAGTTCTAAGATGTCATTCACCAAACGAAGTAGATGGCGTGTGGAGCCTTGGATGGCCTCCAAAGACTCTTGCTGAGCCGTGTTTTGCGGTTGTTTGAGCATCAGTTCGGTGTAGCCCTGAATCGCGTGGAGGGGTGTTCTGATTTCGTGGCTCATATTATTGAGGAATTTCTCTTTGGTAGCGGCCGTGTTTTCAGCCTTATTTTTACTGGCTTCTATTTGTTTTTGCAAAGCCTTACTGCGGGTAATATCGGAGAAAATGAGGGAAGTCAGCACAATTGCCATCAAAGAGCTGAACAGAGCCAGTGCCAAGATGCCAAGAGAGGTGTTTTGAGCGATATTGCTGGCTTCTTGACGCTCTACTTTGGAGTCCTGTTCTGCTTTTTTTTCCAGATCAGCCACCAAGTACCTGATGTATTGAATAATAATGCGATTATGCTCGAGTACTTCTTTTTGCTTATCGACATTTACAGAGATGATTTCTGCTCGCTCTTGTTGGTCTTTCGCAAGAATAGAGTTGATATAAGTCAATTCTTCATTGAGCTTTTCGTCTACTGTTTCATTATCCAGTTCACGGGTATAAATAGGGGGAGGACTAGACTCTGTGGGTGCTTCTTCTTTTTTACTGAATATTTTTTTTAGAAAACCTTTTTTGCCAATCTCTTTTCTGGCTTCCTTTTTGAGTTGACGCTTTTCTTTCCCGCTGAGGCTGTCTGCGTCGTTTATGGCTTCTTTTTTGAGTTCCCATTTTTCATCCTGGCTGAGGGTATCCGTGGCGATTTGCTCTTTCACTTCGGTCTGGTATTGTTCTACCCTTTCTTTATAATCATCTACTTCAGCCTGCAAGGCATCTAGGCGGTTTTCTACTATTTTTTGCGTTTTACCAGAAAGCATGACCGAGTCAGCGCGTGCTTCTAAGACAAGCAGGTCTTTTACGTTTTCAGGAATTTTTCTAAGTAAAGTTTGAATACTATCCACTCTGGGTACAATCGGTTGGGGTAGGCTCGGAGTCCGTTTGAGCGAATCTAAAAGTTTGAGAATATATTGGTTAGACTCAAGAAGGTCTGGAATTGAGCCTGAACGATGATCATTAATATAGCTTAAGTTTTTGATCTCGAGCTCCGAGATTTCTATCAATACTTTATTGAGTAAATTCAGTTCTCGGTCTGGACGAGAGAGCACATTGATAGAATCTAATAAAGGGACAAAGCTTCGGTAGATAATGATCGCTGCCACTAATAAAGCCGCTATACTGATAGAGAAACCAAGTATGACTTTATACTTAATGGGTAAATAACTTTTCTGATTGGGGGTTAAATCCATAATGTCTGTAATGCTAGATGATTCAGAGGTTTGTGCTTTTTTTACAACGGGGGGAATATTAGCCTCCTATCAAAAAACCTTCCGCTCTGCTTATGATTAACGAATAGGAGATAGAATATTTTAAGCCAAACATCTCAACAGACCAAAACCGTCCCTAAGTCCTCGCACGGATTGAGCAAGCGATTATACCATAAATTTACAAAGAAAAAATTACTTTTTAATGAATAGAAAAATCAGGGGGATTTGATCTTACGAAGCCAGCTTCTTAATCCCTCTGCAAGCATAAACTACGCTTTTATCCATAATTCTTTGGCATAGAGAGAGGATTATTTGCTATTCTGCAAACTTCTATGCTATTTAATGGTATTTTACAAAATATTGCCATTATTTCATTCTATAGCTGCAAAATAAAATATGAAAAAACGATTACTCACTTGCTTACTCATACTAAGCTTCGCTGGGCCAATCTGGGCACAGGAAACTTTTCCGGTGAACGGCCTTCGCGACGAACGCCCAGAGATTTACGCTTTTACCAATGCGACTATTTTTACAGATTATCAAACAAAATTAGACAAGGCGACCCTCGTGATCCAGGATGAAAAAATCTTGGCAGTGGGCACGAATGCGAATATACCCAAAGGCGCCGTGGTTTACGATATGAAAGGAAAGTATATCTACCCTTCCTTCATCGACCTCAATACCCACTACGGCATGCCCGAAGTAAAGTCGGGCGGCGGGCGCAATTTCTTTGCCCAAGAGCAAATTCCCCCCGAAACCAAAGGCCCCTACAACGCAAACGATGCCATCAAGACCACCTTCAGCGCTTCCGAAGCCTTCACGGTTCAGGAAAAAGACGCCAAGATGCATCGCAATTTAGGTTTTGGAGCTGTACTCACTTATCGCCCCGACGGAGTGGCTCGCGGTACTTCGGCACTCGTATCGCTCTCAGACGAAAACGAAAATAAAGTGGTACTCAAAGATCAAGTGGGTGCGCATTACGCTTTCTCTAAAGGCTCCTCAGGGCAAATGTATCCCGTTTCGTTAATGGGCTACATAGCGCTGCTCAGACAAACTTTTCTAGATGCCCAGTGGTACGAACAAACTGGCAAAAAAGAATTCCTAGACTTAACCCTAGAAGCTTGGAACCAGCAACAAAATCTTCCTCAATTCTTTGAAGTACGCAATTATCTGGACTTGCTCAGAGCGGATAAAGTAGGCGATGAATTCGGTGTACAATATATCATCAAGACGAACGGAGATGAATACAAGCGCATCGAGGAGGTCAAAGCAACCCAAGCCGCACTCATTGTACCTCTGAATTTCCCCAATGCTTATTCAGTAGATGATCCCTACGAAGCTATGCGTGTGCCATTGGAGGATATGATGCACTGGGAACAAGCACCTGCCAACTTGGCTCGCCTAGCACAAAATGGAATTGAGTTTAGCATCACGACTGACGGCCTCAAGAAAAAAACTGAGTTCTGGCAGAACCTCAGAAAAGCAATTCAGCACGGCCTAACCGAAAAAGATGCCCTCAAAGCCCTCACCTACACCCCCGCCAAATTGCTCAAAGCCGAAAGTATGGTGGGAAGCCTGGCCCAAGGCAAATACGCTAACTTTATCGTCACTTCTGGGAATATTTTTGATAAAAAAAGCGTCATCCATACCAACTGGATTCAGGGAAAAACTTTTACTGTGAAACCCGCTCCCGAACAAGATTACCGAGGGAATTATCAGTTGAGCGTGAATAATCAAAAATATCGCCTAGAGATTGGCGGTGATGCCTACGCTCCTAAACTCAAGGTATACATGGGAGAGAAAAAATCGCTCAATACCAAGGGAAGTATAGAGGAAGGGCTGATTTCACTCAGCTTCCAAGCAGATACCAGCAAAAAGAGCAAAACTGGTTTTACCCGTCTCTCTGGCTGGATTACCGAAAAAACCATGAGTGGACAAGGACAACTCTCCGACGGAACTTGGACAAAATGGAGTGCCAGTTACACCGGAGCAATCAAGGATAAAAAATCCGATCAAGATGACAAATCCAAAGGAGAAGAAGACGAGGAGGAGGAACAAAAATCTCCACAAGTCGGCAAAGTCATGTATCCCTTTATGGCTTATGGTAATCAAGAAATGCCCCAACCTCAAAACGTACTTTTCAAAAATGCTACCGTCTGGACCAACGAAGCCGACGGGGTGATGGAAGGCACAGATGTACTCGTCAAAGACGGTAAAATTGCACAAATCGGCAAAAACCTCAACGCCGGAGGAGCAGAAGTGGTAAATGCAGAAGGCAAACATTTGACCTCTGGTATCATTGATGAACACTCCCATATCGCCCTCGCTGCGGTCAACGATGTGGCTACCAATTCAGCCATGGTGCGTATGGAAGACGTTGTAGATCCCGACGACATTAATATTTACCGACAGCTCTCGGGAGGCGTTACCGCAGCACAACTGTTACACGGTTCGGCGAACCCCATTGGGGGGCAATCCGCCCTCGTGAAAATGCGTTGGGGAGCCTCAGCGGAAGAAATGTTAATTAAGGAAGCAGATGGCTATATCAAATTTGCTTTGGGTGAAAATGTAAAACGCTCCCGTAGCTCCAACTCCATCCGTTATCCTCAAACCCGAATGGGCGTAGAGCAGGTCTATGTAGATGCTTTTACACAGGCCAAAGCCTACGATGCTGACCGGAAAGCAGGTAAACCCGTACGCCGTGATCTAGCTCTAGAAACTTTGGCTGAGATCATCAACAAGGAGCGCTTTATCACTTGTCACTCTTATGTGCAGTCTGAAATCAATATGTTGATGAAAGTGGCCGAGCAATTTGATTTTCGAGTCAATACTTTCACACACATTTTGGAAGGTTACAAAGTAGCCGACAAGATGGCCAAACACGGTGCAGGTGCTTCTACCTTTGCCGATTGGTGGGCTTACAAATTTGAGGTTTACGAAGCCATTCCCTACAATCCTACCCTGATGACCTCCCAAGGCGTAGTAACAGCCATCAATTCTGATGATTCCGAAATGGCACGCCGCCTGAATCAAGAAGCCGCCAAAAGTGTCAAATACGGCGGGATGTCCGAAGAAGAGGCTCTCAAGATGGTAACCCTCAATCCGGCTAAGCTGCTACACCTAGACGACAGAATGGGCAGCATCAAAGTAGGCAAAGACGCCGATCTGGTGCTCTGGTCCGATCACCCCCTTTCTATTTATGCCAAAGCCGAAAAGACTATGGTAGATGGAATCGTTTATTTTGATCGCCAGCAAGACCTAGCGAAGCGAAAGGCCATCAACACGGAGCGTAATCGCCTCATTCAGAAAATGCGCAAAACCAAAAGCAATGGCGCGGCGGCCGAAGCTCCTTCTTTTAACGGGAATCACTCTCTCCATTGTGATGATTTTATCTTTTATAATGTATTAGAAGATTAAATGAATTGCAAATCAAAGCCAAGCACGAAGCTGCATGGTTATTTATGAATTTGTAGAATCAGGAGTTGGCTTAGCTCCTGATGCACATTTGTAATTTTTAATTTTTAAAAAACGGAACACAATGAAATTTTTATACATCCTACTCATTAGCCTATTTATATTGCCGGGAGTCTGCTTGAAGGCGCAAGTAGTGCCCTCGCCCGCTAAGGCACAATCTCAGCCAATTCTCTTGACCGGAGCTACAGCCCATTTAGGAAATGGGCAGGTGATTGAGAATGCGGCCGTGGCCTTCGATCAAGGCAAACTTACTTACGTAGGCGCAAGCAGTGCCATGCAGATTGATGCAAGCAAGTATCAAAACGTGGATATTAGTGGAAAACACGTTTATCCGGGATTAATTTTACTAAATACGGACTTAGGCTTGACCGAAATTGGAGCCGTAAGCGCCACTAACGACGATTCCGAGACTGGAGCTTTTAATCCCAGTGTTCGTTCTCTGGTCGCCTACAATACAGATTCGCACGTTATCCCTACCACGCGGGTCAACGGCATTTTACTGGCACAACCCGTACCCGGTGGAGGCATCGTTACGGGGCAATCTTCGGTAGTTCAATTGGATGCTTGGAATTGGGAAGATGCGGCTTTTAAGATAGACGAGGGAATTCACGTGGATTGGCCTTCTAAGTTTCGTCGTCCTCGCTGGTGGCTGGGCGAAACCGAAAGTCGCAAAAATGACGATTATCCCAAGATCATTCAAACCATCACCAAAGCACTCAAAGATGGGGCGGCTTACGCCGAATTAGATCAGCCCGAAATGGTCAATATTCAATTGGAAGCCATGAAAGGCTTGTACGATGGAAGCAAAACTTTTTATATCCACGCGGATTACAGCCGAGCCATTGTGGAGGCGATTCAATTAGCCCAAGAAAATGGAGTCAAGAAAGTGGTACTCGTGGGCGGAGAAGATGCTTATTATGTCAAAGATTTTCTCAAAAGCAATAAAATCCCGGTGATTCTTTCCAAAACTCATAGCTTACCCGCCCGAACCATGGAAGATGTGGATATGCCTTACAAATTAGCGGCGCTGTTACATAAAGAAGGAATTTTGGTGAGTACTTCTTATCAGGAAGCTGCTCGGGCGCGGAATCTACCCTTCAATGCGGGCACCACTGTGGCTTACGGCCTAAGTAAGGAGGAAGCACTCAGTTTAATTACTTTGAACGCCGCTAAAATTCTGGGAATTGAAGATCGAGTAGGGAGCCTAGAAACAGGTAAAGACGCAACGCTCGTGGTATCCGAAGGCGATTTACTCGATATGCGTAGCAACGAAGTAATTCACGCTTTCATCTCGGGACGAGAAATCAGCCTAGACAACAAGCACAAACAACTTTATGAGAGATTCAAAGCCAAATACGACGGCGAGTAGTATTCAGTATTGATGATCTTGTCATGTTTTGTCATTTCATCTTGACGGTCGACCATCGACCATCGACCGTCGACTGTTGACCGTTATCCGCTTATTTAATAGTATTCTCAAGCAAGACAAAGGGAATGCCTTTTTCTACCCAACGGCTAACCCAGTCTTTCTTGGGAATCGTTTCAAAGGTTAATGAGCCGAGCAAAATATCCAAGTCGCCGTCTTGATCTAGGTCACCGGCATCCATCACAATCCAGCGGCCATCCTTTACCTCGGGAAAAGTGTAAGCCTTGAATTGCATTTTTCCCGTATTTTCTAAATAAACAAATCCCTCTTCGGCACGCTCTTGGGCATAATCTGGAAAGAAGGAAATAGCGGCAATGTCCATATCTCCATCTTGGTCAAAATCAGCGGGAATCGCTTGGTAAGCTCCGTTGAGATGATAGAAAAACTTCTCAGAAAACTGGTTTTTGCCATCATTAAAAAAGATACGAATCCCGTGGTAAGGCTTCATCAATGGAGGATAATCGGCATTATCTCCTGCCGTGTAGATAATATCCAAGTGTCCATCTCCATTAAAATCCCAAATATTAAAAAAGCTAGAGCCATAAGAAGAAGGGAAAGAAAGTACTTTTTCTTCGGAAAATTTCCCGTCCCCCTGATTATAATACATGAAAATACCCTCATCGCCTTGCCCAAAGAGCGCGATTACATCCAGCTTTTGGTCATTATTAAAATCTTGCACGTAAGCTTTGACCGCTCCGGGCCGCGCCCGAAGTACATGCTTCTCAAAGTTATTTTGCTTTTTGTTTTCCCACCAAGCCAAGCCGCCTGTCCATTTGGCAAACTCACAGGTCAGGATATCTTCCCAGCCATCGCCGTTCAGGTCGGCAAAAGTTGTGTGCACAGGGCGTTGCAAATCTGGCAGGACTACCCGAGGTGTTTGTCCTGCTTGCAAGGGCAAGGCCAGCAGAAAGCCAGACTCCTCATCCGTAGGTGAGAAAGAACCCATCACCGTCACCAGGAGGTTATTCGCAATTTCGTTGAGCCACACGGCTCCCTCTTTGACATTGGCGGCCTTCTGGAGTTGGAGGTCTTTGTCAAATTGGAGTAAGCTCTTGGAGTTGGCGTCGCCGATGTAAAAAGTCTGATCTTGATTGATTTTGACCAATGTGGTGCTAGGAGGTGAGAGGCGATATTGGGGTACTTTTACCTTGAAATGCTCGAGCTGGTTTTGGATAGGCACTTGTTTGGGTGTTTTCAGCATTTCGGGAGCCTCATTGAGATAATATTGCTCAATCTTCTTCCAATCTTCTTGACTAAGAATGGGTTTGTCAGGGAAAACATTGGCGGCCTCTACCTTGGCCGCTCCTGCCCCGTCTCCAATGAGAGCACGGCGGGTTTTTTGAATATCCTCTTGATAAATGCCCATCATGTAACCCATGCGGGGGAGGACGTGGGTTCGCCAGGTACTTTTGTCGAGTAGATCGGGCGCAGGGTAAGCATGGCAATTAGCACAATATTTTTCAGAAAGTTGTTTTCCAGCCAAAAGTACTTCTTCGGAGCTAGGAGAAGCCTCCTGATTTTCAGTATTTTCGGAAGGTTTTGGATCACCACAGGCGGTCAAGAAAATAAACGAGGCACAGATGAGCAGGTAGATGTAATGCATGGCTTTCGTGATTTACGATTCAGGCTTCAAAATTAGGATAAAACTCGTTACTAGCGAATTAACTTTTTGTTAAGCCTTTTGATTAGACAAATCACGGATTGATGAGAAGGCATTCCTTGAATTTAAATAGGTTACCATCATTAGCCTTTTCGCTTAGAACGCATGGCTTTGACTACTTTCAAGTCAGGATCTTCGGAAAAACGCTGATACGCTTCGCTTTGCATGCCGTATAGTGCCATCTTGCCCTCAGCATCGTAATGCACGCCCCATCCGTATCTTTTCGTCAGGGGAGACGAGCGAAAGCAGGGCTGCCCCTTGGAGAAAAATTGCGAGTGGGCTGCTTCTAGCGCTTCTTCTGTCAAATCATTTCGCTCGGCGTAGATTTGAAATAATACCTCATCGGAAGTAAAATGATAAGGATGATTCACGAGCATCTCGTATTGCCAATTGGCTACGGTTTTTTTATCGCCACGCGAAGGAGGTTGTTCTCCTTGATTGACGGGGCAATCCTCAGCCACTTCAATAAAAGTGTGCTGATAGTTGGTCGTATGTATTTTCATGGCGTTTTAAAATGTAAAAAAGGCAGCTCTCGCCACACGAAAACTACCCTCTTTATCCTCATAAAATGATTTGGGATTTAATTGCTATGATTGGCTTGTGCCTCGCTCAGTGGAGTTAGGTTATCTGGAATATCATCTTTTTCGTACACGAAAACCTCCACAAAAGGACTCTCCAAAATGCTTGGAATCTCAAAGGGCACAATCATCGTGCTGAGGCTATCCTGAATGCGCTCGTAGGCTTGCTTCACATCGTGAGCCGACACGAGCATAAATTTGGTCACTTTCTTTTCTTTTTGACTTTCGTGATCTATATCCGTGTAAGTAACCTTGCACTTGAACCAAGTATCAGCATCATCGTAGTGAAAAACATCTTCAAAATTACTTTTGCTGATATCACTGATATGGAAATCACCTTTAATTACACTTTCTAGTTCTTGATAGATGCGTGCTTCAGCTTCGGAGAAGGATACAGCATCAATGAGGTAGGGCTCGGTTATTTTTTTGCGGTTCCCCTTGTCATCTTCCTTGTGGTACTTGACCGTACACTTGAACCAAGTTTTCATATATTTAGCATTAAAGTTTAAATTTTTAGCAAATTTATGAGATAATTCGCTAATTTAAACCTTAAAAATGAAAAAGGCTATAATTTTGTTGAAAATTTTAGAATTTTACTCCTCCGTTTTCGGCTCACGAATCTTAGCCGCAAAATCTTGTACGCAGGTAAACTTCCACTCTTGGTGAGGGTGAATGGCTACCCCGATGTGATCAAATACAGGATTCAAAATGTTTTTTCGGTGTCCCAGGCTAGGGGTGTTGGCATCCAATAACAACTGCATCACGATTCCTTCGGCGGTGGCATAGCCATAAGAGCAATTTTCGGCCAAAGCTCCCGCTTGTACAAAGCGTTTGACTCTCTTGCCAAAAGGCGTTCCGTCGGATGAGTCGTGGCTGACCAAACCCTTTTCACCCGTATCTTCGGCGTGAAAAGCGGCGGCTTGGCTCAGCTTGGGGTGGGGAGCCAGCGGGGGCATTTTCGCATCTTTCAAATCTTGATACAAGGATTTCAGGTAGGGTTCTTGTGGGCTGATGCCCTGTGATTTTACATAAGCTTGGAGGTAAGTTTCCGCGAAGAGCGCACCCTCCGTCCGAGCTAAATTAACTAGATAAATGACCCGTTTTTCTTCCTCGTCTAGATAATCAAGGTTAGTAGCTGTATTTGCCTTTTGGTAGATTTCATCTGAAATTTGGGGGAATTTAGGATCTTGGGCACAAGCTACTGAAACGCTCAAGACCAATAGTGCCACGGCAGCAGGGAGATACTTCATAAAATGATAAACTTTTGATGGAATGCAAATATAAACCTGTATTTTCATAAACGGCCATGAGATGAAATGCTTATGAGAGATTCTGAAAAATAAGTTAAATTGCCATTGAAGTTGTATGAAGTTTACCTTTGGGCTGCAAAATACCTCTTTGGGAACCTGATTTTGCGAATTTTTTTGTCAATAGCTCAGGTTATTCACGAAAAATCTCAGTTCCTCAGAACCCGAAATATGAATTTATCGCTAATCAATCAAAACCTCAGACCACTTCATTGAATAAAAATCTTAGATTCATCATTTGAAAATCTAGTTTATGCAAAGAATCAATATCAGTACCAATGCGCCTTGGGAATCATCTGTGGGCTACTCCCGAGCCGTGAAAATCGGAAATATCATCGAGGTGTCTGGAACCGTAGCGCAAGAAGAGGGGCAAATTGTGGGCATGGGCGATCCTTACGAGCAAACCAAGTTTATCCTCCAAAAAATCACGCTTGCCTTGCAAGAAGCAGGCGCCGAACTCAAAGACGTGATTCGTACCCGTATGTACGTGGTGGATATTACGCAATGGGAAGAAATTGGTCGTGCGCACGGAGAGTTTTTCAAGGACATCAAGCCCGCTACTTCTATGGTAGAGGTCAAGGGTTTAATCGCGCCCGGATTATTAGTGGAGATAGAACTAACCGCCGTACTCGACCGAGCCTAAATTTCTTCTGCCAATATTTCAATAAAACGCAAACCCTGAACATTATCATATGATTCGTTTTTTTGTTCTAATTACCGACTCAGCCATGAAAACAAGCACTATGCAAATCTTAGAAGACGAAGAGAAGGGTCACCCATTAGATGCCAGTAAAAATACGGCTAAAAACGTAGTGCTGAGTGGATAAATTGGCTTCGCATTTGTAAAAAAAGCATAGAACAACCAACCTCCACCTCTTGGCGATGAAGCTGAGAGAGTGGGCAGGTTTTGGATACAAAACAAAAACAGGCTTTGGTGAAAAATTCAGGGATATTCTTCTTACTCAAAAAGCATCAAGAAACCTTAGGAAAATTTGAAATTTCTCCTAAACAAACCACGATCAAAATTGGTCGAGCGGGTTTTGGGGCGGATATCGAGATTCCATCCCCTAATGTGAGCCGCCAACACGCCACGATCTTTTCAGCATCCCCCGGGCATCTCAGAATCAGAGACGATAACAGCACCAATGGTACTTACCTAAATGGTGTCCGTATTACCGAGTCTAATCTTAAAACAGGCGATGCAATCAGCTTTCAGAATAATGCCGCCGAATATATTTTGATTGTGAATGCCGAAAATCAAAGCTTCCGCAATGGGCACGAAACCGGGCATATTCCTTTGGAGCATTTGGTAGAAATTCCGAAATCTCTTTATGAATTACTTCAAGAGAAAGAAAGTGTCGTCATCGGTCGGCAAGATTGTGATATCACGCTTTCCAACCTGACCATCTCCCGCAAACATACTGAGGTAAGCCGCCAAGAAGACGGCAAGTACTTAGTTAAAGATTTGGGTTCTAAAAATGGCACTTTCGTGAATGGAGAGCAAATACACGCCCCTACGCTGGTAAATACTTGGGATGTGATTCAAATTGGTCAATATGAGTTCAAGCTCGAGGCAAATACCAGTACGCACATCCCCACGGATCAGCCCGAAGAAATCATCCTCGCCCACGGCCTTACGCGCCAAATTGGGAGTGGAGAACAGAAGAAAAACATCTTGAATAACATTCGCTTCAAGGTTTTGCGGGGAGAATTCGTGGCGGTCATGGGGCCCTCAGGGAGTGGCAAATCTACGCTACTCAAAGCCTTGAACGGCTCAATGCCTGCTACCAAAGGCAAGGTGTATATCCACGGCAAAGATTTTTATCATAATTACAAACTACTCAAACAAGTCATTGGCTACGTACCCCAAGATGACATTGTGCACCGTCAACTGAGTATTTATCGCTCTCTGTATTATGCTGCTCGCTTGCGCTTGGCCTCCGATGTTAGTCATCAAGAAATTGATCAAAAGATTGACGAAATTTTGCACAAGCTCGGTATTTTGCATATCAAGCATGCGCTCATTAAAAATATTTCGGGTGGACAACGCAAGCGGGTTTCCATTGCCGTAGAATTGCTATCCGATCCTACCATTTTATTTCTAGACGAACCCACCAGCCCACTCGATCCAGAAACCGTCGAAGAGTTCCTGAAAATACTCCGCCGCTTGGCTGAATCAGGCACTACTATTCTCATGGTAACGCATAAGCCAGACGATTTGGATAGCGTAGATAAGGTGCTATTTTTATCCAAAGGAGGATATTTGACATTTTACGGGCCTACTGGCGAGTACCTAGATTATTTCCAAGCCCAGAATGTAATCGGAGTGTATGCCAGTATCAATGATGTAGAAAAAGGGAAAATCTGGGCACATCAATTTAACCAAAATCAAGGTGATCTTCGGCAAACGCCCAACACCAACGAACAAATCTTACAACCAGATAAGCAATCTCCTTTCCGTCAATTTTATTGGCTGAGCCGACGCTACTTAGAAATTAAGACTAATGATCAGGTCAATACCCTCATCTTGATTTTACAAGCACCGATCATTGCCGTACTGTTGGTGCTTTTGTTTGAGGAATTAATGTTACAAACCCTGTTTCTCATGGTGATTGCCGCCATTTGGTTGGGAACCAGCAATGCCGCACGTGAGATTGTCAGCGAAGTTCCTATCTACTGGCGAGAGCGGATGTTTAATTTGAGGATCATTCCCTACATATTGTCCAAAATTTTCGTCATTAATCTCTTTTCCTTCATCCAGATTCTGTCTATGGTTGGGATCATTCGTGTTTTCGTGGGGCTACCGCATTACTGGGAGAACGTGGGGCTGCTCCTTTTGCTCTCGTTTATTGGTGCATTATTGGGTTTGGTGCTGTCTTCTCTGGCAGATAATGCGGATAAAGTGATGAGCATTGTGCCTTTGGTCTTGTTGCCCCAGATTATGTTAGCCGGAGTAATCCAGCGGATTAACGAAGAAAACGAGTGGTTGAGCTACCTGACCGTCTCTCGCTGGGGCATAGAAGCTGCCGCTAACATTGAAGAGACGGTTTACTTCTATTATCCCAATCCTGTACCGAATCCTGATTATTGGGAGGCTTTCCAAGACTTGAATCCAGTGGATAGTGCGGGGCGAAAAGCACTGGAGGATAGCCTCGCTCGCCAAGCTGTCAGTGATTCTTTGCACCTTTATCACCGAGAGAAAATATTGGATAATCCCAATATGATAGAGTATCCTCATTATTATAACTTTTCCGAAATTCTACTCATTTTAGCACTACACGCTAGCTTGCTCTTTGTGGCTATTTTTTTCAGTTTAAGATGGAAAGACCGTTTGTAGACAACTCATTTCTAAAAACAGCTCGAGCCTAAGCACAGCCGATTTATACGAGCCTTCCGTCTTGCATGATTAGTTTTTGATCTACAATAGGATGTGCTTCCACTTGTGGATCGTGGGTAGTAATGAGGAGCGTTTTGCCTTGCTGTTTTAGATCGGAAAAAATAGATAAGATATGCTGGGCACGCGCTGAGTCTAGGTGTGCCGTGGGCTCGTCGGCGAGTAAGATCGAGGGATCATTGACCAAGGCACGAGCAATCGCTACCCTTTGCAATTCTCCTCCCGAGAGGGTATCTATCTTAAAACCAAGACGATGTAAGATATCTACCTGCTCTGCTACTTCTTTGACTCTCCTCTTGATTTGAGGCTGACCCCAGCCCAACGGAATCAAAGGCAGGGCAATGTTCGTTTCTACAGAAAAGCCACTCACGAGATGAAAATGCTGGAAAATGATACCCAAGTGTTTTCTACGGAAGCGGGTTAAAAATTTTTCTGACCAACGTGATACGGCCTTTCCCAAACAGATATACTCACCCGCGCTAGGCTTGGCCAACCCTCCTAAAATGCTCATCAGGGTGGTTTTGCCAGAGCCCGACGCTCCCTTGAGGACAGTGCAACTTCCAGCTGGGATGTCGAAACTTACTCGGTTCACGGGGCTTACTTCATTATTTTTTCCAGCATTAAAAGTCTTGATTAAGTCTTTGACTTCTATAATTGTTGTGGTCATAATAGGTGCGATAACTTTCCTGAAAATTAGATTTTTTTAAGAATCATCAGATGTGCTTTCTTTAATTTTAATGCAGTTGATAAAAGATTGTGCCTGACTTTGTGGCACAGTTTTAGATAAATTCAGCATATAAAGATAGTCTATGAAAGATTTTTTTGAAAGAATCACCTTGGCTCTTTTAACCGCCCTTATCTTTTCATTGAATACAGCCAAGGCACAGCAATTAGTTAGTACGAGTATCGCAGAGATCAAAAATGCCATGCTCGCTGCCAACTCGAATCAATTGGCTCGTTTGTTTGATGAAACCGTCGAGATCAGCTTCGATGGAGATAAGACCGATTACAGTCGAGTACAGGCCGAGTTTGTCATGCGAGATTTCTTCCAGCGAAACGCTCCCCGCAATTTTCGCTATTTACACAAAAGCAATGCTAAAAATGGTTTGCTCTACGCCGTGGCCGAATATGATTCGCTCAGTTCGGCTTATCGTATTTATGTAGTCATTCGGGAGAAGGACACAGAGTACTATATCCATACCATCGACATTAGCAAAAAGTAATGTGTATATTCATCTTGGATGATTTTACATACTTTTCGTGTAGCTTTCGTGTGAATCGCAAGCAACGGGTTGAGACTCACCTTCCATATCATTAACTTCAAGCGATGGTATTTCAAAGTGATTTAGGTGAACATCCCTTCCAACAAAAGCGAAAAATATTCCAAGCCATTCGTTCCGGAGAAATTAGTTTGGGGGGAAACCGCCGTTTGAAAATCTACGGAACACTGAACTGCAGGTCTGGACGAAAAATGAAGACCGAAAATCGTGTGTTTTTCCGCGATGAGGCCGAAGCACAGTCAGCAGGCTATCGTCCTTGTGGGCACTGTTTAAGAGACCAATATCGTGCTTGGAAAAGCATTCAAGCCAAAGAACGCCACAAGTAAAAAACCAGATAAGATTCCCAGCCTGGAAATTGCGCAAATAATGCTTCTAGTTGTTCTCTGGGAGGTCTTTTGTCAAAGCCTTTTACCTGATGCAATGCGTTGTAAAGTCCCACATCTCCGTAAGGAACACTGGTTTTGATGTCTAAAGATTTCATCATTGCATAGCGTGCGGTCCATTCTCCTACGCCTCGCAGGGCCGTTAATTGTTGGAAAATTGCTTCCGCATCGACTTCTTGCCTCAACACAGAGGGTACAATTTTTCTGGTTTCAAAAGCTTGAGCGATGCCGATGATATATTCCGCCTTACGTCCCGAAAATTGGAAGGGGCGCAAATCCTCAGGTTTTAAAGTCGCGATTCGTGCGGGTGAGGGAAAGAGATAAAAAGGTTTTTGGTCAAAGGAAACGGATTCTCCAAAATTTTCTACCAGTCTTCGTTTGAGTTTGTAGGCAAAAGTCAGATTGATTTGTTGCCCAATGACTGACCAGCAAAGTGCTTCAAATAAATCAGGGATGGCTACCAGACGCAAGCCTCGATAAGCCTTTGCCATAAAAGCCAAGTCCGCATCTTTTTGTAATAATTCATAAAAAGGAGCGAGGTTCCTTTCCCAATCAAACCATATTTTTAAATAATCTTCTATGGCTGATACCTCTGAATGAAGCCCCTCCCTCACTACTACGTGCAAGGTCTGATCTTGAGCAAAAATTTTCAGGAGCCTTTTTTGTCCCCTTATTTCTAGACATTTCCAGAGCACTTGATCTTGGATACTATGGAGACATTCGTCGTAATTTCTGTCAAGAAACCAGAGACATTCTTGGAAACTAAACAGGGAAGGAAAGGGCATCTCTATCGATAGCATAACTTGGATTTGTAAAAAATTGGCGATAAATCAGAGGCTAATCTCTGGTAAATTAAAAAACAATTTGTAGATTAATTTTATTACAAAATTACACATACGGAGGCATAGGTTCCATGAATCAATCCATTATTGAAAATCTTATTATCGGAGCGGGGCCGGCGGGTTTAGCCATGGCGGGTCAGCTCAGAAAAAAGGGTATTCCTTTCACGATCATAGAGAAGAGTCATCAAGTAGGGCAAGCTTGGCACGATCATTACGACCGTTTGCACCTGCATACAGTCAAGGAACATTCTAATCTGCCTCACCTTCCTTTTCCTGAAAATTTCCCCCAATATGTTTCCAAAGAGCAGTTTATTCAGTATCTGGAGCTATATGCGCTAGAGATGGAAATATCCGTTTCTTTTGGCCAAGAGGTACAAAATATTCGTGATTTGGGAGGAAGCTGGGAAGTAAAAACCCAAAAACAAAGCTTTCATACGCGCAATGTGATTTTAGCCACAGGCTACAATCGAGTTCCTCATTGCCCTGAGTGGCCCCGCCAAGAGAAGTACGAGGGGACGCTTCTGCACAGTCGTGATTATAAAAATGGAAGTTCTTACCAAGGGCAACAGGTACTGGTCATTGGTATTGGTAATACCGGAGCTGAAATTGCCTTAGATTTGCACGAACACGGTGCCAAGCCTTTTATTTCCATCCGCCGACCGGTCAATTTTGTGCCACGTGATTTCAAGGGACGTCCTACCCAATCTACGGCGATCTTTTTAAGTAAATTACCCAATTTTATTTCGGATGCCATTGCCAAGACTTTGCGTAAGATTACCGTGGGTGATCTAAGCCCTTATGGGATTGAAACCCCGGAATATCCCGCATCGGTAGAAATTCGAAGATTTGGCCGTATTCCAGTGGTAGATATTGGTACGTTAGATGCGATCAAAGCGGGGCACATCAAGGTTGTCCACGAGGTAGATCATTTTACCACCCAGGGAGTTTATTTTAAGGATGGGCAAGAGAAAGCTTTTGACAGTGTCATTTTAGCCACGGGCTATCGCTCTCGGCTAACAGATTTTTTAGAAGGGGTAGAGAATATTTACAACGATCTCGGCCATCCCCGTCAGCGTTGGTTTGATGCTTATCCCGGCCTGTATTTTTTGGGATTCCAACTAAGTAGTGGAGGTATTTTAAGAAATATTCGTTTAGGATCAAAAGAAGTTGCTCGACACATAGAAGCCAGTTACAAGCCTCACCTTCAGGTTTCTACTTCTTAGGTCTGGCGGGATTGATTTCTCATTTATCTTATCACCAGCTACCCGTGGCTCCTCCTCCTCCGAAAGAGCCTCCACCGTATTGATAGGGCTGACCTTTGGAGTTTTTGTAAGTCTTTTTTTTGCGGCGATGCTTGGAGCGAAAACTGTCAGAGTTGCGAGGATGATCTAATTTTGGCTTATGATCTTTGGAAGAGTCTTGGCTAGTACTAGCAGGATAAGAAGATGGATGGGATTCCACGGGAAAAACTGGCTTTGTTTTTTTCTGAGGAGGATAACTTAAAAAGAAAGCAGGTTGGTGCTCCAGTTTGCGAACAAAATGCAAATAAAAGTCTAGGATATTCTTTTCCGAAAAATGAATGTCTCTTCGTAACTTTTCATACTTGGTCTGGAATTTTGCTTGGGTGCTAATGATGCTTTCTATGCTAAATTCATCACGATACCTCTCCCAGAGGCTGTTATCTTGCATGAAATTATCTATATAAGAACTTACATAGGTATAGTCGCAAGACATCAGCAAGCTAGGATCTTTGAGCAACTTATCAAAGTAGCGTTCTGCGGTAGTCAGGCGAGCTTGATCGGCTGGGGTCAGCTCGTTTTGATGCTGATTGGCAAAGTAGCGTAATTCGGCTTCTACGTAAGCTTGGGCTTTGGCTCGGTCTTCGGCGGCAAAGGCAGGGTCTTCAAAATAATGATTTTCATACAAAAAACCAGAGAGAATCTTGAGTTGCGTATCGCTGGGTTTAGGGATAAAGATTTCTTCCTCAAAGCCTTCACTCCCGTAAGTAGCACTAAAATCTTCTGAAAATTCGCTCTCGTAAGTACGTGGCTCTTCTTTTCGCTGATACAACGTGATGACGACTACGAGTAAAATTACCAAAACCACAAATACGACTAAAATCAGGATGAAAGTCGTCAGACTTGGCCCTGAGGAAGCCTTGCGCTGGTCTGCTTTAAAACTTCCTTCTAATCGTAAAATGACTCGGTCGATGGCTTGGTCTAAGCCTTGGTAGTAATTTTCCTTTCTAAAATGAGGAATGAGGAACTTCTCAATAATTTGGTTACAAGTCAAATCGGTGAGGTAGCCCTCTAGGCCATAGCCCACCTCGATGCGAGTCAATCTTTCTTGTTGGCTGGCTAAAATCAACAGGCCATTGTCTTTTCCTCGCTGACCGATGCCCCATTTTTGAGCCAGTGCCACGCTGTAATCTTCTATGCTCAGGCCATCTAAGGAAGGGATTAATACGACCACGATCTGAGTAGAAGTGGTATCGTGATACGCTCTGAGCTTTCTCTCCAAGCGTCCTGCTTCGGCATCTGTGAGCCAATTTACATAGTCGTTTACAGCACGGGAGGGAGCGGGAGGCGATGGGATGGTTTGGGCACTTAATGCCATCCAGCCAAGTGCCAAAATGTTACTTACACAAAAAATAAAAATGTAAAAGAGTAGGCGAAAAGGATGCATGCAGTAGATTGAAATCAAAAATTATTTGGCCTTCAAAACTTTTCTAACAAAGATAACCAAATCCGCTGGCATTTCCCGAAAATAAAAAAACGAAGCCAATACATTGAATCAGGGATCTGTATTTAGAGCCTCTCCTTAAGGGAAATTTTGTTTAATTTTTTTAGAAAAAAATGAAACATTTTGAAGCGTTCATTGCTTTTTTATAAAGTACTTATAAAGATAATCCTTGATGATGAAAAGCCATACGCGCCCCAAAATATCCCGCCATTTGACAATTGATGCCAATGGCCAGCTAAGATTGGAAACAGAAAAAGAAAGAAAATCTTTTTGGAAGGTCTATATCCATCCCAAAGATTTATTTATGATAAGCGCAGGTGGTATTACCTTTTTGGTCAATGTGTTGGTTTTCATTACACTAGAATACGTCGTGTTCAGGAGTATGAATCTCCAGCAGCCCGACTTCTGGTGGACTTCTTTCGAGATCACAGCCATGGTCATGGTTTCTATTTCGGTGTTCTTGGCTCTGTTTTTCTTAATAATGTTTAAGGTTTATGAGTCAAAGTTAGAATCTAAGACCATTCTCACTCGCTTGTCTGAGTAAAACTACTTCTTTGGGCTGATGAAATTTTTATCCTATTAAAAAATGTTTTACTTTTAAGCTGTTTGTCATTAACAGTTGACTATGAACCCAAAGCAGTTCCTTTCTTTTTTGATCATCCTATTTCTAGCGAGTGTTGCATCAAGCTGTAGCACCGAGACAGATTCTCAAACCTCCAACGAGTCTGCTGATACGACTACGGGGGAAGCCACGAACGAACCAGTTGCTGATTATGATTGTCCCTTCTGTGGTATGCCTGCAGATCAATTTCCTAAATGGAATACTCGTCTTGTTTCCGAAAAAGGGGAACAATGGTTTGATTCCCCTCGCTGTACTTTTCTGTATATACTCGATCCAGAAACAAGCCCTCGGAATATTACTACGCTAGAAGTAACTGATTACTACGAAACCAAGAAAATTCCCGCGCGCGAAGCATTTTTTGTGATCGGAAGCAATATAACCGGCCCAATGGGCAAAGATTTGGTTCCGCACGCCACTCGTGAGGCCGCCGAAGATTTCAGCAAAGATCACCAAGGCCAGCAAACTCTTAGCTACGAGGAAATTGATTTAGAAACAGTGAAAGAAGCCATCCAGTAGTGCTCGCTGATTTGTTATCCATTGCCAAAGCACAATTTCTGTTGTTTTTCCCCGCTTAGGATCATTTTATATTAAAAAAGATTTCTTATCTAAACTCCTATTTTTTCTCCCAGCCTTTTAATTTCGCATCAACAAACATTACACAATCTATGAAGTGGTTTTATACAGATACGCTGGGCAAAGGACGTGTCGAGGCGTTTAGTGATGGAGTATTTGCAATTATCATTACTTTGTTGGTACTAGAATTAAGAGTGCCTGCTGTGGCAGAAAAGGAGCTAGTGCGTGCCCTGCTCGAACTGTGGCCTAAATTCTTGAGTTGGGTCATCAGCTTTTTGATGGTTGGCGTTTTTTGGGTGAACCATCATCGCTTCTTCGGTCGGATTCGGACCATTGATAATGGATTGCTCTGGCTGAATATGCTATTTCTATTGTTTGTTTCTTTTATCCCTTTTCCGACGGCACTGATGGGAGGATATCCGAATAATAAGCTGGCGGTGATGAGCTTTGGCGTCATCATGTTCTTGGCCAGTTTGACTTTTTATGGAATGCGTTTTTACATTACACGCAGAGAAGAACTGCTCAATGAGCAATACGCCCTGCGCATGCAGGGAAAACTCAGCAAAAAATATTTTATTTTCGGCCCTTTGTTGTATCTCGTAGCGATAGCCAGTGGATTTATTCATCCCTCTGTACCTTTCTTTTTGTATATCGCGATTCCATTATTTTTCATTTTACCTCTGGAAAAGGAAGAAGACGAGCAAAAAAGAATTCTCTGGTAGAGATATTCCCCCACTTTTGTAAACATTAAAGTGGGGAAACTACTTCTTCACTTAGCTTGTTGCTAAAATCTGACAGTAGCGCATCTCTCGTGAAAGATTTGTACGCTGCTTTTCCAACTTAACCCCACTAATGTGCCTACAAAACCCAAAATTTGGATCAAAATCACCTTGCTCCTCGTCAGCAGTATGACCATTATGGCCGGAGCCATCATCGCTCCTTCCTTGCCTCGTATCAAGGAGGCCTTTGCCCATATTCCTCAAGCCGAGCTTCTGACGCAATTAGTACTCACCATGCCCGGGATTTTTATCGCTGGTGGGGCACCCGTGGTGGGTTATATTGTGGATAAATTCGGGAGAAAGCAAGTGCTCATTCTCTCTTTGGTCATTTATGGTCTGGCAGGGACGGCGGGGTTTTACATTAGTAATATTTATCTGCTCCTGGCCAGCCGAGCCGTCTTAGGTTTGGCCGTGGCGGGCATCATGACCATTACCAATACCCTGACGGCTGATTATTTTGAAGGAAAAGAACGAAATCAATTTGTAGGGCTAAGAGGGTCTTTCGTGGCTTTTGGTGGTGTTTTTTTCGTGAGCTTCGCGGGGGTATTAGCCGAGCTAAGCTGGCGAGAACCATTTTTGATTTATCTCTTCTCTTTTGCGGTATTGCCTTTGGCAATCTACTTTTTGTATGAACCAGATATTGACCGAGAGGAGCGAGAAAGTGGCATCAAACCCAATCTAGATTATGATAAAAGTTGGGTGCGCTTTGTCTACATCATTGCTTTCATGGGAATGACTCTGTTTTATATGGTGCCCGTCACGATTCCTTTCTACCTCAAAGAAGTCATTGGGGTGAGGGATGCTCTGGTGGGAATCTCGATTGGTACCGCGATGATGGCCGGGGCAATAGCCGCTTTGGCTTACAGTACCATCAAGAGTTATTTCAACTTCAACGCGATGTACAGTCTCTGCTTCTTGGCGATGGGTACGGGCTTTATGATTATTTCCCAAGCCAATACTTATCCAATGGTGATTATGGGTTTGGTCATTAATGGCTTAGGGATTGGTATGATTGGGCCAAACCACGCGCTTTGCCTGATGAACACCGCCCCCGCTCAGCTAAGAGGAAGAATTTTGGGAACTTTGACTACTTTCGTCTTCGTAGGGCAATTTGCCTCTCCCTTGGTAAGCAAGCTCGCCGTAGATTTGAGTGGCTCGCTTTCTTTTTCTTTTGCGCTTTATGGTTCCATCTTGTTACTGATGGCAGGTGGTTTTGTGCTGGGAAGCCTGAATTTTAGCCGCGCCAAAGTCGAGTCCTAAGTCTGTTTTAAAAGTACTCCTTTGAACCGTCGATAAGCTAACCATATTAACAAACCTAAAACTCCCCACCAGAAGGCAGGCTCACTCATACGGATCGTTTCCTCGCCAGCATCTAAGGTCTTTTTGGCCGCTAAGATTTGTTTTTGTTTAGCCAATAAGGCTTGTTTTTGTGCCTCGGTTTCCACGACGATGTACGCAGTTTCAGGACTCATCACTTGGGTGCGGAAGCTATTTTGTACCAAAGGAAGCCAAGAAAAGGCATTTTTTTCTGGGTAAAAAGTCAATTGTTGGTGCATAGCGTCCAGAAGGAGCGCATTCTGCCAAGTTTTATCCTTGAGCTTTACCTCCGAGAAATCTTCTTGTAAATCGGGAACATAGACCACAGATTGCCCATTTTGAAGGCTAAAATAGGCCTGTGGGTTTTTGGCATCAGGATAAGCATAGACCGAAGGGCTAGAAATTTCAGCCATATTTTCTTGGCGTACTTGCAAAGGATTTTCCAAAAAAGAATACTGATTCAATTGGCTTTGCCCGTTGAGTACATAAAAATAAGCACCTTCGGGACTCATCTGGGCAAACGCTGCTAACTCTCCCGTGAAGACCGCTTGGGAGAGCGAGTCTGTGAGTACCACGATAATCGGGTAAGTATTCACCTGTTTTTGGTCGTGATTTAGTAAAATGCTTTTGAGGCCATACTCCAAGAAAAAACCACCGGTTTTGGGCTGCGCCGTGATTTTCTCCTGCCAATTTTCTTTCATTTCCCAAGTTTGCATCTGGTGGTTTAGCCAACTGATACGGTGATGGTCGGAAGAGATCAATTTTTTGGCTAAGAGAGATTCTATGCTTTTTATCTGCTCGTGTACTTCTTTTTTTGCAAGACGAGAACCATCCAAGACAAAATGATAATAAGGCTGGCGTTTTACCTGCGGAAGTTTAGCCATCGCGGAGGCGGGAATAAAATGTGCCTGAGAAGCTTTAAAAATTTCTTTCTTACTTGGAATCAAACTACTATCCCCTAGCTGTATCTTTTGCCCCGCAATTTCTAAGGAGAGGGGTGTGCGATGCAAAATTTCCATGCCTGTAAATCTTCTCTCTTGGGGCTGAAAGGGAAAGATTTGGAAACGAACTTGTCTCCCATTTTCATAAAAAAGTATCCCCGGGTCGCGACGAAAGCTGGTAATTTGATTGTAAATCCATCTTGCGGCACGCTTTTCGGTCAGTAAGCCTTTTTCCCGACGCCCTTCAATATCCAGATAATAATCACTGATGTAGCAACCATTGGGGAGCTCAAATGCAGTACGAAATTCGACCTGTTGTTGAGATTGATTCTGGATTTCCAAATGAATCCAACTGCGGGTATATGCTTGATCGTCAGCCTCAAAAGATACTACATAGACGCTATCTATTTGTATACTATCATTGCTAGGAGGGGGAACGCGTCGGCGTCTGAGGGTCGTTTTGTGATCCGTATAACCTTGGAAAATCTTTTCTAGGGTTTGAATTTTGGTATCAGAAAGTGTTAAATTTTCTAATACATACCATTGGTAAAAACTACTCAAAAACGGCTTATGCTTCGTGCCAAACCAACCTGCATCGGGTTGCTTGGCGATTTTGATGTTTTCTAGCGTTCGCTGTACTCGCTCCGCTTGGATGCTTTGTTCATGATTCAATTCATAATTTCGCTCGTATACATAGTCCAAAGCCGCATCAAGATGTAATTTGTCTCTGCGATAGCTATCAAAAACCAAAGCAGGCAATAAAACTAAGGCCACTAAAAAGACGGTAGTTGGCAAAATTACGCCTTGTTTTGCCTTCAAATACTGATAATCATCGGCAAGTTTCCAAGATTGAATAATCATCACAGCCAAAGGAGTAAGCATCAAAAAGCCTCCTCCGTAGACAATAATCGCTAAGACAGACAAAGGCAAAAAAGGCAAGAACACCAAAAAGAAATAAATAATATAAGGATAAGTAGCCACCCTTGCCCCGAACAGCATCAGGCGTAATCTGGAATTATCAGGGCTAGGCAAACAAAGTAAAACGCCATTAACCCCAGCAACTACGTAAAAAATGATCTCTGAGAAATTTCCAAAAAGCCGACCCAACTCATCATTGAGCCACAAGCCAAAAACTGGAAAAATCACACAAACCAAGACCAGTGCAGCTAGTTTTAAATATTTGAAACCAGATTCATAACGGCTGACCAGAATGTAGAAAAAACGAATCAGTAAAAATAAAAAAATCACCACGCTACAAATCTGCAATAGCGAAAAAACATGCTCGAGGAATTGCGCGCCCACCGCATTATTTAATATCGGCACCAGCACCAAAAGAGCTAGATACCAAAAGGCCGGCACCGCCAAGCTTGCCCAGAAATTGACCCAAGCTTTGTGGTCTTGATCTCTCGGGGTAAAATAAAGTACCAGCACCATCAAAGCATGCAAAAGAGCAGGCATCGTGAAGGTATATACATAATTAATGACGTCTCCCTCGAAAAGCATCCAGCGTGGAACCGACCAAGGCAGGATATGAGAACTATCTCTCATGAAAAAATACAACAAGGGAATGTAGATCAAAAGTACCGCCCCCGCGTAAATTGGATGAATTTTATGGCCTCTTGCCACCGAAAAAACAGCATACAGCGTGACTAATCCCCACAGCGTGATAAAAATACTGCCATAACCCCACCAGTAACCCAAGTTCTCCTCGGTCAATAATGACTCAATAATTTGATAGGTTCCTCTGTAGAGCAAAAATAAAATTACCTGAGGCACGGTCAGGGTGCCCATAATCCAATAAGGATTAAATAGTCTTTTCATAGCCTGAAAGTAAGTAGCGTTGCATAAAACGTTCTACTAGCCAGTAGAAAATCAATAGAAAAGAAAAATAGATCAAAATGCCTTCCATTTCGTGAATGGTAGCTGCTTGACTGGGGCTGGATTCTGAGAAAATTTGATGCAAAAAAAGAGCATTCACGATGCGAAAACTATTCACCAGAACGGTCAGTCCAAAGGAAATTACAAAGAATAGGAGCAAAAAAGAAAATTGTAGGAGGGGACGAGTCAGCTTGAAAAGTAATCCAAAAGAAACCGCACAGAAAGCAATCGCCCAAAAATTAAGCCCCGCGCAACTGTGGTCAATCAGAACGTTCTGGTCTGTACTCTTGTAACCAAGCCCTGACTCGAATTCAAAATGAGTACCCGTGAAAAGGCTAACCAGAGATTGCGTGGGATGCAGCATCCAGCGCAGATCATCAACTGGGGCTTGCCGATACATCCATTTGATACCCATCGCGAGAGCTAAGATGGATAACAACAAAGGAGCTTTGGTCAAAAGTGCTTTGTGGTTCATCTTGGGCTGTGTTCATTTTCTTAATATTTACATATACTGTATTTGAAAACGAAAGTTGCCCTCTTGTGGAGAGTTTCGTGCTGATTATCAGGCTTTAGCTATGAACGATCCGTCGAGTAATCACTTTGGACGTCGTGCAACTGGGTAGCCATTCCACACTGAGGGCAGCCCCTCAATTATTCACTTGGCTGCTCTTCAGGCTTTGTGGTTCAAAAGGAGCCTGATTCGGGTTTCTGAGTTGCTTGAGTAGCTGATTTTTTCGATAGAGCGCATAGGCTAAGCTTACCAGCATGAAACTCAATAAGGTACAGATACTAATCCAGATCCATTGGTTCCAATGCTGATCTTGTGCTAATTGTGCCAACTCTTTTTCTTTGGTAGCCAATTTAAGGCGAAGCTCTTGTTTGTCTGCGCCGTATTTGCTGAAGAGTTCGGCCATTTCGCTTCCAGAAAGATACAAGGAGTCTTTGAGCTCAGCCGAGCGACGATAATACTTGTAAGCCTGCTCGTAATTTTTCTGCGCTTCATACACCTTCGCCATTTTTTCATAGGCTTCTCTACTAAAATCTTGGGCTCCGATTTCTAGAGATAGCCTCAGGCCACGTTTGAGATAGACCAAGGCTTGTTCGTAGTCTTCCTGTGTATAATAAAGCGTACCAATACTATTGAGGGTGGCGGCAATGCCTTTTTTGTCTTGGATTTCTTCCTTAATTCTCAGGGACTTGAGGTGATGCTCGAGAGATTTCTCGTAAGCGCCCATGTTACGATAGACTTCTCCCATATTGTTAAGTGTGATTGCTTCACCGTTAGCTTCATCTATGGCTCGGAAGATATCCAGTGCCTGTTGATAAGAATCTAAGGAAGCTTCGTAATTTCCCTGATCATTGTAGACAACTCCAATATTAGTTAAGGACTGCGCTACACCCTGCTTACTTTTCAAATCTCGGCTAATCTCTAAGGCTCTTTTGAAGTAAAGCAGTGCTTTGGGATTGTTTTCTGTTTTTTTGTAAACGATACCGAGATTGTTGATGGCTTGGAGAATATTGGAAGAATCTTTCAGTTTTTCGTTCATTTGGAGAGACTTCAGATAATAATCTAAGGCCAATTCGTAATCTGCTTTAAAGTAATGACTATTTCCTAAGTAATTATAGGTTTCGGCAAGTCCATCTGTGTACTTGCGCTGCTCAAATATTTTACGAGAAGGGGCAAAATATTCCAGCGCTTGGTCATATTTACTTTGGTAATAATAAACCAAGCCAATACAATTGTAGACAAAAGCCTGCCCAATCGGATCATCTATCTCTTGGAAGATACGCAGAGATTGTTTGTAAGAGCGCTCTGCTTTAGAGTATTGATTATCAGCGATATAAATATCTCCCAAATTGCGTAAAGCGTCTGCTTCTTCACTGCGTATGTTGTTTTTTTGGGCAATTTCCAGAGCTCGGGTGGCATATTGTTGAGCTAGTCCTAGATCTTCTTCTAGCAAGGCTAATTCATTCAAAATGCTAACCTTTTGGGTAGTCTCAGTATTTTGGGCGAGCATTTGCTTAAGACTGTCTAGGTAGGCATCTTGTGTGTACCCACTCATAGGAGAGAGTATCCAACACAGCCCAAGGAGGAGCGAATAGTATTTCATGTTTTGGTGTCCGGAAGTTTTCAGTTTTGTGGCTTTAATTTACTCAGATTGATAAATATTTGCAAAATTTGCTATATTTAGCTGTTCATCAATTCACCACACAAATTGAATCCCATCTTGACCTCTGATAATAACCATGACGAAAAAAGTAGCTCGGCTGTTTTGTCCCGCCGCCAAGCCTTAAAGAAAATTTCCGTCCTCAGTGCGGGTTTGGCTTTATCCCCCGGGATTGGTTTTTCACAAGGGGAGGCAGAGGCGTATAAATTAGTAATCAAAAACGCCAAAGTATTTACCGAAGGGCAGATCAAACCTGCTTTTGTAGGGATTACACCTCAAAATTTGCTAAAAATCAGCGACAAGCCCCTCTCCGCACCCAAAGAGATTGATGCCACGGGCAAAATTTTAGCTCCCGGCTTTATTGATATTTTGGCGGATAATGCCGGTAGCCCACAGACTACTTACCAGACTTTCGAGAAATATAAACTGGCCGATGGCTGCGCTACCGTGTTGCAAATGCACGGGGGAGCGGCTAGTCCCGCCGCTTTTCATAGTCAATTTGATCCTCGTCCTCACTATGTAAATTATGGCGTAGGAGTATTCGTCATGGTGATTCGCAATCAATACGCTGATTTGGGTACGCGACTTCGCCTGGTAGAGAGAGGCTTAGTGGAGGGAGGGCTAGGAGTCAGTCATAGCATTGAATATCAGCCTACTCCCTATGCAGAACTGCTAGAGTACGCCAAACTAGCAGCCAAATACCAACGGCCACTTTTTCTACATTTACGTTATTCTTCCGAAGAAAAAGAGCTGGAAGGAGTCAAAGAAGCCATTCGCTTGGCACAAGAATCTGGAGCCAGAGTACACATTGACCATCTGCATTCCACCGGAGGAACCTATCATATGGCCAAGGCTCTGGAGCTAATTCAAAATGCAATCAACTTTGGAGCCGAAATCACTACCTGTGTTTATCCCTACAGCTATTGGGCTACCTACTTGATTTCTAAACGCTTTGATCCTGGCTGGCAAAAACGCTACAACATTACTTATGAAGACTTGACCGTGGTAGGTACAGGCGAAAAACTCAATGCGACCAAGTTTAATCTTTATCGAAAAAGATTTGGCCTCTTGGTCGCCGTCCCCCCGGGCACCATGCCGATGGAAAATACGGTGGACTTGGCCTTACAAACTGACTTTTGTATGATTGGTTCCGACGGGGGCATTGAGCGTGCTTCCAAAGCAAATAACCACCCCCGAGGAGCAGGCTGTTTTGCCACGGCGATTCGGCACGGAATGGACATCGGTATGAGTCTGGAAAAAATTCTTGGCAAAGTAACTACCCTCCCCGCCAGACTCATGCGTGGAGGCATCGGAAAACGGGGTAGCATCCAAGATAATTATGTAGCTGACCTGACCTTGTTTGATCCGAAAACGATTCAAGGTCGTGCTACCATTGCCAATCCCAATCAATTTTCCCAAGGAATAGAAATGGTTATTTTAAATGGTGAAATCGTATACCAAGATCAAAAACTACTAGCCACCCGTGGTCAACCGATCCGATACGCCTAAGCTCGATGAAAATAGAGACAAAAACGCTAAATAAGAAACGCTAAACCCATAACTCGCAACCCACAAAGAACTGAAATGAATTATCAAACCGTCGCCCAAAAAATCGAGGACTTCATTACCATGAAAGCTCAAATCCAAACGATGAGCGAAGAATTAGAGCAATTAGAGCGAAATCCTCCACGCTTAGAAAAAGATGTGCTCACTTGGGAAGAAGCCGTCAGCTTTGCCGAAAACCAAAAAGCTCACGCTGAACAGCTAGAAAAACTCCGCATGGGCATTGCCAATCGCCAGCAAATGATCCAAAACAAGGAAAATGAAATTGGAGAAATGCTCCCCATTCAAGAACATTATATCCTCTTTAAGCTGGTCCTTGACGGAGAAGAGCGTACCTATAAAATTGGCTACTTTCCCAGAAGCTATGGCTTCCGAATGGAAAAGATGGAAAATAGCGACTCCACTACTAATCAAGAATAACTAACAAAGCGAGTCAGGAGCTTTTCAACTCCTGATTCGCATTGAAAACCACCTAGATAGCATATTTTCCGAGCAACTCAGCCAGTTTTTCTAAGCCTTGTTGATCTTCTTCTCCAAAATCATTTAGTTGATCACTATCTACATCAAGTATCAAGGCTACCCGGCCTTCCTTAAAAATAGGTACCACAATTTCTGACTTAGAATCTGAGCTACAGGCAATATGTCCAGGGAATTCGTCCACATTGGGTACCAAGATCGTTTGGCCCTCACGGTAACAAGCTCCACAAACTCCTTTATCAAAAGCAATGCGCGTACAAGCCACTGGCCCCTGAAAAGGACCCAAAACCAAACTATCTGCCTGCACTCGATAAAAACCGACCCAAAAAAAATCAAAGGCCTGCTTAAGCACCGCCGCCACGTTGGCTAAATTAGCGACGCCATCGGTTTCATCGCTGATGAGTGCCTCGATTTGGGGGAGCAATGCCTCGTAGGCTTCCAAACGGGAGCTAGTTTCGGGGATATAGATTGACTCTGCCATTTTGTGAATGTAGTTTGTTTTTTGTGAAAATTTCAATGGGGGAACATAAGAATTTTCATAAAAAGTTCAACATGATGAGTAACGCGATACCTATTAGCGATGGTTTTACAAGATGCTGCTACTGTTGTTTTATCAGCCCGAGCCTCATTACCGGAAATTCAAAAAAATAAAAATAGACCTGAGTTTGATTTGCCTATCCTCCATGATTATCGTATTTTTGCAAACTCAAAAAGAAAGACAGACGGGTTCTGTCATACTTTTCACCTAATAATCAAGTTTATTAATGGTTAGAATTAGATTAACGCGAAGAGGACGTAAAAAACTTGCTTTGTTTGATGTCGTCATCGCCGATCAACGTGCGCCACGAGATGGCCGTTTTATCGAGAAAATCGGGACTTATAATCCCAATACCGACCCCGCAACCATAGATTTAGACGAAGAGAGAGCTTTCTATTGGTTAATGGTGGGGGCACAACCGAGTGATACCGTCAGAGCAATGCTTTCCTACCGAGGTATTTTGTTTAGAAAACATTTGCAAATTGGGGTAAACAAAGGTGCCATCACCCAAGAAGAGGCCGATCAAAAATTAGCCGAATGGAAGGAGGTCAAAGAGGCCAAAATTGCCAATAAAGTGGATTCTATTCGTGCCAAACAAGATGCAGAAGCCAAAGCGCGTTTTGAAGCAGAAACAAAGGTCAAAGAAGCACGTGCTGAGGTATTGAAAAAGAGAAAAGAAGAAGAAGAAGCCGCCAAGGCTGAGGCCGAAAAAGCCAAGCAGGAAGAAGCTGCCGCCAAGGAACAAGCTCAAAAAGAAGCCGCTGAGCAAATGAAGGAAAACCAAGCAGGAGGCGATCAGGAAAAAACAGAAGGCTAAACTTTCCTCATTTCAAAATCGTTATTTACACAATCTAAAGGAGGCAGTGATGTATCAATCTACACATCACTGCTCTTTTTCTAATCCTCACCTCACACTTCATTCCCCATGACATACGAAGACTGCTACGAACTAGGGCATATTCTCAAGGCCAAAGGGTTGAAAGGCGAACTCGTGTTGTATTTAGATGTGGATGACCCCGAAGAGTACGAGGATATGGATTCTTTTTTTGTAGAAATCAACCGAAAATTAGTTCCCTATTTTATAGAATCCCTCAAAATTCAAGGAAAGCGCGTAACCGTATCTCTCAATAGTATTGATGATATAGAAAAGGCCAAACCCTTGGTGGGGGCGAGACTTTTCTTACCCGTAGAAAGCCTGCCCGATTTGGAAGAGGGAGAGTTTTATCTGCACGAATTGATTGGGTTTCAAGTTGTGGATCAACAACTCGGCAAACTAGGCAAAATTACGAGCATCTACGATAGTGGGCCTCAGGATTTGATCGCGATGGACTATCAAGGAAAGGAAATCTTGATTCCCGTGGTGGATCATATTTTGATTCAAGTCCACCGAGATCAGCAAGAGGTAGAAGTAAATTTGCCGGAAGGCTTAGTAGATATTTATCTCGAGGAATAGCGCAAATGCTTAGCTATTCGTTGCCGTGAGTACTTCCAAAAAAACAATCACTAGCAACGAATAGCTAAAAACAGCTTAGGGCTTGATAAAAGTCTTGGTAATCAACTCACCCGTTGCGGTCTGCACTTTCAGATAATACAGACCACTTCTCCAGCCTCGCGTAGAAATAATGACCTCTTCTACATCCGCCTGAGGAGTAACTTGGTAAATGCTTTCCCCAAATTGATTTAACAACTGAATATCAGTAGCCTGCAAGGAGATCAACTCTACAGTCAAATCGTCCTCCACGGTCGGGTTCGGATAAAGATTGACTTGGGCTGATGACTCAGTGGCTGAACTTTCGCCTTCAATGGTTAGCAGGTAGCTCCTTACCAATCCGCCGCCATTGCTGTAGACTACAGTTCGTAAGCAATAAGTGCCTGGCTCAGGTGTCCAAGGATGGAAATCTCCCTCGGGGTCATCACCCACAATCGCAAAGGGAGCAACACGTTCTACTCTATCTAAGAAGGTTTGACCCTCGTTGTTAATGGAACAGCGATCTCTGAGCGTAAAACGTACACTGTCGGTACACGCACTGGTTTCTATTTGCAGAGAAATGCCCTGATTGATCTCAGAAGCAAGAATCGTATCGCTAGAAACAAGTACTCTTACATTCTGATCGGTATTGGCATCTACCAAGGTCAGACGACTAAATCCTTGACTGCCCAGCATATCAAAGTTGATTTTCAAGGCTGTGCCCACCAATCCATTAGCATAAGGAATGGCTTCTACTTCGTAAGCACCTCGGCAAAAAAATCGGCCTTCGTAGTCCGTACTTCCATTATCACCAAACAAGGCATAAGGTGCTCTTCGCTCGGTTTGCATCTGGCTAAGAGGGCCATTGAGCTTCAATTCTACCCGATCTACTTGCACGCCTTCGGCCGTTTCTAGGTCAGCTCGGATGGTGAGTGGCTTACCATCAGGATTTGTGGCGATTCCATCTTCCAACGTAAGCACATCCGTGTTGGTATCGGTTTCTACGAGCACAAGCTGCGTAATGCGAACGGGAGCGGGGGCGAGATTAAAATTAAAATCCAATTCACCTCCCTGCGTGCCTTGCCCATTTTTCTCAGAGAAAGGAATCGCTTGGATACGATAATCGCCAGGAGGAAAGCTTTGCCCCTCATAATCTTGACCCGGATTATCCCCGAAAAGGGCATAAGGAACAAGGTTCTCTGTGCGTTCGGCAGAGATAGGCCCTTCCAATCGCATTCTGACACTACCCGTCTGACCGGGGATGGTCTGGGCACGAATACTCAAAGGCGTATTCGGAGCAACTCCTAACAAGCCCAAATTGATCTTCGCCCCATCTTCAATCACTGTGATGTCTTCATCAGTTTCGGCATTAACCAGTACGAGGCTCTCCACCGCGGGCGCGTCTACCTCACGAGCGGCAATCCAATCAATATAGAAAGGATCAGGAGCTGTTTCCGTGAAGATTCCCCAACTAATCAAGCCTAATGCTGGGTAAGTGTGGTCTATAGCTTCTAGAATAGGCTCTTCTCCGTAGCCTTCTCCTCCATCAATAAAGACTTGAATGAGCCCGTTATTATAGCGTCGCACTTTAAAACGAAACCATTGATCTTGAGCCAGCACCAAGGCAGTATCTGCTAGCACCAGTGGGAAAAAGATATTGCTGTTTTCTTCGTCTAAGCGATTCAGACTCAGAACAGGCGTACCAAAAGAGCGCATATCATAACGCAGGAGATAGCCGTCATCCTCATCCTCATTCGTGGAAGTTAGCCCAAATTGGAAGAAATAATTTCTTTTAAAGCTGTTAATCAAGGGGAAAATAGAACTTTCCACTTCGTAGGAAGTCAACGCGGAGGGAGCCGTGTTACGAATAAAGTTATAGCCTTCATTAAAAGCATTGCCATTCTCCACCGACCAATCACTACCGAGTGATTCTGACCAAATATCTCCAAAATCTTCTCGATTAAAATCGTCTCTAAATGCTTCGGAGGTTGGCTCGAAACCACGCGCCTCGATCCAATCTACAAAAAAATCGGATTCAGCCGACTCGGTATCTACCCGCCAGCCAAAGTGCCCTAGAGCGTTATAAGTAGTGTCGGTAGCTTCTAAAATCGGTTCCTGATCGTAGCCTTCGCCTTCATCAATAAAGACTTGGATCAATCCGTCTGCTGTTCTGACAATTTTGAAGCGATACCAAATGTCTTCATCAAGCACCAACTGGGTGGAGGCCAAAGTCTCTGGGAAGAAAATATTGCCTTCTACCCGAGCAATGCTCAATACGGGTGGGCCGATGATGCCATTGTCAAAGCGTATGGCGTAGCCAAATTCTTGGGCTGGGTCGGGCTTGGCGAATACAAGGCTGTAAGCTCTTTTGAAATTATTGAAAAAAGGACGAGCGGCGGTTTCAATTACGTATTCCTCTTGGGGGAAGAATTGTACAGTTTGAAAAGCAGGCATACCAAAACCAGTTGTTCGGTTGACAATTTTACCGAGTTCAAAGCTCCAATCGCTATTGGAAATCCAATTGGGGCCTACTTCGGTGCGGTCAAAATCATCTCTCAGGATGGTCTGTGCAGGAGCATAAAACGAGAAAAGGAGCAGGGCTAAGCCAAAAAAGCTCACTTTTCCAAATAGGAAAGTGGGTATTTTCATTTTCATGGATTTGTGTGATAAAATTGCTAAGAAAAATATCTTTGATAAATGGAGGAGAGACCCAATGGTGCTGTAAAGAAGGAAAACAGAGTACTAGCTACTCTATATATATAGCGCAAAGATAGGTAAAAATGTTTGCTCAATTGATAATTTTTACCCAAAATTAGTATAAAATCAAGATGTGTTTGACCGTTTTACCCAAACGCTTAGGTTCAGGACTGACATTTTTAGGTTCGGAACCTAAATGTTTGCCAGCAGAACGTAAAAGTTTAGGTTCGGAACCCAAAGGATTAGGTTCAGGACTGACATTTTTAGGTTCGGAACCCAAAGGATTAGGTTCAGAACCCAAATGTTTGCTAGTAAAACGTAAAGATTTTGGTTTCAAACCTAAACTTATCAGCATGATGTAATCAGGAATTGGAGTTTAGGGATTACAAAAAAAGCCATCCCCGGAAGGATGGCTTCATCAATAGACAGGCAATGGTTTTTTTTGGGAAAATCGGCTCTCAGATTTGTAAGGATGGCTCACCACCCACCACCGATAACCCGTAAATACTTAGTGCTGTATAATCAATTGATCTTCAATAGTAGTACCCGGATATTCTAGCTTGAAAGTATAGACGCCGTCGGGAATATCATTGATTTCCAAGGTAATCGTCTGCTCACCAGCGGGTAAGTTACTAAACTCACGATACATCGCTACGCCTTTTAATCCTTGGATAGTGATCTTAGCTGAACCTTGGTAAGGCATATCCACTTTGAAATTCACGTGGTGGCTGGCCGGGTTGGGATACACCACGCTTTCCTCGGCTACGGCATATTCTGCACTAGCGTACAAGTTTTGTAACACAAATTGATCTTTGCGGATCAATGCAACCCAGTCTTGGTCAATTTCGCTGGGCGGATTGCCAATTTTGACAGAACTGTTGCTATTGCTTACCTTGATATTATCGTCTTGCACGGTTTTTCCTGTGCGAGGATTATACCAAAGTACAGTATAGTCGCCGGTGTAAGGGCCAAAGTTCAAGTTGGTACTTCCTCCATTAGGAAGGTAAATGGCGTAGATTTCTCCGGGTTTAGCAAAGCAATAATCATCTGAATCTGAGGTCAATGCGTCTTGGTGAGACATTTCCCAGAAAGGCAGATAGGTTCTGAAAAATTTGAGGGCAATATCAGTGAGTTCCCACATATGATCGCGTGAGCGCCAGTCTTGGCAAGTCAAATCGCTGTGAGGGAATTGGTAGCCAAAGTACCACTCTACACCGCCACCGCCGGCCATTAAGTTACCCCAAAGAGCTTTCTCACGTACATCATTGTGCCAGAAGTCATCCGCGTCGGGTTTTACTCCAGTACTCGCGGGACCAATCTCGTCCAAATTCACGACCCATTTGTGGCCATTCTGCGAAGATCGGTCCAGCCATTTGATGGTTTGGTTGTGGGTTCCGTTCATATTACCTAGCTGCAAAGAAGTTCCATCAAAATCTTTGTAGCCTAGCAGTGGGTTGTACACTTGATCGTACTGACCGGGGTAAGTATGTACACAGATATAATGACCGTATGGATCTAGGTTGCTAATGTAGGTAGCATAAGCCTTGAGGTTAGTGCCATTGGGGTCGGGTAGCTCGGAGTGGATATCATTTTCTTCGCCTAAGTTCCAGGTAATGGCCAAGTGATGACCAAAACGAGCAATTAACTCACGGTAGTAGAGCTTTCTTTGCGTGCCCAAGGCAGCACCATCTAATAATTGATCGTTTTCAGTTTCTTGGGTCAAGACGTGTAGCATGATTCCCAGCTTATCCATATGCGAGAATACGATTTCCCATTGGTCTAGCTTGGATACATCGTAGCGGTAGCGTTCGGTGTGCGAAGTCCAGGGCCATACGTCTTTTCCATCGCCATTCACATTCATAGTAATAAAGTAAACGGAATTCATTCCCTTAGAAGAGAGGTAATTCAAAGCGCCGATCATGCCTTTTCCTTTGCCATTTTTCCAAGTAGGATCGCCTGCTTTCCAATCGTTTTTATGGGGATCGTATGTTTTCGTAAAATCTGGGCCACCGTGGTTGTAGGTTCCGTCAAAATCTCGGTAAGCCAAGAAGTTTTCAGGGCTATCGGCTCCTCCTTTGAGGAAATATTCCCCGGTTTCGCTAAACTTCATGAAGTGCTCATTGACATACTTGAGTTTACCTTTGGCGCGAAAATCCTTGCCTCCCTTGTTGCTAGGAGCGATCTGAAAAGAGCCACCCTGACCGTCTAAGTCTGAGGCTTGCCCTGCCAAAGGGTTATCGTTCACGGCAACATTATTTCCCTTACGGAAAGAAGCTTTAAAACTCCAAGTTCCTACTTCATCGGGAGCAAAATGTACCTTCCAGATGCTACCACTTTTGGCACTGGTGGCACCAGCATTCCCATCGGCCGCGTAGTAACCGGGCACTACGTATTCTTTATTTCCATTCTTGAAAGTTACATCCAAGCGATAATTCAGGAAGGGGTTGAAAGAAGCATCTTCACTCGTATTAGGGCCTGTAAACGAGATCGTTATTTTATGCCATTTTCTTAATTCTCCGCTCACAACGGGAGGCGTACCCGGGGCAGGTGGATCGGGGTCAGGACCACCCGTATTGATTTCGTCCTCTATGATACGGAAAGAAATCTCGAGCGGAGTACCTGCTTCTCCCTGAATATTAGCCTCTGGATAAGGTGTGGCCTTGAGAATTTGATTTCCCAAGCTAGGAGTCCAAGGTAAATAATTACCATTGTTATCTCCTCCAAGCGTATAAGGAGCTACATTTTCAGTTTTGTAGTTAGGATCGCCATTGTAAGCAAACTTGACACTGCCCACGGTTGCCGGATCGGTATTGGCTCTGACGTTGAGATTACGTGTGCCAATTTCACTTATGTTAATCTCCATGCCCTCGGTCAAGGGGCCAATTTCTTGGTCAGTATCTGCGTTGATCAAGGTGAAGCTAACCACACTTTGTTTTTCGGTAGGTGGTGGTGGCGGCGGTGGAAGGGAAGGAGTTTGTATCTGCAATACACTCGTGTAAGGAGAGTCGCCAAACTGGTTACGTGCTTTTACACGGTAGGCCAATGATTGTTCTGGATTAAGACCAGTATGGGTATAAGCTTGTGTATTCGCACCGAGCGTAGCCAACACGGTAAAAGGCCCTCCGGTACTGGAGGCAGTTTCTAGGATATATTGTGTCTCGTTATCAGCATTATCTTGCCAGGCAATACTCACTTGGTTAGGCGAATCAGCCTGAGCGTTTAGATTGCTAGGACCCGCAGGAGGAGTACCTTGAGCTTCATCAATGACTGTGAAGCTGACCGTTAGGGCTTCACCGCTCTGACCTCCTGCCCACATCTGTGTGAAAGGGGTAACGGTTAGGGTATTTTCGCCCAGAGCGGGAGTCCAGGGAAGTGGATTTCCAGCCTCATCTCCGGCAATAGTGTAAGGGCTGACATTTTCAATCTGAATGTTGGCTCCGTTCAAATTAAATTGCACACTTCCTACATTGCTGGGGTTGGTATTGGCTCTTACACTCAGGTTTCGTGTGCCAATTTCAGCAAAATTAATGACCATTCCCTCGGTCAAGGAGCCGATTTCTTGGTCAGTATCCGCGTTCATCAAGGTAAGACTTGCCACGGCGATCGTGGTAGGAGGAGGTGGAGGCGGATTGAGCGTAGTAGCTTTGATCGCTGAACTGGGTACAGAGTTTTGCTGCTGAGAACGAGTAAGCACCTGAAAATAATAATCCGTACCAGCCGCCAAGCCGTTGATTTGGGCTTGATTGATTCCCCAGTTCACCGTTTGGACGGTATTGTAGCCCGTATTGACTTGCGTAGATAATTGTACGATGTATTCATCACCAAAGTCGCTGCCTGTCCACGAGAGTAATAGAGAATTCTCTGTGATCTCAGAAGCTTGTAAATTCGTGGGCGGAGCAGGTACTTGGAGTGGAGTCTGTACTTGATACAAATTAGAATAAGCCGAAGCTCCGAATTGATTTTGTGCTTTGACTCTGTATACTACTTTCTGACCTGCAGAAAGTCCTGTATGTGAATAAGAAGTCGTATTGGCAGGTAAGGTAGCCAACACGGAAAAGGGGCCACTGGTAGCAGGAGCTGATTCTAAGACGAACTGTGCTTCGTTACTCGAGTTATCCTGCCAAGTGATTTCTATTTGACTAGAAGAGCTCGCTTGGGCTAATAATTGACTCGGACTAGCAGGGATGGTTCCTGCTGCTTGGTCGATCACGGTAAATTGTACCGTCAATGCCTGTCCAGCCTCTCCTCCAGCCCATCGTTCGGTGTAGGGGCTTACCGTAATCTTGTTATTTCCTAAGGTAGGTGTCCAAGATACATAGTCGCCTTGGGTATCACCTGCTAGGGCATAAGGCAGAATATTTTCAGTTTGGATTTGAGTACCCTCATTCCAGTTGAAAGTCACACTGCCCACGGGTTGTGGATTGGTTGTAGCACGAACACTGAGTGCGCTTCCTACCTCGTTTAAATTGATAACCATACCGTTAGTCAGTGGGCCAATGTCTTGATTGGTATTGGCATTTACCAGCGTCAAACCTACTACGGTTTGTACATTAGGCTGTGGCTCAGGATCAGGCGTAGGATCAACGGGTTTCAGCGGAGTTTGTACCTGATAAAGATTCGAGTAAGCAGAGGCTCCGTATTGATTCTGTGTTTTTACACGATAAACAATTTTTTGTGATTCCTGAAGACCATTGTGGGTATAAGAGCTAGTATTAGCCGGCAGGCTGACTAATTGTGTAAAAGGGCCATCCGTAGAAGGAGCCGTTTCAACAACAAACTGATTCTCATTATTGGCATTGTCTTTCCAAGTCAGATTTACTTGATTGTAAGCTGTAGCCTGCGCTTGCAGTTGGCTGGGCGCATTAGGAACTGTACCTGCTTGGTTAATAACAGAAAAAGTAATGCTCAAAGCCTGGCCGGCGGTTCCCGTAGCACTGGCTCCAGAGTAAGGAGTGGCTGTAACGGTGTGCTGTCCTAAGCTAGGCGTCCAATTATAGTAATCTCCTTGTTGATCGCCCGCTAAGGCGTAAGGAGCAACACTTTCTATACGAAAACTAGCTTTTGCATCGAGCGAAAAATTAACACTTCCTACCACGCTAGGATTGGTATTGGCTCGGATGTTTAGCTGTTGTGTACCCAGGATGGCGAGGTTGATCACATCCCCATCTTCGAGGGGCTTGATATCTTGATCAGTGCTTGCGTTGATTAGCGTAAAACTACTTACCTCCTGTGCTTGCAGGTAGCCCTGCGTAGTCAGTAGAAGCAGGGAGAGCAAGTAGAGTTTTATATCCCATACAAGATTCATAATTTTAGTTATTTAAGGTTTAGTTATTGTTCTGTACTAGGGGAAACGACCGCTTTGAGACACAGTTACTTAGAGTCGTACCGAGACGCCACGGAGGAGGTAAGGTTTAGAAAATTAAAAAGCCGATACTCCTGCCTTTACAGGAACGCCTCATTTTTTGAGTGTAAATCGGGAGAGAAAATCAAGTAAAAGATGGAGCTACATAGAAACTAACGAAACCTCAAGTGCTTGGTAATGAAAGGCTTGTGAAAAATAGGAGAGAGCCAGCTTCCAATGCTCGCGGCGCAATGTGTAATAAGCACATAATATTTTAGGGCAAAAAGAAAAGCTAAGTCTCTCAAAAGGCTTGAGAGTCCGTGGTCAATTGTTTTAAGTACATTCAATCCAAATGCATCTTCTCAGTATTCGCTACCGAGCAAGAGCAAATTGATTTCTAATTATAAATAGCAGACATGTAATATCATTTCCCAAAAAAGAACGAAAAAACTAATTTCTTGAAGGGAAAATTCAGCCTTCTGATTCTCTTTATGAGAGCGCAAATAAGCCTCGGTTGATTAAAAATGGAGCCATTTTTAGAAAAAATTTACTTAGATACCGTATGGGCGTCTATTTTCACCAAAAACCTCCGCAACGATGGTGTTTCTTAGCTAGATTATTTTCCCATTTAGAAAAATCCTCTCGCGAATTAATAGAGTGCCAAAAATAGAGCCTCCCCAAAATCAAGTGCCAAGTTTTCTCTTGGGAAAATTCATGGTCTGCTTTCCTTCTACCTTACGGAAAATGCCTTTGAACGAACTAAATCGTCCTTTTGTCATCATAGATAGTCAAGTAATATCTAGCTTATTTCGTCTCTATTTTGGAAAATGGCGTGGTTTTTTGCCTATTCATTACAAGACATGAGTCTAGACCCTAGGAACCTAGGGTTTTATTTTACAAACTGAACTTAATTTTTACAACACGATGGTCATGGCCGATTTGAGAATACACTTGTCAAATTTTCGATATCTTTGTCGATCCTCCACGAAATGTTTATATTTGCGGAACTATTTTAAAACGTGATTAGCATATGGCAGTAATTAACAAGATTAGAAGATATTCTGGTCTAGCTATTTTCTTTATCGGAATATCTATCGTCGCCTTTATCTTAGCAGATTTGCTAGGCCCTGGTGGGGGCTTGCTAGGAGGAGGTAAGCGATATGTAGGAGAAATTAATGGAGTCAAGATTAGCTTTGAAGAGTACGATCAAGTACTTAACCAGCAAATCGCTAACTATCGCCTCAATACCAATCAATCTCCTGATGAAAACCAAATGACTAGCCTGAGAGAGCAAGCTTGGAATAACCTGATACAAAAGTATGCTTTTGAAGAAGAATACAACGAACTAAGTATCAAGGTCAGCGAAGAGGAAAGAGTGGCGATGGTACAAGGAGATTCGCTTTTTATCCACCCTTGGGTGCGGCAGCAATTCACCGATCAAGAAACAGGTGAATTTAGAAAAGCGCAATTGATCAACTATCTCCAAAATTTTGACCAGCTTCCTCCTCAACAAAAATACGCCTGGGTTAGCTTTGAGGATCAAATGGTTAAAAACCGTATCCAAACCAAGTATACTGATTTAATGCGGTTTTCTGCCTATGTTACCCAAGCCGAAGCTCAGCAACAGTATCAAAATCAAACGGCCAAGGCAGAGATCAAGTATCTTTATGTGCCTTTTAGTTCTATCCTTGATTCTACCCTAATCCCTCAGATTACAGATGCTCAATTAGAAAAGTATCTGGATGAACATCCCGAAAAATACAAAGCTCAAGAGACGCGTACTCTGGAGTATGTGGCCTTGGAAATCAATCCTTCCGCTCAGGATAGTGCTGCTTTCCAAGAGGAAATCAAACAGTTAGCCACGGAATTTGTCAAAACCGAAGATGATTCATCTTTTGCCGTTACCTACTCTGACAATGTCACTCCCTTCCGCTTCCAAACTGTAAAGGAATTACCCATTAAGATTTTTGATGAAAATGATGACATCGAAGTTGGTAAAGTATATGGCCCCTACACAGAAGGAGTTACTTATAATATTTATAAAGTTTCCGAAGTAAAAGAAGATACCGCTGAATTCGTAAGAGCCAGACATATTCTATTCAGTGTGCAACCCGATGCAGACGATGAGAAGAAAGCCGAAATACGAGAGCAGGCCAATGAAGTGCTGCAAAAAATCAAAGACGGAGCAGACTTTGCTGCCATGGCTCGGCAGTATGGTTCGGATGGAACCAAAGACAAGGGAGGAGATCTAGGCTTCTTTGGAAAAGGCGACATGGTTGGCCCCTTTGAAGAGGCTTCTTTTGTCAGAGACGAGAAAGGACTTGTGCCCAACCTGGTCGAGACCCGCTTTGGTTATCACATTTTGGGCGTTACTTATCCCAAAACCAACAAGACCTACAAGGTAGCCACGATTCAGAAAAGCCTTGACCCCAGTCAAGAAACCATCAATCAGGTGTTCCGTCGTGCACAGGAACTACGTAGCAAAGCCAATACCTATGATGAGTTGAAGGCAACCGCCGAAGCAGATTCTAGCATTATCCTGCAAAACTCTGGTCAGTTGAATCCTACGGCTAGTAATATCGGACCTATTCGTGGGGCACGAGAGATTGTACGCTGGTCTTTCACAGATGCTAAGGTGGGTGAAGTTTCTGATGTGCTGGAAACACAGGAAGGAACCCATTACATCATCGCTGCCCTGACCAAAAAGACAGAAAAAGATGCATCTGACGTGGAAATTTTCCGAGATCAGTTACAAATGGAGGTTTTGAAGGAGATGAAAGCCAAGCAAATCATTGAGAAACTCGATGCCCAAGCCAAAACCCTAGAGGATATGGCAAAGAAATACGGCAATGATGCACAAGTCAATACGGCCAATGATTTGACGATGAGCACCAATACGATCCAAAATACGGGCTTAAATCCAAAGGCAGTCGGTAAAGCTTTTGGTCTGAAAGATGGTGAAAAAACCGAACCCTTCCGAGACGAAAATGGCGTCTTTGTACTACAACTAATCAAAAAGACTCCCGCTCCGAAAATTGCAGATTATACGCAATACAAAAACCAACTGTTGAATACCAAACAACAGAGAGCACAGTTCATGACCAATCAAGCGGTACGCGAAGCGGCAGAGATTGAAGACAAACGCTACAAGTATTATTAAACCGTTCCTCGGTTCTTTGTTGAAAATTTCTTTGCAATACCAAAAAATCCCGAGAGGTGAATTCATCTTTCGGGATTATTTTATTTAGAAAAAACACAAGAGGTCATCTAACCTTGCAAAGCTGTGTCATACGGATGATGGTACTTTCTACCCCCAAATAAACATAGGCGATGGGCGCGTCTCTGGTATAGCAAGGCGAGGTCAGAATACGATTTTCCTTGTCAAAAAGCCCTTTTTCAGCAATACGCATAGATTCCTCGGCAGAGTCTGCCCCTTCGGGTTTGAGCTTAGTTTGGATGCCCATATTGTCAAAAACCTGCACGAGTACCGTGGGGGAAAGGCAAACGGCTCCGATGATTTTGCGAGCTTCGTAGAAATCCTTAATGATTTGATGCACTTCGGGTAATGCTTCTCCACTGCCACTTTGGGTGAGGTTTTTGGTTACCCCGAAGCCTCCGGGAATGATGAGGGCATCAAACTCGTCCACGTTTAGGGTTTCCATTCTTTGGATGCGCCCTCGGGTAATCCGAGCGGCCTCCACGAGTACATTACGGGTTTCGTCCATATCTTCACCCGTGAGGTGATTGACAACATTGCGCTGCTCGATATCAGGGGCAAAGCAAACACTTTCACAGTCATATTTATCGAGGGCTAAGAGTGTAAAAATCGCTTCTTGAATCTCGGTTCCGTCGTAGAAACCACAGCCAGAAAGCAGTACCGCTACTTTGGGTTGGGGGTTCATAAATTTTACTTTTGAGTAGAATTGAAATAAGGCACACCCGAAAAAAGCTTGGTTTTTTTCGGGTGTAAATTCTTATCATTTTTTAATTTTTGGGTCTTTGCTAACCCACATACACAATCCGATAAATCACATCGGCATAATCGTCAGAGACGAGGAGCGAACCATCGGGCATTTCTTGTACATCCACAGGGCGACCCCACACTTCTTGGGTGGTTTCGTTGAGCCAACCTTCGGCAAAGACCTCGTGTTCGGCTACCTTATCTGTCCCATTTAGCTTCACGAGGGATACATTGTAGCCTGATTTCTGGGTACGATTCCAGGAGCCGTGCTTGGCAATAAAGATTTGTTTCTGGTAATCGGCTGGAAACATTTTCCCTTGGTAGAAACGCATGCCCAAAGCCGCCACGTGCGGACCCAATTTTTGTACAGGAGCGGTAGAAGCCTTGCAGGGTTTCAGATTCCCAAATTCAGGATCAGGCGTATCACCTTGGTGGCAGAAGGGAAAACCAAAGTGCATTCCTTCCTTGGGCGCACGATTGAGTTCGTCATTCGGTATATCATCCCCCAGCATATCGCGTCCGTTATTGGTAAACCAGAGTTCTTTGGTATCAGGATGCCAGTCGAAGCCCACGCTATTACGAATTCCTTCGGCGTAAATTTCTAGATCACTCCCATCGGGGTTCATGCGGGTAATGGTGGCGTAAACCTCTTTTTCTGGCTCACAGACATTACAAGGCGCACCCACAGGTACGTAGAGCTTCCCGTCTGGTCCGAAGCTGATAAACTTCCAGCCGTGCCATTTATCCTCGGGAAATTTGTCGTAAACGACGACTGGCTCGGGGGGATTTTGCAAGTCGTCTTCAATATTATCGTAGCGTAAGATACGATTCACCTCGGCCACGTACAGGCTCCCATCCCTAAAAGCTACCCCATTGGGCATATTCAAGCCTTCGTCGATCACGTATACTTGATCCGCTACGAAGTCCCCGTCTTCGTCTCGCACGGCATAAACTTTATCGGCTTTACGGTTCCCCACGAAGATGGTACCATTGGGGCTGAGCGTGAGTGAACGGGCATTTTCCACTTTGGCGAATACCGTGATTTTAAAGCCCTCGGGAAGTTTGATTTTATCCAGCGGTAAGTCAGTTTTTAGGCTCTTCACTTCGGACTTTCCGTCTACGGAAGTGAGGGTTATCGCGGCTTGTTCTTGATTCTCTTGCTCGGTCTGACAAGCCGTGAAGAGGCTTAGAGCGCATAATATGATTAGAAAATAACGTTGCTTCATTGCTTTTGTGTTATGTGTTAAAGAAGTTCGGATAGTTTGATTTGAAAGTCAGGAATTAATTGGCTTTGCACCAGTCCAGTTTTGCCAAGAATCTGGCTTTGATATTGATCTTCTTGTTTTAGGTCAACATATATTTTTTCTTTTAGGAAATCAATCATGTAAATTTCGGGTACGCCGTATTTTTGGTAGAGAGGGCGTTTTTGTTCTAAATCCAGTTTGCGCGTAGAACTAGAAACAATTTCTATCACCAAATCAGGAATTCCCTCGAAGTAATTGGCTTGATAAGTCCCTGGATTATCCTTGGAAACAAAAAAGATATCAGGCTCAGGATGATAATCAGGATCTATCGCGATCGCCGCTCTGGAGCCGAATACTTTCCCCATTTTAGTGGATTTTGCCAAAAAAGCGAGCTGCGTTAATAACTCGACAAAAATTTCTTCGTGTTTGATACTTGCTGACATCTGGATAAAAATTTGTCCTTGGATATAATCTGCCTTGACCTCCTCTAAGCTGTAAAAGCGTTTCAGATCACCTTCTAGGGTAATCAGGTATTCTTCTTTTCTGAGGATTTCTCCCAAGGGCAGTGTTTCTAGCATTGCTTTTTCCATCTTTCTTTTTCTTGATTTAAAACTGATCTAATCTCGCATTCCGATCTCTTAAATAAAAATCTGCCAGCACTAAGGCCGTCATGGCTTCTACAATCGCCACGGCACGTGGCACCACACAGGGGTCGTGGCGGCCTTTGCCCGAAACGGTTGTGTTCTCACCCGCTTCATTGACACTCTCTTGATCGCGCATTAGGGTAGCCACGGGCTTGAAAGCCACTCTAAAATAAATATCTTCTCCATTAGAAATCCCTCCTTGAATGCCGCCAGAGTGGTTAGTTTTGGTTTTAATCTGCCCCTTTTCTTCGTAAAAAAGATCGTTATGATGGGAACCTAACATATTGACCCCTGCGAAGCCACTGCCATATTCAAAACCCTTCACGGCATTGATACTGAGCATGGCTTTACCCAATTCAGCGTGAAGCTTATCAAAGACGGGTTCTCCCCAGCCAGGCGGCACGCCTCTGACCAAGCCACTGACCACACCTCCCACTGTATCACCCTCTTTGCGGACTTGCTTGATAAAATCAATCATCTGCTCGGCCAAGGTTTTATCTGGACAGCGCACGATATTTTTTTCTATTTCCTGAAGGTCAACCTGAGTATAGGGAGTATCTAACTTCAAATGGCCTACTTGAGAAACATAGGCGTAGATTTCTACGTTCAGTTGCTTCAACAAAAGCTTAGCAATTGCTCCGGCTGCTACCCTGGCGGCGGTTTCACGGGCGGAGCTTCGTCCTCCTCCTCGGTAATCACGAATGCCATATTTTGCGTAATAAGTGTAATCGGCGTGAGAGGGGCGGAATTTATCTGCAATGTGTGAATAATCTTTGCTTTTGGCATCCTGATTCCAGATTACCATCATCAGAGGCGTGCCCGTGGTCTTGCCTTCAAAAACCCCAGAAAGGATTTCAAACTGATCGGCTTCTTTTCTCTGGGTCACGATCTTGGATTGACCGGGCTTACGGCGGTCTAATTCTTTTTGGATAAAAGCCTCATCTATTTCTAAACCAGCCGGACAGCCATCAATGGTCACGCCAACGGCCTTTCCGTGCGATTCACCAAAGGTACTGATTTTGAATATTTTCCCGTATGTACTACTCACCGTGATAAGATTTTTGATAAATAATTATTCCCCCAAAAATACAAAATAAAACAGGGATTAAAGGGATGGAGAGAGGGCACAGATCAAGCCCCTCTCGAAGGATTTTATCATTTTCAGGAATTTCCTGTATTTTTGTTCTGTAAAAAAAATAACAAGGGAACATCAGGCGTGGCTTCACACCACCTGTAACCTGCAACCTGAAAATTAAATGGAAACAACCCTCGAGACTGCTCAGCAATTAGGTCTGCTCGAAGAAGAATTTGAGAAGATCAAAAATATTCTAGGTCGTGTGCCTAATTTCACGGAGTTAAGTGCTTACTCGGTGATGTGGTCGGAGCATTGTTCATACAAAAACTCCATTGTCTGGCTTAAGAAGCTTCCCAAAAGTTCTCCCCGTATGCTGGCCGAAGCAGGCGAAGAAAATGCAGGATTGGTCGATATTGGGAATGGCCTAGCCTGCGCTTTCAAGATTGAGTCGCACAATCACCCCTCGGCCATCGAGCCTTATCAGGGAGCAGCTACTGGTGTGGGAGGCATCAATCGTGATATTTTCACGATGGGAGCACGACCGATTGCCCAGTTAAATTCCCTGCGTTTTGGTGATTTAAAATTAGATCGAACCCATTACCTGATCAAAGGAGTCGTGAAGGGGATTGGTGATTATGGAAATGCTTTTGGCGTGCCCACGGTGGGCGGAGAAGTTTTTTTTGATGAATGCTATAATACCAATCCTTTGGTCAATGCTTTCTCGGCGGGTATTTTAGAAACGGACAAAATTGCCAGTGCCATTTCCTTGGGAGAAGGCAATCCCGTCTTTATCATTGGTTCCTCCACGGGTAAGGACGGCATTCATGGGGCTGCCTTTGCTTCTAAAGATATTACCGAAGATTCTGCCAAAGACCTGCCTGCCGTACAAGTGGGGGATCCTTTTCAGGAAAAACTTTTATTGGAAGCGACCCTAGAAGTAATCGCCAGTGGGCACGTGGTGGGAATGCAAGATATGGGTGCGGCGGGGATCATTTGCTCTACCTCCGAGATGAGTGCCAAAGGTGAACACGGGATGCGGATAGATTTGGACAAAGTCCCCTTGCGCCAAGAAAACATGTTGGCTTGGGAAATTCTACTATCTGAATCTCAGGAGCGTATGTTACTGGTAGGTAAAAAGGGAAAAGAACAGGAAATTCAGGCCATTTTTGAAAAATGGGATCTCAATTGTGTGCAAATTGGTGAAGTAACCTCAGGCGATAGATTGGAATTTTACCAAAAAGGAACACTCGTGGCAGATGTTCCCGCAGAATCGCTGGTATTGGGAGGAGGTGCCCCCGTGTATCACCGAGAATGGGCAGAACCAGCTTATTATCAATCATTTAAGAAATTTAACCTAGATACAGTTCCCTTGCCCGAAAGTACAGAAACCTACCAAGAAATCGGGAAATTCTTATTAAGCCATCCCAACATCGCCTCAAAGCAATGGATCTACGAGCAATATGATTCCATGGTGGGTACGGCTAATAGTACAACCAACGCTCCAGCAGACGCCGCGGTCGTATTGGTTAAGCCTCCCCAAGGTGGTAAAGCCGATCGAGCGATCGTCATCACCGTGGATTGTAATCCGCGCTACGTCTATGCTGACCCCGAAATAGGAACCGCCATCGCGGTTTGCGAGTCAGCGCGAAATGTAGTTTGCACCGGAGGGGAACCCGTGGCAATTACCAATAATTTGAATTTTGGAAACCCTTATCACCCCGAAGTATATTGGCAATTTGTAGGCGCGGTGCAAGGCATGATTAAAGCCTGCGAAAAATTAGGAACCCCCGTGACGGGCGGGAACGTGAGCTTTTACAATCAAGCCTCCTCGGCCAGCAAAGCAGAAGGCAACGTGAGCAATGCCGTTTTCCCTACGCCTACGATCGGGATGCTAGGCTTGATGGACAACCTAGATCACCGAATGACTTTGGATTTTAAAGCGACGGGCGACTTGATTTATTTAATCGGTGAATCCAAAAACGATTTGGCTTCTTCGGAATATCTTTATGCTTATCATCAAATCAAGGCCTCTCCTGCTCCGGCTTTTGATTTAGAAGAGGAGGCTCGCTTACAGGAAGTGATGAAAGATTTAATCCGAGCAGGGGTTTTACAATCGGCTCACGATGTGTCAGATGGCGGTTTGTGGGTTTGCTTGGCGGAGTCGGCCATGTACCGAGGTCTGGGTTTTGATATCAAGAGCAGGGATGAGATTCGTAAGGATGCTTTTTTGTTTGGAGAAAGCCAAAGTCGGGTGGTCGTATCGGTGAAGGCCGATCAACAAAAGGCTTTGGAGGATTTTTTAGAAAAGGCTGATTTTCCCTGCTCAGCCCTAGGCGTAGTAACAGAGCAAGGCTTCCGAGTAGATGGTGACTTGCTTCTTACTACCCAAGAAGCCAAGGATTTGTATGAGAATGCCTTGGCTAAGATTTTAGGAAGTTAGAATTAGTTTTCATAGAGATTTCTGGTATTATGAAAGTCTTATGGATGCACTCAGCGATGAAATGATGGTAGAAAGGCTTAAAGAAAGCTTTGACCCCAAACTATTTGCTACCCTGACCGAGCGTTACAAGAAGAAAATTGTTCAACGCTGTCAATCCATGGTAAAGGATGAGGATGCCGCCCAAGATTTGACCCAAGAGGTTTTTATCAAGGTCTTTCTCAAACTAGACAGCTATCGGCAAGAATCTAAATTTTCAGTTTGGTTAGATGCCATTGTGCATAATACTTGTCTGGATTATTTGCGCAAAAGCAAAAAAAATTATCACGAAAAAATTACCGAAAAGCTGGCCGACTCCGTAGAAGATTTGTCCGAAGGAGAAACGGAGTTATCTCAGGAACTAAGCCTCCAGATTTTAGAAGAACTGCTGGTGCAAATTCCACCCGAAGATAAAATGATCCTTTTGCTCAAATACCACGAGAAAATTCCCATCAAAGGCATTCAAACCGCCCTTAATTTAGGAGAAAGTGCCGTGAAGATGCGCCTCAAAAGGGCCCGCGAACGTGTGAACAAACTTTACCAGAAACTCAAACCTTGAATATTTAGCAATCAGTTTTCAGCTAGTAAGCTTGCAAAAGAAAAGTTGCAAAGTGCTGATCGCTAGCCATTAACAATCAGTCATTATCTCATCTGATATAATAATTGTCTGGCTTGCGTCACGGCACCTCCGATGTTCCATCCCCAGTTCACTACATTTTGCAAATATTTTTTTGCCTTAGCAGGGTCTTTATCTACATAATAACGCCCTGCCTTCAAGACAGAGAGCACCGTGTACCAGAAAGGAGATAAATTGGGTAAATCTCCAATCTGCTCGTAATAGGCAATGGCTTGCTTTTCTTGTTGCCTCTCCTCAAAATAAGCTCCCGCTAAATACAAAGCATGGGGATGATGAGGATACTTGGAGGTTACATTCTGAATAAGTTTTTCTGTCAAAGGGTAGCACGCTTCCACTCCTCGTCGAGTCAATGTGGATAAAGCGTGGAGCAGGGGCAGGTCTGCCCAATCTTCAACTTCGGGATGGTACTTTACCAAAAGATGGATTAACCCCTGTGCTAATGTTAGTGCCTGATCGTCGTGTTCGGCCAAGAAGCTATACATCATAATTCTGCTGATGATTTCATCTCGGTATATGCGCTTCGTTTTTGGATTTTGTATGTTGCGCAAAAACGCATCTAAACTGTCCAAAGAAGTTGACCAAGGCAGAGGAGGTAAAGCGCTTTGAGGACTCATCACGAAATTTTTTAAAAAAGAAAAACCCAAAGCCGAACGCAGTAAATTGCCGTGAATAATCTGCCCGTGTTCAGAGAGAGGGTTGGAATTAGCCAAAGCAATGAAAGTCAAGTTTTTAGCTGGAATCTTGAGCAAAAGTGAAGCATAACCATCCTCTTGCCCATAGTGCCACACCAGTTTGTATCCCTCTAGCTTTTGTACAAACCACCCTTGCCCGTAGGGCAGCGTATCTCCATTTATAGAGACAAAAGGTGCCCACATCTGTTCCTTACTGGCTCGGGAAACGAGTGTGTCCGTGTCAAGAGCCTGAGAGAATTTTGCCAAATCTCTGGGAGTAGAAACCAAGCCCGTCGTGGCTCTTAGGCCGGGGCGAGGGAGATTTCCTTTGACTACCTTTCCTTTTTTCCAAAAATAAGGGCTAGCGATGGCTTGGCTCAGCGTGGTATATCCAGTCGCACCTAGGCCGGGAATCGTGCGCTCTATCTGCAGAGGGTCGAGAATGTGTTCTAGACAAAGTGTTTTTAAATTTTTTCCAGTGGCCTTTTCCAAAATGGCTCCTAGCCAAGCGTAGCGATAGCTATAGTCAAAGTTTTCACCCACATTCGCCTGAGAAGTGTGGGAGAGCAGATGCTGAATCTGGATGGATCGTGGAATGTCCTTGTCAGGTAGCCAGTGTTTTACTGTGTCGCTCAGTCGTAAAAGCTCCTGTTCTGCTAATTGCATCACCAGTACGGACGCGAAAGTTTTGCTAATGGAGGCCACGGGAAAAAGCGTTTCGGCTCGCACGGGAAGCTGGCGGTTCAAATCAGCGTAGCCTATTTGTTTTTCCCAGACAATTTTTCCCTGTGATTGAATCAAAAGACTCATGCCCGGAATTTTCAGTTTTTGCCGAATTTGTTGCAGGTCTGCCTCAAAGAGCGAAAGATTTTTTAAGCCTGCATCTTGAGCCCGCAGCACTGGCAAAATCAAGATCAAAAGCGCAATTAATAAGTATTTGAGGGCTGAGTAAATGCTATCGAGATAATACTCCACGATCATCTGGGCAGATCGGTTTAGCCTATTCCGACCTACTAATCTCGATTTTCGTATGTTTTTATAGAAAATAATCTTATATTGGTTTTTAGTCGACATTGGCATATTAACAGAATTATATAGCATGCACACTGCTCACTATCCAGAGTCCAGCCCGGAGGCCGTGGAAAAGCTAAAAAAACTACTCTCCAGCCATGATAAAGCTACGGTAGAACTAGCTTTCCAGATTCTCAAAGGAGGTAGTTATTCCGTAGACGAAAGTTGGCATCGCTTACTCTCCAGCTCTGGTAACAAAATTGCTTTTTGCCTGAAATACGGTTTTACCGATGCAATCAAGCAACTCAAGAAATTATACATCTACCGAGAAGTCTTCAACCAACTTCCCGCCTCTATTGGTGAATTACGCAATTTGGAAGAATTGGAACTGCGCCAAGTGGAGCTTAGTCAAATTCCCCGAGAAATTGCTTTTCTGAATAAACTTCGTATTCTAGATCTAGAGCATAATCAGATCCAAGAAATCCCACTCGAGATTATTTATTTAAGAGAATTAGAAATTCTAAGACTGAGCTTCAACCAAATCTGCATTATCGATGAAAATATCAGCTTCTTGGACAGACTACGACTGCTCTCCCTCAGAGAAAATCAATTAGAAACCATTCCTCAAGAAATTACACGGCTTCCTCGTTTGGAATCTCTTGACCTAAGCTTTAATCGGATTCAAAAATTAGGATCAGAGTGGCAACATTTTCGGTCTTTACAGCGACTGAACCTAATCGGTAATCCACTTTCAGAAGCAAGCGTTAGAGCCTTAAGAATACGCCTGCCCCAAACCATGATTAAGTTTTGACAAGGGACAGATTTTACGAATAAATGCTCACCTTTGCTCATCACCAAAATAGAGCACGAGATGTACCTCACCTATACTTTGATCCTGCTGACTAGCATCGTAGTTGGTTTTATCAATACCTTAGCCGGAAGTGGGAGCCTGATTATGTTGCCCATCCTGATGTCCATGGGCTTGCCCGCCAACGTGGCGAACGGGACAAATCGGGTCGCTGTTTTATTCCAAAGTATGATCGGAGTGGGGACTTTTCTCAAAAGTAAGCGCATCGAGCTAGGCGCTGCTGGGTGGTCTATCCTTCCTTGTGTGCTGGGAGCCTTGTTAGGTGCTTGGCTGGCTACCCGCATTGATCCTGAATTTCTCAAGGAATTTATAGGCGTACTCATGATTTTCATGCTCATGGTGATTTTAGTAAAACCCAAAAGATGGCTTCAAGGACCTGGTGCCGACGGACAAAAGAGCAAGAGCCCTCTGGCGGTCTTGGTGATGTTCGTGATTGGTATTTACGCGGGTTTTATCCAAGCTGGAGTAGGGATTTTTCTCTTGGCTGGATTGGTACTCGGCGTGGGCTATACGATCAGTTATGCTAATGCGATTAAGCTAATCATCGTGCTGGCCTATGCCCTCCCTGTATTGTTGATCTTCGTATGGAACGAACAGGTAGATTGGTTTTTAGGGCTGTTTACCGCACTGGGTCAGGGTATTGGAGCCTTCATCGGGGCACGTTTTGCTACCCAATACAAGCACGCGGATGTTTGGATTTATCGTTTACTGGTGCTGGTGGTGTTGGGAGCGATTGTCCATTTTTATCGGCTGTGGGCTTATTTTATATAGAAACTAGCTGAAAACTCGAAATTGCAAGTCATATATTTATATACATGAACATTTCAAGATAAACCATCAGAATTGGAGCTTCTTCTTGTTTTCAAATCTGAGAGATTCGATTATATTTGAGTTCGGATGATTTTTTAATCTTTTTTCCAAGCCAACAAAATAGCGATAAACAATGGTAAATAAAGTATTCAACAACGCCGATGAAGCGTGCAAAGATATTTTTGATGGAGCTACCCTCATGCTAGGAGGCTTTGGCCTGTGTGGTATCCCTGAAAACTGCATCGCCGCTCTGGTAAAAACAGGCGTAAAAAACCTAACTTGCATCTCTAATAATGCCGGAGTAGATGATTTTGGCATCGGCTTGATGCTCAAACAGCACCAAGTCAAAAAAATGATTTCTTCCTACGTCGGCGAAAATAAAGAATTTGAGCGACAGTTGCTTTCAGGCGAATTGGAGGTCGATTTGATCCCCCAAGGTACACTCGCGGAGAGAATTCGTGCAGGGGGAGCTGGCATTCCCGCTTTCTTTACCCCGGCTGGCTATGGTACAGAAGTGGCCGAAGGTAAAGAAGTACGCGAGTTTGATGGCAAAATGTACTTGATGGAAGCTTGGCTAAGAGCTGACTTCGCGCTCGTAAAAGCTTGGAAAGGAGATACGGCTGGTAATTTGATCTTCAAAGGAACAGCTCGGAATTTTAATCCCATCATGGCTACTGCGGGCAAAGTTACGATTGCCGAGGTAGAAGAACTGGTGCCAGCAGGACAGCTTGACCCCAATATGATTCACACGCCAGGCGTATTCGTGCAACGGATTCTGCAAGGAAAAAACTACGAGAAAAGAATCGAGCAGAGAACCGTTTCATCCTCTTGATAATCGCCAAGCTGCAGACTGCTATTTTTTTAGCGAATAAAAAAACGGACCACTCCGTCCAAATACGCCTTCTGGCTTGGCTTCTGTTCATGGCATGGACATCGTGCTTGTCTTTAAGGGCACAAACTCAGGCATGGGTGCTGGATAGCCCTTACCTGAGTGGCTTTAAACTGGTACAGGTAGACCAGCACGGTAATCGCTACCTGCACGGTTATTTTTCAAGGTCTTTGGTCATAGATTCGCTCCTGCTCCGTGCAGAAGCAGGAGAATATTTTTTGTTAAAGCTCAAGGCCAACGGAAAGCTAGCTTGGGTACAGCAAAGTAATAACCCCCTGCGAGATATACTCTGGAAAGCGGGGCGTTTGTACATTACAGGGCAATTTCGGGGAGATTTCCACCTTGGCTCGATAAATCTGTGGGCAAGCCAAGGTTATGATAGCTTTGTCGCCTGTATGGATGAAGATGGGAATCTGATTTGGCTACAACAGCAGTCAGGTTCGGGAGATCAACTCGTGGCAAAAATAGCTTCCAGTACACAAGGCTATCTGTATTTGGCAGGTAGTTTTACCCAAGAATTACAATTAGGAAATCGATCCTTAGGAGCCATTCTTCAAAAAAATATTTACTTGGCGGCTTACCATTTAGATGGAAAACTAAACTGGATCAGACAAGCGAGTGCAGGTAATAACGAACTCACGGGCATTTATGCCAGTGCTTTATCTTGTGATGCCAGGGGATACGTTTATCTGACGGGCAATTTCAGTGGAGAGGCTATTTTTTCTGGAAAGAGCTTGCGTAGCTCAAAGGAGTTTTTTTCCAGAGAAGGAAGCTTTTTTAACCAAGATGTTTTCGTGGCCAGATATGACCATCAGGGAAAACTCACTTGGCTTAAAAATGTCATCGGTCAAGCTCAGGTGAGAGCCATCTTGTGCGACTCGGCAGGGAGCTTTTTTTTAACGGGGAATTTGGCTCCTCAACACGCTTGGTCGAGCCCAGATGACCCAGATTTCCCCCTTGCTTCTAGCACCAATCCAAGTGGGGAGCCTACTTTGAACGTAGAGAATGGCTTTCTGGCCAAAATATCACCCTTGGGGAATTTGATTTGGAAAAGCATCGCCCAGGGGGTTTCTTCCAGCCAAGCAACCAACATTGCGCTTGATGAAAAAAATGGCTATGTTTACACGGGTGGCTTTTTTTATCAAAATCAAAGTGCCACCTCAGAAAATCAAAGACTAGCTCCCTCACAAACAGATATTTTCTTAGCTTGTCATCGAGGTAACGGTAAATTAGTTTGGATCAAAAAAGGAGGGAGTGAGGGAAATGATTTCGTAGAAGACTTTCATCTGTCTAGTGCTGGAAGTTTGCACTTGGTGGGTCGTGGTGCTATCCCCCTGCAATGGGATCATCACTGGTTGACCAACACTTACCAGCAGAAAAGTGGTTTTTTATTAGAAATGCACACACAAAAGACCAGCATGGAGCAAAACTAAATCGTTTATTGGATTGAATAAGAGGACAAATTTTTTAATCAGAGATTATAAATTCTAAAATTATGGCATTAGATAAAAACGGTATCGCAAAACGTATTGCCCGAGAGTTAGAAGATGGGTTTTATGTGAACCTAGGAATCGGAATTCCTACCCTCGTGGCCAATTATATCCCTGATGGCATCGAGGTCGTGCTCCAGTCTGAAAATGGCTTGCTGGGGATTGGTCCCTTTCCCACCGAGGACAAAGTAGACCCCGACTTGATTAATGCAGGTAAGCAAACCATCACCGTGAGAGACGGCTCTTCTTTGTTTAGCTCTTCAGATAGCTTTGGAATGATCCGGGGTGGACATATCAACCTGACTATTTTGGGAGCGATGGAAGTTTCAGAAACCGGAGACATTGCCAATTGGAAAATTCCCGGTAAAATGGTCAAAGGAATGGGAGGAGCGATGGATTTGGTAGCAGCGGCTGAAAATATTATCGTGGCGATGCGCCATGTAGATAAATATGGCAAATCTAAGCTCCTAAAAGCGTGTACCCTGCCTCTGACAGGAGTTCGCTGTGTGAAGAAAGTCGTAACCGAACTGGGTATGTTTGAAGTTATGCCCGAAGGAGGCTTTAAGTTGAGAGAATTGGCACCTGACGTCAGTGTAGAAGAGGTCAAAAAATCAACTGAGGGCAAATTGATAGTCGAGGGAGAAATTCCTGTGATGAATGTTTAAATAAAAAAATACATCCTTATTCTATGAAAAAATTATTGAAACATTTCTTCCTTCCTCTTATTTTGTGGGGAGGAATTACGCTGACCTTCTCAGGCTGCGCCCCCGGAGGCCCTAATGCTTATAATGCTTTTAGCGTACAAGACGACATCCAACTGGGGCAGCAACTCAAGCAAGAAATTAAGAATAATCCTCAAGAGTATCCCGTTCTGGATCGAAATCAATACGCGGAAGCTTATCGTATCCTAGAAGGCATGCGCGATGAAATCCTCAACTCTGGATACATTGAGCATAAAGATGATTTTGCTTGGGAGCTTTATATCATCCGAGATGATAAGACGCTCAATGCCTTCGTGGCTCCGGGTGGATATATTTATGTCTACACAGGTCTGATGAAATATCTGGATAGTGAAGACCATCTAGCGGGTGTGATGGGCCACGAGATTGCTCACGCTGACCGTCGCCATTCTACCACGAACATGACCAAGCAATACGGGGTAGCAGCCCTGCTTGAAATCGCCGCGGGTAATTCTGGGCAATTAGTCCAAGGAGCAGCAGGTTTAGTGGGCAACTTAGTTGGGTTGAAATTTAGCCGTAAAGCCGAAGCGGACGCCGATGCACAATCGGTGCGTTATCTTTCTAAGACTCAATATCAATGCAATGGGGCAGCAGGTTTCTTTGCGAAAATCCTGGAAGAAGGAAACAGCCAAGCTCCACCGGAGTTTTTGAGTACGCATCCAAGTTCAGAAAGCAGGGTAAGAGATATTAACCAAATGGCTCAAGAGGTGGGTTGTAGCACTCAAGCCAGTGGTAACAATTATCAACGCCTCAAAAGCCTTCTTCCCTAAGAATCACTTATTTATCGGATGACCATTTTTGGTCATCCGATGAATATTATCTTCCACTCTTATTTTCAGGAAAAAGCCCAAAACTAATCCACAGGCTCAAGTCCTAGTTTTTTCCCTTCTTGGAGCATATAATTATAAGCCTCTTGGTATTCGTTGCGAATCTCGCCGTCCAGAATGGCTTCACGAATGGCGGTCTTGATAGTTCCGACGGGACGACTCGGCTTGAGGCCAAAAGTTTTCATAATAATTTCTCCATCAATCACAGGCTGGAAATTACGGAGTTCGTCTTTTTCTTCTACTTCTTGCAGCTTTTGTTCCACGATCTCAAAATTTTTGAGGTGTTTTTGTACCTTATCGTAATTTTTGGAAGTAATGTCTGCTTTGCAGAGCTTCATCAAATCTTCAAGATCATCGCCAGCATCAAAGAGGAGCCTTCTCAAGGCTGAGTCGGTGATATTATCCCTGACCAAAGGAATGGGGCGCAGGTGCAATCTGACTAGCTTTTGTACGTAGCGCATTCGCTCATCCATCGGCAACTTCATCCGGCGGAAGATGGGCGGAACCATTCTGGCACCTTTGTCTTCGTGCCCGTGAAAAGTCCAGCCGATTTTTTTATGAAATCGCTTGGTAGCGGGCTTGGCAATATCGTGCATGATCGCTGCCCAACGGAGCCACAGATGATCCGAAACTTCGGCGACATTATCCAGAACCTGTATCGTGTGGAAAAAATTGTCCTTGTGTCCCTTCCCGTCTACCGTCTCCACTCCTTGTAGCTCCACCATTTCTGGGAAAATAATATGGAGCAACTTGCTGTAAAAGAGTAGCTTAAAACCATAAGAAGGCTGATCGGCTGAGATAATCTTGTTTAATTCTACAATGATGCGTTCCTGCGAAACAATTTTAATCCGTTCTCGATTATGAAGGATCGAGTCAAAAGTATCGGGTTCAATATCAAATTTGAGTTGCGTGGCAAAGCGGATGGCCCGCATCATCCGCAAAGGATCATCCGAGAAAGTAACATCAGGATCAAGCGGCGTACGAATCAGCTTGCGTTGCAGATCGCCTTGCCCGTCAAAAGGGTCAATCAGTTCGCCGTAGTCCGGTGGATTCAGACTGATCGCCAAGGCATTCATGGTAAAGTCCCTGCGGTTCTGATCATCTTCCAGTGTGCCATCTTCTACGATTGGTTTGCGAGAATCACGCTGGTAAGACTCTCGCCTGGCACCCACGAACTCGAGCTCCCAATTTTGGGCTTTGACCATAGCGGTGCCAAAGTTTTTGAAAATGGAGAGATGAGGTGCTTCGCCCAGGCGTGCGTTTATATTCTTGGCAACTTGCTCGGCCAATTGTATGCCACTTCCCACACAGACAATGTCAATGTCTTTGGAAGGTCGCCGTAGGAGCAAATCTCTCACGAATCCACCTACCAAATACGTATCTAATTTCAACTCCTGACCGCTCTTGGCGATGATTTCAAAGACGGGATTTTGTTTGAGTACCTCTGTAAAATTCATAGCTCAGGGATTCTTTGCAGATCAGCTTACAAAGATAATAGATTTCCAGCACTTCCCCCAGTGCTATTTTGCCGAAAGGCCAAGCAGGCGGTTGCTCTGTTTTCTTTTTTTGAATTGTTTCAAATAAAAAGGATGCTGATAAGACCAGCATCCTTTCTGACTACACAAGAAGTACTCCTAAAAAAGGAAGCACTTTTCCTTTCTGAAAAGTAATCAGTAAGCAAAAATAGTAGCTCTGCCTTCTAGATAATTCCTACGCCCTCGATAATCTGCCCATGTTAAGTAGAAATAAGCATAAGCAACTAACTGAGGGATGACGATCAGCAGGAATAGCTCTAATAATCTATCATTCACTGAGAAAAAACTTAGCAGACCAGCCAGCAAAAGGATATAGGAGGCCGAAAATACTAAGTGGTACTTTCGTAAGGTTTTCACTCTTGGATCGAAAGTGTCTTTAAAAAAATGGACTAAACCACTCACAAAGAATTGATACAGACCAATAGCTACCTGCGCGAGCAATAGATAAGCTAAGAATATTGGCTCAAAAGGTATCGTGAACAACATGGCTGTATTCAACAAGAAAAAGATAGCTTGTATCGAGAAGTCTATCCTCAAAAGTCTAAATGATATAGGCATAGTCGTGTGTATTAGTAAGTGTTTGATCAGTAGGCTCGTAGCCTTATGCAAATAATCACTACTTATAAGTACGGGAAAATAGCTAATATTGTTTCTAAACTTTCAAAAATTATTGAAAATAAATGGCAAAAAAATTTAGATTTGAATACTCCCAGACGAAATGCTCAAATGCTCACGTCTTGCCTTATGATCTTGCAAAGTCAGCATAAAATAAGCGTAAGCGAAGACTTGAGGAATCAGGAAGCCAAAAATAAGCCAAAAACCCTCTCCCCAACCTTGTTGAGAAATAGTGAGTAAGCAAGAAATATAAATTAAAGAACCCCAAAAATGCCAACGCCTCCAACGCGTGACCTCCTCGTCAAACTCTTGTCCTAACAAGCGAATGGGAGCACTGACAAAAAGTTGGTAGAGCCCTAGAAAAAACTGTAGAATCAGCGCACCTATAATGGTCACCAGCAACAGCGTATTCAAGATGATTAATATAGTTTGCAAAGTAGTATCAATCATCAAAAAACTAGTCTTTTTTCTCATAAGGAGGTGTTTTTTATTAGAAACGTGTCATAAATATAAAAGATCAAGGTTATTCCGAAAAAAATTGTGGTATTCCTTGTGGCGGCAGTGATTTCACTCGCCAAGGCTCAGTTAAAACGCCTAGCAATCCTCTCGAGAAAGTAATAAAAAGGAAGCCCAAGCTATCCTAGAGCTAAATGGCTTCCCTTTTGCAATTTTCTTAATGGAGCACCAAACCATCTGTACCAAAAGCCGTCCGAAGCTCTGAGGCGACCAAATCCTGAGCTTCGCGTGCTTTCTTGAGCAATTTGGGCATCTGGAAAAACACGTGAATCATTCCTTTGAACTCCTTAAAAACCACGGGGACGCCTGCTTCTTTCAGCCGCTCGGCGTACTGTGTCCCCTCGTCTTTGAGTGGGTCATACTCGGCCGTAATCACGAGGGCGGGAGGTAGTCCGCTCAAATCTTCCGCGTAGAGAGGCGAAAAATAAGGGTCTTTGATCACGGTATTCTCATCTTTGTATTGATTGAGAAACCAAGCCATCAAGCTTTTAGTCAACAAATAACCATCCGCTAATTGATCAATAGAAGGAGCGGTCTGGGTTCCGTCGGTAGTGGGGTAGATGAGCACCTGATAAAGCAATTCAAACTCCTTCTTTTCACGCGCCATCAAAGCGATGACCGTGGCTAGATTCCCTCCGGCACTGTCTCCACACGTGGCCATTCGTTTTGCGTCTCCCCCAAACTCTTTTGCATTTTCATAAGCCCATTTGGTGGCTGCGTAGCAATCGTTGGGTGCGTGGGGATATTTGTATTCAGGAGCCAAGCGATAATCTACGGAGATCACGATACAGTTGGCTTTTTTAGCCAAACGGCGACAGGTGAGATCGTGTGTTTCCAGATTTCCAACTACAAAGCCCCCTCCGTGGAAATACATCAAAATGGGTAGGTTGTCTAACCCGTAGGGCTGGTAAATGCGAATGGGAATATCATAATCGGCTGTTTTGACAAAGCGATTACTGATTTTGTGCATTTCTTCGGGCTTGAAATTTACGATCTTATCGGCTTTGCGGTTCGTCTCTAGGTTAAACGCTCTTGCTTCCTGAGGAGTCATTTCCTCCATAAGACGCTGTTTTTGCAGAGATTGTAGCCAAAGTAATAGTTTGATTTTGAGATTTAATGCCATATCAATTTGGATGGATTAGTGTAAAAATAATGGATATTTCTTATGCGAGAATTGAAATTGGTTAAGGAATACGGACGAATTTACAGAAAAATAAAAGAAAAATAGAGAGGCTCCCTCAAATCGAACCATTTTATCGAGTTTGCAAAAGACACGATCAACAATCATCAGCATCAAGAACTACCTGAAAGATAAAATTGCCCCAACCGAGCTGTGGCTCGTGGACGCTCACCTGCGGACGAAGCAATAAAAGCTTTCACCCAAAGAGCTATCACCTCTCGACCAATCTATAAATATACTTTGGAGCCAACCAGCTCAAGGCAATCCCTCTGGTCACCATAAAAAGCGTCATCGCCAGCCAGAGAGCGTGATTTCCTAAGTAAGATTCAGTCAAGTAGTAGGTCGGTAAAAAAACCAGAAAAGTCGCTATAAAAGTAGAATTACGCATCGCCTTAGAAGCCGTGGCTCCGATATAAATGCCATCCCAGATAAAACAGACCGAATTCACCAAGGGAGCTAATAAGATCCAAATCACAAAAGGCTGGCTCCGCTCAATCACTTCCTGTTGATCCGTCAATACATACAAAATAGCCTCATAGCCCAAGCCATAACCCAGCGTGAAAATCACCGCCAGTCCCATTCCCCAAGCAAACAAATAACGAATCGCCTTTCGCAAAAGCCTCGGATCGTGGGCACCCACGTATTTTCCTACCAAAGATTCCGCTGCATAGGCAAAGCCATCCACCCCGAAGGCCAGCATGACATTAAACTGAAGAAGTACCGAATTGACAGCCAGCAACACATCTCCATAAGTGGCGGACTCCGCGTAAAAGAAAGAAAAGGCAAACAACAAGGCCAAGGTTCTGAGTAGAATGTCGTTATTAACTTGAAAAAATTGAAGCAGAGCTTGTTTTTGGTAAATGGCTTCGGGTAGCCAATATTTGAGCAATTTGCGATTATAAGCCAAAAAAATCCCCAGCGTAATCACTAAACCAATGTATTGCGCAATCACCGTTCCCCAAGCCACCCCGTCTGAGGTCATTCCCAGATATTGTACAAACCAGAGATTGAAAACCACATTGGCCACATTCACCACGATGGAGATGAGCATCGGAACCGTGGCATTTTGCATCCCCAAAAACCAACCCAATAGGGCATAAGAAGCAATCGTGGCTGGTGCCGCGTAGATGCGTATATAAAAATAAGTTCGTGCTAAGCGCTCCACCTCGTCACTGGCCTTGACCAGATAAAAACTCAACTCTGCAATGGGATATTGAAAAATAATCAGCAAAAATGCTCCCGTTCCTGCCACACTCAAAGCACGAGCAAGTACAAAAAAACTTTCATCCAAGCGGTGTTTGCCCAGAGCTTGCGCCGTGAAACCTGTCGTCCCCATTCTCAAAAAACCAAAGCCCCAGAATACGAAATTAAAAATCATCCCGCCAATGGCAATCGCTCCAATGTAAGCCGGATCGCCTAAGTGCCCCATCAGTGCCGTATCTACAAAGCTCAACATCGGAACCGTGAGATTGCTGATGATATTGGGAATGGCCAAGCGGAGAATTCGGCGGTTCATGGAGTTGTGGGTCATGGATCTGGATTCTGTTCTAAATTTCAGGCAAAAGTAGCGCAAAGTCATCTAAGTAATGGTTCCTGATTGGTTTTTTGTGATGAAGAGATCATACCAATCCATCCTTCGGATGCTTATACCCTAGTCCATAGTCCACAGACGACCGTCCACAAAATAGGCTATCTTGCGCTTGCGTTAAAAGCCACCTATCTGTCATCCTAATCTAGATTTGCTGATGGCGCTGCGGCAACCCTGACTACGCCAAGCAGGAGAAATATTTTCCTGAACTTTCTCGATGAGAATAGTTCAGCTTTTTGCATCTTTGTAGGAGAGATTATAAACTTTTAAATAAGATTGCTCGTCATTTTTTAATGAAAACCTAATAGCTACAAGCAAAACCTCTAATGACCCCAAAACCATGGAAGCATCTCAAGCCACGATCCTAAAAGAGCCTTTCCAAGTGCCATTTCCCCCCAAGTTACCCATCTTGGGCAATTTACATCAACTCTCTCCCGAAGCCCCCACGCAAGGGATGATGAAACTGACCAAGCAATATGGGCCTGAAATCATGGGCATCGCTACCCCCCTCGGTGCGGTGTATGTGCTTTCTAAGTTCAAATACATCAAGGAAGTCTGCGACGAAACCCGCTTCCGCAAAAATATCAGTAAGCCCTTATTGGAGCTAAAAGGCTTGGGCGGAGATGGCTTATTTACTTCCTGGACAAGCGAACCTAACTGGCAGAAGGCTCACAATATCCTCATTCCGGGCTTGGGACAAAGGGCGATGAAGGGTTATTACCCAAAAATGCTCGATATTGCGGAACACTTACTGGCCAAATGGCATAATATTCCCAAAGGAAAGGAATTCAACCTCACCGACGATATGACCCGCCTGACCTTTGATACCATTGGGCTGTGTGGCTTTGATTATCGTTTCCACTCCTTTTCCTCCGACCAAGCGCATCCCTTTGTAGCCGCCATGACGGACGCTCTAGACGATGCCATGAAGCGGATGAATCTGCTAGAAATTCAGAAAAAATTACGCTTTCGCAAAAATCGCCGTTATCAGAAGAATATTGATTTCATGTACCAGATCGTGGATGAACTGATCCACGAGCGCAAGCAAAATCCCGCTAAATACCTCAACAATACCGATTTGATGAGCCTCATGCTCAATGCCACCGACAAAGCCACGGGCGAAAAGCTGGATGATATCAATATTCGCTTTCAGATCATTACTTTTTTGATTGCTGGGCACGAGACGACCAGTGGTTTGCTTTCCTTTGCTTTTTATTTCTTGATGAACCATCCCGAAGTAGCTACCAAAGCTTACCAAGAGGTAGATCGCGTGCTTGGGCCTGACCCCAGTCAGAAGCCTAGCTATCGTCAGGTGATGGAGTTGCGGTATGTTCAGCAAATTTTGCAGGAGTCCTTACGGCTCTGGCCCACGGCTCCAGCCTTCAGTTTGTACGCCCTAGAGGATACTTCTTTGGATAATGGGCGCATTCCTATCCGAGAGAAACAACCCTTCATCGTGCTATTGCCTAATCTACACCGTGATCCTGAGGTTTGGGGTGCAGAGCCAGAGGTTTTCAATCCCGATCATTTTACCCCCGAAAAAGTAGAAAATCGCCACCCAGATGCCTACAAACCCTTCGGAAATGGACAGCGAGCTTGCATTGGTCGGCAGTTTGCCATATTAGAGGCTACCTTAGTGATGGGTATGATCTTGCAGCGTTACAAACTGCACCTTAGGCCTAACTATCAGTTCAAAATTCGGGAAACCCTCACCATGAAGCCTGAAAACTTGATGGTCAGTCTGGAAGCCCGAAAAGATAGTGACCGTACTTTTTTCTCACCCGAAGAACGTGAGTCAGGAACTCCTATTCAAGTGGATACTTCTATTCAAAAGCACGACACCGCCCTCTTGGTACTCTACGGATCGAATATGGGGGCTTCGGAAGATATTGCCACGCAAATCGCCCAAGATGGGGAACGCTTTGGCTTCCAGACCCAAACGGCTGCCTTGGATGAACATGTTGACGATTTGCCCAAGCATGGACTTACGATATTGGTAGCCGCTACTTACAACGGAACTCCACCTGATAATGCCGTAAAATTTGAGCAATGGCTACAAAAAGACTTACCTGAGAATCAACTCCAAGGGGTTCGCTTTGCCGTATTTGGCTGTGGCAATACGCAATGGAAGACTTTCCAGCAGTTTCCTCGCTATCTGGATCAGCGTTTGGAAGAACTAGGAGCCAAGCGGGTTTACGAGCGTGGCGAAGCTGATGCCAGTATGGATTTTGATGAAGATTTTGAAAATTGGTATCAAGGCTTTTGGCAAGCCATCCGTGCAGAGTTTAAGATCAGTCGTGCCGAAGCAGTTACTCAACACGAGGCTCGCTATCAGGTGGAGTGGATAGACCATACCAGCTACCAACCGGTTCTACCGCCCAATCGTAATGGAGAACAGAAAATGGAAGTGTTGGTCAATCGTGAATTACACCAGAAAACGGGAAATCATCCTTCTCCGCGTTCTACTCGTCATATTGAGTTAAAACTCCCCGAAGGACTAACCTATCGCACTGGCGATCATTTAGGGATTTATCCCCAAAATAGCCAAGCTTTGTTGGAGCGTGTTTATCAGCGTTTCCAGTTGCAGCCAGCCAAGCTTTTGAAAATTGGGCAAACGAGTCAAATCAAGTCCAGTTTGCCTTTGCATCAGGTCATTTCTCTGGAAGATTTGCTGAAGTATTTTGTAGAATTGCAGGAACCCATTTCGCGTAAGCAAATTCAAATCCTAGCTAATTACACGGACTGCCCTCCCGAAAAAATTAAACTCCAGACCTATTTGGGAGAAGATATTGCCAGTCAGCAAAGATTCAAAGAAGAAATTCAAGCCAAAAAGCTTTCTGTGTTGGATTTGCTAGAAGAATTTCTGGCCTGTGAGGTTCCCTTTGCGGTCTATTTGGAAATGCTTCCGCCGATGAAGCCTCGTTATTTCTCGATTTCTTCCTCGCCTTTGGCAAATCCCGAAGTTTGTAGCATCACGGCTGGAGTTTTGAACGAGCCTGCGTTTTCGGGTAAAGGAACTTTCCAAGGCGTGTGTACGAATTATTTAGCGGAGCAACCCACTGGTTCTTCTGTTCTGGCCTATGTGCAAAACGTGCAATCGCCTTTCCGCCTGCCCGAAGATCACACTCAGCCGATCATCATGATCGGGCCGGGTACGGGTTTGGCTCCCTTCCGAGGCTTTTTGCAGGAAAGAATGGCTCTGAAAAATCAGGGCGAAACGGTGGGTGAGTCTTTGCTTTTCTTTGGCTGTCGGCATCCCGAGCAGGATTATATTTACGAGGAAGCATTGAAAGGATTTGAAGTGGCGAAGGTTACTCGATTGTTCACGGCATTTTCTCGGTGGGGGGAGCGCAAAGTTTATGTTCAGCATTTGATTGCCGAGCAGCAAGCTTTGGTTTGGGAATTTTTAGAAAAAGGAGCGGTCGTTTATGTCTGCGGAGATTCTGCCCAGATGGCTCCCGACGTGGCTCGTACTTTCTGCGAACTCTACCAGGCACGCCATCAAACCTCTCCCGAAGAAGCCCAGCAATGGCTGGAAAGAATGAAGACTGAGCAAAAGTATTTGGAGGATATTTGGGTTTAGTTTCAATCCATATCTGTAAAATGCCGTGAGGCGTTTCACGTGAGGTTTGGTCGAGCTATCGGCAATTGAAACAATCGCCAATAATAAATCAATCATCTCCCTTTTTCTTACTAAGCCCCTGAAAGCGGAAAGTGAATGGTTTGCGGTTGGTTAGTTCAAAGAAGAGTTTCTCATTTTGATCTGATTCTATATATTCTAAATTGAGCCTCCTCAAAAGCACAAGAAGGTTTACTAAATCATCTACGATTGGATGTGCATCGAGGGAGATATAAACCCAAAGTGGTTCTTGATGATGTTTTATTTGGTTTTTCTCTTCAATTTTTGTTCGCAGATAATTACTAATGTTTTCAAGAGAAACTGGCTTACTATCAACTCCATCTTCGTAATCGAGAAAGAAGCCATCATCAGAAGGTAAAATCACACCGGGGATTCTATTTTCTAGGAAGAGAGGAAAATTCCTAACAGGAAGCGTCAATTCAAAAGGTTGTTTAAGGAAAAACCTATTGAGTTCTTTTTTGTACTGGCCTAAATCCATTGAACATACATTTTAAATTTTTCCTCAAATTCACTAACCGCACACCACCAATCAATCAAACAGCTCTGCTTGCCACATCGTGATCACGCTCTCCTCGAAGTTTACGACTACGGGCAAATCCGAAGGGCTAATGCCTTCTACCAAGGTTTGATTATTAGGAAAGCCACGGAAAAAGCGTAACTCACGGCGATCGCTAAAGTAGGATACATCAAAGTACTCGGCGCATTTTTTGTGGACACGCTCAAAACTAAACCAATTATCGGCATCAAAGCGATAAAACCAAGTGGCTAAGGCGTAAGAAGCCACATAATCTGGCTCTACGACTTCTAAATAGGTATTTTTTACCAACTCTCCAGCCAAGCGAGCCGCACGGCGATCATTAAATCTTTGGAGGCTCCACTGGTCTACATTGCCCGAAATCACATTGACAAAAGCCGTGGCATTGTTGGCAATTTTCTCAAAATCATCGGGTGTTTTGAAAGGAATGGTTAAGTAGGCTAACTTAAAATTATCCAATAAAAGATCATCAAACATACTATCTCGGAAAGCCTGAGCAGCAGGAGTAGCCCCCCAGGCAAGTAAGTCTTCTATCTTATCGGGCCCCACGCCAGGTACATCATCTAGCTGCTCGAGTGAAGTGTAGCGTTGCCCCTCTAGCTCGAGGCGGCGGTCTATCACACGTTGCGCGACGGTTTCGCCAATCCAGTAGTCTCTGCCTTCTCCCTCGGGATGAGGGCGGGAGATACGCTTAAAGTCAGCCGTACTTCTGGCTTGATTCAGAAAGTTGAAAATACGCTCCATCGCCCACTTGGGTACGGGCGGATATTCAGGTGATTTCATGGTGTCTAATGAGTTTTCTACGAGGTAGTAGTTAAATGGTTTTTACAAAAAAGATCAGAACTAGATTTGCTTAAGTAGGTTAAAATCTTAGAAGATTAGCATTCTGAATCAAGTACGTCTACACGATAGATTTTCCGTTGCTCTTCTTGATAAGTTTGGAGGATATAGTCTCTTTTTTGAAAAGCTTCTTTTTGGTCAGGGACTTGCCACACTTCAGGGTCGGCTAATTGAAAATTTTGATAATCCGGTTGTTTTACAACCTGAAAAACCTGACACTCCAATTGTTTGTGCGAAACATCTACTCCCTCGAGGTAAACTTCGGTAACCAAACCAACGGGATTCCCCTCTGCATCTTGGCCACGGATGGCCGCGAACATACAACATTTGTGGGTAGAGTCTATGGTCTGATTTGGCTCTATTTTTTGCATACTGTAAATGGATTTGATGAGATGATGAAGTTACAAAAAAAAGCATAAAGTTGATAGATTTTACGCTGAAACCTTCCAGCATTCACTACCCAAAAAAAGCGTATGCTAAAATCTGTTCATATCTATTTCACCCTAAAAACCAAGAAAAGCACTTGAAAACACAATTCGAGAATAGTAGAGTGCATTTTGTACTTTTTTTTGATTTTTTTTATAAAAAATTCTGAAAATTGAGAAGTCGCGCACTTTTTAGTAGTTAACTTGGTTAACTAAGTAGAAGCTATATATATTTCCTTTTTTCTGAAAGTTCTATAAGACGACTTGTAGAATATCTCTCTCTCATAAAGATTATTAAGCCTGCCTGTCATAACGAGAACACTTCTTTGGCATAAGGAGTAAAACGGCTTTACCGTGCATAACTCCGCCTAAAGGCTCCATAGGGAGTCCTGTGCCTACTTTTATCTCAAGCCAAAGTTATGACCACGAACAGACCCAAGTGTGAAAATTGTTATGTGCTAAGTGAATGTATTTTTTCCAAAGTAGAGCCTAATCTGCTGGAGCAAATCTCAGAAAATAAGCAGATCCGCCTTTATCAAAAAGGAGAAATCATTTACCAAACGGGTGAAAGACCCAAAGGCATTTATTGTATTTATCAAGGAAATGCCAAAGTTGTCAATTACCTCGATACAGACCAAGAATTGAAACTCGTTGACCTGCAAGCTGGCGACACTCTCGGCTATCGGGCGGTGATTATGAAACGGAATTACCAGACAACAGCGGTGGCTACCCAAACGAGTCTAATCTGTATTATTAACTTGAATGCTTTTGAGATGGCTCTGCAAAGCAATCATGCTTTTGCGATCGAGATGATGAGTCGTCTAGATCGGGATTTGCAACAGGCAGAAAATAGATTGGCTAATTTATCGAGACGAGGACTTTAAGAAGGTTGCCTGCGCTTTAAGCATAGGACAACGTGAGATAATAAGATCAGCGCATAGATACAAAACGCAACTCCCTCATCTGAGAGGAGTTGCGCGAAAAGTCTTGTTGAAAAAATGCTACACACCAAATAGCAACCTTTCGGGTTCTTCTAGGTATTTTTTCACGGTTACCAAAAAGCTAACGGCTCCTTTTCCATCCACGATGCGGTGGTCATAAGAAAGAGCCAAGTACATCATCGGTAGGATTTTGACTTCACCGTTGACTGCCATCGGGCGTTGTACGATGTTGTGCATTCCCAAAATTGCCGATTGAGGTGCGTTGATGATAGGAGTAGACATCATAGAACCAAAAATACCGCCATTGGTAATCGTAAAAGTACCACCCTGCATATCTTCTATGGTCAATTGTCCCTCGCGTGCTTTGGTTGCCAAGTCTACGATACCCTTCTCAATGTCGGCAAAGCCCATATTTTCTACATTCCTAAGTACCGGAACCACTAAGCCGCGATCCGTAGAAACCGCCACGGAAATATCTACATAATGATTATAAATAATTTCTCCCGCTTCTTCGTCAATCATTCCGTTTACATCTGGGAATTCCATCAGTGCCATGGCGCAGGCTTTACTGAAGAAAGACATAAACCCTAGCCCTACCTGATGCTTCTCTTTAAATTCTTCCTTGAAGCGTTTACGCAAATCCATAATCGGCTTCATGTTGGCTTCATTGAAGGTGGTGAGCATGGCCGTGTCGTTCTTCACACTGACCAGACGACGAGCGATGGTTTTACGCAGTTGCGTCATGCGCTTGCGTTCCTGGTGGCGATTACCGCTCACCACGGGCTGAGAACTAGCTCCGGGGGAGGTGGTCGCCGGTTTGGAGCTGGTTTTGGCTTGGGTTTGTGGCTGAGATTTTTGAGCCTTCATTGCGTCCTCTTTGGTGATGCGCCCGTCGATACCTGTACCTTTCACTTCGCTAGGGTTAATGCCTTTTTCGGAAAGAATTTTGGAAGCAGCCGGAGAGGGGTGCCCGCTGGCGTAGGTTTCTTTGCCGTTGCTCTCAGTTTTGGCCTCTCCGTTGCTAGAAGAACTTTTTTCAGATTTCTCTTCCTGAGTTTCCGATTTTTGGGAACTGGGAGCTTCACTTACTTCAATTTTACAAATTACTTCCCCAATCGCGAGGGTATCACCCGTTTGGGCTACGATTTTGAGCGTACCAGACGCTTCGGCGGGGAGTTCTTGGGTAGCTTTATCGGTTTCTATTTCACAGAGGGGTTCATCCATTTCTACAAAATCACCGTCTTCCTTGAGCCATTCCCCGATGGTTACTTCGCTAATAGATTCAGCAAACTCGGTTACTTTCATCTCGATGACTTCCCCGGTTTTGGTAGCGGTTTCTTCTTTTTGCTCAGAAGAGGAGGAAGTAGCCTTCGAGGATTCTTTCTTTTGGGTTTCTGGCTCTTTCTTTTCCGAAGACTGCCCTTCGTTTTCGTGGATTTTGGCGATGGCCGAGCCAACACTCACGGTTTCGCCTTCTTCTACTAGCACTTGCAAAGTACCAGAGGACTCGGCAAATAGTTCTTGGGTAGCTTTGTCGGTTTCGAGTTCGCAGATAGCCTCATCTTGCTCTACATATTCTCCATCTTTTTTGAGCCATTCGGCAATGGTCACCTCCGTGATAGATTCGGCAACATCGGGGATTTTTACTTCTACGCTCATAGATTTGTGATTATCGTGTCTGGGTTGTGTTCAATCATTGGTTAGGGTCAGATGAACCAAATATCACATCTTTATTTGGTTCATCCTAAGGTTTTTACATAAAAGAAGCATTAATAATGTAGTCTTGCTCTTCTTGGTGTACTTTGGGGAATCCAGTTGCGGGTGAGGCACTAGACTTACGAGCTACGATAGCGATTTGATCGTATTTGTAAACCCTCTGGATATAAGACCAAGCTCCCATATTAACTGGCTCTTCTTGTACCCAATGCACTTTGGCTTCTGGATACTTGCCAATTTCCAGATGTACGCGCTTGGAGGGGAAGGGGTGAAGCTGCTCAATGCGGATAATAGCTACGTCTTTCCGCTTATCCTGCTGTTGTCTTTCCAGTAAATCGTAGTAGACTTTGCCCGAACAAAGTAAGACTCGTTTGACATCTTTGGAGTCTACATAACTATCGCCGATTACTTCTTGAAAAGCTCCTTTGGTGAAATCCTCTACCGGAGAAATCACCTTGGGATGTCTTAATAAAGACTTAGGGGACATCACGATCAAGGGCTTACGGAAAGGCCAGGCTAATTGCCTTCTAAACATATGGAAGAGGTTGGCGGGAGTTGTTATATTCGCTACGATAATATTATACTCGGCGGCCAACTGCAAGAACCTTTCGGGGCGAGCATTGGAGTGTTCTGGCCCCTGCCCTTCGTAGCCGTGCGGCAAGAGCATCACGATACCGTTCATGCGGTTCCATTTACTTTCAGTAGAGGTGATAAATTGGTCAATCATTACTTGCGCCCCATTGGCAAAATCTCCAAACTGTGCTTCCCAAATCACGAGGGCACTGGGGTTAGCCATGGCGTAACCAAATTCAAAACCTAAAACCCCATACTCTGAAAGATGCGAATTGTAAATCCTAAGACGTTCTTGATCCTTTTGGATATAATCTAAGTTGATATAAGGCTCGTTCACTTCGGCATCCGTAAGGACAGCGTGGCGGTGAGAGAAAGTACCTCGTTCTACATCCTGGCCGCTCATACGGACAATTTTTCCTTCCATCAGGATAGAGCCATAGGCTAACAATTCGGCAGAAGCCCAGTCGAGCATTTTATCTTCAAAAAACATTTTCTTGCGATTCTCTAAGAGGCGCTGGACCTGTTTGAGGGGTTTAAAACCCTCGGGAACCGTAGAGAGTGCTTTCCCAATATTATCAACGGCTTCTTGTGAAATGCCAGTTTCGGGAGAATGGTCAAAATCAGTGGGCTTAGAGTGGCGCAGTTGCTCCCATTCTTCCTCTAGGGGTTGTCGCTTGTAGGGAATGGTATTTTCCTTAACCATATTGAGGCGATCCTGAAGCATTTTTTTGAAATCTTTTTCCAGTTTTTTAGCCAAACCTGGGTCTTTTCCGCGCTCTACCAGCTTATCTTTGTAGATTTCGCGCGGGTTAGGATGCTTGGCAATGGCATAGTAGAGTTTGGGCTGGGTAAATTTAGGCTCATCACTCTCGTTGTGGCCGTGCTTGCGATAGCAGACCATATCGATGAAAATATCTCGGTTGAATTTTTCCCTAAATTCGGCAGCCAATTTACAACAATAATTCACCGCTTCGGCATCATCTCCATTGACATGTAGTACGGGGGAGTCCGTGATTTTGGCAATATCAGTACAGTAAATACTAGAACGAGCATCTTCAAAATCTGTGGTAAAACCAACTTGATTATTAATGACAAAGTGAATTGTACCTCCGGTATAATAGCCTTTCAGCTTAGACATTTGAATCACTTCATAGACTAGTCCCTGACCTGCCAAGGCTGCGTCTCCGTGAATCAAGATCGGAAGTACTTTATCCGCATTACCGTGATACATACCATCACAGTTGGCACGAGTGTAGCCTTCTACCACGGGGTCTACCGCTTCAAGGTGAGAAGGGTTAGGAGCCAATTGTAGGTTGACACGCTGGCCACTGAACGTCTCGATTTCACTGGAAAAGCCCATGTGATATTTTACATCGCCATCGCCCAAATTCAAGTCTAGGTCATCGGGGGTGGCACCCTCAAACTCGTTAAAAACGTCTTCATAAGTTTTGCCCAAGATATTTACCAGTACATTCAGACGACCCCGGTGTGCCATCCCGATGACTACTTCCCGCACACCTAGCTCGGCACTGCGGTTAATGATCGCGTCCAAGGCAGGGATGGTATTCTCGCCTCCTTCCAGAGAAAAGCGTTTCTGACCAATGTACTTGGTGTGCAAGAAGTTCTCGAAAACTACGGCCTCGTTGAGCTTTTTGAGAATGCGTTCTTGCTCATTTTCGGGGGGGACGAAAGTTACGTCGGCGCGCTCGATTTTCTTTTTGAACCAGGCAATGATCTCTGGCTCACGGATATACATAAACTCGAAGCCAATGGAGCCCGTGTAGATATATTTGGCTCTTTCTACGATTTCCCTTAAGGTAGCAGGCTTTTGAAAAAGCGAAATACCAGATTGGAAGGTCAAATCCAGATCAGATTCTTCTAAGAAAAAATCTTCTAGACCTAGGCGGGCACGGCGGTCGCGTCGTTCTCGCACGGGGTTGGTTTTAGCCAGCAAATGCCCTCTGCCTCGGTAGGCAAAAATCAAGTTACGACACTTGATTTCTTTGAATTGATCGGGAGCTTGACCATTCACAGCTTGCGCCCCGTTGGTAGCTAGATTGCTGGGGGCAGCTCCTCCATTTCCTTTGTAATTAAGGGAAAACTCGAAGCCCTCGAAGAAGCGTTGCCAACTTTCGTCTACCGAGGCGGGATCTTTTTGGTAAGCTTGATACATTTCGTCAATATATGACGAATGGGCGTTAGAAATATATGAATATTTGTCCATCAGTGACTGCGCTTTAAATTCCTGATATTGAACTCGTCTAAGATTTTCTTTACAATACAAAGCTACGATTTATATTGAATTGTAATAGAATAATCCTGTTAATTTAGTATATACGGCATTATTTTCTAAATAAAGAATCAGGAGAGGATATAAGAAGATTTGGTGAGCCGAAATATCTACTGCATTACATCCCCACCTTTCTGCATCTAGTGGCTTTGGCCTGTGAGAACTTAGGAATATTTTCTCCTTTGCCAGATTATTTTGTAGATTTACTCTCTAAATCAGAAAAAATATGCATCAACACGCTCACCTGAGTGAAATCTGGACTTATCCGATTAAATCCTGTAAAGGAATTTCTCATATCAAATGCGATTTGGATACTTTTGGCTTAGAATACGACCGTCGCTGGATGATTGTGGATGAAGCTGGCAAGTTTTTTACCCAGAGAGAATATCCCCAAATAGCTCTGATTGAGGTAAGGCTTAGTGAAGAGGCCATTTATCTAAAAGCACCCCAGCAAGCAGAAATTTGTGTTTTACAAAACCGAGAACCGAGCGAAGTGATGGAAGTGCAAGTATGGGAAGATACCTGTGTGGGCGTATTAGAAGACCAACGCTTGGATACTTGGTTGAGCGATTATTTGAAAATACCTTGTCGCTTGGTGCGAATGCTCAGCCCTATGGAGGCTCTGGTGGCTCGGGGCGCAAACGAAAAGGACTATCTCCGGCAAGTCGATCCAGATTACGCTCCGGCCGAAACCTGGACTTCTTTTACGGATGGCTATCCCTTTCTAATTCTTTCTGAGGCTTCTTTGATGGATCTAAACCAGCGGCTGGAACAAGCCGTGCCCATGAATCGCTTTCGACCAAATTTAGTGATTGCCGGAACGGCGCCCTACGAAGAAGATACCTGGAAGAAAATTCGGATCGGAGAGATAGAATTTGATCTGGTCAAAAAGTGTTCTCGTTGCTTGATGCCCACCATCAATCAGGAAACAGGTGAAAAGGGCAAAGAACCCCTCCATACCCTTGCGCAGTACCGAAAAGAAGGCAACCAGATCAAATTCGGGCAAAACGCAATTCACCAACAGCGAGGTTCGCTCAAGGTGGGCTACGCGGTAGAAGTATTGGAGCACTACGATTGAAATCGCTTGAGATTGCCCTGAAATATTCTTTACCTGCCCGTTATATCTTTTCGTGACTTCCTCCTATATTTGCGAAGTTTTTTTCAATTGAAATATACATGAATAAACCGCAACTGAAAAGAAAAATTTTAGAGGCCATCCGCAAGCAAAAAAAAGACCTCTATGATACCATTCGCAGGGACGCTTTGGCGCGCCTAAAGAGTGCCAACGAAGAAGACGAGACTGGCTTCCAAAACCAACTAGAGTCTAAGCAAGAAGAAATGTACGAGGAATATGAACGCGAATCTAAGCAATTGGATCATCTCCAAGTAGCTTTGGACAAGCTAGATGGTATTTCTCCCGGGCAAATCCACGAAGAAATTCAGTTTGGGTCGGTCATTTTCACGAATAAGCTCAATTTTTTCGTGTCTGTTAGTCAAAATCGCTTTCCAGTAGAAGACAAGATGATCGTGGGTATTTCTACGGATGCGCCCATTTATAAAGCCATGGAAGGCATGCAGGCCGGACAAAAGTTTACCTTCAATCAAATAGACTACGAGATTCAGCAAGTGTTTTAGATACTTGCTCATCCGTGCTTAGTCAATCAGGCTTCGTGATGGAGAGCTTGGGCTTTTAACAACGAGCGATTCTAAAACTTCTTGCTATTTTTCTTGCTTAGGGCATATTGAAAAGTATAAAATCCGGGTTCAGCCTCTGCCATTGGAACGGCAGGGGCATTTTTGTAATAGCTTTTGATCGCGAACTTGAGCCACTGTTCCTCTTCTTCCAAATAGACAAGGTAGGTTTGATTTGCCAAGGTGGTTACGAGGTGGATGCTGGGGTCGTATTCATACCAACTTTTGATCGTACCTTTTTGCAGGTCGATATCTTCTGGTATAATTTTTACTTCGGAAAAAGCCACCTCTACTAGACTGTACTGCCCTTTGGCTTCAATGCTCGTACGATTGAAGGCAAGGTGCCAAGTTTCTTCTTGGGTGACAATCTCGCCTTTTACCACATTAAAATAGGTACTTTGTCCGCTTTCGTCTCGAGCCGGTAGATTCTCAAAAGTTTTTTCAGACTGAGCCTGTACACGAAAAACCAGAAAAATACCTAAGCAGATAGATAAAACGCGAAATATCCAAGCTTTCCTTTTTGGGAATAATTTATGTAAAATCATAAGATAAATAGCTTAATTTGCTACGAAGCTGTTGTTCTAATCTGTTCTCTTACTTCTCTAGATGTAAAATAACGAAATATTTCAGAGATATTTTCAAGAAACAAACATCTCTTTTTCCGTGCCTTTCAAAAAAATTTCAGAAATTTCAAAAAACTGGAATACTTCGTGGGCTTTTCTGGTTAATAAGAAAAACAAAGCCATTAAACGGTTGAGTTAGATAAAAAACAAAGATCACCAATCACGAAAACCAAATTGAAGCTATCATATGGATGCTGTTGAGAATACTCCGATCACCTCTCAAGAAAATATCATACACCGAGTCAAGGAAATCTTTAATAAATATCTGGATCAAAAAAGCCTTCGTCGTACCTCGGAGCGTTTTGCCATTTTAGAAGAGATTTATCACATTGGCCATTTTGATTCTCAGATGCTCTATGACAATATGCTCAAAAAGAACTACAGAGTGAGCCGAGCCACGGTGTACAATACCTTGGATTTGCTCATTGAATGTGGTTTGGTGATTAAGCATCAGTTTGGTGAGCAAATGGCTATTTACGAAAAAGCTTACCACTACAAACAACACGATCATCTGATTTGCACGGATTGCAAAAAAATCTTTGAATTTTGCGATCCCCGCCTGCAAAGAACCAAAGACATGGTAAGCGAGATGCTCGATTTTGAAATCAAGCGGCATTCACTCACTTTTTACGGAAACTGTCGCAAAGAAAACTGCCCCCACCGCCAAGGCTAATACTTTTGTATTAAATTATGTCTTTCCTGCTCTCCACGTGTAAACTCGTGGAGAGTTCGTACTTGCTGCACATCCCCGTTGTTTTACCTCATCACGAGCTACCCTCATCTCTTTTCACTTGATAATGAGCCTGCCCGCTGCAAAAGCAGTCCGACTCGTCTAAGTCGTGTACTCAAGGATTCACGATCTCAATGAGCTTGATGTGCAAGGTTTCCTTTTGGTAATTGGTGTATTGCTTTTCTACAAAACCATACTCAGGGTGATACCAATAGAGGAGTTGAGATTTGCCGAGCTTACTTTTGGAAGTGGCCTTGATCCGCCAACAACCTGACAATTCACCAAAAGCAAAAGTTCTACTTTCTTGCGCCTGCACCTTGTAGCTATCCTTGAGAATCGTGCCGCCCCAATCCCCCCAGGCATTTGGGAAAATATTAAGCGTGCTTTGCCATTTTTTTCCTTTTTCTAGGGGAAGATTGACATCAGGAAAAGGAGCCACTTCTGTAAAAATATACTGGTTATGCCGTAAGGGGTGCATCCAGACTTTCTTTTCATTTTCAATAATGCCTTCTGCGACTTCCGATTCCCATTTTATAGGCAGAGAGGCATTGAGATTGTAACTGGCGATCTTCTGCTTTTCTTCTTGGCTGTAATTCTGGTGAAAATATTTGATGACAATCTCATGCTGCATCTGAGGGGCAAAATCAGTTCTTTGTCCATTGGGTGTGATTTCAATAATTTCGTCGGAGATCAATGCTCCCTGAGCAGTTTTGTAAATGGCTTGGTAACGCAAAGTGCGACAAGGGCGAAAGGCACGGTAAAATTTGGGAATCTTGTTTAGCAGCGTGTCAGTTACCTCGTCTACAGTTCGTATAATCGTCTGCACGTCAAATTGATCCAACTGAGCGGTATCACAAATCAGTGCTTTGGTTTTTTGCCCAAATAAAAGAGCCGTACTCCCTAAGATCATCCAAAAGAGCAAAGCTATTCTAATTATCATAAAATTAAAGGTAAAAAAGAATTTTTAAAGGGTTGCTCCCAAGGTCAAATAAAAACTTCGCCCTGCCGCCGGAATAATCCCCGGGCCGGGATAGCTATCGGCACGGCGGGTAAAATAGCGTTCGTCCGTCAGATTATTCACGCCCGTGGCTACTTTCAAGAATTTGAACTTGTAAGTCAGAGAAAAGTCCATGACGTAGTAGCTGGGAATGATTCCACTCACCGCGCCGGGGGCACGCTCGGCATTGGTTGCATCGGAGAATTGCTCGCTTAGGCTAGAAAATTGCCAAGTGGCTTGTAAATTTTTGTTGCGGAAGGTCAGGCCAGTACGGAGCATAAACTCGGGCACGTATTCTACCTTTCTACCCACAATGTCGCTGCGTTGGGAATTCACATACTCAGCATTGATGTAAGAAAAATTCGTAAACCAAGCCAGCTTAATCTTGCGATTTTTACCCGCGAAGAAGCGCATCAAGTCCATTTCTATGAAGCTTTCTAAACCGTAGTGCCGAGAGTCACCCACGTTGGTATTGAAGCGAAAATCTAGGAAAAGTGGCGGTTGATTCGCCAGGAGCAGAAAGCCAATTCGGTCATTGTAACGGAGATAAAACAGACTAATATCAAAGTTCAGCCAATCTTGGTAGGAGCCACGCGTTCCCAAATCAAGGTTATAGCCATTCTCGTCTTTAATATTAGGATCGAGTACGAAATTAGGATTGTCGATTCTAAGATCACTGAAAGTAACGGAGCGATAGTTTTGAGAGAAATTACCATAAAGCTCCCAGTCCTCGCTAAATTTATAACTAAGCCCTAAGCCCAAAAGCGGGAAAGAACGAATGGTAGAAGTCTCTTCGGGCTGGGTGCTCTCGGTAATCAGATTACCCGCTCCGTCAAAAACTCTTTCCTTGAAATAGCCATCCGAAAAGGTGCGGATATGCTCAATCCGAATGCCAGGCGTGATGCTAAATTTATCGGTAATATTGAAAATATTCTCAGCAAAAAAAGCATAATTCCGACTCGGGAAGTCAAAGTCTGAAACTTCTACATCGTCAGGATTGAGGAATTCAAAATCTGGCCCACTGCCGTCGTTGGCATCGCCTTGTTGCTTGAGAGTAAAGCCTTGATAATAACGGAAGCCTAGCAATAAAACGGAGGATTTTTTCAAGAAATTATAGCGATGAATCAAGCGGGTTTCATTGCCAAAGTTTTTGTATTCATCGTGGATCAAATCCCGATTGTCCAGAAAGTCAATCCGATCAATTCGTTCCAAATTACCCAAAGCATCGCGGCTAGAAAGCAACCCAAACGTGCGTACATTCAGACGGGTACGATCAGAAATACGATAATCCAAGGTAAAGGCCGCTAAATTCCAATTAACCTTGAACCAATTGCGCTCCCGCTTGGATTGACGCGGATCACGCTCAAATTCTGCATCCAACAAGCCTCCCGGTTGCTGTGCCTGATAATACATAAAGCTGTACTCAAAACTCAGCGATAAGCGATCATTAACCTCATAGCCTAGCCTCGCGTGGGCATTGTGCAGGTCAAAACCAGAATTAGGTCGCCAGCAGTCGCCTCTTTTGTACTGGTAATAAGTGTAGTAATTGAATTTTCCGATGGTTCCAGCGGCACTGTTGAAGCTATTGAAGAAGTTAAAAGAGCCATAGGTTTGCTCCGTGTTGAATTCAAATTTTTTATCTCTGGGAGCTTCTTTGAGTACGAAATTAAGCATTCCTCCAAATTGAGTTCCGTATTGGAGAGAGGCGGCTCCTCTCACGATCTCGATGCGTTCCACGGCTTGCATGGGGGGCGTGTAGTAGCTTTCAGGGTAGCCCAAGGCATCCGCACTCATGTCGTAGCCATTCTGGCGGGTGTTAAAATTAGCGGTGCGGCTTGGCCCTAGTCCACGTGCGGCAATATCTAGCTGAATTCCCGCGCAGTCGCTTTCCCAAATATTCAAGCCAGGTACACGGGCAAAGATTTGTCGCGCATTATTGGCAGCTTTGTTGGCACTGAGATCATCTAAGACGATTACTTCATTTTTCTTGGCCTCGTAAATCCCGTAACCATCTACTGAGTTGAGGCGAGACATACCGAAGGTGCGGGTTTGGGAGGCTTCTACGGTAATTTCAGAGAGGGAATCGCTCAGAGAATTCATCCTTAGGTCAAAGCGATTTTTGCCCGCCTCGAGTTGGATGCTTTGTTCGTAAGTTTGGCGATCAAAAGCAAAAATCGCCAAGGTGTACCTACCCGGATCAAGATCTTTGAGCTTATAAAAACCCTGCGCGTCGGTGGTAGTTTTAAAAGAAGTATTTTTGAGAAAAACGGTCGCCCCAGCTACCGCTTGGTCATCTTCTTGGGAACGGATTTGCCCTTGTAGGGTGGCGGTTTGGGCATCTAAAAATAGTGGTAAGAAGATAAGGATAAGACTAGGGAAGAAAGCTTTCACGGGTTCCTTTTTTATTTAAACTTAATCCAAATAAGCATAGACAAAGGTAGAATTTAAATAGAAAATAATCAAAAGTCCGCTGAGAAGATTCGCTGAGAAAGTAAGATTTTTTACATTAAATTAACATTCTCAAAATGCCTCTTGATCGCTCAAAAGTTCTTTTGATCGGGGGGCGAAGAACTAATAGATTTAGATGTAAACGGCCAGACGCTTATCCTCCTCAAATCAGCGAAAAACCCAACTCTACTGGCCTTCATTCCATAAAACTGGTTAGAAAATGAAGCACTCGCTTGTAGCTTTGGAAGGGCGAATATCAAAAGGAGCTTGGCAAAACCAGATTTTTAATCCTAAGCCAGACGTTTTTACCACGAATAGAAGATCAATTATTTTTATAGGAGAAATAAACTTGTACAAGAAAAGAAAACGATCAAAAGCTTATCTTTAAGCAGTAACAAGCGATGAGGCCGTGGTCTGAGGTGAGTAATCGGTTGCGAGTCTACCTCGTAAGGGTTCATCAGGGCTTAAAAAAACAAAAATCCACTAGAAAGCAACATTATGCCTGACCATCATACAGAAATCGAGCGCAAGTTCTATTTAAAAAAACCTCCCGCTTTTATTCATACACTCGAGCCTGTAAGGATTAGACAAGGCTACTTAGCCATTGAAAAAGAAGGCCACGAAGTCCGTATCCGAGAAAAGGCTGGGAAATTTATACTCACGGTCAAATCCGAGGGCGGGCTGCAACGCACTGAGGTAGAAATAGCTATTTCAGAAAATGATTTTCACCAATTGTGGCCCTTAACTGAAAACAGACGTGTGGTCAAAGAACGGTTTATTTATACTGAACAAGGATATGCGGTAGAGATTGACCGTTATCAGGAGAAATTAAGTGGACTTTACACCGCAGAAATCGAGTTCTCTTCCCGAGCAGAGGCCGACGCTTTCGTGGCTCCCGAGTGGATGGGGGTAGAAGTAACCCATCAGCCTAGTTTTAAAAATAAGCATCTGGCCACCGTATCTGACCTAAAAACAATGATTGATCTTTTATGAAAAATACAGACTCTTCCTCTTCTTTGAGCCAATCACTAACCTATGAAACCTTGATGGATCGTTACCTGCCAGAAGAGTTTCGCCATTTTATTGAGGATTCTTTTTATCAGAAAGTAAGCGAACAAGCCAAGCTGGAAAACATGCAGCACGATCCAGACTTTTACCGAAATCCAACTAAGCACATTGCCCTTTACACTGACCACGGAGTAGTCCACGTACAGGATGTGGCTCGTCAGGTGCTCACGGTCATAGAAAGAGCCAATGGCACACTTATTCCAGCGCGTGACAAGCACGAACTCGAGTTTTTGAAAGCTTACACCCTCTCGCTGGCTTATCTACACGATATTGGCATGGCTGATTTTACCCTCTCGGGGCGTTTTATGCATCCTGAATTTGCCGCCCAGTTTGTTTTTTCTCCTGAATTTGACCCTTGGCTCAAGCTACTTTGGGCTAAAAATGCAGGAAATTTAGCTTGGACAATTAGCTATCTTTTTAAAGATAAATATGACGAAGACGGCCTTCAGGCCATTTTTCGTGAAATCCTGTCGCTTTCCATGGGGCATAGTAAAAGCAAAATGCCTATTGAGATACTGAGTAACCCATCACGACTACGCACGCATATGCGGAGGATACTCGCTCGCCCCCTACGCTTGCTATTTCTTGAGCAGAAGATACAAAAGATACAAAAGCTACAAACCAATCCAGCCAAGACCAAAAAAGAGAAAAGCAATGAGAAAAAGATTGAATCGCTCGAGAAAAAACATCAAGCTTATCTCGAGCAGCACGAGGCACAGACCAATACCGCCTTTTTAAATAAATACCAAGACGCGCAAAAAGAAGCTTTTGCTTGGCTAGAAATGCCAGAAGAGTCTATTCGTCGCTTCGTGATTAATATTCAAGACAGTATCCGCTGTCTTCGAGCAGCTGACGCATTACGCCAAAGAGGTACCGTACTCAGAACCTCGGCGGGCTATGAAATCTTTGTTGATCGTAAGACCGCTCGTGCTATTTATGCGCTGCGCAACGAGGCGAACGACCAGCTATATTTACTAGAAACCAAAAAATCAGTAAACGCCGGAGAAGCAAATCTGGCCAGTGGAGAATTGGATAGAGCCGGAAATTTGCGTGTTTCTTTCCATCTAGGTGCCTTTGGCAAAAAAAAGGTAATTAACATCGCCGCCCGCAATGCCGCCAGCACCATTGATGATATTCAAGCGGATACAATCCAGAGCTTTCAACGAAATCAAACACTGGATGAAGGAATATTCTCCGCCCCACAAGTAGCCTTCGAGGAGATTAAAATCTTGGTAGAAAAGACTGAGGATAATCCTGATTTTGCTGCTTTGGTCTGTCAGTTTTATCATAAAATAAATCCAGCCGAAAGCCACCGGATTCAAGAGTCTTTCTCTTTATATGGCCTCAATCTAGTAGAGGTGAATCGCTATCTGGAAGGAGAAACGCTGGCAAGCTACTCCAAGCAAGGCCTATTCAAACAAGAACTCTTAGAAAAACTGGGGCAAGTTGGTTATGTATTCGCGAGCGACCAAGCCATTCCGGGCGAACAAGATATTCGGGTGATTCAAGTAAAAGCAGGAGAGCAACTGATAGAAGGGGGAAGCTCCTCAGGCTTTGTTTACTTCCCTCTCTCAGATGGGATACGAGTCTACCCGCTCGGAGGCTACGATAGTCGACCTGCTACGGCTTGGGTGCCTTTGGGCAATACGGGCGTAATCCGAGGCAGTATTCGCAATGCCCACGTGTATGCTGAGAAACCAGTCCGTCTGCTTTGTATTCCCAGAGATATTTACTTAGATGATTGGTATCGTCCTATCCCGCCCAAAGATTTGTTGAAGCTTTGGAGAACCAAGGAAAAGGCAAAGCCTTGATAAGCTTATGTCTCTCTATCTGTACTCGAGGCACTGGTATACTTGCTGACCAAAATCCCTACTAAGATCACATTATAAAACATACCAATAGCGCCAATCAACGCGGCATTGAGTTTGGCTGAGATTGTATTGGGAGTAATATCCCCAAAACCGATGGTGGTGAGGGTGATGGTATTGAAATAAATTAAATCCACGAATACGTGCATCGTGCTGGAAGTATCTAGTCCTGAATAAGCCCCTGCGTCATTATTATAAATCAGAAAACTCTGATGCGTGCCCATTTCAATGATCAAAAAGAAACCACAGGCGGAGGCGATAATAATATCTTTATCAACATAGCCTGGTGCCAGCAAAAAAAGAATGATCTCACCGAAAATAAACAAAAAGAATAGGTTGTAACTCAAGCCCGCCACATTCCAAAAAATCTCACTCTCTCCTATGAATGGCAGCGCAAGGGGAGCCAGGCAACTAATTACATAGAATACGCTGGTCAAATAAATAGAAGGACGCCGCTTACCTGAATAAATGCCCACGCAGGCAATCCCAATCAAAATCATCTGGAGAGGCCAGATGTAGTCCATATAAAACTGTTCATCTAAGATGAGGATTCCTCCAAACAAATGGAAGATGAGCACCAATAACAATACCTCATATTTTCTTTTGAATAAAAAGCGCATAGAGATGGAATATGAAATTTTTGACTCCTGATGGAAGTACTTTTGATAAAACAAATCAACCAACTGGTGAAATGGCTACTTGAAAATAAAACACTCAAAATTTACCTTATATCCGCACAATTCAAATGAACTAATTTAATTTTCCTAATTCAAAAGTAAAAGCCATACGTTTTGATTTTTTCCTGAAAAATAAAATAAGCTCATCATAAACAAAAAGCAGAGCCAGCTCAACCCGCTAGGTTTCGACCATAATTTATTTTCTTTGGCTATGGAGCAAAAGACAAAGCCCTCACGTAGATGGTACCAGCAGATTCCGCACGCTGTGAGCCTTTTATTTGGGATCATCGTATGGGTAAGCCTGCTTACCTACTTACTGCCAGCGGGAACTTACGAAAGAGTAGAAATAGAAGGCAGGGAGCGCGTAGTACCCAACTCTTACCATGAACTTCCCTCCTCTCCCGTAGGACTTTTGGAAATGTTTAAGGCGATTCCCTTGGGTTTCAAATCCGCAGCAGAAATTATCTTCATTGTACTCGCCGGAGGAATGATGTTTGGTATGATGGAAAAGTCCAAAGCCATTGAGCACGCGATCGGTACTTTGGTCAAAAAGCTGGGATTGAAGCAAAAATATTTCTTAGTAGTTTTGATGACCTTCGTGTATGGCTTTTTAGGCGTAGCGGTGGGTTACGAAAATAACATTGCCATGGTTCCAATCGCGGCCGTACTCAGCCTAGCCCTGGGGGGAGATTTGATTTTGGCGGCAGGTATTTCCGTGGGTGCCATGACCATTGGCTTTGGCTTGTCTCCGATTAACCCCTACACGGTCGGAACTGGTCATAAGATTGCTCAACTACCGATTTTTTCTGGAGCTTGGCTGAGAAGTATTCTGTGTTTGGCGGCACTCAGTGGCATGGCTATTTATAATGTTCGTTATTTGAAAAAAATAAGCCAAAATCCTGACGCAGGATTAGGTAAGGGTTTGAACGAAGAGGGCATTTCCCTTTCTCAACCCATTCGAGCCTACCGAATGCGTCCAACGGACATCTCAGTAATCAGTATTTTTGCACTAGGGCTAGCGGTCATTCTGTATGGTGTTTTCGTGCATCGTTGGTATATCAACGAGATTTCTGCCGTTTTTCTGATGATTACTTTGGCGAGTGGCTTGGTCGCCGGGCTGAGTGCCACCCAGATGAGCGAGACGCTTTTGGCTTCCATTGCCAAGGCTGCACCTGGAGCCTTTATGGTAGGCTACGCGACTTCTATCAAAGTACTTATGGAAATGGGAAATATCGGCGATACCATTTCTTTTTACTTATCCGAAGCACTGCAAGGCTTGCCACTTTATGTAGCAGCGATTGGCATGTCGCTAGCACAGAGCGTGATTAATCTGTTTATCCCTTCGGGTAGTGGGCAAGCCTTAGCGACCCTACCCGTGATGATTCCCCTGGGAGAAGTGTTGGGCTTGACACGGCAGACGACCATCCTGGCCTTTCAGATTGGCGATGGCGTAACCAACTTGGTCAATCCTACCTTAGGTGGATTGATTGCCATGCTCAGCCTCTGTCGGGTGCCACTAGATCGCTGGTTGCGTTTTATCCTGCCCATGGTCGTGCTCATCCTTTTGATTTCTTGGCTAACCTTGGCCGTCGCGGTCGCGATTGGATATCAGTAGATGATTGGTTTTTAGTGGTGATGGTCAGCGCATTGGTTGCAAAAGAAGAGTACTTTCTTAGGCTCTGATTTGCGTGCATAACTCACTTGAGTAATTTGCGCAGATTTTGGAATAGCTCAGTGAGTGTGTCTTCGAGAGAGGGAGTTGTATCTATCTTCAAATAAGCAGGATGCACCGTAGCGAGATCATATTGTGGCTGGTGTTGTTTTGCATCATATTGCCGGATTCGCATATCGGAGACATTTCCTTTGTGATCCCGTTCTTGGAGTCTGGCTTTTATGACTTCTTCGGGTGCATAAGTTTGAATGAGGATAAGTTTTAAGCCTTTTTCTCGAGTTCTTTTCTGAAGCATTTCCAAAAATGGTGGATAACGAAAAGTTGCATCCAAGACCACCAAACCTTGGCTAGAAATTCCATCCAAACCCTGAGTAACCAGTGCTTCGTAGGTTCTTTGGGTCATTTCTTCCGAGTAGACTTGATCACGCAAAGCTTCTGGCGTAGGAGATTTGGGGGGAATGCCTGCCAGCCGTTTACGAACTACATCCGAATTCAGATGAGGAGCATCCCAAGCTTCCGATAAGGCACTCGCCATAGTAGATTTGCCCGTGGCGACTCCCCCCATTACCACCACCAGCGTAGGCGAAGAGCCTAGCAAAGCATAGCGCAAAGCCAATTTGAAGTAACGGCGGGCTTTTTTTAGACTTTCTTCTTGTGCCGGAGCACCTACTTCCTTTTCCTGAGCTTTGAATCCATTGACTTTGCCCCGCACACAGGCACGATAGCACTTGTAGAAATCGAGCAACTGCCTAACTTCCTCCTGTTCCTCAAGATAAGATCGCATCGCCTGTGTAAAGTACTCGGCCAAATCTGGACGATATCGATAGTCCAGATCCATCGCCAAAAAAGCAATATCGTTCAGAGGGTCGAGATAGCGGAGTCGCTCATTAAACTCAATACAATCAAAAAGATGTACCTGATTTGCCTGCTCGTAATAAATATGCTCCGCACGAATATCTCCGTGCCCTTCTAAGATTTTGTTAGCTTGTACCCGTTCCTCGAACTGGCCAGACTGCTCCACCAAAAAATCACTTTGGGCATCGCGGAGGGTTTGAAAGGCTAGGCTAGAGAGTATGTTGGGAACAAAAGGCTGCATTTGCTCAAAATTTTCCTCAACACTCTGCTGGATTTTTTCTACACTCCCCCAAAGCTGAATTTCTGTATCAACTGGCTGAGATTGGTAAAACTTTCCTAACCTCTCAATTAATGGATTTAAATTTTCGTCGGCAAAACTCTCTTCTTGAATCAGGTGGATGAGGAATCGGTCTTCATCGAGTCGCTTCATTTTCACCACATAATTTACAATTTGCGCTTCTGCTTGAGCCGAGAAACTCAACTGATTCCCTGCCCCATAAATCGGCAAGACCTCCAAATAAATCCCTTCGCTAAGTCTTTGGTTGAGCCGTAATTCTTCTTGACAATAAAATTGTCTCTGTGCCAGAGAAGAAAAATCCAGAAAACCAAAATCAACGGCTTTTTTCATTTTATAAGCATATTCATCCGTGAGGGCTACCACCGAAGCGTGCGTTTGGATAAGTTGCACCCGAGCGGTCTTTTCAGGAAAAGAAAGCGGATTGGATAGAAATTGGAGATAGCTTTCAAGGTCAGGTTGTCGGTACATAAGATCGTAGAAGAGATTGGAAGCGATATGATTTCTGGGAGCAATTTAATGGAAGATAAAGGCACGAACAATGATTTGGATCAATTTCCCTTGGCTACATTTTTTTGACTTTACTGGACATTTAAACGAAAAAAATATTTTTTTTAGATAGAAAATCCATATTTTAAGGCATAATTGCTCAAATTACCCACTTAAACGTGTTACTTTGACATCTATTTATTGATTTGCAGGGCAATGAACCTCTGTTTCTCTAAACAAGCAAATGATTTGTCAGTTTACTAAAATAAGAGACTACACAGGAAATATTGCTAAAACTCTAAATCTACTCTATTTTGAAACGAAACTCACCTAAGTTTAAGATTTATAAGTACGAATTTACTTGTGATGTCTGTGGAGATGAAACCTGTATGGGAATTGTCGGTTATCCTTCACAGAATCAAAAAATTTGTGATCTCTGTCTCATTAACGCCTCCGAAGAAGAAGCCGAAGAGAGAACTGAAAAAAGAAAAGAAGAGTCTTAAGGAAGGCAAATGGCCTTTAATCTCACCAAATCACCTTGGAAGGCATTGAAATCAACTTCTCCTGCGATGCCGTTGACTTTCCCTTGATTACTGTACTGCCAAAACCACCAACGAGCGCGATTCATCTTAGTATCATAGCGGCCATACTGCGCAATCCAAAACTGATACTGATGGAAATGCCCCTCGAGGTGTTTTTCGTAAAAATTGAGGTTGGTATAAATCAACGGGCGAATCCCGTAGTGTGCCTCCACGAGCCGTAGCCAATTGGTCAGGCCACGACGCAAATTATCGTCTCCATAGGGGCTTTGAACCTCAATGTCTAAAACAGGAGGAAGATCGCCAGAATCTAATGCTACGGTTTGGATAAAGTGTTGCGCTTGGACTGTAGATTTTACCTCAGGACGGTAAAAATGATAAGCACCTCGGAGTAGCCCGTACTCTTTGGCCTTTTTCCAGTTCACATCAAAGAAAGCATCTTTTTGCTCTTTCCCTTCCGTGGCCTTCATGTAAACAAACTGAAAAGAAATGCCCTCCAAGTTCATCCGCTTGACATCAGGCCAATCGATAGCTCCTTGATAATGAGAAATATCTAGCCCGTGTACGCTGTATTGCTCAGGGATATGGATACCAAAGCTCGTAAGATTACGACTTCGTGGGTCGAGCTTATCGGGCAGAAAAGACTTGATGAAATAGGCGAGTGGAGCTTGATATCTATAAAAGAGATAGACCAAAGATAAACTGACCACCATAAACAAAATAAATTCACTCAAATACCGCCGCATAGATCAAGCAATTTCAGGAGAAAGTAAGTATCTAAGATTTGGTGCGCTCTGTTTCGTAGCGTTGCTTGGCTATTTCTATAGAAGTTTCGTCTATGAAATAGGCAATGGCAGCCTCGCCAATCCCCCAAGTAGCCGCGAAAGCAATGCCCGAAGAGACCAAAGCACCTCCTCCCGGAATAATAAATTTGGCAATCGCACGTGCTGCTTCTCTCAGGGCAAAGCCAGCTCCCACATTAATACCCAGAGCGGTCATAAATTCGGTAGCTGACTGCTGATTTAGCTCCCTTCCTGCCACGTAGCCAATGGCGGTCACCATGGCCACTTGGGCACTAGTAATAGGAATCAAATCAGCCACCGGAAGGGGAACCGCAGCAATGCCAGCACAAATCGTAGCCGAAGAGGTAATAATCAGGCGGGCAATCTTTTTCTGCACCTGTGCCACCTGACTAATGCGAGCAAGCTCTAACTGGGCAGTTTTGGGTAGTACATCGATCAAAAAATTCACCAGCAAATCAATATTCCAATAACGCTGGCTTACCTGCCGACCCTCCTTGAAACGAGCATAAGCGGAGGTAGGAATTACTTTGATAAGCGGGATTTTTTCTTGCTCGAAAGCGCTGCTCAGTGCCCCGACTGCCTCCTGAATATGCGCTTGTTTTTCTTCATCTTCGTAAGGAGGCGTGCTGATGTCCACTGGATCTAGCTCATCTACTTGGGTAAGCGAGGCGAGGACAGGAGCTTTATAGCTATGTTGTTGCTGAATGTACTCCTGAATTTGTTTTAATTGCTGAATATCTTCGGAGATACGAGCGTCTACTTCTTTGGCTTTGCAGAGGAAAAGAATCGCATCTGGATATTCGCTGCGCAATCCGGCCTTGATTTCTTCCAAGGTATTTTCAAAGTGAGCCGCTTCGGGGCGCGTACGATCGCCTAATCCTCGGGTATCCAGCATTTCCAAACTACCCCGACTGCTTTGGTAGCGATACCATTGCCCCACCGAAGTTTCAGATACGACCGCACCTACTTCGGCTACTTTTTCACCAAAAATAGCATTCACGAGAGAGGATTTACCTGCACCACGGCGGCCCAGAATCAAAATTTTAGGAGGACGAGCGTTCATAATCAGATCTTGGATAGTTCTTAACTCATGCAACAATCGGTTACGAGAAGTATCAGGGAGGAGGCGAATAGCCTCCTCGATGATGGAAATCAGGTCTTTGAGACGATCAGAGTCATTCATACTTTTAGGAAGAGCAAGTGGGTAATCTTCCAAAGATAGAAAAAATCCAGCAACCAGCAGCTAACCAAGCTACTCGAAGGCCAAAATTGTATTTTCAATAATATCACAGCAGTCATTCAATTGGCTTTCGTCCATGACGAGTGGAGGAGCAAAACGGATGATATTGCCGTGGGTAGGCTTTGCTAATAAGCCATTTTCTTTAAGGGCGAGGCAAATATTCCAGGCGGTATCACTCTCAGGGCTATCGTTAATGACGATGGCATTCAACAGTCCTCTCCCACGAACGAGCAGTACTTTATCTGTTTTCCCGATGAGTGCTTGCATTCTGGCTCGGAAGATTTCTCCAAGTCGGTAAGCGTTTTCAGCTAAATTTTCTTCCTTGAGCACCTCTAGAGCCGTTTTGGCTACGGCACAAGCCAGCGGATTTCCTCCGTAGGTCGAGCCGTGCTCGCCGGGTTTGAGGGTGAGCATGATTTCATCGCGGGCTAAAACAGCCGACACGGGTAGGAAGCCTCCCGAAAGGGCTTTTCCTAAAATCAGCATATCGGGTTGGATACCGTCGTAATCAGAAGCCAACAATTTACCCGTACGCGCCAATCCGGTCTGTACTTCATCGGCCATGAGTAGTACATTTTTGGCACGGCACATTTCGTAGGCATTTTTCAGGTAAAAATCCTGAGGAACTACGACACCGGCTTCTCCCTGAATAGGTTCAACCATAAAGCCCGCCACGTTGGGGTCTTCCAAGGCTTTTTCCAAAGCTTCCAGATCATCGTAGGGAATAATTTCATAGCCGGGCATATAAGGGCCGAAATCATTTTTCGCCACGGGGTCTGTCGAAGAAGAAATGGCTCCTAAGGTACGCCCCCAGAAATTATTTTCAGCAAACAAAATTTTCGCTTGGTTCTGAGGCACTCCTTTTACCCGATAAGCCCATTTGCGACAGAGCTTCACGGCGGTTTCGCCTCCTTCTACGCCTGTGTTCATGGGCAGTACGCGGTCGTAACCAAAATAATCCGTCATAAAACGCGCGTATTCTCCTAGCACATCATTGTAAAAAGCTCGGGAGGTCAAGGTTAATCGGTGTGCTTGCTCGATGAGGGTTTTCAGGATTTTGGGGTGGCAGTGTCCCTGATTGACTGCACTGTAGGCAGATAAAAAATCATAGTATTTCTTTTCTTCCACGTCCCAGACGTACACACCTTCGCCTCGGCTGAGTACCACGGGCAGGGGGTGATAATTGTGTGCTCCGTACTGATCCTCCAAGCTCATGGCTTCTTTGGAAGAAATCTTGGTGTTAATCATATGTTTGCTTTTTTATAAATGATGAGTGAATGTATATTTGTTCTCTGTTTTTAGAATAAAGAGAAATCAAAAGAAAAGACAACCTTACAAAAATACAAAAACAGACCAGAACCCGCCAACGCAATCACGCTCGAGCCATTCCCGTCATAATAGAATAATTATTCAAATCCATTTTTGTTAAGACTTTTCTTAGGTGAATAGACGATCGTACCAAAAGGCCGTTGCTTTTCCCCCGAAAAAATAAAATCCTTTTTATATTTGATAAATTTTAGTTTTTCTTAAAAAATTATAACATACACGATGAATATACTGGATAGATTCAAATTAGATGGTAAAGTGGCGATCGTCACCGGAGCCAGTAGAGGAATTGGTGAAGCTATTGCCCAAGCACTAGGACAGGCGGGAGCCCAAGTAGTGGTATCTAGTCGCAAACAAGAAGCGATTGACGAGGTAGCTGAAAACTTCCGAAAAGAAGGAATCGAGGTTTCTGCCATTGCCGCGCACAATGGACAGGCGGATGCTTTAGACGAATTGGTAAAAAAAACCATCGAGACTTATGGCCGCATTGATATTTTGGTCAACAATGCAGCAACGAATCCCGCTTTTGGCCCGGTCGTCAATACCGAAGAGTCTGCCTTTGATAAGATTATAGAGGTGAATCTGAAAGGAATGTTCGAGCTTTGCAAAAAAGCTTATCCAGAACTCAAAAAGAATAAAGGAAATGTGATCAACGTAGCCAGCATCGCGGGCATACGGCCTGACCCACGTACGGGAATCTACAGTGTGAGCAAAGCCGCTGCTATTTCACTCACACAAACCCTAGCTAGAGACTGGGGGCCAGATGGCGTGCGCGTGAATGCCATTTGTCCTGGCCTGATTCGTACTAAAATGAGTGAAGCCCTCTGGAAGAATGAAGCCATTCTGGATCAGTTCATAAAAGTTGTGCCCATGAAGCGTATCGGAGAACCCGTAGAAATCGCGGGATTAGCATTGTTTTTAGCCTCAGATGCTTCTTCGTATTGTAGCGGAAGTATTTTTGTAGCAGACGGCGGTATGATTATCTAAATAAAGATTATTTTTGAATGCTTCGTTTTTTTGAAAATTTTAGATAAGCTCATAAAGTCAAAATTCCCCCTTCGAATCTAGTTCAAAGGGGGAATTTTTGTGGTTAGTAATTTGTAATTTACTTATGTCTCGGCCAGCTCATCAGATGGTTGTACAGATTGTAAATCAATACATTAGAAACAAACAACGCGGCGTAGAAATAGAAGACCAAGTTATTGAGCAAGATGGAATAATAGCTTTTTCCTGAGCAAAACTGTCTTTCTTCGTACAATTGCCAAGTAGAATCAAAAATTTCAGGGGTGCTAAGCAACAAGAAAAAAGCATTGAAAGAGCAAGCAAAAGAACAAACCAATAGGAAATTGATGCCCCAACGCAACCAAGGATGATTAGTCTGTACAGTCCAAGCAACCAGTGTAAGCGGAACGGACAGCAGGACGGTCAAACCCGCGAAAAACAAACTAGGAAAAGGCCAATCTAAATTGGGCAACATGAGCGATTCTCGGACGCCTTCCGTGATGGGAGCAAAAAACAAAATCATAAATCCAATCATTCCTGCCATCCCCACGAAAACAGCCGTGAATACATTGCGAAGCGTAAATACTTGCGCGCTCAAAATCACACTCACCATCATCATGACTAGAATCAGAAAAGCTTGCCAATGATAGTCAGCCGTGAATACTTGTGTGGTATAATCACTAACTTCTCGCTCGAGCAGGTAAGGGTCAAGCAAAATATCCAATGAAGCCCCGTTTGCCAGCAGAGAAAGATCATATTCGTAGCTATAAGTGTCTAACGGGGCATCATCTTCGTAGGAATGCGCTGACTGAGGGCAATGCCGAAGCATATCTTGGAGCGTATTCTCTCCTTGATAATTATAAATTCTGTACTCGTCAGCGTTGAAAAATGGGAGCGAGCTTTGATGATAACAGTGTATATCCTGAATTTTGTCCATCAAATCTGAAAAATGCTGTTGCCCGTCCTTGAAAGGGGTTCTGTATTGCTGATGTAAGGCTTGTAATGCTGCACTATTGAGAAAGAGAGGGGCTTTTTTCCATAACTTACCCGCGTGAAGTCCAATTTCAGTCAATTCCAAACGCTGTTGTAAACGCGCTTTGAACTCAGGAGCCCACGAAAAATAAGCCAGCAGGCGGGCAGCCCTAGTACTATCGGAAGAGAAATGCCCCAACTTGAGGTGTTTGATCTGATCAAAAAGCAAGTCCTGCTTGGAAATATTATCTAGTAACTCCTTTCTTTTAACGTTGTAATCGTGCTGTTTTTCTGTGCTAAAAGGCGGGAGAATTTCTTCCAAGGCTTTTAATACCTGCAAATGCTGGTTAATCTGCCCTTGTTGATTCAAATGAGATGCTCTCAATTGATCGAGAAAAGCCACCTGCTGACCCTCGTCTGAGGAGATAGCCTTGCCCGACCGAAGGACGTAATCGATCAAATCTGCCGTGTATTCAGCCCTTTTCAAGGTTTTTAAATCTTCACTTAATTGCTCCGCTTCAAACAGAGTTTGCACGCGATGACGAATGATGCTCGGCAAAACAAATGCATTTGCCAAAATAGAAAGCGTACAGAAGGTATAGATCAAGGCACGCGTGATAATCTCTGAGAAACGATAGACCAGTCTTCTCTTGGAGCTTTGCTGATAGGCATAAAAGCCCAGTACTAATAGACTGCTCAAAATGCTCAGAACCAATACGACCCGCATCTCAGCGAAGTTGGGCATGGAGGCTTCATGGATAGGTAATAACCAGCCCACCGCAAAGGCCAAACTGTTTACCACCAATAAGGAGTAGAAGGTCACGTAATGGACTCTTGTCTCCCAGACCACCGGATAATGCAAGAGGAGAAAGCGGTCTATTCTTTTGAGAAAAGCAGGAATAAAGAAATCAAGAATTTTCACTCTATTGGACTTTAGGTAATGAGATCACACGATTGAAGTGCCAATAATTGCACATATTACACACAAAAAGCAGAGCGTAGAGATAAAAAACCTCTCCTAGGCCAAAGAATTGCACTTCTACCCAAGGGAGATAATCACCCTGCATCAGTTGAAAATAAGTTCCTAGACCCGATAAAATACCGCCGATCATCATAGCGGATAAAAGCATTTTCTGCCAAGGTCTGTGGCTACGATAAAAATACAAATAAACTCCTAAGATCAAGGATAAGACGATTAAAGTCTGAGGAGCCACTAAGTTATAATATTCGTGGAAACGATATTCAGCAATCCCCAAAGTATCTCGCCAAGGATACATGAAACTAGAGTAGAGCAGTACCTGGCTCAAAGCATAAGCTAGCAACAAGCCCGCACTCGCTCCAAAGCTGGTACCCACGGCATAAGTGCTAGCACTCAGCAGAATCATCGCAAAACTGAGACTTAGAATCAAGATTCCCTCCCAACCCCAATGCTGAGGAATGGATTGTAAAGGGGAGAATAAATCTTTTAATTCGCTATTTAAGCGATGTGCGTGCAAATAAGCACCGTAAGCTTCTTTTCTATGATCCAAAGACATCTCCTCAAATGTTTCTGAATATTGGTCAATCTCCGAGTCTGTGTCGGAGTCATAATACAGAGATTGATTCAGATCATAATAATACGGTTGAAAACTGCGGGCTCTTCTTTCTAATTTGTGCGCGAGCAAATCGCCGTAAAATTCTACACGATGCCCTCGGTCGCTAAATTCTTCAAACTTTGGATAGATAGACACCAGCAGCAAGTCGCTGTAATGATAGCGCATCAAGTCTGCCAGAGCTTCATTAAGTTGGGTAAGGGTGGCGGTTTCGGGGTGATAATTTCGGACGTATTTTTCTTGTAAGCCCTGCACACCTGGATGCTGAATCAGCACGGGAGCGGCTTTCCCAAAGTGATCTTGCAGAGAGAAAATAAATTCGGGCATATCGTAGATTTGGCGTACTAATCTGTCCTTGAATTCTTTTTGCCATTTAGGGTGTTTGCGGATACTCTGCGCGACTTTTCTGCGGTAAGATTTCAGATGGGCGAATACCTCATAAAAACGTACCCTGCGATTTGCTTCGCGCCAGTCTTTGAGTTCTTGTCTTTCCTCTTTTAACTTCTCTTTTCGTTGGGCATATTCTAGTACTTCCTCGTGGCTCGGAAGGGGAAGTAACTCGTCCGCATTTTCAAAAAGTTGATAATAATAATTAATATCTCCATTTTGGTTGAAGGTGGAGTTTTTGAGCACTTTCTTATAATTGGGTTCCTTTGCTTCTTTTCCTTCCTGGATCACATCATACCTTTCATTTTGATGCTCATACAAAATAGTCATGTCTTCTGCGTGAGTAGCACGAATCTCAGAGGCAGGATGATAATAAGCATGTCTGGCCAGATTGGCCAGGTAGTCCTGACGGGCATAGGTTCTCAGGTCTTTGAGAAGGTTATTTTCAGGATAAATCTGACGAACTTTGTAGCTCAAAGTATTGGGGAAAACGAGCGTATTGAGAAACAAGGAAAAAGTACAGAATAGATAAATTCCACTCTTCAATACAATTTCCGAAAACGTGTAAATGGGCTTGCGATTAAAACTCTGATGAAAAGCATAGTAAAACAGCACCAAGCCCGCCGAAACAAAAGACCACTCAGTTATGTCAACCAAAGTGGAATAAGCCGGAATGGTGTGTTGGTTGATCGGATAAATCAATCCCGCCGAAATAGCGAGGGTGTTGGTTAAGATCAGGGAATAAAAAACAAAGTAATGTACTTTGGTTTCCCAAATCACGGGATAATGGGTGAGGAGATATTGGTCTATCTTTTTCAAAAAAGAAGGAATCAACCAATCAAGATACTTCATACGAACAATTTTTTAGTAGACTGACTAATGTTTCTAAAATAACTAATTTCTACCTTATTCTCTAGCAATTTTTGTAATAAGTCTTTCTGTTTTATTTGTAAAGGAGTGTGAATCACAAAACGAAGCCCATCGTAATCAATCGTATTGTAATCCAAACCTTGTAAACGACGCTCTAATTCTTTGAGATTCAGGGCACACTCCAACTCAAAGCTATTTTCTACCCGTTCTCGACCAAATTCTTTGATTCGTCCATTATAAATTACCTTCCCTTCTCTCAAAAAAAGAATATTATTGGCTACACTTTCTAATTCGTGCAAATGCTGAGAACTGATCAAAATTGCGATCGGATGGCGCCAGCTACTCGCCAGATAGCGTAAATCGTTGAGTACCACGCTCTGGGCATTCACATCCAAATTTGCCAGTGGCTCATCAATGACCAAGATTTTGGGCTTCCACACCAAGGCTCGAGCCAGGGCAAAGCGTAATTTATAACCTCCCGAAAGCTCTGACCATTTTTTATCCGCGTGTGCGACCAGCGAGAGGCGATGCAAAATATAATTCACTGCTTCTTCGTTGGCTCTCCCTTCTATTCCATGCAAAGTAGCGGCCAGATGGATATTATTTCGCAAAGAACCGTACCATTTGGGAAGTTCCTGGGGAATATAAGCAATTTGATTCTTGACTTCCGTCCAGCGGATGTGGTTCCATTCGGGTTCTCCCAAACCCGGGTAGCGAATTTGCCCTTCGCTGGCTTGTAAATCTCCCACGATGATGCGAAAGAGCGTGGTTTTACCATTCCCATTTTCACCGACCACACCCGTGATCTCGCCGGCTCTTAGCTTCAAATCCACGCCCTGCAGCCGAAAGTTAGACCTCACAAAATGCCTCCCCATTTGCATTCCCTCAAAGATCAATTCGGCTTGGGGACGAATGGCCTCAATGGTGGCATCAATTTGGCTCCGCTTGCGGGCTTCGTACTTTCGGGTCTCGATGGCATCCGACTTGGGATTATTGAGGTAGTCTTTCACCACGTTATTGACTAGTACTAGCATTTCCGTGATAATATGCTCCTGTTCGGATTCCTCATCAGAATTGGCATAGTCTAGCTTGAGGAGTAAAGCCTCTCGATGCAATTGCTTATTGCGAGCGTATTTTTTGGCAAAATCAATCAAAACCCGAGAAGCCGCCAAGGTGTCTTGGCGAATTTGCTCCTTGATTTCTTGAGCTAAGGTATGAATACTTTTATCCGTCTGATCCATGAGCGTCGGTTTGAGCGTGCGTATGTATTTCGTCAATCAGTTCAAAAATTTGGCCTACCAGTGTTTTACGTTTTTCTCGGAAATTTTCGGGGAGCACCTCTGAATTTTTCTGAATTTCCAGCAAATTCTGATAATCACTACTAATTTGTACCACCGCTTGAATAGTGTGGGGGTTTTCGGCAAAGTCAGTAGCTAAGTCCATCAGGCGTTTAATGGCTTGTAAAATATCATTATTGGCCAATACGTCGTAGATTTCTTCTACGCGCTGTTCTATATCTTCGGGAGAATATGCAAGCATATTACAAGATAGTGAGTATTCTGAAAAAATAAAATTTTGCTAACCGGGTTGGATCAATTATTAAACGTATCTATTCAATAAACGAGCCTGCAATTTTTTTATGCGGGGGATAATCATTTATTTTGACGCAAACTCAATCACATATGAAAACAAAGCTTTTTGGCGATACGGGCTTAGAAGTTTCGGTCATAGGGCTGGGCATGGCGGCACTCGGGCGTCCGGGATATATTAATCTCGGGCACGCTCAAGACCTCCAAAAAAGCTACGAAGTAGCCAAAATGCAAGCCCATAGCCATCAAGTACTAGACGCTGCCCAGAAGGCAGGGGTTACTTATTTTGATACGGCGCGCTCTTACGGCAAGGGGGAGTTGTTTTTAGCAAATTGGCTCAAAGAAGGCAATTTTTCCAAAAAACAGTTCACCATTGGCTCCAAATGGGGCTATACTTACACCGCCAACTGGCAGGTAGAAGCCGAAAAGCACGAAGTCAAAGAGCATAGTCTGTCTGTATTAGAGAGACAAATGGCCGAAACCAAAGAAAATTTAGGCAATTATTTAGATTTATATCAAATCCATTCGGCTACCTTAGAAAGTGGCGTCTTAGAGAATACTCCCGTACTCCACGCTCTTGCTCATCTGAAAGCCGAGGGACTTAAAATCGGCCTTTCCCTCAGTGGCACCCAGCAAGCAGAAACGCTGCGCAAGGCCATTCCTATACAAATAGATGGAATCCGCTTGTTTGATGCAGTACAGGCCACTTGGAATTTACTGGAGCCATCCGTAGGCACGGCGCTCAAAGAAGCACATCAGGCAGGCATGGGAGTCATCGTGAAAGAAGCCTTAGCCAATGGACGTCTTACGTCCCGCAATCAAAACACAGACTTTCAATCGAGCCGAATCTTGCTAGAAAAAGAGGCGCAACGCTTAGGCAGTACTCTAGATGCCTTGGCCATCGCGGCGGTTTTAGCGCAACCTTTCGTACACGTGGTGCTGAGTGGTGCCGCGCAGATAGAGCATCTCGAATCCAATTTGCAAGCCCTTTCGGTGAATTGGGATGAAGCAGCAGCAAGCCATCTAAAAGCCATACAAGAAACTCCCGAATTTTACTGGCAAAAGAGGAAAAGCTTAGATTGGAATTGAGATGCTAATCGCTGGCTCCACAGCCTCAGCACTCCACCAGGATACGAACCAAGATTACAACTCTTTTTGCTCACTTCCGTAAATATCCTGCACAAATCTTAAACAAAAAAGGAGATTTTCCGCCTTTTTTATTAGCTTTTTTGCTAAAAAGTGTGTAATTTGCTCAAAAAACAAACTATTTCGATTTGTCAATACTTATTTGCAGAATACAATTTCTGAGCCTTCTCTTATGCCTTAGTTATTGTAGTCCGCCTAACTTCAATGATGTGTTGGCAGGTGCGGATACTATTGAGATCATCCTTCATCCGTCTACCATCAATACCGACACAGTTCATTTCTTCATCCGAGATAAGGAAATGATTCTTGAAATTTTGAGAGAGCTTAGTCTAAAAAATGAAGATACATGTCCTTGTGCCGTGAATGGCAAAATGCGTTTTTATAAGGCCAGAATTGATGTCTTCTTGATGGAAGCCGAGTTTGGTCTGAGGTCAGATTGTGCTTTTATGGTCTTTCCTTATCAGGAGAAGCAGCATATTCGGACTTTATTACCCGATGGGGCAGCGTTTTTGAGGCAAGCTTGCCAATATCCAGAAGCGTTTGAAGATGAAGAGATACTTTGAATCTTTATTAATTTCAAAGTGCGAGTCTCGATAAAAAAGAGGCTTGTCTAGTAAAATCAGCTTGTGTATTGAATCTTGGTTTAAAAATTAGTGAAATCCGAGTAACCCTATTGAATCCGTGTTCCTATGCAAGTAACCCAATCCTACGCCCGTCCCAGCCAATCTCAGGTAGATCAGCAAGGGATGAAGTTTGACTTTGCCGCCGAGCTTTCGCGTCCGCCCGTATCGATCAATGCCCTGATCAAAAACAGTCTTTCCTACGCACGAATCATGCTAGCCCTGAGGGAAGTAGTAAAAGGCGATTTAAGTAATCCTCAAAAAGATCACACCGCTTACCAAGAATGGGTCGTGGAGCGTTACCTAGAAGAACTCCCCGAACATCTCCAAGGCGTGCAGGCCGAAAAGGTCAAATTGCTGGAAAAGAGAGAAAAATTAAAGGCTCAACAAAGAGCCCTGAGAAAAGAAATACAACCCTTGCAAAAACAGGTAAATCAAGCCCGTGCGGATTATTACCAATGGCTTTATAAGCACGATCGAGATAAATGGATGGTACTTGATCCAGTGATTAGCGTACACCCTGACGCGGTCATTTTTGAAGCCTTTTCTCTGGATGAATCCAGCTACGGGAGGGTAACGGTTCCCAGCCATTTGTTAGAAACTTTTGACGAAGTAGCCTATGGAACTACCAATATTGATTTTAGTCAAGCACTGGCTGACGAAATTTACCGAGTCAGAAGCTACCGCCCCGCTTGGCTCAAAGTTGCTTACGAAAAAGTAGAATTATCCACCTCCGCTGGAAGCAATGTGGAGAAAAAAATTGACCTGCCCGAAAGCTGGATCAGGGGCTTTTTGCAGGTACAATCTGCCGCTACTCTAGAAGGAACCCAACTCACCTTAAATGCCCAGACTTTGTCCAATATCCTCGCCGAGCTGGAAAGAAAAAAGGAACGAGCAAGCCCTCGTTCCTTACGCTTTCTCCTGAAAAAGGGTGAGAAGATTAAAATCATCATCGATCCTTGGGAGATCGAGATAGAGGACACAAATATTTACCAAGGAGCATCCGACCAAGAAATTCGCCTTTGGGGCAGAAGAAGGCTCTCCGTCTTGAAAAATCTATTGCCTTATGCGCATCAAGTAGAAGTAAAACTCTTGGGTACAGGCATGCCTTCTTACTGGACAGTAATTCTGGATGATCATCGCTTTGATTTGGGGCTATCGGGCTGGACAGCAAACGATTGGGCCAAAAAGGGAAATTTTGATCTCTTGGCTTCCACTGGCAATCAACAAAAAATTGACATCGCTCAGGTAGAGAAAATCCTCACCCAAAATCTCTCCGTAAAACCTGAGGAAGTTGCCCAAGCTCTTCGTACGGATCGCTCTTCGGCCACCTTTGCCTTGCAAGAACTCGCCAAAAATGGCCAAGCCATGTACGACCACCTAACGGGTAGCTATCGCTGGCGCATTCTCCTACAAAAAGACATTCAACTCACGAATCAAGCAGAAGATGAGCGTTTGAAATATGCCGTTTCTTTGATAGAAGCAAAAAAAGTAGAAGTACTTTCTAAAAATTCTTTGGAAAATAAGCTGACGGCTTACCAAATGGGCGTACAGGGCAAAAATTTTTACAAGCCTACTTTGCATCTGGATTTGGACGGAAGAATCAAATTCGCGGACTGTAATTGTAGCTTTCATCGTCGTAATAAATTACGCCAAGGCCCTTGTCCGCATCTAATGGCCAGTGTGGTCTACATCTCTCGTGATGAGCAATAATTATGGTAAGTAGTAAGTTGCGAAGGGCAGCTTAAAAGTGCCTAATTACGATTAGGAATCTGCCACTCGAGACTTGTAACCTGAAATTTGAAATCTATGACCCAAAACGACCCCAATCCCAGCCAATGGCGAGAAGAACTCAAAAATCTAGGCAAAACCTATTTTGAAATTCAGGATATGATGCGAATGGGTTTTCTCGAGCTTTCTCCGGACGAGATGGAGCACATGAAAACCAAGCTCAAAGAACTTAATCAGATCAGCGGTGAACTCCGAAAGCTCAAAAAAGAACTGGAGGGAGTAGAAGACATCACGCCCATTATCCAAGAGATTCGCAAGAATCGCATAGAAAGAGTACGCGCCCAAAGAGCCATTCGCAAAGCAGAAAAAGCCAAGCAAAAAGCACTACAACAGGCCGAAATCAAGGAAAGAAAGAAATCGAGGCCTAGTTTTTTGGGAGAAAAAATTGCCCAAGGATTAGTATTTGAAGGAGGAGATGAGGAGAAACTCCACGCTCTTCAACTGCCAGTTATCCACGATCTTGCAGCATTGGCCGTACAGAGTCAATTAAGTCGGGAAGATTTGCTTTGGCTTTGTTATCATCGTCAAGTGGCTACTGTAGATCATTATACTCGCTTCCAAATCCCTAAGCGTAAAGGCGGTACGCGTGCCATTGCCTCTCCCAAGCCTAAGCTCAGACAAGCTCAAGGGTGGATTCTGGAGCAAATTCTTCAAAAAATTTCTGTACACGAGGCAGCGGCTGCTTTTCTAACCGGAAAATCTATCGTAAATAATGCGGAGAGGCATTTACATAAAAATCTTTTGCTAAGAATTGATTTAAAAAATTTTTTTCCTTCTATCAAATTTTATCGGGTCAAAGGTCTATTTCAATCTTTTGGCTATAATCCTGGAATGGCGACCGTCTTGGCCCTGATCTGCACGGATGCGGCCAGAATTGGAGCCAAACTAGGCGATCAAAAGTATTTTGTGGCTCTGGGAGAACGTTATTTGCCACAAGGTGCTTGTACTTCGCCCACGCTGAGCAATATTATCTGCCGTAGCTTGGATCATCGCTTGTATAAATTGGCGCAAAGTATGAACTGGACTTACAGTCGCTATGCGGACGATTTGGTGTTTTCACACGAAAATTCTCAGGCTGAACTCAAGAGCTTACTCGGATTGAGTAGGAAAATTATTGCCGAAGAGAGCTTTATCATCAATGAAGATAAGACCATGGTGATGCGTCCTCATCAGCGACAAAGCGTAACGGGCATCGTGGTGAATGATGGCGAGATGCGGATTTCCAGAAGAGATATGCGTCGTTTCCGAGCTTTTTTGCATCAATACGAACAAGAAGGAGCCGAGAAAATGAATCAAAAACTGGGGAAGGACGCCACTCAATACGGCAAAGGCTACTGGGCATTTATCCAAATGGTCAATCCGACGCAAGCCAAGAAGTTTAGCGAAAAATATCCTTGGCTTCGCACCCAATAAAAAAAACCTGATGCGTGTACATCAGGCTGGTTTTGAATGACTTTATCTATTGTTTGATTCCTTTGATCTTGTCATAGTCTAGTTCCTCGGCCATACTATCCGAGTTGTTGCTAAGCATTTCGTCCAGATAAACACTTCCCATTGCTTCGGGATGTGATCCATCTTGGCTTTGGATACAGCGAGGATCAGTTTCACGGGCAGTTGATTCACAGAGATGGTCTTTTTTCTTTTCCTTATTTTTCATAATATTCAATATTTATTGAAAGTTGTTTCTCAATAAACAAGGAAAGAGGTAAATCGTTTGCCTACTCCAAAAGCAGCAGTTCAATACGGCGATTTTCGGCGGCTTTCCAGTCTTCATCTTCTTCGGGCCAGAGGGGTTTGTTTTTGCCAAAAGCCTTAATTTGAATGCGCTTGGCCTCGATGCCTTGGTTGACAAAATAACGCTTCACGGTCGTGGCGCGATTTTCTGATAAAATCAGACAAGCCGCTTCTGTCCCGACTTGGTCGGTATGCCCGTGAATTTCAATCTCCGAGGTTTTGTTTTTTTGCATATATTCTATAAAGCTATTCAGATAGGGCAGATATTTTTGATCTAAGCGGTATTGATTGTACTCAAAATAAGCGACGGCTTGCGGAGGAGCCACGGGGCGTTTGCCCAAATTGGTTTGGAAGAGATAATCATCTTGATATTCTCTTTTGTCCAGATCTTCGGCGTATTCTTCGGTAGGGTTGAACAGGCGACGGGTGGTATCAGTACCGTCCACATGATTATTGTAAATCAGGGAAATATCTCTGGAGCCTTTTTGTTGAGTGGGGCGAAAGCTAATTTCATAATAGTTTCTAAAGATGCGAGGCAGTTCTTGGTAAACGGCCTTCATGTCTCTTTCACTTTCTACAAAATACATTTGTCCATCTCCCAAGACGGTGAGCAAGTCCAGGAGTTCTTCATTGACGCCTCGCCCTAGAGCTACGGCGTAGATTTTGACATTATTTTTACGGGCATTTTTAACCAATTGACTGGCTTTAAAAGCTCTCCTGCCGAAGTAGCGGAAAGAAGAATTCTCTTGACCATCTGTGAAAAGAATCAATACTTTGTTATTTTCAGAATCGTTAAGGGTGGCGAGGGCTTCATCTCCTCCGGCGTAAAGGGCGGTGCCCCCTCCAAAATTTTCAATAGCCTGCGGAGGAAATTTTCGGAGCAAATGATTTTCTTGCTGACTAAGGGAAGCCTCCGTAACGAGTCGGTCGTCGAATTTGACCAAAGAAATGCGGTCATCTGGATGCTTGTTCTGGATAAAACCCTTGACGGTTCTTTCCAGTGCGCTGATGGCGCCTTCCATAGAGCCGCTATAATCTAAGGAGAGGGCAATATCGTAGGGCTTGGAAACCATTTCACGTACTTCTTTTACCTTGAAATCTTTGACTGGATAGCTCTGGCCGGATATATGCTCAATGACTTGTAAGAAAAACTGTCGCATGGTTTCTTCATCCCCGTAGGGAGGTGCGAGATTGCTGATAAAATTTCCTAGCGAGTCCGTGACCATTACGTAAAGCTTAATTTCTTCGGGATAATTACTGCGATCCGTGGCGAACACATCAAAGTAGAGGCGGTGTTTTCGGCCTAATTTATCCAGAGGGAGCGTATTGCGCACATAATTTTTACGGACGACACGCACGGTATGCTCCTGCGTAATGACCTGTCCATTTTTTTTCACCTGCACCTGATAAGTTTTGGTATGAATAGGAGCGACCTCGAGCGTATCTACACTGGATTGGTCAGAGGCCACACCTACTACATTTACCTTCAGGCCATCCTTTGCCCGCCAATAGAGTTGAGCTTTTTCCCCTCGAAAAATACGCTGGGAGCCGCCTACCACTAAGGGGCCTTCCTGAATTTCTACAAATAAATCACGTGTGAGGGTGTGGCCTTCACCGTCTTCCATGCGGAGCGTGTAAGTCCGACTTTGCTTAGGAGTAGGATTTAAGGTGAGAGAATCTGAGGAAGCCAAATCTGTAGCTAAACCATCAATGCTCAGTTGTTGTCCACCCCGCGTATACCATTTCAAGGTGATTTGCTCGTAGCCATCCTGCGTATACTTCCTGCTTTCTTTGAAATAAACGATATACGGATCGGCCACTTCCACGAGCAGGTTTTTCTTCACTTTTTCCCCATTTTCACGAGTAGCTTCTAGCGTAAATTCGGTATCTTGATCTAGTTGGATTACTTTTTTTCCCTGAGGCGGAAGCTTTTCACCAGCGATCAAAACGTGGGGCACCTGTTTGATTTTCCAACTTAATATTCCTTCTTCTCCTCTTACTAAGTTACGGGTGGCCCGAAAGGACTCGAGCACCTCTACCTCCACTCGGAAAGTATCACTCACAGTTCCGCCGTATTGATCTTGGGCAATGAGCTTGTAAGTAGTAGTTTGGGCAGGATTTAGTTCTAATTTTCCGATCGCTGGCAGATTTTCTTTTATTCCCTCCATGGACACTTTGGTCGCGTTATCGACACGCCAAGTAAGCTCTATGGGTTTTTCGTCGGTGGTTTGATCCTCTCCGTAGAAATACTTGATTTCGGCTTCTCGTTTATAAACTTTAATCTCAAAGCTTTTCTCGCTGGTTTGCTGGTTTTTACTTTTAGCAATGAGCTTATAGGTGGTATTTTCTTGGGGCTTTACTTCAAGGCTTCCTTCGGGAGGTAAATCTTTGGCAACTCCGAGGATTTCTACAGATTGAGCATTTTTGACTTCCCAACGAAGCTTGGCTTCTCGCCCTAGTTCTACACTACGGCGACTGCTAAATTTGTTAATAATAGGCTGCGTACTACAGGCCCACAAGCCTGACAAGATACTGATGAGCGTAAGACGTTGAATAATAGTTGTGATCTTCATTGATATATACAAAATTTATCTGGGGGATAGAATGACATGTTGTATGTATATACTGATCTGAGCAGGAAAAGTAGAAGAAAAAAGTGCTCTGCTTTTTCTTTTCAATTTGATGAAGAAGGAGTAGAAACTGGATAAGAGCGAGCTAAAGTTTTCAAAATTGGGAGTTTAGAGCAGTCATTACCCATTGACCGCGGAGAACCTAGCACGGAATTTTAACCTTGCAAACCCCGTGGAAGTCGCTTAGAAATGAGTCATAACTCCCAGAGAAATAAAAAACAGATTCATACAAAAGGCGGAGATCCAATTGAGGCGCATGGTAGCTTTGAAGTTGGCAGCACTTGGATCTTGCCACACCTGCCACAACCAGTAGAGAAAATAAGCGACTACGGGCATCAGGCACAGCTCGAAAGCAATTGCCCAAACCAGCCCTTCTTGTTTCCAGAAATAGAAGAAAAAAGCAATCCCCACGGAGCCAAATACGAGTAAAGTAAACAGAAAAGTACCCCGAATTCCCAGCATCCGGCTGAGGGTAAGATCACCACGGCGCGCATCCTCTTGGTGTTGGTACACTTGGGTCATGGGGTAAGAACCCAGAAGCATCCACGTAGATAAGCCCGCGGCCATCCACACGGAAGGTTGCCTAAGGCTGGATAATTCAGCATTACTGGCCGCGTGATAACTAATGACGAAAGTAAAAGCTCCTTGAAAGATGCCGATTGTCAACCAACTGAGGAGAGGATATTTTTTGAGGCGGATTTTATCGTAACTGTAAGCCTTGGAAACCAAACCATAAATCAGTATGCCCAGCGCAAAGTAAAAACTGACAAAGAGAGCTAATAGGATCGCAAGCGCGTCTAGCACCAGAGAAGTATAGAGCAATTCACGACTAACTGGGGGAGGCTTTTCCAACCCTCCAATGCTATCCTCATCTTTATCATAGTAGGAGTTGTAGGCATTGCTAGCTGGGTAAACTAAAAAGTGTAAAATAAAAAAAGCGAGTAATATCCCACCCGCATGGGGGTTTTCTACTTGGCTCACCGCAAAGCAGAACACAGGCATTAGCAAAATCGAGAAAGGTAGCCTCAAGTGTAGCCAAGTAGCACGACGAAGCATATTAGCCTTTTCTTGAGAAGATACGTTTTAAAGCCCAACCAATCAAAAAACCAGAAACCGTATTGGTCAAGAGCTTGGTATAATCTCGAATGGGAATAAAACGTGTGCCGTGATTAGAAATTTCCAACACGCCAATGGGCTTGAGGCGTACGCCTACTCCCATTACGGCATCTTGATCCGAGTTGCTATCATTGGTGAAGTTGGGGCGGGCATTTCCAAACAAGCCACCCATCCCGTAAGTAGCCTCGGCTACGGGAATGACGGTTTTGCCGTGCGCTTCAATGGGTTCTCCGTATACTTTTTCGGCCTTGGTACCTGCTTGTACCTTTTCGGAAAAGGATTTCAAAAATTCTTTGTTTTGCATACTCAGATCTGATTTTGGATTAAAGATAAAAGATAATTATGACAAAAAGGCGTTAAATTTCCTGAAATTATGGCTACTTAGACACTTGGAATCAAGTTTGTTCTACCTTAGGAAAAATAAGGTTCAGCCATATTGAATCGGGACTACCCGAAGTGGCTCCCCAGAAAGGAGTATTATGAAAAATAACAACTTCCAGACACTGGAAAATCAATTGAACGAAAGCCATCAATTTCCCATTGTCTACATGTTTAAATTTATTGTTCCCTCGGATCACGACAAGATTGCCCAAGTGAGCAATATGTTTGGAGAAAACGCACAAATCACCCTGCGTGAATCCAGTCAAGGTAGCTTCACAAGCCTAACGGCCAAGACAGTTATGACTTCGGCCAAAGAAGTGATCGCAAAGTATAAACAGGCGACGCAAATAGAAGGTTTGATCGCGTTGTAATGAAGAGTAGACATGAGCCTGTTTAAAGTCAGTCAGCATTATCGCTGATATCTTCTCCTGATGGGAGGAGATTTTTTTCTTGAGATATAAACGATCAGTACCACCAGAATAATGATAAACATAGTCTTTTAGATTAAATTTCAGGTGTCATTAGCATTGTTATTCGCAATGAGTGCTTAGTGATTGGTGCTTTTCTCGAGATTTTGAATCGCTTTTTTTGCTTAAATCTTCAATCATTCAACCACTAAGATACTGCGCAATTAGATTGAGTAGACGAGGTGAATAGCGTGTGTGTTGGCGTGATAGGGGCGAGAACTTTTTATTGTAATTGTATAAGTTCTAATTTTTACCGAGTAATAGAATAACAAGGGGAGCCATATACTCTCCCCTTCTTACTAGAACGAATTATTTTTGTAAAGCTTGTACCATGGTGGTGCCAATATCTGCCGGAGAGGCGACCACGTGAAGGCCACAATCTTCCATGATCTTCATTTTTGCTTCGGCGGTATCGTCTTTTCCTCCGATGATGGCTCCCGCATGCCCCATTCTTCTACCCTTAGGAGCTGTTTGTCCAGCGATGAAGCCTACTACGGGCTTAGTTCCGTTTTCTTTGATCCAATGAGCCGCTTCGGCTTCCATACTTCCGCCGATTTCGCCGATCATAATAATTCCCTCTGTATCAGGATCGTGCATTAGTAATTCTACGGCTTCTTTGGTGGTAGTACCAATGATCGGGTCTCCTCCGATCCCGATACAAGTAGATTGTCCTAGCCCGGCTTTGGTAATCTGATCTACGGCTTCGTAGGTTAAAGTACCTGAGCGAGAGACAATACCGATTTTACCAGGATTGTGGATAAAACCAGGCATAATACCTACCTTCGCTTCGCCGGGGGTGATAACGCCCGGGCAGTTTGGACCGACTAAGCGAGCTTCAGTTTCTTGTAGATATTCTTTGACAGAGATCATATCTTTGGTAGGAATCCCTTCGGTAATACAAATAATCACTTTGATTCCCGCGTTGGCTGCTTCCATGATGGCATCTGCCGCGAAAGGTGGTGGCACAAAGATGACCGATACGTCGGCTTGTACTTTTTCTACTGCTTCGCTAACTGTGTTGAAGACAGGGCGCTCCAAGTGTGTTTGTCCTCCTTTGCCAGGAGTAACGCCACCGACCACTTGGGTACCATATTCAATCATTTGACCAGCGTGGAAGGTTCCTTCTGAGCCTGTAAAACCTTGCACAATTACTTTAGAATCTTTATTTATCAGAACACTCATGAGTCTGTTTTTGATGGTTAGTAATCACAAAAATTAGTTTTTTTGGTGTTTAAAGCAAATCACCAAGGTGCATAAGCAATTAAGGCATTTTTGTAAACTAAGCCAAATTTTATTCACAGGTCGTAGACAAACCTACTAATTCTCTTCGTTATTCCCGAGATTTAGCAATTTGGAAATTCCAGCAGTTAATTTTACCGAGAAATAGCTGTCTAAATGTACAAGATCAGTAGCACGATCGTGATATCAATCCATATCCTGCATGCGGATACGATGGGTTCCAAAGGCAAGATAGCCTATCCTGTGGACTAGCGTACGAGCATCCGCAGGACGGATGGGTATTAATAGAGACGGCTCAAAAACAAAAAACCTGCTCTTCAATGGCGAGGAGCAGGTTTTTGTAGGATAATGGAAAAGTGAAATACGATTAGCTAAGCGCGGGAGGTGTTGGGAAGTCAATCTCCGTGTCAGCGATATGATTCACGTAGTTGTTGAATACATTCAAGCTCACAAAGCCGATGAGATCAACCAAAGCTCCTTTGTCGTACCCAACCGCGTAAAAGTCATCAATCAGTTTTTGGTCAGGGTGCCCTTTGGTTTCCGTGATGTTTTGAGCCAATTTGGTAAGGGCACTCAATTTAGCGTCTTCAATCTCCGCTTTGCGTAATTGTAGAGTTTCTTCTTCTTTGAAGCCTTGCATTTTGCCCACGGCCGTGTGTGCAGCGAGACAGTAATTACACTCGTTAGACTGAGATACCGCCAAGGCGATGGCTTCTACTTCTTTGGGACTGAAAGTACCTTTTCCCAAGGCTTCGCCATAACCCAAAATGGCGTTCAGAGCCGCAGGAGAGTGTGCGATCGTTGCGTAGAGATTAGGAACCATTCCTAATTTTTTCTTCAAAGCGTCAAAAATACCTTTTGCTTCGGTGCTTGCGTTTTCGGGAGTTAATGCTTCTAATTTTGCCATGATTAAGAGAATTTTAAGTTTAAAAATGTAACTTTACTTGTTTTATTTATAGCACTAAAAGAAGGCAATCCAATTTGCTTGCCGTTCTGGTTTAATAACCAAAGTGTAACTTTATAAGTTCTATTTATGTGTGTAAATCTTTAAATTCTTTGTAAGTTTCTGAAAATCAACGGAAATTGTTTTCATCAAAAGTGATAATTTGCCCAAGTTTGTGCGTGAGTGCCTCAATGGACACCTTCTCGAAGACCTGTTTCATGGCTAGTTCTGCTTCGTCGTATACATCCCTTACCAACAGGGACAAGTTACTGCTCACAACACAATCAGGGTTGATCTTGCGAGTTCTTGGAAAGAGATTTTGTTCCTTCACGGCCTCGTAAATATCCCACAGTGAAATTTGAGAAGCAGATTTACTTAGAAAAAAACCTCCTTTTGCTCCGGCTACGCTATCTATGATGCCTCGATTGCGTAATTTGGCAATGATGCGCCGAATCACGACGGGGTTGGTGCCAACACTTTCGGCAATGGTTTGCGAAGAGATCAGCTCTTCTTGTTTAAAGTGCATAAAGATGCAAATATGGATGGCGGTGTTAAATTGACTGCTGTTTTGCATTTCCTCTGGTTTTTTTAGATGACTAACAATTTAAAAACAAAACTGTAATAGAAAAAGTTACACTTTATCCTTATCTAAAATATCCTCAAAATATTTAGTATTGTAGCAAATCAATCAGGAATTTGAGCCTATGAAAGCATTAGTAACGGGAGGAGGAGGGCGTTTGGGGAATGTCTTGGTCAGACAACTACTCGAGGTGGGCTATCAGGTTCGGGTATTAGATTTGAAAAGAGGGGCTTCTTTGGAGCACTTGGAAATCGAGTTTGTGGCGGGTGATATTCGTGAGGAAGAAAGTGTACGAAAAGCCATACAGGGTTGTGATGAAGTTTTCCATCTAGCGGCCAAAATTTCTTTGCTCCCCGATCAAGATCAGTCCATGTATCAAGTTAATACTTTGGGTACAAGAATGGTAGCCAAGCTTTGTCACCAGTTAGGCGTACGGAGGCTGGTACATTGTAGTTCTCATCACGCTCTGGAGATGCGTCCCTACACCCGTCCTGTGGATGAAACACGTCCTCTGGCTTTAAAAGAAAAAAATGATTATCATCGTAGCAAAGCTTGGGCAGAGGTTGAGGTTCTCCAGCAAGTAGAGGCAGGTTTAGATGCGGTCATCGTAAATCCTGGTACTTTGGTGGGCCCATATGATTATGAGCCTTCTATTTTCGCCAGAGCCCTGCTTGATTTGTATCACGGCAAAATTCCGGTATTAATGGCAGGCTTGAGTGATTATACCGACGTGCGAGATGTAGCCAAGGCTATACAAACCGCAGCGCAACACGGAAGAAAAGGAGAACGTTATCTACTCACTGGCTGGATGCTCAGTATGAAAGAACTGCCTCAGTTATTAAGCAAAATTACCCATAAGAAGATGCCTCGCACCGTACTTCCCTTATGGATGATGTACACAGCCCTTCCCGTCATTCAGTTACAAGCTCGTCTGCAAGGCAAACCGCCGTTATTTACTAAGGCTATGCTAAGAGCAGCCCAATCTAATCCTTGGCTTTCTCACGATAAAGCTAAAAAAGAACTCAATTACCAACCGCGTGACCTCGAGACGGCCTTCCGTGATTATTTTGATTGGTTTAGAGAGCAGGGGTGGATCAAAGATTGAAAAAATTTACATAAAAAAACTCCCGGACAAATACTTGCCCGGGAGAAAAGGTTTGGTTTAAGTAACCAAGTTGATTACTCTTTGCTCAGGCGGATAGTAGTTTCTTCTAGCTTATCCCCTTTGATTTGTAGGAAGTAAGTACCAGGAGTGAGGTTGGTTCCTTCCCAGATTAGTTCTACCGTTTCATTATTGAATTGAGTAGCATCTACGGCTCCCTTGGTGATGGTTCTTCCGAAATAGTCAAGTAATACATACTCCAACTGACCAGTAGGCTGAGCAGAGAAGCCAAGTTTTACACGATCTTGCGGAATTGGGTTTGCGAAAACCTTCTCTATTCTCAGTTTCTCCGTTGCTCCATTGTTCTCTAGGCTAGAGCTAGAGCTAAACTCCGCTTCTGTGCTCTTAGCTCCTGAAAGGACAATAGAGAATTTAACGATACCCTTAGGGCCTTTCACATCATTGTTGTAACCTTCTCCACGAAGCTCGTAGTTGGCAGTTTTGAGTGGGAAGTTTACAAATACATCGTAAGGAGCCGTATCATCTACACCTGTTTTGATGTAGTTACCGTTCTCAAAGATGTTGGTCAGCACTCGGTCGCTGTTGATCGTATTAGCACGAATCGTAACTGGACCAGAGATGGTGATTTGCTTTCCTTCGGTGATAGCCACTTGGCGATTACCCTCAATGAGCGTGTAGCTAGTTAAGATAGGATCACCACTTGGAGGAGGAGGCGTGCTTCCACCGTTTGTCTCGATGATTAACTGTGCTTCTTGTAAGTTGCTTTCACGAGCGGCGAAGGCGAAGTCATTACCAGAAGTTTGTGTCATGATGAGCGTCAATAAACCGCCACCAGAGATTTGCGAAGCATCCAAGTTCCAAGTGTAGCTTTGGCCGACGTTATAGTTAGTGTTTAGTCCACCGAGTGTAGCAGTAGGGTTAGGCTTATTGGCATTAGAAAGGTTACCTTCTGTCCAGTTGTTGCTGCTTCCTTTGGATACGATCACATTTCCGTTACCGGGGTCGCTGTTTACCAATACTTTCAATTGAGCCTTCGTGATGTTGCCACTTACATTGCTTAGGTCAAATTTCAAGTAAGCCACACGGTTGTTGTTTTCTACACGTACAATTTGTCCGTTATTCACAGCACCACCTTGTAAGAAAGCATCGGCTACGGTATTGAGCGTATTACTTCCACTAGAAGGGGGAGGAGTAGGGGTAGGCGGAGGATTAGCCACACCACTCACGATACTGAAAGTAACGGTCTTCGAGGCACCTATTTGTCCTGTACCATTGGAGCCACTAAAAGGAGTAGCCGTTAAAGTGTAATTTCCAACTGGTAAGTTAGCGGCGATAAAGTTGCCATTGGCATCACCATTCAAAGCGTAGGGCGAAATGTTTTCCGTCTGTACATTTTGTCCATTCAGGTTAAATACCACACTACCAGGCTTGCTATTGGGAACAGCTTTCACGGACAGACTGTTTCCTACATCGCTCGTGCTAAACTGATCGCCATTCACGATATTCTTGATATCGTTGTTGGTAGACGCGTTCACCAATACTAATTGATTGATTGATAATTGGTTGCTGGGAGGAGGAGGATTCACAGTGCCAGTAGTAGCCGTCAACTGTACTTGATCGGTGTCTTTGGCTCCTTGATTGTCAGTTACTTCTAGGGTGATAGTGTAGTTTCCTACCCCGCGTGTAAGGCTAATTTGCTGGCCTTGACCTACCGTGTTGTTACCTTGTTTCCAGACATAAGAAACAATAGAACCATCTGGGTCGGAAGACTGTCCACCGTTGAGGTTAAAAGTGGCTAAACCATTGTTACCAACGGCCTTGGTCTGGTTTGGACCCGCGTTAGCGTTCGGGCTTTGGTTAGATGGTGGCGGTGGTGGCGGAGGTGTTCCTCCACCGGTACGAGGAGATTGGGGTGCGTTAAGTAATTGATTTTCGTTGTAGCGACCTACTTTATGGACGGTTACAAAATCAATGGCATGACCTGCGGAGCGGTTAGAGATTTGCATGGTGTAAGTACCAGCCGTTTTAAACCAAGCATAAATATTGTGGGGGTCAAAATCGCTAGTTCTGGTTTGGAAAACCCAAGCATTCGGGATATTCATATAGATTTTGAAGTAACCACTGCCTCCACTACCTGCGGGTAGAGGGTTTAGGCCACTTCCCTTGGGGAATACCACGTTGTTCTTGCTATTGACAGCATTTATGATCTGCTGCTCGCCACCGCTACCCTTGTAACCGAAGAAAACAACATTTCCATTGTTGGGTAGCTTCATCCAGTTGTCGTTATGCTCGGTACTGTTGCTACCCGTGTTAATACGGCTTCTCCATTGGATGCGATATACTCCAGTTTCCTTGATTTGTACATCATAATTGATAACGCCACTGTTGGGGTTATTCAAGCTATTTTGCGTTGCTTCGTAGAAAGTAATTCCACCTTGGGTTCCTTGTTTCCAGCCATTTTTGAGTGGGTTAGATTCCATTTGGAACTTTACCAAGCCATTTTGCTCGATAAAAGCTCCTGAGTTCACCGCCATGGCAGGTGTAAATTCGGGCTGATAGAAATTAGTCGCTTGAGTACTTTCTTCAGCAGTCTGATACTGGTAAGTGCCATAAGCACAAACCGTCAATAGGGCTAGGGCTACATAAAAACCTTTCCAGCTTAGGAGGTTAGCTACCCATAGCTCTCTGATTTTCATCGTTGATGATTGCCACATAAACGTTTCTAGTTTTTTTAATGAAAAGATGATTAGTGATAAAACAATAGATAGATTAAACTCAGGGCACAAACTGCCCGATCAGTCTTGTGTCTGAAGTACAGACACGAGAACGAGTACGCATTATTTAAGATTTAAGAAAGGGGTAGAAGAATCTTGATTTAAAACAACTTTCTATTGCTATACCTAGTGATCTTGAAGATAATGGAGATGAGAATAAACCTCTCGTGGGGATAAAATGCTATTATCAAAGCCGATAAAGAATGCTACTTTCTTTACGCAAATATAGAAACCAATGTTCAATATAAGCAAGGTTAGGCTGAAAATTTTAGCAAGATTTCATATTCACGTAGCATAGCTAGAAAAACACTCGGGAAAAGGAATCTTAATAATCCACATTTACCTATATACTTGCAAAAAAGCGATAAATACCTAAGGTTTGAAGATGGTATAGCGATAATGACTGGTTGAATCAAGTGTAAGAATTATGTACTATCTATCAGAAATAACTAACTCTATGGCAAAAAAGTTACAAAGTATAAAAAAAACCACAGCTCAGCTGTGGTTTTTTTTAAGAAAGATGCGAAAAGCCTCTTTAATTTCTCTGAATACGTTTGATCGTGCGAGGAACTCTTTCTCCCTCGATGCGGATAAACAACGTACCTCTGCTCATGACTTTTCCTTTTAGGTCAATCCGTAAGATGGATTCGCCATGTGTGTTTCCGCTGCCTCTGGTGATTACCCGACCAGAGCCATCTAGCACGTCATAAGTAAATTCGCCTTGCATACCTCTGGAGAACTCTACAAAAATACGCGCTTCATCGGTCATCGGGTTGGGATATACTTTCGTAATCACCAGTTCGGATGAGATCAGTTCGGTTTCCACACCCGTTTCGGCTGCTTGCTCTCCAAATGCACGGGCTCCACTGACGATGCTAAACGTGACCGTCTTGGCTGTGCCCACTTGCCCACTACCATTGGAACCACTAAAAGGAGTAGCCGTCAAGGTATAGCTTCCAACTGGAAGATTGGCCGCGATGAAGTTTCCATTGACATCTCCATTCAAGGCATAAGGCGAAATGTTTTCAGTTTGTACATTTTGCCCATTAAGGTTAAAGATGACACTGCCAGGGGCTTCACTAGGAATGGCTTTGACACTAAGACTACTACCCACGGTGCTTGCATTAAATTGATCTCCGTTCACGATATTCTTGATATCTTGATTAGTAGAGGCATTCACCAAGATCAATTGGTCAATCGCCAAGCCTGTGCTGGGCGGTGGTGGTGGCGGTGCGCTGCTTCCCTCCGTTTGGAGAATCAATTTAGCGGCCTGTAAACCACTTTCATCGGAGGCAAAGGCAAAGTCATTACCTGAGGTTTGCGTGATAATCAAGCTGAGAGAGCCACCCGTGGAGATTTCAGCCGGATTCAGGTTGACGGTGTAGGTCTGATTATTATTGTAAGTAGCGTTTAGCCCCCCTAAGTTTGCCACAGGATTAGGCTTATTGGCATTAGAGAGGTTCGTTTCTATCCAATTGTTGCTACTGCCTTTGGCGACCTGAATTTGTCCAAAACCAGTATCGCCACTTACCGTAAATTGCAACTCCGCCTGAGTAACGTTGCCCGATACACCGGCAAGGTTAAATTTCAGGTAAGCCACCCGATTATTGGTTTCCACGCGGACGATGTTTCCATTATCAGAGAAGCTTCCTTGGAGAAAGGCGTCGTCAATCACCCCCAAGCTTAACTGAGAGCCACCTCCGCCACTGGAAGCATTCACGGTGATGACCACATCATCGAAGTTGTTTAGCTGACCATCATTAGCCGTGAGTCTTAGGGTGTAAGTGCCCGCTGCGCTGAAACCTACCTGCGTATCCACATTATTCGCATTGGCAAAATTCACATTGCCTGCACTGCCTGAGATCACAGACCATTGGGTGCTCAGATTACCATTGGGTAGTCCGTCGTCGCTGACGGTTCCATTTAGATTCACAGTATTATTAGGAAGGGTAATGCTCGTATTGTTGCCAGCATTCACACTAGGCGCTTGATTGCTGGGGCCTCCACTTCCGGTGGTTTGCAGAACTAATTGTGCCGCTTGTAGATTACTTTCATCGGAGGCAAAAGCAAAATCATTACCCGAGGTTTGCGTGATAATAAGACTCAGGAACCCACCCGTGGTGATTTCAGCCGGATTCAAATTGACGGTGTAGGTCTGATTAATATTGTAGGTAGCATTTAATCCACCTAAGTTTGCCACAGGATTGGGTTTATTGGCATTGGAAAGGTTAGTTTCCGTCCAGTTATTACTACTGCCTTTGGCAACCTGAATCTGTCCATTACCAGCATCCCCAGTTACTAAAAATTTCAACTGTGCTTGGGTAACACTACCGGATACATTGCTCAGATTGAATTTCAGATAGGCCACTCGATTATTGGGCTCTACTCGGACAATCTGGCCGTTGTCAGAGAAGCTTCCCTGAATAAAGGCATCATCAATCACATTCAAAGTCTGCTGACCTCCACCACCACTGGTAGATTGGAAATTAGCCACCACACTCGTATTTTGATTGATATTGAAGGTAAAAGGATTGTTCACCGAATTACCATTGACCAGCAAACTGGTTAGCTGATTGCCACTGTTGGGCGTAGCGTTTACGGTAATCTGGGTGCCACTGTTGTAAGTACCTCCCGGAGGGTTGAGGTTAATACTTCCGTTGCCATTCACAGTCGTGCTCACGCTAAAAGTGTTTGCTCCTTGATTCTCTACTCTAATGCGCAGAGGATCAGAGCTAAGACTAGTCGGTTCGCCCGGGTCATAAGGGTTGTTAGAGGGGGTAAGCACGGCCATCAAATAGTTGAGCTTGAAAGCACCCACGGCAGTAGAGCCTGGCCCCTTGAGATTAACATTCACATTCGCCACGCCATTGCCATTCAATTTTCCTTTGTAAAGAGTTTTAGAATCAGCAGAGTTAGCGTAGTAAGGCGGATTGTTGAAAGACGAACCACTGGGTGGCGATAAATTAGAGGGCGTCAGGGTCGTACCCAATTGTAGCAAGGCAAAGTTAGCATTCGGCGTTCCCGTGATGGTGATGGTTTGGTTGGTGCTTCCTACCTCTACGTTTTTGCCACTGAGTCCTTGTACGCTGATATTAGGCTTGGCTGGTACGGTGGTATTATTCAGAATCACTTCACCACCACCTTGTCCGCCATTCTCAAAAATCGTACGCGTAATCGTTGCCCCATTGCTAAAAGTGATGGTGACAGTGGCACCGGAAAGCTCTAATCCAGCCACGGAACCAGCTCCCCCTGAACCAGACACATCTTTAATACTATTTGGGTCAATGTCTACGCCAAAAAAGAGAGATTCATTTGGATCAAAATCGGTGAAATTCAAAGTCATCACATCAAAACCTCCATTTCTGCTTCCCGAAAAAGGGGTAGAGCAATCTGGGTCGCTGGGGCTAGGATTTTGATTGGTATTAGGGCCATTTCCGGGAATGGTTAAGCCGACTGCCGAAGCACTGCTAAAACCAGCCACGAGTACGCATTGTCCTAACTCATCGCCACCGTTGCCCAATGGATCCCAAACCACATCTGGCAGAATACTGGAATTGATATCTACCTTGATCTGATTAATTTTAATGCCATTACCGGATTGGTTGGTGAGGATAATCTTACTTCCCCCGAAAGTAGTGGCTTCAATTCCGTCGTTGGGTGTCACTTCAAATTTAGCGGCGGCACTGCCCACGTTTTGCGTGGCACTCACATTGACGGTAAAGGTCTGTGTCGTACTGGCGTTTTGTTGGTCAGTGGCGGTCACATTTACCGTGTAGGAGTTACCACCGGAGCCATTGTGAGCCACAAACTCGATTTCTCCTTGACTGACGGTTACATCTACGTTTTGATTAGGACTTACATTGGCACTCACATTTGGATTGGGAGTTTGGTCATCACTCACGCTGTAAGGTACTGTGAGAACATTGCCTTCCGAAACACTCTTGGTGCTCGTATTCATACTCAAAACTGGGGGTTGGTTACCTCCTCCTCCACCGCTTGCACCAGAGATTTCTATTCCCTTGATGGCAGGATTCTGCTTCACGCGAAGAAACTCGAGATCGAGTGATCCGTCGTTCACTGTGGTAGTATAGCTGACCACCGAGGCCGAGAGCAGTCCTCCACCGAGGGCGTAAGGATCAATATCGTTGAAGGCTGGTGGAACATTGCCTTCTACGGCCACGTCAAAAACTCTTTGACCCGGTCCAGAGATTTGTAGATAGCTTTCGGCCAAATAGAGTTTGATTTGCACGGCTCCGGGAGCAACCGGGAAAGACCATTTCATCTCCTGTGAATCAGAGCTACCTCCTTGATCCCATCGCTCGGTTTGGAAGAGAGCCATCGGAACACCGGCGGGTACATTGGCAATATTAGAACCATTGGCGGCCGTAAAATTACCACCCGCGGTTATGTATTGTTTATTATCTGCTTCCCAATTTTTGCCACCATTGCCACTGAGTTGTGAGCCTCCTGCGTTGACTCGATAGAGAACGCCCAAGTCGGTCTGTCCTTCTTGGTAGACATTCAGGAAGTCAAAGATCGCCAAGTACTCTGTGTCATTAGAATGAGCGATCACACCTACGATGAGTGGGTTAGTGTTAGACTGAATGGCCGTTTTGAGGGAGCCATTCACAGCAAAAGGACTGCCCACGTTTACAGGATTGTTGTTGCCGATGGCATACTGGACTTGTACTTGGGCATTGGACGTGTTGATCTTAAAGAAAATATTCACATCCTGCGATAAAGTAGGGAGCGTAGCACTGGGTAGATTACTGATATTTACGCCATTGAGTTCGCCTTCTACTTTGAGCGTTTGATTATTGGTGATAAAAGCTTTGATGTAATTATTTTGAAATCCATCTCCAATAAAGAATCCGTGCCCCTCATCATTTTGATTAGGTGTAGAAGAATTAAATTCAACCTGTCCTTGTACCACGATATTACCAGAGTTACTATTCACATTCACCCCGTATTGATAAGCCTGTTTTTGATTATTCGACTTCGCGTTACCCGTAGCAGAAGAAATACTTAGGCTCAAGATACCACTGGTTCCACCGAGTACATCTTTTGATCCGATAGATTGATACCAGGGCGTAGAGCCATTGTTCATCAATCCGGTGATTCCTAATTGCTGATAGCCATCAAAAGGAGCATCATCCGAGCGGAATTCATTGAATACGGGCAAATTGTAGGGTTGGCCGATTTGCAGTGGATCGTTAGTATCATTCAGATTATCGTTGTCATCGTTAGGATCATTGAGGTCAGAAATTTTATCTCCGTCATAATCATCTGGTTGAGAAGCACTGACACAAGGATCGGTGTTGTTGCTAATTTCATCTTGATTGGTGAAGCCATCTCCATCAAAATCGGCATTAGGGCTACCGCCCGGATTGTTACAAGCGATTCCTCCCCCGCTTTTGGGGTCAAGAATCACAATTTGATTTTGGTTAAAATTGGCTACCCAAATCGTACCGGGGAAAATATCATTATCCCCTTGGCAAGTAATCCCCAAAGGATTCCCGCCAACTGTGAACTTATCCAATTCGGTAGCCCCTTGGTTTACCGTTCCATTGTTATTAAGGACGACCCGATGTAGTTTCCCATTGTTTTTTCCAGCGATGAGGTTCCCCTTCATGGCTCCTCCAAAGTTAGAAGCTGTGTATTCATCAATACCGTTGGTATTCGTTCCCCATTCCAATACAATAATATCTTCGGCTCCATCTGGATTGGCATTCGGATTGTCTAGATCGGGTTGGCGATAATCTGCGTTGGCTACATTGAACAGACCAGCAGATACCGGAGGCCAATCAGCGGGTAGGGCACGCTTCGGATTACCTGCATCTCCGGGCGCGCCCGGATTATACTTGACCGTGCGGAAATAACCATCCGTGGCTCCGTCGTTGTCGGTATCACCTGGGTCGCTCGTTTGCGTACCTCGGGTGTAAAGTCCAGCGTTTGGATTGGCACGAGTAGGACAAGGATGCCCTCCATAGACACTACCAAAGTTGTAACTACCGATATTGGTCGTGACTAAATTCAGATGGTCTTGGTTATTGACTTGGACTTCGCCATTTTCGGGGTCACCTGTGAACTTACTACCAGGCTCACCGGGGCGATAGCTGTTGTTTACATTAGATTGAGCCTCAAACTTGGGATAGCCGCCCCAGCCGCCATTGGCTCCATTATCGGTTACGTAAACAGCTCCTTTTTGCGTAACGACGAGATCGTAAGCATTGCGATAGCCAGGTGAAAACATCTTCACGGGGCCACCTGCCACGAGTTTGGATTGATTGAGGCCATCATTACCTCCCCAAGGATCGTTTACATCTACGCCGGGGCTGGTATTGGGGCGAGTAGGATCATCGAGGGTGGGCAGGTCGTACTTGTATTTCCTACCTGAGGAGCCATCGGTCTTGGTGCTCATCCCTTCCACAGAAGTCAGGTCAATCGCCAGTATTGCACCAGAGAGGGCATACTCAGTGATAAAGGCAAAGTTGGCCGAAGGGGAGCCCGCGTTGGTAAAGCCACCGCTACAAACAATGAGGTATTTTTTTCCTTGGGTAAAGACGAGTTCCATACCATTGGTAGCGTGGTTCTCTTCTGAGCGTGGCAGCCCACGTACAAGGTCTATGACTTCCCAAGAGCTACCAGTCCACTTCAGCCGAGTGATGACTCCCGAATTCGTATCTAAATTGATATCTCCACCATCACCGCCGGCTCCTACTTGAAAATCGCTAGAACTCACGTATACCTCCGGATTCTGAGCGGTACCTCCCACCGTGATTCCGGTTACTTGACGGCTGGTAACGCTTGGATTCAGTGTGCCATCGTCATTGTGATTGGGAATGTTTTTGACAAAATTTAGTGATTGGTTGTTGGTAACCGTAAACTGACCATTGCTCTGCTTATTGATGGTCAGTACTTTGATAATTCCGTTTCTCTGTGCTACGTACAGTTTGCCATCCGGGCCAAACTCCAGCGCCGTGCCACTTTGGATGCCAGCATTTTGCAATACTTTATTATCAAAATCAATGACTTGAGCTTGTAATGGAATAGAGCTTAAAAACAGGAAAATAAAAAAGGTGTTCCGCAAAAAATACGGAGAGAACAGTTGCATAACTGACGATAGGTGCCCACAGACACGTAACGCCCTAAGAGTTAGGTCGGTCGATTGAAATCGCATAGTTTGATTTTTGAATAGAGGTTAAATGAATAAAATACTTACTGTACCAGTGGCAGTAAGTGACTACATAGTTTTCAGGGTGTCGCAGAAGAAGAGTGCTTACAGAGGACGACTTAAAAAATAAAAAAACCAGTCTGCCTCTCCTCATTGTTAGGAGTGGGACTGGAGATTAAAGGTCTTTAGAAGTCCTCATGAGATTCACAGATTTATATTTTGACGCATAGCTTCAAAATTTTTCATTTCCCAAAAAGCTCTTATTTATAAGATGTTTAGGGAAAGATTTAAATTTTGAATGATTAATTACAAGGTAACATTTCCGAAAAAAATAGTCAAGTAATTTCTACTTTTTTTCTGCGAATGGTTGATCTAGTAGGGTGAATAAAACAATTAGTGGTTTAATTTAAAACTTGCAAAGGTTCTTACTCGAATTTGAGATGTGATTTTTTATTTTCTGGCTGATTTTGTCAGGAGAACGATACTTTAAATCTTAGAAATATGCAATTTTATTACATCAATACTTTTAGCAAAATCATAGATATAAATTTGTACTTTTCTGCTGATCAAGAATATGCACACAAAAAAAAGAAGCTCCTGTTTTAGAAGCTTCTTTTGGTTCTAGAGATATTTTAATTTCTTACTTATCTCTTCTGCAAGCGTTGAATCGTTTGAAGATTCTCACCTTCTAAGCGAAGATATAGTGTACCTTGGCTTAACGATTTGCCAGTCAGATCAATTTCAAGGCGAGACTTGCCCGCACCAGCATCCAAACGACCCGTGGCGACTACTCTTCCACTAGCATCTACCACACTGTAATTAACGAATCCTTTTACCTCGCTAGACATTTCTACGAAGACAGCTCCTTGGGAGAAAGGATTTGGATAAGTGTTCATAACATTGGGTGAGGCTATTTCCTCGCCCGTGTCTGCCGCTTGGGGTTCCGTAGCACGGGCACTCAGTCCACCAGCGATATTGAAGTTTACGGTGAGATCTATCCCCCCCCCAAAAGCTCTGAGCGTGTTGCTTCCTGATTGCAGGTTACTCAACACGGGATTAGAAGTGCTAAGTGCTTTGATGGTGTTTCCGTTGTTGATATCCCCAGCTAGGGAGTAAGGGATCTGACCTTCAAAGGCTACATTTACCCCATTCAACTGGAAGGTAATCACGGTGTTGAGGTTAGCAGGTTGCGTTTTGAGTACAATACCGCGTTGGCTTAGTTGGCTAGTATTGATGGTGGCTCCACTCAGGTTCCCAATCTCGTCTTGATTGCTCGTATTTACGATTTCAAAGCGGGGGAAATCAGAAGGTGGTGGGGTTATACCTCCGACTACGGTGAACTGCACCGAAAGTAAGGTTGCACCATTGTTTGTGACCGTCAAGGTATTGGTACCATTCACCAATTTATCGCTAGGGCTACCCGCATCACGTAGTTCAGTCGTTAACGGGTTGATATTGTTTCCTACATCCCCTGCGATAGAGAAAGGAGCTACGCTTTCAGCATTGGCAAACTGACCATTGAGCGTAAAAATTACGTTGCCACTGATGCTACCTGCGGGTACAAATACGATTCCTCTTTCGTCTACATCATTGATGTCAATGGTTGCACCTGCCAGATTGCCGATCACTGCGTTGTTATTAGTATTCACTAAGTTAAGAACAGCTCCTGACGGTGGCGGCGTAATGCCATCATCTTCTACCGTGAAGGTAGCACTGATATCAATAGCACCTCCGAAGGCACGTACCGTATTATTTCCATCTACGACTCGACTAATGGCGTTTGCTTCCTGTGTAATGGGGAAAATGTTGCCATTGGCATTGTTATCGCCAGCGATAGAGTAAGGAGGCAATCCTTCGGTTTTGGCAAACAGACCATTGAGTTGGAAAGTAACCAGCGCGCCGATGTTGTTCGGCTGTGTCTCCAAGACAATACCTCTTTGATCTAGGTCATCTCGATCAATGGTAGCTCCATTGACAAGGCCAATTACTTGCTGAGTGGCCGTGTTGATCAATACCAAGCGGGGGAAACCATTAGGCGGTGGTGGAGGCGTGATCCCTTGTATTACGGAGAAATTTCGGGTGAGGGCTTGCCCAGGATCGCCCGCGGTGTTGTTTAGTGCAAAAGGCGTGGCGGTAATGGTAAAGTTACCCGTACCCAAATTAAGTGCTATAAAATCACCAAGGGGTGAATCGCCCGCCGCAGCGTAAGGAGGCACATTCTCTGATCGATCAGAAGCACCGCTAAACTGCACGCTCTCGGTTTGTCCATTGGCAACCGCCTCAATGGTGAACCCGCCAGGGAAGTCGTTCAGATCAATCTCATCGCCATTTTCTAGGGTAAAAGCAAATTGATTAGTCTGTGCGTTGATTACATTCAGTGCGGTTACTTGTGGGGCTGTACTGGCAGGAGTTACGTTCACATTGACGGTAAGTACTCCGGTCTCGATCACCTCATTAGGATTCTCAAAATTGAAGAAGGCTTCCGAAGTAATGGTACCCGTAGAAATACCCAGGGGTAGGTTCGTGGCATCAATAAAGAGATCGTTAAAACCACCGTTGAAAGAGCTAGAAACGGCGATAAAATCACCATCTACCTCATTAGACGTAGAAAAACCTTCTTCACCATTATCCAACTCCAAGAATAAAGCCGTTTGTAGGTTAGTACCTTGTACTACCGACAGGTTGAGCACGTTATTTTGGATGATGTTGTCGTTTGCATCTCTATATACAATCTGACGAGTCGTCGTGGCGGGTAGTACGGTGAGGTTGACCGTAAGTACCCCATCCAAAATGATTGCTTCTGCCTCAAGATCACTGAAAAAGCCCTGTGAGGTAAGCTGACCTGTGTATTCGCCTGGCGCTAGCTCTCCGCCTTCCCCGTCTGAGGTGTTTACAAAAATGGTATTGAGACCTCCATCTGGGCCAGAGAAAGAACTACTGGCCGCGATCCAAGACACATTCTCACTGTTATCGGTATTGAAAGGCTCATCGCTATTGTCTAGCTCTACTCCGATGAGCAACTCGATTTGCTCTCCTTGTACCAAAGTCACGTCTATTTCAGTAATTTCTTCTTCTGCTTCATTAAAGAAAAGAAGCTGACTGGTGGGAGGAGAGACAGGCAACACAGTCAGATTCACGGTGAGTACACCATCGAGAATGATTCCTTCTGCCTCAAGATCACTGAAAAAGCCCTGTGAGGTAAGCTGACCCGTATATTCACCCGGCGCTAGCTCTCCGCCTTCCCCGTCTGAGGTGTTTACAAAAACGGTATTGAGACCTCCATCTGGGCCAGAGAAAGAACTACTGGCGGCGATCCAAGACACATTCTCACTGTTATCGGTATTGAAAGGCTTATCGCTATTGTCTAGCTCTACTCCGATGAGCAACTCGATCTGCTCTCCTTGTACCAGAGTTACATCTATTTCGGTAATTTCTTCTTCTGCTTCATTAAAGAAAAGAAGCTGACTGGTAGGAGGAGGTATATTGTCGATCTTCACTCGGTAGATATCCGTTAGCTCACTGGCACTACCGTCTGCGTTGCGGATGGCGGCTACAACATAGAATAAGTCTCCATTTTCGGCGTTTTCCAGCTCGATACCGATTGGGGTTGAGGTTCCTCCTATATTCGTGATGATTTCATCTACGGCAACTACCTTGTTGGCCTCAAACATATCATCCACGGTATTACTGCTTCCTGCTAAGTCTAGTTCGCTCTTTAAGATGGTAATCTCGACCTCGGCATTGTTATTTTCTCCGAAATTATCAATCAGGAAAGCATTATCAAAGTTAGGATTATCCGTTACTACATCTTGGAAACGACCATTGGTAATCGTGCTCACTCCCAAATCTAAGAAAAGATCAGCGTTAGGAGCTGTGGTCTTAGCAATATTCTGAGAGCCTTTATTGCTATTCTCGATGCGAAAGGTTCTGACAGAAGGCAAGGTGTTATTTCCATTAAAAGTTACCGTTACGGTAGCTCCGAGTAGCTCTAAACCAGATACGGCTCCTGCGTTTCCTTCGGTAGAGCCTCCCTCAATGCTGGTAGGATCAACATCTACCTTGAACTCAAAACTTTCGCCTGGCTCAAAGTCATTGAAATTAACCGTCGCTCTATCAAAACCGCCGTTGCCACGAGGGTCAGAGAAAGGATCAACTTCGTCGTTGGCAGGAACCATAAAACCAGTAACAACCGCACCACTCACGGCCTCTAGGCCACCGCCCAGAGCGTCTCCGGCTGTTCCTGCTGGGTCAAAGACCATATTCGGATACACCGCCGTACTCAAATCAAAAGTAACACTGGTGATCTCTTGATTAGAACCAACGGGAGAAGTATTCTCAATAATAAATCCACCCCCGAAAGTACTAGAATTGAGGATGTTATTATTGGGCGTATTGATTTGTACCAAGGCTTGTGGCTCTCCTGTAGGAGGAGCAGTACTGACACTCACCGTGCGATTTACTGTATTGGTATTACCTGCTAGGTCGGTAGAAGTATAGCTCACGAGGTAGTTACCTGCTACGCTCGTGTTTACAGCACTGTTGTCGATAACCAGCTGAGCCGTCAAATTTCCATCAATGTTGTCCTGTGCCGTAGCCCCTGGCTCGTTGTAAGTATCGCCAACGTTAAGGTTTAGGGGATTTTCTCCATTTAAGGTGATATCAGGGGCTTGGGTATCTACCGTTCCATTTCCTTGCTGGATACAGATAGCACTGAGCTTACCATTATTGGATGAAGCTGATAAGATAATATCGAGCGACTGGTCGTCTACTTGTATATTATTGAAAGCGATAGCTCCAGCTTTCAAGGGGCCGATACGCTCAAAGATGTTGACATCCTCGGTACTGCCATCTCCGTCTACATCTATATCAAACACCCGGGCACCAGAAGCACCGGGGCTTACGCCAAAGAAGAGTTCAGCAAAGTAAAGCGTTACGCTGTAAGTACCATTCTGTACAGGGACATTGTAGGTTAGGTTAGCGTTAAAACGCTCGGTCTGAAAGAGGAGATCATCTTCCGTACCGGCAATTTCATTGTTATTGTCGAAGGCTCCTCCATTGGCAAAGAAGTCATCGGCTTGGAAAGTAGTACCCGCCGGAGCATTCAGCAGATCGCCTACAGTTGTGTACTCGTCGCCACCTACGTTGATATACACCTCAGTAGGCAGAGTAACAGGTGCGATTACATCAACTGTGAAGGTTGCTACATCAGAAGCTTCGTCAGGGTCAGTAGCGGTGACCGTCACGGTGTAAGTATTACCGCCGGAGCCATCCTGAGTACTTACTACGATGTTATTATCCACTATGCTTACGCTGGCATTATCATCAGGCCCCTCGATGGCAGCCTCGACATTTACTTGCTCAGGAGTTTCGCTATCGCTGGCTGTGAAAGGTACATTCAAGGATGCTCCTTCATTTACCTGCTTGGGATCGGTATTGAGGTTCAGAGTAGGAGCAGTATTAGCCGTGGTAGACTCGGTAATAGTCAGGTTAAAGGCTTGTGCCGCTGAGCCTCCCTCACTGTTAAAAACGGAGGCCGTTACGATAAACTCTCCCACATTGCCTCCGTTGGGGTTAATCTGAATTTGATTACCATCCAGAGATACAAAATTCTGACCGCTCTGGACTACTCCGCTCGTGTTGGTTACGATAAAATCAAATCCGGTTTGCCCGTTTGCGACGAGATCGATGGTTTCTGTCTCATTGGCCGAGATGCTTACATCATTGATGGCCGCCAAAGTAGGGAAGGTAATCCCTGGCTGATTCCCAGAACGGACGGCGATGGCATTTACTTTGGGATTATTAGCTACTTGATCTAGGAAGGTGATATCCAAAGTTTCGTCGGTAACCTCCACGGGAAAGCTCAGAATAGCCGGATTAGCTGGCCCAAACTGAGCAAAGAGGTCTACATTGTCCGCTTCCAAATTACCTCCTTCTATCTGAATATCAAATAGACGAGATCCTGCCTCCGCATTGTTCTGAGCGCTATTGCTGGTGGCTACCCCGAAGAAGGATTCCACCAGATAAATATCTACAATGTAAGTACCATTGGCAATCGGGGCAGAGAAGATCAGATCATTGTTCCCACCTGCGAAGTATTCTGATTGGAAAAGATCTTCCAGAGTTCCCTCTACTCCGTTGATATCAGCCGAGGTATTGACCGTATTTGCTTCGTTGGTAAAAAGTTCATCATTTGAGATAAAGGTCTTATCCATTCCATCTACATTGGGAGCCGTAATGTCTTCATCACCGGCGTTGATATAAAGCTCGGTGGGGAGCTCGGGAGCGTCAGTATCTATGATGGCAATACTCTTAGGGTTGGCTTCATCCAACACGTTATTACCACCGAAGGTCATAATTGTTTCTTTGGGAAACACAAAGTTAAATGTCAAGTCAGAGATTATATCTGCATCTACATCCTGTGCCGTAAAGTTGATCGTCAGGAAATCAAAAGTACCACTGGGGAAAGAGCTGAAATTACCATAAGCCGCATCTACAGTACCTGCTGCATTATCAGATGTAGCAAGGATCAAAGGGCTAGGTAATAGACTGCTTGCCTCAAAGGTTATGGAGTTGACCTGTAAAGCATTAGGATCAAAGTTCAGGTGGATTTCAGCCAAATCTATTTGCTGGCTTCCAGCCTGCACCTCGATGACTACATCAAAGGTCTCTCCTTGGTTTACTTGATCAGGACCGTTCAGTACGAAGTCCGCCTGGCTAAACACAGCCACAGGCAGTAAAAGCATCATCAAGACCAAACTACTTAGCTGGCTCCAAGCTCGTGGGAGCCGCCAGTTGGTCTTGGTTGAGTTGAGTAATTGATACATAGTTTTTAAGGATTGTTTGGTTAAACGATAATCATATAAAAATCGCAAAGGATTGAAAAATGCATCTGCCCAGAGGTAAGTGCACTTTCCAGTGATTTATCAGGTCTAAGGAGTCTCACTGCCCGAAGTATCAAAGCTATCCGAGAGAGTAGCATTCTTCACGGCGATCTGTGCCGAGGGGTTGGTACCACAGGGTTGTCCATCCTCATCGTGGTTGGGGATGTCATTAACTTGCTGCAGGGTCTCGGTAGCAGTAACCTCATAATTGGAGCCGTTTTTCTGAATGGTATAGATTTTAATGATACCATTTTCTTGAATCACGTAGGGGCGGCCATCTGGACCGAAATCTAAGGCAGTTCCGTTGTTGATGTCTTCCCCTTGGAGTTCTATTCCTTGTTTTAAGGGGAAAGATTGTGCTAAGAGATCACACTGCACTAAAAAAAAGATCGGGAAGAATAGTAATGAAGTAACCCACCGAAGTGGAGAGGACAGTAGCTTACATTTGGGGCTTTTTCTGGATTGAACACAGCCAGCCCACAGGTGTGTGTTGAAATTGATTGAATTTTGATACATTTTTGGTTGTCATTGAGTTAAGTTTGTTGAAGATGAAGATATGAGGAGGTTGCCATTATTGCCTAAGCAACAACATACACCCTGCACGCACTCAACGCAGGTTTTGTAAAAGACAGATAGTAACGATTTTACAGCAGATGAAGAATGATGCTTGTGTTAAAGGAATATATAATCGTTACCCAAATTATGGTCATGATGCACAATAGCTACTAGCTAAGCTGTTTTCCAAAAAAGCAAATTATGATTACTGATTTGAATTTTTATTTCTCTTAATGCAAGGTAATATTTTATCCAATTCAAGTCAACCTTTTTTTAACTTTTTGCCGATTAATTTGTATTTAATTGATTATCAGTTTTTTAATATGAAAAGAATGCTTAATCTGGAGATGAAGACAGGTTGAATTTTGATTCATTGAAAAAAAAAGCTTGATTAGTTGGGCTAAAATGTTCGGGCGAGAGGTTTTAGCGTAAAACCCTTTCCGTGTAAGATTTCAGAAGGCACTTCATTCTATAGCGTAAAGACCAATCTAAATTCCGAAGTGCTGAGTTTTATGCACTTCTTTTGCAAGGTAGATTCGCTGGTTTTCTCGATAGAATTAGGCCGTGTTGCTTGGTTTCCGTTTACAGCTTGTTTTTGGATGAATTTACATGTTATTTGGTGTAGGAGCAGTTAGAAAAATTATATTTTATCAGGGTTAAATATGACTTCTATTTACCAGAGAAGTTTCTTTTTTTTCAACATAAAAAGACAGTCTAAGAAAAGAACTAAACTTTCCAAAGTTTATCTCTGAGTTGCCAATAAACAACTTCTTCCCGAAAAGGGGATCAATCAGTTTAGGAAAGAGAGGGCTTGACTTTTTTCTCGTAATAGCGGCAAAAGTCAGTAAGCTTACAAGCTTCACACTTGGGCTTACGTGCCGTACAAGTATAGCGACCGTGTAAAATCAGCCAATGATGTGCTTTGGGGATAATTTCTTCGGGAATGTATTTGACCAAGGTTTTTTCTACCTCGAGGGGAGTCTTGGCATTTTGGTTCACCAAGCCGATCCGCTTCGATACTCGAAACACGTGGGTATCTACGGCCATCGTTGGCTGGTTATAAATCACAGAAGCGATGACATTGGCGGTTTTACGACCTACTCCGGGGAGCTTTTGTAAGTCCTCTATTGTGCTGGGTATTTCTGACCCGAAGTCTGCTACCAGCATTTTGGCCATGCCGAGCAGGTGTTTGGTCTTGTTGTTGGGATAGGAAACACGCTGAATGTAGGGAAAGAGTTCATCAAAATGGCTAATAGCCATCAGCTCGGCGCTAGGGAATTTTTCAAAAAGAGCAGGAGTAACCTCATTGACGCGTTTATCGGTACATTGTGCACTCAAGATAACCGCCACCAATAGCTCATAGGGGTTAGTATATTGGAGTTCTGTCTCTGGGTTAGGCTGATGTTCACTAAAGTAGCGAATAAGCCCTTGGTACCTTTCCTGGCGAGTCATAGAAATAAGCCGTAAATCACCAGTACTAGTGGGGGGTTCTAACGGAGCCTAGGTTGATTTCCTTGGCAAAGTTGATGATATTTTGAATAACTCGATCAGATGGATCAACTCTAATCTGGTCAATGTCTTTAATCGTTTCCAAAAGCTGTCTGTAGATTTCCTGAAAGTCATTGTCAGTGGCTAATATAGCCTCAATGAGTTCGTTTTCTCGGGAATTTGTTTCGCCATAAATGTACTTCAGCAAATCATCTTGGGTGAATGTTCTTGTCATACGATAACTTATGTTTTTTCATTTGTTTTCTTAGGTTGATGAGTGCATAGCGCATTCTTCCGAGTGCGGTATTGACACTAACATCAGTCGCGTTGGCAATCTCTTGGAAACTCATTTCCGCATAATGTCTCATAATCAGCACTTCCCTTTGTTTTTCGGGGAGTTTTTGGATGAGTACACGAAGTCTGCTGTAAGTTTCCTTTTTTATCTGTGCTGTCTCTACGGAGTCTTCCGAAAAATTTAACGTATTCAAAAGATTGGTACCTTCTTCCAAAATCACGGTGGGATACCTTCTTTCTTTGCGGAAGTAATCAATGGCTAGGTTGTGAGCAATCCGAGTAATCCAAGGGAGAAATTTTCCCTGCTCATTGTACTTCCCTGCTTTGATGGTTTTAATTGCTTTTACAAAAGTATCTTGCAAGAGGTCTTCTGCAATATAATGATCTTTTACGATTAAAAGAATAGTCGTGAAAATTTTTGTTTTGTACCGATTGACTAGTTCTTCAAATGCTTTTTCATCTCCGCTCTTATACAATAACACCAATGTGCTATCATTGATTGCATTTTGCTTCATAAGAAAGTTATTAGTTAAACGTGAAAACAGTTGCGCGTATTATGGTTGTTCTAGTTTTTATTCAAGTCATAGATATACATACATTACCTTTCAAGACAGGGAAGTATTGGCCACGAGCCAAAACATCTCTATTCAAACGGATGTATTTGAAGGATGCCTAGAACCATGGAGCTTACTCTCCGGAAAGCAAGCATATGGAGCCAAGCCATCTTTGTTTTACCTTGGTATAGGTAAATACGCTATGATGATGTTAAGGTTTATAAGGGGAGTTCCCTGTTTGAACACTTTATTACCTTAGTATTTTTATGATATCTTTAAATGTTTTTGCCAAACATCTAACACCTGATTATTATTGTAAGTATACGTAACAAAATTAAAATGTTTGCAAACCTTGATCAATTAGACCCTAAGGACTTTATTTTAATCAAAAATGCCAAGGTAAATAACCTCAGAGGCATTAATGTAGTCATTCCTCGTAACCAGCTTGTGGTGGTTACGGGCTTATCTGGCTCTGGAAAATCTTCGCTTGCTTTTGATACCCTCTTTGCCGAAGGACAAAGAATGTACGTGGAAAGTCTTAGTTCTTATGCTAGGCAATTTTTAGGCCGAATGGAGAAACCAGATGTAGAATATATCAAAGGAATTTCCCCAGCCATTGCCGTGGAGCAAAAAGGAAACACCCGCAACCCCCGCGCTACCGTGGGCACCACGACCGAAGTATATGATTACCTCAAATTGCTCTTCGCCAGAATTGGAGTTACTTATTCACCCGTTTCTGGGCAAATAGTCAAGAAAGATCAAGTAACAGACGTAGTCAATTATATACAATCTTTCGATGACGGTCAACGTTTAACCATTCTTGCGCCTTTATTTGTTCCCGAAAACCGCGATTTAGCCGACGAATTAAAGATTTTATTTCAAAAAGGGTTCACTCGTGTGGTCGCAGATGAGGAATTATTTTTTATCGAGGATTTGAACAACGATGCCACCCAAGTCAAAGCACTGCAAGGAAAAGAATTATTCATTCTCATTGATCGTAATACGGTCAAGAAAGGAGATGAAGACAATCAGTACCGTATCGCTGACTCGGTACAAACCGCTTTTTATGAAGGAAGAGGTACTTGTGTAATAGATATAGTAGGGCAAGGACATAAGTCTTTTTCTGATAAATTCGAGCTGGATGGAATTATTTTCGAAGAACCAAGTGTGCAATTTTTTAGCTTTAATAGTCCCTATGGAGCCTGCCAGACCTGTGGAGGCTTTGGAAATACCTTGGCGATCGACCCTAATCTAGTTATCCCTGATAAATCGCTTTCCGTCTACGAAGATGCCGTGGCTCCTTGGCGCACCGAGAAAATGAGCGAGTGGAAGGATCAATTTATCAAAGCGGCTCGCCATACAGATTTCCCGATCCATCGGGCTTATCGTGATCTCTCCGAGGAAGAAAAGCATGTCTTGTGGGAAGGAGATGGGCGACTGGAGGGAATTAATGACTTTTTTGGCTATGTAGAATCCAAGAGCCATAAAATTCAGTATCGGGTCATGCTATCTCGTTACCGGGGTCGGATTACCTGCCCCGATTGTCGTGGTACGCGCTTACGCAAAGATGCCAATTATGTAAAAATCAAAGGGCAAGCCATTGCTGACCTCGTGCTGATGCCTGTCTCCAAGTTGGTCGAGTTTTTCGAGAATCTAGAGCTCACCGAGCAAGAGCATAAAATTGCTCGACGCTTACTGGCCGAAATCAACAATCGCCTGAAATATCTGGATAAAGTCGGGCTGGGCTATCTCACCCTAAATCGCTTAACCCAAGATTTGTCTGGAGGAGAATACCAAAGAATTAAGCTCTCTACCGCATTGGGAAGTGCTTTGGTGGGTTCTATGTATATTCTGGATGAGCCTACCATCGGCCTACATCCTCGCGATACAACTCGTTTGGTGAGTGTACTCAAGGACCTGAAAGACTTGGGCAATACCGTCGTGATTGTAGAACACGAAGAAGAGGTAATGCGTACTGCTGACCAGATTCTCGATATAGGGCCAGAGGCGGGTACTAATGGCGGTGATTTGCTCTTCGCGCTTAGCGGTGAGGAACTTATCCAAAGCAATGGAGAAGCAAAACCAAAGCATATTTACTCGGAAGTAAATGCGCATTACCAACTGAAAGATTCACATACCTATGCTTACCTGAAAGGTTTGGACCGAATCGAGATGCCTAAGACTCGCCGCAAATGGACGGAGTATGTAGAAATCCAAGGTGCTAGTCAACACAATCTCAAAAATATAGATGTGAAATTTCCACTTGAAGTCCTGACCGTTGTAACGGGCGTCAGTGGTTCGGGAAAATCTACCTTGATTCAGGATGTATTATACAAAGCATTGGCCAAAAACTTTGGTAAACCAGACGAATCAATGGGAAGCTTCGACCGTTTGGGTGGCAACTTAGGTTCTCTCAAAGGAATTGAATTTATTGACCAGAAAGCCCTAGGGCAATCTTCTCGCTCCAATCCGGCTACTTATACCAAGGTTTACGATCATATCCGTAACTTATTTGCTGACGAACCTTTGGCCAGACAAAGAGGCTATAAATCCGCGCATTTTTCTTTCAATGTAGCCGATAAAGGACGCTGTGAAACCTGCCAAGGTGAAGGCAAAATCAAGGTGGAGATGCAATTCATGGCCGATGTTTACCTCACTTGCGAAACTTGCGGGGGGAGAAGGTTTAAAAAGGAAGTTTTAGAAGTCAAATACCAAGAAAAGGACATTTACGAAGTACTAGAAATGACCATCGACGACGCTATGGAGTTCTTTCAGGGAGAAGATAAAATCCTGAAAGCCATCCAACCCTTGGCTAGCGTGGGCTTGGGCTATGTACGTTTGGGGCAATCTACCAATACCCTCAGTGGAGGGGAATCACAACGCTTAAAGTTGGCTTCTTTTCTCAAAGAAAAGCAGGGGCGTAACTTCTTTATTTTTGATGAGCCTACCACGGGACTGCATTTTCACGATATCAAAAAGCTACTCAACGCGATCAATGTTCTCATCGAGCAGGGCAACACGGTGCTGATTATCGAGCACAATCTTGAGGTGATTAAATCGGCCGATTGGATCATTGATCTGGGCCCTGAAGGAGGAGAGGCAGGGGGGCAAATCTGCTTCGAGGGAGTGCCCGAAGATTTGATTAAACTCGAGAATAACTACACGGCGCAATATCTTAAAGAGAAGTTTGCGTAAAAAGCCAAGTGCCAATAAAATTAATTCAAACGAATAAATAACTCCCCGTTGAGTCCCGTGCAGCGGCTTTGAGACTTGGTGAGGCGAATAATGCCAATATTGAAAAGTTGTAATTTGGCCTTGTAGCGTCGGCTTTCCTCGATGAGCGTCATCTCCCGTAGTGGAATATCGTGGGGGCGGTTTTCGTGTTCTTTAATCAGATTATCGATCGTGAGGTTGAGGTCAAATTGGATCAGGGGGCGATTATTTCGGGCATTTAAAAGAATGATTTGCTTCGCTTCATAATCTACTTGTAGCTTGGTTTCCTGTTTGCCCAAGCGATAAGTGGGTTCGCTGTTTTCACTGTATTTTTCTAAATGAATCAAGTATTCGTAGCCTTTGATTTCCTGCACATCTTTTTCTCGGGTGGCCGAAAAGTTCAATTGATAACCCGCCGTGGGCACATCTACCCCTCGACTCAGTTCGGGGTTGCCAATCAAGGTGAGTAGTTTTTCTTCCCGGGCGTAGGGAGTTAGTTCATCCGCGAAGAGGGAGTCTAAATCTTCTTTGAAATAAGGTTGTAAAGCATCCAAGCGGCCACGTTGATTCAGGAAGTTAAGGATAGAACTGATTTGATCCAGGTCTTCTTCGGAAATCATTTGATCTTTGTTCTTGACGATCAGGCCATTTTTCAGCAACTTATTTTCGCGTAATACGTCTTCTAAGCGTCCAATCTGGCTATTTTGTGCCGTCTGGAAAGCCCCCCAAGGACCAACAGCAGCGACCAGGGTGAGTAAGCAGAGTGAGATCGGGATGATCTTAATATTCTTGACTCGACTCAATAAGAAATAAATGGAATTTCCCAGCAACCACAAAGCAATCAAAACCACCAAATAACGAGGCTCGGTAATTCCATAATCAGCAATACGGCGGCCAACCGCCACGAAAAGTAAGAGAATTAATGGGAATAAGGCGATGTAAAACCGCTTGGCAAAGGTTTTAATCCACTGGTTATCTATTTGATCTTGAATCGGGTAAATCAAGAGTAAAGAAAATATTCCGGCTGCCGACAAGATAATCACCAGGTAAGTAACCCAGCCTCTCGGCAAATCCCATTCCAGAAGAATCTTCAGGGTATAGCTATATAAAATCACCAAGTATAGCGTAACCAGTGGTAACAGTACGTATTCTGTAAATACTTTTAAGCCCCCAGGATAAGTCTGCTCTTGTTCCAATTGCGCGAAATCTCGAGGCACACCTGCCAGAAAAAAACAAGTATGAAATATTCCTATAATGACCACCCATAGCTCGAGATAAATTTCGTCTTGAACCCGAACGTCAAATAACTGATCAAGTGCTACCAGAGCGATCAGAATACCAAAATACAAAACCATAGAGTACAAAAAAGCCGCCAATAGCCGAATCAATAATGCTTGATTGTAATGCCAAAAACCATTGAGTTCTTTTTTGCCCAAGTAAGGCACAAAGGCTACCATCAGATGTAAAGCGATCATCATCAGGCTAAAACGCAAGTACTGAATATAGCTCAGGCTCTCGGGCAAAGCCCAATAATAAATGAACAAAAAAACAAAAAGGGAAGCCAATAAATACCTACGAGAAGGTTTAGACGGGTGGCGGCGCTCTATAAACAAGCGATGAGATAAAAAAAGTGGAACCCCCATGGAGAAAATATGTAGCAGCATCACGCCAGTATCTTGGTCGGGCTGATATTCTATCAGATAAATTGCCGTCAAGGTACCGAATAGGGCACTGGTCAATACCAAGGGAAACCGATAAGCCGTGGCGACCAAGGCTTGTCTAAGCATCTGCAAGGAGATGATTCTATGGCTAAGAATCTTGAGTAGTCGAGTCTTCATCACCTTCCTGATTTTCTACGCTCTCGAGTAAGCTGTATCTAAGTTTTATTTCCTTCTGATGAGCAATCCAAGCTTCACTAATGCTGGCATTGAGGGCGAAACCCAAGAGCAATACCCACGCTAGCAAATAGAGCCAAATCATCAAAGCAATGAGCGTCCCGATGGAACCATAGAGCTTGTTGTAATTAGCAAAATTACTCAAATAAAAAGAAAAGCCATATGTACTCAGAATGACTAAGATAGAAGCCACCGTAGAACCTATGGAAAAGAACCGCCATTGCTTGTGACCAGCGGGGGCTACATAATAAACATAAGAAATACCGATGTAGAACACCAAAAAAGCCACCACGTAGCGCAAGATTACAATCAAATAATAGAGAAAATCCGCGTGCAAGAGATTATATTCTAAGAGAAGTTGTAAAACCAATTGACCTACAATCAGTACGGCTACTGCAAAAATTAATAAGAAAGCAAATAAAAAAGCCAGCCCCACGGCTACCAATCTTTTTTTGAGAAAAGTCCGCTTTTCCGAATAGGCATAGTTCATATTGAAGGTATTCATCAGCTCTACTGCCCCACTCGTAGCGGCATAAACGGCAAAAAGAAAACCAAAGGATACCAAATCTCCCCTTGGGTTATCAATGATATCGGTAATGGTAGGAGCAATAAATTCATAGATGCCTCCAGGCACGCCCTCTTGCAAGATATTCAAAACCTGATCAGACAAATCAATACCCGGCATCTGGAACTGTGCCGCGATGAAGGGAATCAGCGAGAAAAGGAACAGAATAGCCGGAAACAAGGAAAGCGTAAAACTAAACGCGATCGCGCTGGCTTGCTGGTGGACGTTGGTTTCGGTTAGTTTTTTATGTAGCGTTTGAAAGACCTTGAGCAACGGGACACGGTTGCGTTGAATCTTGGTCTGTCTGAGCTTACGAATGGCATTTTGGTAAGTCTGAGACTCTATGATATTTTTTGATATTTTTTTCATTGATTCAGAAAGTCATCAAGAGTAGAAGCGCAGTACCTCCATCTCCTATCCTCGTGGTTCATATGTCTAGCAGGCGTGCCACTTTGAGCAGACCTGCTACGCTGAGCGAATCGGTAATCTCTTCTCGCATGACCATTTCTACAGCTTCTTTTAAGTGAAGTTTCTTGATCTTTAAGTCCTCGGTGTCCTCAAATTCTGTTTCACCCAAAGTAAGCTTTTCTGCTAGAAAAACAAATCCTTCCTCGTCTGTCACCGAGTTAGAAGTATGAATACGGGCGATGTTTGTCCATTTTTCAGCCGTCAAGCCTGTTTCTTCTTTGAGCTCCCGTTTGGCCGATTCCAATATATCTATGTCCAGCGCGCCTCCACCCATTGGAATTTCCCAAGAGTATTCCTCCAAAGCATATCGATACTGACCTACCAAGTAAGTGTAGCCCTCCTCATCTACTGGGATAATGCCAATCGCCTTGCTCTTAAAATGAACCACTCCATAAATACCTGGGTTGCCAGCAGGATTGGTTACTTGGTCTTCACGGACAGAAATCCATGGATTATCATAAATTTCACGCGTCTGATTAGTTTTCCAAGGATTTTTATAGGTTTCCATGGTTATGCTACTTACAATTTTTATGCTCATTATCTACTCTCCAAAGGTACAAAATTAGTATATTGCATAGGAGCATGTACGAATATCTTTTAAAATCTACGCACACCAAGCTTTTTAGTTTATGTTAAAATCTTCTTATTCTACGCACCCCCTAGAAGCAGGATTAGATGAAGTGGGGCGAGGGTGTTTGGCGGGGCCAGTCGTAGCGGCGGCGGTCATTTTACCTCGAGATTACCAACACGATGAGCTGAAAGACTCCAAGCAAATGAGTGCTAAAAAAAGAGTAATCATCCGCCAGCAAATTGAACAAGATGCCCTCACTTGGGCCGTGGCCGAGGTTTCTCCCCAAGAAATAGACCAAATCAACATCGCTCAGGCCAGCTTTTTGGCCATGCACCGCGCCATCGCCAAGCTTGATCCTTCACCTGAATTCCTGATTGTAGACGGAAAATACTTCAAAGCCTACGGCCAAATTCCACACGAATGTATCATCAAAGGTGATAACGAGTACCTCTCTATCGCGGCCGCTTCGGTCTTGGCCAAAACGCATCGGGATCAATTGATGAAAGAATTGGCAAATAAGTTTGAGGGCTATGGTTGGGAGCAAAATGTCGGATATCCTACGCCTAAGCACAAGCAAGCTATTCAAAGACAAGGACTTACAGATTGGCACCGTCGTAGCTTCAAATGCTATTAATGGATTTCTCTGCTAAATATTGGCGAAAAAGCACTCGATTCCAAACGCTTCACCACTTTAGATCGTTTTTTAGAACAACGGAACAACCTGTTAATTGAGATGAAAATAAATACCAAACTAATGAATACGATGGGACATCTGAAATTCTTCAACTGGTTATGATCACTAATTCTTACTTTCATTCCCAAACCTGGACCGAAGCACTACTCAAAGACCGAGTGATTGCCGTGGTAACTGAGTACACGATTTTCAAACTAGACTTAGCCGCTGACCGTGTACTTTTTAATTGTCTCTTAGGAGAATACAGCTTTGAAATTGTCTTTGAAGAAATCCAGAAAGAGCTTAATAGTAAGCAACTTGACTTCTCCGAGGCTATGCTCGAAACCATTATTACTTACTGTGCAGTTATTTCCAAAGTGCCTGATAAAATGCTCTACCCGGTATGTGAGTTTGATACGCTGGATGATCTATTTGATTGGTTTTTGCAATGGGCGAATTGTTCGGAAGAGGAGCGACGAGAATTTTTGGAAGAGCTATGAATCGTAATTTCTGAATTTTACCAATACGGCTGTGTAATCATCGTGAGGCGGAATGTTTTCACCAAAACTTTTTAAGTCTTGTCTGATCTTCTGAATAATCTCTTCAGAAGAGAGATGAGCGTGAAGCTCTAGTAAGTTCTGAAGTCTGGTGTAGCCGTACTCTTCTTTTTGACGATTCTTAGCCTCTACAATACCATCTGTATAGAGCAAGATGATATCGCCTTCCTTGCACGCAACCTCTTGATTATCAATATGTTGATGGTATTTTTCGCTCCTGAGTATACCGAGTCCCAAGCCTTTTCCTTGAAAATAATGCGCCTGCTTGCTTTCTTCATTGTAATATAAAGTAGGGCAGTGTCCTGCTCGTGCAAACTCTACTTTCTTAGAGCAAGGATCAATCAACATAATCGTCACGGTCATGAAAGAAGCCTTAGACATACAGCGACTGAGCGCGTGATTGGCTTGCTCGAGAAACTCACGGGTATTGAGATTGAGTTGGGCTAAGCTCTGAAAAATGCCCTTCATTTGCGACATATGAAAGGCGGCTGTGGTTCCCTTACCCGAAACATCGCCCACGATCATCATGATTTTGCCATCTTCCGCCTGATAAGCATCATAATAATCTCCTCCCACTTCGTAGGCAGACTCAGAAAAGGCACTAATTTCCAGATGCTCATCCAGATCCAGTTTACTAGGGAGCAGGCTTTGCTGGATTCTTTGCGCGATTTTGAACTCCTCCTTGTATCGTTCTGCCTCGATGGTACGACTGAGCATGCGGAAATATTCTATGGAAATACTGGCCTGACGGGCAAAAGTATGTACCAATTCTTTTTTCTCATCATCAAAGCCATCTCTCACTTTTTTGAGAAGGGTCAGAGAGCCTAGCGATCTTTCATTGGCTACTAAGGGAGTGGTCAGGATAGACTCGAAGTCGTAATAAGCAATTTCTTCCAAAACACGATCTGAAATGCCATTTTGACTCGATTTAGCAGAAAAAGTGTTTTTAAGAATCTTACGCAGACGATCATTTTTGAGAATCCTGCGGATATGATTCACGGTTTCCAAATCAATATCGCCCTGGACGATGTTCGCTTGTTGGCGGCCTTTCTCGTCCACGATTTCTAGCCAAGCCGCATCGGCAGCTAATGAGTTATAGGCTTTTTCTAAAAGAACCTCATAGACTTGGTCTTCTTTTTCTCCCATTTGGAGGGTTTCTACCAGTCTCTGGAGGCTTACAATGACATCGTTAATCTCCTGAAAGACAGGCGTAGTTGGTAAATTGAAAATAATCACCAACAGAGAAAAAATACTATAGAAAATAACAAACACGAAAATAGCCAGCACATACACGCTATGCATCAAATCCGTGGTAAAGTAGACAATATCCGAGTGCCTAATGACGGTATAAAAGAAATAATAGGAAAAAATACTAATAAAAAGCAGTAGCAAAATGCTTTGCCATTTTTCCTTCGCATTCAGATAAGCTACCCATTTGAGATTGACAGATAGAAATAAACCCATAACCAAGAGCACACCCAAGGCAATACTAAAGGGTAAATGCGTGAGATCAAACTCGAAGAAGTTAAACAACAAACTAATCAGCAGTAGGTACTCGAAGACATACCAAGTCTGGAGTAGACGCTCATTTTTTTGATACAAGACCATTTTTTTCCAGAAAAAAAATGCCTGCGTAAGGAAAATCGTAACCAGAGCAATGTTAATATGATAGAAGATATTAATGGTGCTTTCTTCACGAGGAGTAACGGGCGGTTCCTCCAAAAAGGAGAGAATCAATTGAATGATCAGTGAAAAAGTATTGCAAACCAAGCCCACCATGAAGAGGCGGGTCAGAATTTCAACAAAATTGAGTTCCTTCATCTTTTCCGCTCTGGAGCTAAAAAAGAAAAAGATAAATAACAAAAAGAGATTGAGGAGAAGCCCTTTGAGGTAAAAATTAGCGTTGGTTTGGCTGTGAAAACCCAAGAAGGCAATGAGCTTAATCGCCAATAGGAGTAACCAACTGACTACATTCACGTAAAGAAATATCCCTAATGCATTTTTGGGTGAAAGCATGCTCTTCTTCTAAACTAATCCGATCTTTAGTGTATGCAATATAAGGCTTTTTAGGAGAAATCTCACCGATCATTTGCTTCTCTAAGTTGGATAGCAAATAAAGCCGGATTTTTTCCAGCTTTATTTATATAAATTTTTATGCCAAAAATGAATACAAACTAACGAGAATAATTAGGAGCCTCCTTGATAATTTGAATATCGTGTGGATGGCTCTCGCGAACACCAGCGGCGGTCACCTTGACAAATTGTGCCTCCTGTAAGGATTCAATATCTGGCGAGCCACAATAGCCCATGCCTGCTCTTACCCCGCCGATCAACTGATAGATAATTTCAGACACGCGCCCTTTGTAGGGTACTCTACCCACGATGCCTTCGGGTACAAGTTTTTTGACATCTATCTCCGATTCTTGGAAGTAGCGATCCTTGGAACCTTGTTCCATCGCTTCTACAGAACCCATTCCACGATAAGATTTAAATTTTCTACCTTCATAAATCACGACTTCGCCGGGAGCCTCCTCGGTTCCTGCAAACAGCGAACCTGCCATAATGCTACTTGCTCCTCCGGCAATGGCTTTGGTAATATCACCCGAAAAACGAATGCCGCCATCCGCAATCACGGGAATCCCGTAAGACTCAAGAGCCTTGGCGCACTCGTGTACAGCCGAAAACTGAGGGACGCCAACTCCCGCGATGATCCGTGTGGTACAGATACTACCAGGGCCAATACCCACCTTGATGGCATCTGCACCTGCTTCGGCCAAGGCTATTGCCCCTGCTCGGGTGGCTACATTGCCAGCCACCAGCTCCAAGTCCTTGAAGCGAGCCTTAATCGCCTGAACCGCTTGGATGACGCCTTTGGAGTGCCCGTGTGCGGTATCGATACTCACCACATCTACCCCTGCCTTGATCAGTGCTTCAATGCGCTCCATGTAGTCTGAGGTAATTCCCAGTGCCGCCCCTGCCCTGAGGCGACCATATTCGTCTTTGCAGGCATGGGGCATATCTTTTTTCTTGAGAATATCCTTGTACGTGATCAAGCCCACTAACTTGCCAGATTTATTGACAATCGGGAGCTTCTCTATTTTGTATTCTTGAAGTACGTCTTCGGCGGTTTGTAGATCGATGCCCTCATCGGCGGTAATCAGATTCTCTTTGGTCATCAATGCCCCTACCGACTGGGTCAAATCTTTCTGAAAGCGCAAGTCCCGATTGGTAATAATGCCCACGAGTTCTTTGTTGCCATTGATGACCGGAATACCCCCAATTTTGAATTCACTCATAATACGATGAGCATCCGCTAGGCTGGCCTCGGGCGTCAAAGTGATGGGGTCTAGAATCATACCGCTCTGCGAGCGTTTGACCTTGCGTACCTGCTCTGCTTGTGCTTCTAGGCTCATACTCTTATGGATAAAACCCAAACCCCCCTCTTGAGCAATGGCAATGGCCATTTGGTATTCAGTCACGGTATCCATGGCCGCAGAGACAATGGGAATGTTGAGCTGAATATTGCGAGTTAGGTAAGTGTGGGTCTGCACATCTTTGGGCAAAACCTCTGAGTAGGCGGGCAGGAGTAGGACATCATCGTAGGTCAAAGCCTCATAGACGAGTTTGGAAGAGTCCATGTTCATTTGCAAATAAATTTGATTATGTTATTTGCCGTACAAAGTTACGGATTAAAAATGAGATTGGGAAGACTTTATTTTTTTTAAAAGAAAATCTCTGATCAAGCAGAAAAGAAATAAAAAGCCGTTTTTTTAAAACCTGATAATCAGCGAGTTAGGTTTGCTCCAAAAATGCCTAAGAACTTGCCTACCCAAACGTGATGATTTTGCTATAAATTACAAATATTCAAGAGGAATTTCCCTACAAAAAGCAAAGAATCAATTTGGAATTTTGGGGCATTCGTCTGACAAACAAAATTTAAGGTCGTCTAAACGAATATTTGAATCATTTTTGTAGAGGTTTGACATCTTTTTGTATTTTTAAATACGTAACTGAGAGAGAAGGCCGAACTAGCCTTTCTAAAAAAAAGTTTCAAGACTAAGAAATCCATCAACACCCAAGGGAATGTACCTCAAAAAAATCTACAAATGGGAGTATTGGCCTTTTTGGCTATTTTACATACCCATTTACTTTTACTGGTTTTACCTGAGTCTGAGAGCCAAGTCCTTTTTCTTCTTCAGCGCGGCCAACCCCTTGATGGAGTTAGGAGGGTTTAGCAATTACTCCAAATACAACGTACTCTCCAATATCCCAGTCAGATATCTCCCCAAAACGCTTCTCATCTCGTCTGATTACCAAAAAAAACATATACAACTGATTCTCCAAAAACACGGGCTTCAATTCCCCATCATCGCCAAGCCCGATCGTGGCGAAAGAGGGAAAGGCGTTATGAAAATAGATACTTGGGTAGAATTAGAACAGTACCTGTACCAAGCCCGCCAAGCCGTCATCTTGCAAGAGTTTATTGATTACCCGCTCGAGCTGGGGGTGATGTATTATCGCTTGCCCAATGAGAAAAAAGGACACGTCAGCTCGGTGGTACAGAAGAAGTTTTTGTCTGTAACTGGAGATGGCACTTCTACGGTTAAGCAACTTGTGCTTGATCATCCACGTGCTCATTTATACCTGAAACACCTGTCCGAAAAATACCCTGAGAAACTACAGGAAATTCCCTCACAAGGAGAAGAAATCCTCTTAGAACCGATTGGTAACCATTCGCGTGGTACGACTTTCTTGGATGCTAATCACCTCATCAATGCACAGCTGGAAGAGGTTTTTGATAAAATCAGTCGACAAATCGGGGGCTTTTATTTCGGTCGCTATGATTTGAAGGTAAAAAATTTATCCGATTTATACACTGGAGAGAATATCAAAATCATGGAGCTGAATGGTGCCAATTCGGAACCTGCGCATATTTATGACCCACAAATGCCCATTCTGAAGGCTTATAAATATCTGTTTAAGCACTGGAAAAGGCTTTATCACATCAGTATCCAAAACCACGAAATGGGTATTCGCTACACTGACCAACGTGATGCTTTCACCCAAGTACTCAAGCAACTGACTGGGGATTAATTTTTTATGGAGAAAGAATGACTTGTCGAAGGTTAATAATTTGCACAATGACCGAATATTTATATATTTGTGTCTAGTAAGTTCAATGAATCGTCCATAAACCTAACGCAAGCTCACGGTATGGCCAACGAAGAATATGATCCTTTTGCACAATTGAGTTCCAGTGCGGATACCGACACCAATGCTGGCTCTTCATCCCAAGAAGATAAGCCTACCCCTGCTACCCCTTCTTCTAATGACCCAAAGCCCACAGAAACAGACGACCCTTTTCACGCTTTGGGGCAACTTACCCATACTGACGAAGCATTTACTCCCTCCTCTTCTCAGGATATAAACACGCCCCCCCCCTCGGATACGAATAATCTGCTGAATACGGAACAAAATACGGATTTTGCTCAGGGCGATGCGGATAGTGGTTCGGCTGACCCGAATTTTGGGGGAGATGATCCTTTTTCCCCAAGTACTGCGGAGACAAATGCCTTTTTTGAAGGCTTTGCCCTCAAGGACGAGCATCTAGATCAATTTGCCTCCGCTGGCGATTATTACGCATTTCATGAAGATGAACACGAAGACGTGGCCGGAGTGGTAGAAGGCGGAAGTACGATCGTGGATGGAGTGGACTTAATGGAGGAGGAGAAAAAAGACGCGCCTGATCCTTTCCAAGAGTTATTTGCCAAGCTACAAGCAGGTAGGGAATTTGTTGATGAATTCAAGAATAATGTCAAGGCTATTCAAGGATTGACCAATCCGGCCATTCCTCCTTACGAGACCAATCCAGAGCCGAATACACTCGATAGTCCTACTACTTCGTCTGCTCCAAAAGATGATTTGGAATCTTATCCAGTGGAGGAGAAAGCAGGGAAAACCACGAGTTACGGGCAACTCTTAGAAAGAAAGCTTTTTCTGGACAAAAAAAAGCGTGAGAAAACCACCCCAGACGTAAGAGCGGAGGTAGAAGAGAAAATAAAATATCTGGAAGGAAAAATTAAACTGGATCGCCTCAAGTTTAGAGGATGGGAAAAGAAATCCAAAAACTGGGCATTGACTTTTCGCTTACTTTCTTCTGCTCTGGCCGCCGTCGTAACCGTGCTACTGGGTATCAATATTACCGATAGCCTGAGAGATTATGGGGTTGATTGGTTTATCAATACCATTGCCCTGATTATCAGTGCTTTCATTTCTATTCTCGGGGTGATTCAGGGCTTTTATGATGCCAATGAACTCTATATCAAATATACAGATACTGCCAACAAGCTAGAACAACTTACCTCCACCATTGGCTATCTCAAGCTTGGCATGGATTACGTAACGCTCGATGATGTGAACGCCATTTACTTGGAGTATGACCGTATCATCGAGAGTACCTATGAATACGAAATGCGCGTCCGTACCAAAGAGCAAGAGACCGTTAATCAAATCCAACAGCAAGGCACGGCAAGCTAGGAGCTAGGAGCTAGGAGCTAGGAGCTAGGAGCTAGGAGCTAGGAGCTAG
>CAZKBP010000009.1:154248-195679 GCA_964551015.1 uncultured Cytophagaceae bacterium | reverse complement strand
CTGGATACGTTTTGGACGTGTCTTGGATACGTTTTGGACGTGTCTGGATACGTTTTGGACGTGTCTTGGATACGTTTTGGACGTGTCTGGATACGTTTTGGACGTGTCTTGGATACGTTTTGGACGTGTCTGGATACGTTTCGGACGTGTCCAGACACTGCCTAACCTGCAACCTGCCCAGCCGAAACCTTAAAAATCCACCACGATGCCGATAGAAGGTAAGACTTCGCTGTTATTTAGATCTGTAATTTCTATGAGCTCACGGGGTTGGATGATATTGCCTTCATCATCCCGATCTAGTCCGTAAGTGGGAGGTTGGGGCGTCTGACTGGCTAGCAGGTTTTGTATTTCTAGGAATACATTAAAAGTCCATTTACGAAAATTCCATTTCTTATCTATCCGCAGATCTATTTGGTTAAAAACATCCAAGCGCTCTTCTCCCAAACGATCATAATCCAATACAAAATCTGGATACACTGCTTCGGTCGCCTCGATATCCACGGGGGCAAAAGGAGCACTACCCAGCAGGCGGAGTCTTAGTCCTAGCTCCCAATTGCGTGGGAATTTATAACCGCCCGTGAAGGTAAGTAAATGCCGATTATCCCAAACGGAAGGTAGAAATTCATCTGAATCAAAGCCTGTAAACTCGCTCCAATATAAAGTATAGGCCAAGATTCCATAGAAATTCTTAGCCAATTGCTGCTGAAATAAAAACTCTACCCCGTAGCTGCGCCCCAAGCCGACACTCTGGATGGCTTCGTTCCCCAAAACCTCAAAATCACCCCCTTGATTGGCCAGCGAAACACTATCTTGAAGCGAAACCGGATAGTCATCATAGCTTTTGTAGAAACCCTCGATGGTGAAGCGCGTGGAGGGACGAGGCAAGTACTCAATCCCTGCCACCAAATGGTCGCTACGGATGTACCTTGCATTCTGATTGACAAAATCGCCAGTATTATCTTGAAAACCTAATATCGTGTAGGGAGGGATTTTGTAGTAACGCCCCGCCGAGGCATTGATCGTCCATTTGGCTTTGGCATCGAGCTGGTAAGAGAGGGAAAGACGAGGTGAAAAAGTCCGCCAAATTTCATTACCCTGATCGGTGAAAGTATTGCCATCCATCCGAAAACCAAAAGAAGCCTGCAAGCGATCTCCCAAAAAGGGTTTGGAAACTTGTGCAAAAAAACCATAGCGTTGAAAATCAAGTTCAGACTCGAAATCTAAGTCATCCACCAGATCTTGAGTCTGATTGGTATAATGAGAATGCTGAACCAAAAAACCACTATTGATGGTCCAATCACCTACAAAATTGGTGAGTTCGTAGCGGAGTTTACTTTCCCACTCCAAAGATTCATTATTAAAAAACAAACCACTTTCGTTGCGATTATCTTCAAAGCGAGAAAAATCATTGTTAAAAGCATTGGTACTCAGCGTAGTACGCATAAAGCCCTTTCCTTCTTTGAAGCGTCGCTTCCAACTCAGACCCCAAGTCGTACTCCATTGTTTGATGACGGGAGTTTGGTCGAGATTCGCCTGCTCTTCGGGGCTGAGATCGTCTTCGGCATTGATCGAGAAATCATCAATAGAACCTAAGCCGATCAAATTGATTTCGTTGTATTCATCAATTTTATGGTTAACTTTTAATTGATAATCCCAGTAATCGGGTAAAAAAGGCAGCTCTAAGAGCTGAAAAAGAAATTGTAAATAAGAGCGACGTACCGAGGCGATGAAAGTAGTTTTGCCTCTTTTGGCTTCTTTTTTCTTAAAAAGTGGCCCTTCGGCGGTCAGCGCAGCTTCGGTGGCACTCACGCGAATATTGAAGTTATAATTTTCGGCATTTCCATTTCTTTGGTCAAATTGCAAAACGCCCGAGAGTACATTATCATAACGAGCCGGAAAGGAACTAGTGGAGAGGGTAACGCCCTCGAAGAAGGAAACATTGAGCAAACCCACCGGCCCTCCGGCACTGCCCTGAGTAGAAAAGTGGTTGATATTGGGAATTTCTACGCCATCCAAATAATAGACATTTTCGTTGGGAGCTCCTCCTCGGATAATCACATCATTGCGAAAACCTCCCACCGAGGCCGAAACACCCGGCAAAGACTGGACTACCTTGGCAATATCATTGTTACCCCCGGGATAAGTGGCGATTTCTTCACGAGAAAGCCTTTGGATGGAGAGGGGCGTTTCTTCCAGCTTCTCGAAAGGATTGGCTTGTACCACGATCTCGTCCACCTCACTGACCTGTTCGCTCAGCTCGAAATTAAGTGCAGGATTCGCACCCGAGCGCACGATCACATTGTATTTGATCGCTGGTTCGTAACCAATATAAGAAGCTTTCACGTTGTAAGACTTAGCTTCTATATCGTCAATTTGATAATAGCCATCCACATCCGTAGAGGCTCCTTGGGTTGTCCCTTCTAACTGTATGGTAACCCCGATGAGGGCTTCTCCCGTTTTGGCATCTGTAACTTGACCAGTGAGAGTGCCAGTGTTTTGAGCCAAGCTGATCTTTGAAAAAATCAAAAAAATGGCAGAAAGTAGCGCAAACTGCTGCATGATTAAGTATTTTTTAGTTATTTTATGCTCAAAATTACTATTAAAAAGTAATAAATTAACTAAAACTCTCAGATTTTGTTTATCAGTAGTTGCCAAATTTTTTAATACTAGATAGATGACGAAAAACAAGTTGGTAGAATTGGTAAATCTATGGGATGCCTACGAACAAGATCACCCGAATACAGAGATTGCAGATTTTTGTCGGGATTATCTGGCTCAGTTGGAAGTGAAGGCTCAGCAGTCAGAAGCCAAAAAGACTTGGGGAGATGCATTTCCCCTGGAAGGAGAACTGACCGGAGTGCTTGCCCGTCTCGGGCGTTTTAGTAATATTTATGGGAAGAAGGTACTGAGCCAATTCGACCTGAACGTGGAAGATTTTGTTTATCTACTGGGTGCTTGGGAAATGGGAGAGGTCAAGAAAAAAGACTTGATCCAAGCCCAACTCTCGGAATTTACCTCGGGAATCGGGGTGATTAACCGCCTACTCAAACACGAGCTATTGGAAGAAAAGCCTGATCCCGAAGATCGCCGTTCTAAATTGGTCAAAATCACTGAGGCAGGCCAAGGCAAACTCTATCAATTAATGCCAGAGATGGATAAAATCGCCAAGATTATCTTTACTGGGCTGAGTCAGGAGGAAAAGCAATACCTCTACCACTTACTCAGCCGCCTCGAGAAGCTACACGAAGCCCATTACCCGGAGGTGAAGAAGAAAAACCCAGAGGAAATTGCAGAATTGTTTGAAAAGAATGGAAGGTAAGTTTCGTGAGAATTATTAGTTTTTCTCTCCACCCGAAACGCTCGCTTGACCGGGAAAGAATCTGGAACTTTGGCATTCACAGCTTCCACCCCAATTCCAGTTGGAGTACTATGATGACTTTTCCGAGTGCTTTCTTTGGATTCTGATTTTAAAGTGCTAAATTATTCTAAAATTCGCCAAAATCTAGACCATCATTCCGGCGTTTTACTTAAAATAAAAGCATTCTTTTTACTAACTATCCCAGATTCCTATGAAAAGCTTATTTCTTTCTTTCCTTTTCCTAGCACAAACCGCTTTTTTCTTATCTGTACAGGCACAAATGAATGAAGCCTACGAAATTGCCGGAGATCTCGTGCGTGAGAAGCTAGCCCAAGAAGACCCAAACAACGTAGAAATTATTGAGAATCTCAATGAGGCAGATATCATCGTCGTTAGTGGTACTTACGATCATATTCATTTGGTGCTGCAGAGTATGCACATTCCATTTATGCATATCCAGGCCAATCAGGTAGAGCAGGTGGAGTTCAAGCCTTTTCATACGGTTTTTGTGAATTGTTCTACCAGTTTTCCCGAAGCAGCGGCTAATAAATTAGCGCATTTTGTAGCCAGTGGTGGGCAATTAATCACCACGGACTGGGCTTTGAAGAATGTCTTGGAGGTAGCTTTCCCCGGCAAAGTAGCTTACAACGGACACGCCACGGGCGATGAGGTAGTTAGCATTACCCTGAGCGAAGAAAATGACCCCACCGTGGCAGGTTTTGTGGAAGAATCGGAGGAACCCGTGTGGTGGCTGGAAGGTTTCTCTTATCCCATCAAAGTTTTGGATAAGAAGAATGTGAAGACACTAGTTTACTCCAAAGAATTGGAAGAAAAATACGGAGATGGTTCCGTGATCGTGCGTTTCCCGCACGGGCGAGGGAGAGTTTATCATATGATCTCGCATTTTTACTTGCAACGCTCCGAGGCACGTACCCAAAAGCAAAAAATGCTTGCCAAAGATTATCTAGAAGATAACAATGCGAGCGAAGAAATCGTCGACAAAAATAAAAACTCCAAGGTCAACTACGGAGAAGTACAATCGGCCAAAACTTCTGCCGATTTCGTGGGTCGGGTCATCATCAATCAAGCCAAGAAAAAGGAGAAGAAATAAAAGCATCAAAAATTTTAGAAGAAGCCCAAGTGTCTCAGCCCCGAGGCACTTTTTTATTTTAAGCCAAAGAGTAGAAGTCAGCCAACTCGTGAGCTATTTCGCGCAATAATCGGGTTGGGTGGCATTTGGAAACCAAGTACTTTTGTATAGTAACCAAAAGAAATCTCAATGCAAAGTACACAAGAAGTAAACTATCAGCGCATAGCCGAGGCGATTAGCTATATTCGTGAGAATTTCAGAGCACAGCCCAGCTTGGACGAAATTGCTGAGCATACACACTTGAGCCCTTACCATTTCCAAAGACTTTTTAGGGAATGGGCAGGAGTCAGCCCCAAAAAATTCTTGCAATACATCAGCCTTTTACACGCGAAAAGAATGTTGCAAGAAAACCAAGCCACGCTGTTTGAGGCCGCCCTAGAAACGGGGCTTTCTGGTACAGGACGCTTGCACGACCTTTTTATCAATATCGAGGGCATGACGCCGGGTGAGTATAAGAACGGGGGAGAATGCTTACTTATAAAGTATAGCTTCGCGGAAAGCCCCTTTGGTAAATTAATCGTGGCCTCTACGAGCAAAGGGATTTGTAGGATAGCTTTTGCCCAAGAAGAAGCAAGCACTTTGCAAGAATTAAAACAACAATTTCCTAATGCGACTTATCAGCAGCAGCCAGACCAGCTACAGCTAAGTGCGATTAGTATTTTTAATCAAGACTGGAGCCAGCTTCCCCGAATTAAATTACATTTGAAAGGAACAGATTTCCAGCTAAAAGTTTGGGAAGCACTGCTGAAGATTCCGATGGGAAGACTGAGCACCTACGGTAAGATTTCACGAGAAATACAAAAGCCCAAAGCCGCCCGGGCTGTGGGTTCGGCCATCGGTGATAATCCTGTGGCCTTTTTGATTCCTTGCCACCGCGTGATTCGCGCTTCGGGTGAATTTGGGGAATACCATTGGGGAAGCACGCGCAAAACCGCCATGATCGGTTGGGAAGCCGCCCGGATAGGTGCTTAGGTCGGGTAGCTTCTTAATGAATCGTTAATAGCAAACTTATTGAATTACGGTTGCGTTCAATTAGTAACGCTAATACACAAACAAATAAGCTATGTCATCTAAATCAAAAATTCTCATCGTTTACGCGGTTGTAGCTTTTGCCGTACTATCTTTTCTCCACATATTTGATCTGGATTTGGTAGAGGTAGACGAAATCACAGAGTCGCGCCCTCTTACCGAAATAGAAAATACCGTGGATTCAATTTCTCCTTCTCGGGATACAGGAAAAGAAAAAATTCAGTCCTTGAAGCCTGTTCAAGAGATAGATGCGAATGTACACAGCCTCCCCGCAACACCCTTGGAGCCAAAGAGCGTTGAGCCTTCGCTACCCCAGGCGACCAAGCCAGAGGCACCTGCTTACAGCATTTTCCCCGTACTCGGAACGGGTAGAGAAGATATCATCAGTGATTGGGATGACCCTCGGGGCGATCAACTGCACGAAGCCATTGACATCCAAGCACCTCGGGGCACGCCTGCCGTTGCGGTGGCCAACGGCGTAGTGAGTCGTGTGGCCGAGCATCCACAAGCAGGATTATATGTAGTATTGCACGATACGCTAAGAAATTTATTTTTATATTATGCGCATTTAGACGAACAATTAGTGCGAAAAGGACAAACCATCAGAATAGGGGAAACGCTCGGGCTAGTAGGCGATACGGGAAATGCTAAAGGGACTGTACCACATCTGCATTTTGCCATTCGTATCGAGGATGGTACGAAGCTTGACCCAATGCCATTTTTGGTAAAAGACGAAGAAGATGAAGACGAAGAAGAGCAAAGTGCCGATGTGGGTCGCTAGAGGTATGGTGATTGATTTTTATTGAAGAAAATCTAGGTAAAAAAAATCCCGCTTTCTGTCTTAATCAGAAAGCGGGATTTTTCTATTGAGAGATGATTTTTACTATTGAAGAATCATTCTTTTAACATCAATCTCTTGGCCGTCAGCAATTAAAGCATACAAGTACATACCCGGTTGTAAAGTATTACCAGCGACCTCAACTTCGGCCTGCCCTCGCTCATTGATCTCAATTTGCCGAAGAGCTTGCCCCTGCATATTGTAGATATGAAGCGTTGCCTTTTGAACCTGCTCGGGTAAATACATCTGAATACGAGTCATTTGATCAAAAGGATTGGGATTGTTTTGGAAGAGCTGTGGCGCCTGCTGTGCTTGAGGAATGATGTCTTCCTGAGTAGAGGGAGCTAATTTAGCTTCTAGCTGCTCAATTCTGCTCTGCTGTTCTTTGAGTGCTTCAATCAGTACGGGAATGAGCCCATCGTAATTGATGGCCTTGTATCCTTCGCTATCTTCTACTACGAGTTCAGGGAAGACTTTCTCCACTTCTTGAGCGATGAGGCCGAGACTTTGTCCTTGGGGGAAATCTCTATTTTCAAATTTAGCAGTTTGATATTTGTAAGTTACCCCTTTGAGTTGATTCAGGCGGTTCATAGCATCTGGAATCAAGCGAATATCTTCTTTAAAGCGTTTATCAGAAAAAACTAGATTAGAAGCCGAGAGGATATTTCCTGCTACCGTTAGTTTTTCACTGGGTTCCATAGCTAAAAAATCACCGATACCAACGTTTCCTTCATTCGCAATCACAAAGCGAGGGACGCTGGGCCCAGTTACTTCTTGACCCCAGTCGGCAATCACGAATTTTCCCTGATTTGGCCCTTGCCCTCTGGTGTAGAAATAATAGCTTTTAAAAACCTGAGAAAAGTTTTGATCATAACGAATGATGGCCAGACCTGGATCATTGCGGTCGCGATCAATCCGAATTACCGCCTCAGAACCACGCAAGTGAATGGGACGCTCTGGGTTCTTTGTGCCAATGCCTAGGGTGGCATCCAAGCTAACAATGTCTCGGCTAAAATCTCCATAAATCAGAGGAGATACGGTGTTACTATTATCAATAAAAAGCTTATTAGAAGTGCTATCTTGGGTTCCACCCGCTTGATAACCGATAAAAACATTACCTGAACCCACCGTATTAGCCAAACCCGCTTGGCTTCCTAAGAATGTATTCTGTTTACCTACATTTGTATTAGCTCCCGAGGATGCACCCAAGAAAGTATTATTGACACCACTTGTATTTTGGGCACCCGAATTTGTTCCTAAGAAAGTATTTCTTTCTCCAATTCCATTACTCAAACCCGCGTTGGTTCCCATAAAAGTGTTGAAAGTTCCAATCGTATTGTCTTTACCGGAGCGATAACCTACAAAGGTATTGTTTAATCCCGTCGTGTTTTCCATACCAGATTGGAAACCTATGAAAGTATTGGCACTAACTGCATTATTTAAGCCAGCTTCGGTACCGATGAAAGTATTCTGATTTCCTACACCATTGTTGGCTCCTGCCCGGGTACCAACGAAAGTGTTGAAAACGCCAATAGTATTACCCGTACCTGCTCCTACTCCAAAAAATGCGTTCGCAGAACCTTCTGTGTTCGCACTCCCGGCATTCAGCCCGAAGAAGGAATTATCAGAGCCAGTCGTGTTTCCCTGACCAGCACTTCTTCCGAAGAAGGAGTTATTCTGCCCCGTCAAGTTTTGCGAGCCAGTAAAAGAGCCATAAAACGAGTTATTGGAACCTGCAGTATTGGAGCTACCAGCTGACACACCAAAAAAGGAGTTGTCGCTACCTTCTGTATTTCCGAAGCCACTAAAAGCCCCAAAAAAGGCATTACGACTGCCGATGGTGTTGTTTAAGCCAGTACTACGACCAACAAAAGAATTAGAGCTACCACTAGTATTTGAAAAGCCTGAGTTTAAGCCCACAAAAGTGTTATTATTGGTGCAGTTAGTCGGACATTGCCCCCAAACTGCTCCTGAGAACAGTAGGACTAAAAAAGTTGATAAGAGTAAATGTTTCATATATAAAATGCTTTTGAAAATTTGGTGTTAATACAAAAAAAGTAGTCGTGACCTACTTTAAGGCCAGAGAGAGTTAAGACAAGGCTGAGTGGGAATGATATGGCTATGTGATCAAATATCACATAGGGCAGGCTCATTTGATGATGAATTGAAAGATAATCAGGCTACTGACTCTTATTTCATTTATTAGCTCAAAATTAATAAAAAATGAATATAAAAAGTCAAAATCTTGCTAAAAAAACATTCAATGATACGCTTAGTGTACTACCTGCTTAGAGCAGGTCATTTTTAGGCCAAAGAAAGTTTCGCCTACAACCTGTTTTAAAGAGAAATTACCTGTGAAAAAGCGATTCGTTCAAATAGATTGAAAAATTCCCTATTTTCTTACAACAAAGAAATCGCTTCCATCAAGGCGCGCTTGTAAACCTTCCCTACCGGAATGGGCTTTTTCCCGATAAAAACATAATCATCTTCAATGGTTTCTATCTGATCCAAAGCGATCACATAAGATTTGTGCACTCTCAGAAAGCGGTGCGGTTTGAGTTTGTCCTCTACTTTTTTGAGGGTACTGCTCAGTAAAAATTTGTCCGAGGCCGTGTGTAAAAAGGAATAATTATCGGCGCCCTCTACCCAGAGAATTTCCGCGGGACTAATTTTGCGTAGCTGATGCTTGACCTTCACGAAAAAAAGAGCTGACACGGGATAGTCCCGAGCAGGAGTGGGCTGAGTAGAAGGCGTAATTTGTAAATGCTTATATAAGGCTAGCTCGATATTGGTCAATAAATCCTTTTCATCAAAAGGCTTCACAATGTAGCCCGCGGGTTGGATGACCTTGACCCGCTCAATGGTTTTGCGATCGGCATAGGAGGTTAGAAAGATAATGGGAAAAGAAGCGTCCGGAAGTTGATGTGCCAAATCAATTCCGTCTACCTCTCCTTCCAAGTCAATATCCAAGAGCAGTAAATCAGGTGCCTGTCGGCGAATCATTTCTAAGGCTTCGCTGGCCTCGTGGGCAATCCCTTGCACGGCGTAGCCCATCTCCTCGAGTGACATTTGAATGTCATCGGCCACGATGGGTTCATCTTCTACGATGAGGATACGAATTTTGTCAGAGTCTTTCATGAAAATTAAAAAATCAAGCAATATCTTGTACTACACGCATCAAAACCCGAGTGCCGTTCTGGCCGTTTACCTCGAGTTCTGCTTTGAGTTTACGAGCCAGAGACTGCACCAGTTTGAGGCCAAAGGAAGAAGCCTTTTGCCAATCAAAATTCTCGGGCAAGCCCACGCCATCGTCTTGGATTTCTAGCTGGAGGGTTCGTGTCTCTTCACTGAGAGCCACCTTCAATTGTCCTGCTTGTTGATCGGGAAAGGCGTGTTTCAGGCTGTTAGAAACCAGTTCGTTCACGATTAATCCGAGTGGAATGACCAAATCTACATCTAGTTGCATTTCTCGAGGAATCTCGGTTTTGACCTGAATGTTTTCGGCCCTTGCCCCGTAGGATTGCAACAGGCTTTCTAGCAGATCGTCCATGTATTGAGCCACGGAAATGCTAGCCAAGTTGTCCTGCTGATAGAGTTTTTGATGAATGAGTGCCATGGACTTGACCCGGTTTCGTCCTTCTTGTACCGCTGCTACCGCTTCTTGGTCCTGAATGTGTTTGGATTGTAAGTTGAGAAGGCTGGAGATAATCTGCAAGTTATTCTTGACACGATGGTGGATTTCGCGTAGCAGGACTTCCTTTTCATTCAAAGCTTCCTCGATAATTTGATTTTTGTGGTTCAGCCTCTGATTGGCTGTTTGCTTATTGCGGTAATTATACCAAAGCAATCCCAGTAGGCCTACGAATAAAAGCACGGCCAGCGTGGTTGCCCACAGGTAGCGACGCTGGAGCTGATTTTTTTGTTCTAAAAGCTCATTTTTTTTCTTCTCTTCTGTCAGGAGGGCTTCTTTCTTTTCGGTTTCGTAGCGGGCTTCTACATCGGCGATTTGCTTGCTTTTTTCTGCGTTGAAAAGACTGTCTTTTGTCTGGGCAAATTTTTCTTGATAGTTATAGGCCAGGCGGTAGTCACCCGTTTGTTTGCCCCACTCGGCGTAGAAAGCATACAGAGCCATTTGCAAGTTAGGTGCCTCAATGGTTTGGGCTAAGCGGAGGGCAGTATCGAGATAGTACTGAGCTTCAGAATACTGCTTTGCATCCAAATGCAGACGGACGAGCGAAGCGTAAGTTTCTAAAATTCCTCTCTGGCTATTGAGGTCTTTTTCTAAGGCGAGTGATTGTTGGATAAAATTTTCGGCCTCTTGGTAATCTCCATTCTCCAGATACATCAGTCCCAGATTATTGGTCACGGCCGCGAGCCCCTTTTTATCCTGCAACCTTTGACGAATTTCATAAGATTGCTGATAATATTGAATGGCCTGGGGATAATCCTGGAGGCGTTTGTAAGTGCTGCCCAAGTTATTAAGTGTAACGGCGGTGAGGCGGGGGTTTTTGAGTTCTTGGCGATACTCGAGAGCCTGGAGGTAGTATTTTTGGGCGGTTTTGTACTCGCCCCGCATATAATGCACGGAGCCGATGTTGTTTAGCTGATCGCCAATGCCTTGCGTGTCTGCACTTTGCTCGTATAATCGGAGTGACTGGAAATAATATTCCAGAGCTTTTTGATAATCCCCCTGGAAGTCGTAATTCTGGCCATAATAATTCAAAGCACGGGCTTGTCCGGCTGAATCTGCCAATTTTTTATAGATTTGGAGGCTTTTTTCCAAGAGCATCAGAGAAGTATCATGTCGGCTCTCCAGGCTATGAATGATCCCAGCCCTCAGATAAGCTTGGGCCAGCCCCGCAGCGTCATCCAGCTTCTTGGCCAATCGTGCGGCCTGCTGACTGTAAGCCAGGCCTTCTTCGAGCTTCTCATACTTATGGTAAGCCGCTAATTGATTGAGCAATGTTACCCGATTGGTATCGGCCTTACTTTTTTTGAGGGCTTCTTGAAGATTTTCATAAGTGCTTGCTTCCTGAGCAAGGGACCCGCTTATTATCAAAAGAAAAAAGAAACTGAAAAAAAACAGGCACAATGACGATCGCATACGAAGGAGTTTGGTAAATCTTCCAAGGACTAATTTACAAAGTAGCTTTGGCTTTTTCAATCTTCATTCAAAGCTTTCCTGATTTTTCCTCTGGCATCGGGTAGGTTTCCTCAATAAAATCAGAGCTTGCCTAATTTCTCCTTTCCAGAGGGAGAAGTTTGCAGTATATTCAAATGAACCCTCGGTTTTAAATAGAATCATCCATCAAATCAAAGCATTTTTATGAAGTTAAAATTGATTTACACACTCATCTTGCTAAACCTAAGTATGTTTTGGGGGCCAGGGGCAGAAGCACAACTGCTCAAAAAATTAAAAGACAAATTCTCCAAAAACGATAACTCCAATTCCTCCAATACCGCAATGACCAAAACCAAATACGAACCCGGCGATGTCGTTTGGATCAAAGATGACTCTGCACCAGAAGGAAAGACAAAGGCGAAAATCGTACAGGATAAACTTTACATTAACCTATATCTAGTAGAAACACCCGAAAAAGGATTCTTTGATTGCGAAGCCAAAAATGTGATAGGCTTATACCAAAGTACAGGAGGGGATCTCAAACCCGGAGACCAAGTTTTCCGAATGAGCCCTACTTACACTACCCTCGAGGCAGGTGTGGTCGAGCAAATGTCAGGTGTCAACCAGTACGAGGTACGAATCGGCGGACAAGTGTATCGGAATGTTTCCAAAGACCAACTGCTGAGTGGCTGGGATTACGGAGCTTTTTATGGAGAACTGCAGCCGTATCTGGACAAACAAGACATCAAAGCCTATTTCTATCGGGTCTGTGGCGAAGAATGTGTCAGAGAGCGTGTGGTCATCCCTGGTTCAGGCTTAGGTGAGGAGCGCACCAAAACCATGGATGCAGATCTCAAGGCCATGCAAGCCATTGTCGCCAAATATGCCGATCTACCCGACAACGGCCAGCCTTATTATTTCTACAATCCCACGGTACTGGCCAATGCCCTCAAACAGTGGAACCAAGTCAAAGCCAACTCACAAGCGGCTGATTTGGGACAGAAAGTAGAATATAGTTTCTTCGACGCGGGGCCGCGTAGTTTCCTAGATCAGCAACCCTTGAAAGGCCCAGATGGTAAGCGGATCTACTGGGATGAATACGCCATTTGGAAAGGATTGGATAAATTGAGAGGAATCATGATCCAAAATGTGCAAGCTTATGCCCAACAACAAGGCATAGAAGTAGACCCCGAGCAGGTACTGGCCGCTGGCAAATACGATGAGAAAATCGCCGAAGTAAAAAAGAAAACTGAAGAGGAGATGGCTGATACCCGCCGACTTATTCAAAATTACAAATACACAGATGCCAGCGCGTTGCCCTTGGTGAAAAGAGAGATTTTCCCCAACCCCACCCGCGTCATTATGAAGCAAGCTCCTAGCGAATGGATTGTCAAAAAGAATAGCTTGGGTGTGATTTTAGAGCGCTACCGCATGGGCTTTGCCTTTAAGCAGCTGCCAGATTCGGAGATGTGGCTGGGATATACGTTTTCCATTTATCAAGACTACACGGGAGGAGGAACCTTTGGCAGCCCACGTCTTCGCTACAATCCAGAAGCTCGCAGTTACGCCAAACCTTTTTAACCAGACACGAATAGATCTATTGTGGGTCTATGGATAGCAATTGGCCGTGGGGATTACCCTGCGGACAATTTTATTTTAGAGCGATATTGAGTTTAGATTTGACTGGTTGCTCGATTATCTATAATTTGTCGTGTTAAAAAAGTTTCCATCAAACCTAGTAGAAAAATGCCCATTAAAGTCCTCGGTTCTGGCTACGGTCGTACTGGAACCATGTCCCTCAAATTAGCCTTAGAGCAGCTCGGTTTTGGCCCCTGCTACCACATGGTAGAGCTTTTTAAAAACGCCGAAGGCATCAAACATTGGGAGCAAGCCGGACGCCAAGAAGCCGTCAACTGGGATGAACTCTTCATGAGTTACCGCTCAATTGTGGATTTCCCGGGAGCCATTTATTTTGAGGAAATGGCTAAGTATTATCCCGAAGCCAAAGTCATCCATACCGTGCGTGATCCCGAAGATTGGTACGAGAGTGCCAAGGCTACCATTTTCAGCTTTGATCCGGGAATGGCGACCAAGATGAAAATTTTATTGACCACGCCCTTCTCGGCTCGTTCTCGTCATATCATGCGGATTATCCAAATGCACCAGAACGCCATCTGGAGCTACCAATTCGAGAAAAAATTCGAGGATAAGGACTACGCCATCGAGAACTTCAAGCGACACACTCAACGTGTGCAAGACACCATCCCGGCGGATCGTTTATTAGTCTTTGACGTGCGAGAAGGCTGGGAACCCCTGTGTAAATTCTTGGAAGTGTCCGTACCGAGTGAGCCTTTTCCTAGAAGCAATGCGCGTGAAGGCTTCGCCGAAATGGCCAAAGCAATGATTTGATCCGCAGCCCGAAGCTCCAGCTTCGGGTTGCTATTTTCTCTCTTCAATAAAAACTTTGACTTGCCGAAGCATCCTGAAAATTTGAAAAATATCTTCTCGAGTAGCAATAAACTCTTCACTCACACTGTATTCTTTGCCCTCCAAAACCACGAAAAACCACTGCCGCCCGATGACATAGGCTCCATAAATAGGCATCTCACTTTGATTTTGAGCCTGAGCAGCTAACATAGCAATGAGTAGTTGCCCCAAGGGCTCTCCCGTTTTGCTTAATTCGCGCTTGTACTCGTGGAGACAAAAGTAGGGCTGTTTGGGAGCAAACTTCCCGTCAGCGATGAGGAAATCCACCTTGCCAGCCACCTGAATGTTGTCAATCTCAGCACTGAGTTTTCTCTCTAAAAAAGATCGATATCCAGCTTGATGGTAATTGACCAAGCGCACCAAGGGGGAAATAAAATGAAACTTAAGCTCTTCTTCGTTCCAATTTTGCGCGTTTTCTTTCAGCTCATTTTGGAGCAATGCTAGTGTGTTTTTTTCAAGTTCAGACAGTTCAGAAGCAGTCGTGAGCCAAGCTTGCAGCAAGGCACTTTGCGCATTTTTTTGTAATTGAAACTGGTCTTCTACCTGCTGATAATTCCAAAATTCAAAAGGGATGCTCGGAGAAGGCATAGTGGATGGAGGGCTAGTGAACGCTACTTCTTGGGCTGCTTGATGAAGTTGAGCAATTTTTGACAATATTTTTGAATTAAAAGAGGGACTTTCTTCTTGAAAAAAAGCAATTTCCTCGTCTTTTTTTAAATAGTCAGAAAAATTTCTCTCATCAATTGTCTGCAAAAGATGATAGACCAATAGGAGTTGTTCATCCGCAGAAAGTTGACCGATTAACATCCGCAGATCCTCCTTGTCTAGTGAGGTGTCCCATAAAGAAGTGAGCAAAATGTGTAAAGATTTTATTTGAATAAATTTATAAAAAATTGCTGGGAACAAAAATATATATCTTCACAAAGTTCAATCCAGCACCGCCGCAATCCGTTCCCAAAGGGCATCTTGATAGATGTAGACAAAGGGTACATTGGAAACTTCGATGTCATCATCCAAAAAATAATTTTACTCCAAGGCAAGTTCTAACTCTTCTCTTATCTCTCGGCTATGGCACCAAAAAAAGCTATCTAACTCCTGAAAATGCTTAACTGGAAGCTCTAGACTGTGCATCAAATTTTCCATTGCGGGTTTGAATCGGGTGTAATCTTCTATTTCAGCAGGCTTTATTTTTGAATAAGAAAACCCCTTGATAAATATTTCCAATAACTGCCGACTGATCGCATCGTAGATCGGGTAAATTTCAGGCCGATGATAATTGCAATAGCGAGAGGCAAAACTGAGGAAGTTACGTTTCTCCCCTTGGAATCTGAGGTGAGCAATCCGAGGGACAATCTCTGCCTCTCCTTTGGATAAGGCTTCATCAATGGTCAGCGATTGAATATGGTTCGCCATGACAAGCTCGGCATTGGCATGTGCCAACTCTTGATCGTTGACGTCACTGATCTTGAGGCTGATCGTTTCGTGATCTGTATTGTGCGGATTTTCTTGGAAAAATCTTAAATTTCTGTGATCAGACTCAAAAAAGCCTTCTTCCGCACTAAATTTATCCCAATATTTCCGAAGAATTTCTTTTAAAAATTGCTCGCTCATAGACCCAGATGACAATCAAATAAAGCTAAACTTGAAGGGGGAAGTTAATCATTAATCTTTTAAAAACGGGAAATTTTTGAATCCCATTTTTTCTTTCATCTTTGCTTCTAGAACGAATCTTCAAAACCATGTTCAAAAAACTAATGATGTACGGCCTCATGCAGGCTCGACCCAAGCCAAAGTTATCCATAGAGGCACTCGAATCTCGCCATCAACAACCCGAAACGCCTAATTTTAACGACAGCACGTATTTTTTTGGTAGAGATCAAAAAGGCTTCGCAATGGTCGCTAGATTGGGCTTTCGCAATGAGCAAAATCCTGAATTTTGGTATGCCATCAAAATTCCACACCAAGGTATCTATCGGCTAAACGAACTCACAGGCAGCACAGGCGAAGGCTTTCAGCACGGAGGAATGCATTTTCAGTGCATAGAGCCGGGCCAAGGTTGGCTCTATCAATACGAAGGGCCTATCGAGAAAGAAGGTCAAAAGATGGATATCAAAATGCATCTGGAATTTACTGGCACGAAACCCGTGTTTAATTTTGACAAGGGAGCCGTGGATGCTTGGAGTATGGCAGGTACTTTGGCCAAGGAAAAATGGAGCAAGGAATTCTTTCAAAAGCTTCGCGAAATTCGCCAGATGCACTACGAGCAAGTCGGCCAACTCAAAGGCCATTTTGAAATAGAAGGAGAAAAGATTTCGGTAGATTTGTGCTCCATTCGCCTGCACTCTTCGGGGCAGCGGGTTTGGGGAGAGTGGAATCGCCATATGTGGTTGGCTGGGGTTTTGGACAATGGAGACGGTTTTAACATCAGCCGGATTCGTTATAATTTCTTAAATTTTGACCTCAGTGCAGGCTTCCTGACGCAGGGTGAGCAGGTGGCGGCCCTCAAAGATTGTGATTCTTTTGCTGTTTTTGCGGATAAACAGATTCCCAAAGATTTTGAAATCCGATTTCAGCCCCAAGGCCAATCCACCCAAACGCTGAAAGTGCAGACTGAAGATTTTTTTCCCTTTGCGATGGAAGAAGGCGTGTATCAAATCCGAGAAGGGATTGCCCGTTTTGAGCTAGATGGGGTGAAGGGAATCGGCATTGCCGAGTTCGGCTTGCATCCTGAGCATTACGATATCGAGGCTTATCAGTTATTTGATCTGGTAGCTTCGGTGCGTTGATTTTTTGAGAATCATTTTTTTTGAAAAAGTAGCTCTGATCAGCAACTTCCTTTTGCTAAAAGCCGTAGACATTAAAACAGAAATATACATTTTCCATTCTATTATGAATTTATTGATCCACATAGTAATACGCCATCCGCGAGTAGATTTATCTACAAGGAGTTTGCTATGTCGATGCTGATATAAACCGATATAAACGCTCAAAAGCCTTGTAGATTTATTCTGCAAGGCTTTTTTGCTTGAGTGCCCTTAGCTTAACTGGTGAAAGCACCTGACTCATATTCAGGGGATTGTAGGTTCGAGTCCCACAGGGCACACGATTGAATTTCGGGTAGTGGAGGAGTGGTCATCCTCGCCGGTCTTGGACTCCGGAGAACGCAGGTTCGAATCCTGCTTACCCGACAAGGAGTGCCGTAAATCAGCGTTACTTCGCTTAGTTTGGGATTAAGAATGAACTGCCGATGGGCAGATGCGCTGATTGCTTGTTGCCTCCGCCTGGTCAGGTCGTCCAGTGGAAGGATAGCGGTCTACGAAACCGCAGACGATGGTTCGAATCCATCCCTGACCACTTTTGATGCTACTGGTAGCTTAATCGGCAGAGCCCCGGTCTGTGAATCCGGAAGGTGTGGGTTCGATTCCCATCCAGTAGCCAAGTTATGCTGAAAGATAGGAATCGTGAGGAGGTAAGACAAATCGCTGTCAATTCTATTGGCCTTCTAGGTCGCCAACTCGTCTATTGATTTTGATAAATTCATCTAGGAGGTTATCAAAGCGTTTGCCCATAGCGACGGATTGCTTTTGCATTTCGGCAATTTGTTGGTCGTGCTTACCGAGTCGTTCCGTCTGTTGGATGAGGACTTGCCAATTTTGGTCTAGCCTTTCATTTTGTTTATTCAAAAAAATATATTGCTGATCCAAGTATTCATTTTGCTTTTGAATTTTTTGGTTCTGCTCTTGAATTTTTTGGTTCTGCTCTTGAAATTTTTGATTTTGTTCTTCCAGTTGTTGGTCGTAAGCAGCCTGACGTTCTAGCATACGATCTACTTTCTGCAGATACTCCACCAGCAGTTCAATGATTCTCTCTTCATTTTTCATTTGAATTGACGTTTCAATTAAATAATAAATACAATCTCTCTGAATTATTATCTTCTCTTTTTTTGCACTTTTTGAGAGGTGCAACTCGTTCACAGATTTCCTACTCCAAATTGATCACGATCTTTTCTCCTTTTTTCAAAGGTGCGCCCGGCATCAGGCTTTGGGTTTTGACGCGGCCTTGTCCTTTGAAAAACACCTTCAAACCTCGGTTTTCTAGCACATAGAGCGCATCACGGAGGGTCAAGCCTTTGACATTGGGCACTTGATTGGAAGCCAGATTGCGTTCTTGCCACTCCACGGCGTAGCGTCTGGGTTGGGGAGAAACAATTTCACTACTGGTTTGCGACTCCACAGAGATGCCCAAAGCTTGGCAGACTTTCATATAATCATCCACGAAACCAACCTGCTTAGAAGGAAGATTGGTCAAATAAAGTGGGGCTTCACGCTTGGGCACTTCGGTACTTTGGATGTCTAAATCCATGGAAAAAAGCTTCTCGGCAATTTGCTTGAAGACAGGTGCCGACACATCTCCGCCGTATTGGTCTGCACCTTGGGGTTCGTCAATCACCACGATACAAGAATACTTGGGTGCATTGGCTGGAAAGTAGCCCGCAAAAGAGGCTTTGTATTTTTTAGTATAGCGCCCTCGGTCGTTGAGTTTTTGGGAAGTTCCAGTTTTACCCGCGAGTCTGACCAGATCAGATTTAATCTTGCGAGCCGTTCCTCTCTCGACCACGCCGCGAAGCAGGGTTTGCATTTTGGCTACTGTAGCTTGGGAGCAAATTCGCCGTGGCTTACGATTTTGATCAAAAGAAGCAATCACTTGACCAGTACGAGCTACTTGCTTAACCAAAAGTGGTTCAATGCGCACGCCGCCGTTGGCAATCGCGTTGTAGAAAGTAAGAATTTGCAAAGGAGAAACCTTCATCTCATAGCCTACGGACATCCAGGGTAAGCTGACGCCACTCCAGGTCGGATCACTCGTATCTTTGATATAAGGCGTAGATTTTCCTTCCAGCTGAATGCTCTCCAGAGAAGCAGCTAAACCAAATTTGCGTAGATAGGCAATCAATTCATCGGGATTGCGCCCAAAGTGCCGAGAGATGAGCTTAGAGATGCCAATGTTGGAAGAAAACTCGAAAGCCTGCTGCACCGTTAGGGTTCCCCAGCCGCCTACTTTGTCATCCCGCATCACGCGGTCATAGTAGCGCCAAGTTCCACCTCCGGTTTCAATCGTATCGGTCAGGGTCAGGGTCGTATCTTCAAAAAGAGCCGTCATAGAAACGGTCTTGAACGTAGAACCTGGATCATCTCGAGCTGGACTTTGATCGCCTACGGAATAGTTATAATTTTCGGCATATTCACCTTCCTCTACTTTACCTAGATTGGCGATGGCCTTGATTTCACCCGTTTTGACTTCCATTACAATAGCACAGCCAAACTTGGCTCGGTGTTGAATCAGTGCTTTCTCCAAAGTCTGCTGAACCACATCTTGGACGTTGATGTCAATGGTCGTGTAGATATCGTAGCCATCCACGGGGCGGATGCGCGTGCTACTGCGCACGGGTTTCCATTCGCCTCCGGTGATTCTCTGGTAGAGGGCGCGTCCGTCCTGTCCGGCGAGCTGTTTGTTAAAACTTTTTTCAATACCAGCTCCTTCGTCATTTTCATTAATAAAACCAATGGTTCTTTTGGCTAAATCTTTAAAGGGATAGGTGCGTTCCTCGACTTTCTCGAAGATGACTCCTCCTTGAAATTGTCCTTCTCGGAAAATAGGCCATTGGGCAATTTCTTTTTTCTCCAAAAAGGTCAAATAGCGAGAATTCAGCACGATATATTGTTTGCCGGCCGCCCGAGCATCATTGATCTGGCGGAGATATTCTATTGTGGATTTATCCTCGAAAAAGTCAGAAAGCTTTTGACTCAGTGCCTCCAAATCTCTTTTGTAGATTTCATCACTTACCTGCATGGGGTCCATAGCTAGGCGGTACAGTGGCACGGAGGTCGCCAGCATTTCGCCCCCAGCGGCGTAGACATTGCCTCGAGTCGCTTTGTTTTCTTTATATTGTAAATTGATTTGTCGTGCACGCTCTTCCCAGCGTTTGCCTTGTACAAATTGAATCTGTACGACTTGATAGATAATCGCCAGGGCAAAAAAGCCAATCGGTAGCATAGCGATTTGAATACGAACGAGAATAGATTTCTTAATACTCACCTTTTTCTACTTCAATTTTTTGAATTTTACCATCGCTTTCTTTCAGACCCATTTCCTGCGCTTTTTCTGCAATTTCAGACTGTTTACTGGTATAAACGTCATATTCGGCCTTGAGGGTAGTGTAGTCAGAGCGTAAGCTATCTACCACCGCCTCTAGCTGTGTAGTCTGACGAACTACACGCTCGGCGTAATGCGCATTGGCAATGTAGAATATTCCCAAAACCGCTAAAAATACCAGATAAGGAATATAATTGGTAGAAAGGCTCTGACTGGTGATGGAGACATCTTCGCCAGCATCGCCTTTGAAATTGAACAAACGGATTTTTCTCTTCTTCTTACGATAAACGTTCTCGGCCATAGTTCTCAAGTTATAAATTGCAAATTACAGATTTCAAATGGCAAATTAAAAATACAAGTGCCACTTCCCCAATTTGTCATCTCTCATCATTTACGCACTGCTACTCGGAGCTTCGCACTGCGAGCACGCTTGTTCGTCTGAATTTCTTCGGCAGAAGCGGTAAGTGGCTTGCGATGCACTGCTTGGAAAGGCACGTTTAATGGATTTCCATACAAATCTTTCTCAATTTCTCCCTGAAATTTTCCTTTTTGAATAAAATTCTTGACCAAACGATCTTCTAGTGAATGATAAGAGAGAATAACCAGCCGCCCCCCCGTCTGGAGTACCTCCGCGCTTTGGATGAGCATTTCTTCCAGAGCCTTTAACTCGTCATTTACTTCAATCCGAATGGCCTGAAAAATTTGTGCTAGATACTTATGCTCGCGGTGGCGGGGGGCATAGGGGAGGCAAATATTTTTGAGATCCTCTACGGTGTCAATGTTTTGATTGACTCGTTCTCGGACAATCGCTTGCGCTAGGGTTTTAGCGTTACGAACTTCTCCGTATAATCCTAAAATACGATGTAAATCGGCCTCACTGTATTCGTTGATGACTTGTTGGGCGTTCTTGGATGCTTTTTGATCCATGCGCATATCCAGTTGACCTTGAAAACGCGTGGAAAAACCGCGCTGAGCCGTATCAATTTGGTGGGAAGAAACGCCTAAATCAGCCAAAATACCATCCACTTGTTGGATTTGATAAAGTTTGAGATACTGTGCGAAGAAGCGAAAATTAGCTTCAATCAGGGTCAAATTTTCCGAAGCAATGTTTTTACCCTCTTCAATGGCATCTTGATCTTGGTCAAGGGCATACAATTGCCCCTCTGTGGATAAATGATCTAAAATGGCTCGGCTATGCCCACCCCCTCCCAGAGTAAGGTCGAGGTAAGTACCCTTAGGATTAATCTTTAAGCCCGCGAGACATTCCGCTAACATGACAGGCTGATGATACGTTGACATAAGTTGAATGTTGAATATGATTTTCAGTTCTACAAAACTATTTTCGTAAATTACAAGTAATTATGAATATGGTTTTGAAACTATTTGGTTAAAAAATCTTTTATTTAGATTGCAGAGAATTTAAACAAAAGCCTCTACTTCTTCAGACTTTGATTAACAAAAAATTCTATATAAAGTGAGTGAACCTATCAAAAATTCCAAATTTCAAATTAGATTACCTCTTCTACTCGGTATTGCCGTGGCCGCAGGTATGTTGATCGGTGCTGCCATGTTCGGCGGGGGTAAAAATATTCAAGCCATCACCCAAGGCTACACCAAATTTAGAGATATTCTAACCCACATCAATGAAAGTTATGTAGATTCGGTAGATACCGAAGAATTGATAGATTATTCTATCGAAAAGATGCTCGAGAAGCTAGACCCTCACACGGTTTACATTCCTTCCTCCGAAGTAGAAACGGCTCATATGCAATTAGAAGGAAACTTTGAAGGGATTGGGATTGAGTTTAACATTTTCAAGGATACAATTTTTGTGGTCACTCCTCTCTCAGGTGGCCCTTCCGAAGAAGTAGGTCTGCAGGCTGGTGATAAAATCGTTACCGTAGACGGTGAACCTGTTGCGGGCTCCGAGGTGAAACCGACCAACACGAAAGTGTATCAGTGGCTCCGAGGCAAAAAGGGTTCTCAGGTAAAATTAGGGATCAAGCGTGAAGGGAATAAAAAGATCATAGATTACACGATCACCCGCGATAAAATACCCAGTCATTCTATAGAAGTAAGCTACATGATCAACGAAGAGATTGGCTACATCAAAGTAAGTCGCTTTAGCGCAAGTACCTACGCGGAGTTTAGAACGGCTCTCAAAAAATTGAAAGATCAAGGAATGAAACAACTTTTGATGGATTTGAGAGATAATCCAGGGGGCTATATGGATCGTGCTGTCAATATGGCCGATGAATTACTGGGTGGCGATCCGAAGATTGTTTACACCGATGGAAAAGGTACTAAGTATGATTCCGAAGCCAGAGCCCATATCAAAGGTTTGTTTGAGAAAGGCCCCGTAGTGCTGCTGATTAATGAAGGAAGTGCCTCGGCCTCTGAGATCGTAGCGGGTGCCTTACAAGATAATGACCGTGCCCTCATCGTGGGACGCCGTTCTTTCGGTAAAGGATTGGTACAGATGCCCATTGATCTCTCCGATGGCTCGGAACTTCGCCTCACGATTTCTCGCTATTATACCCCCAGCGGACGTTCTATCCAGAAGCCTTATGAAGATTATGACACGGATTTGCTCGAGCGATACAACAGCGGAGAGTTATTCAATGTAGATAGTGTCAAGATTAATGATTCATTGAAATATAAAACCTCGCTGGGACGAGTAGTTTATGGCGGAGGAGGTATTATGCCAGACTATTTTGTACCTTTGGATAGTACCGTAGATCGTTCTTATTTGAATGAACTCTATCGCCAGAATGTAATACGTGAATTTGCACTTAAGTATTACAAGAAAAATCAAGCAGCACTCGAGGCTATGAAATTTACGGACTATCAGCAAAATTTTCAGGTGGATGAGACCATGATTAACAAGGTTCTCTCGATGGCAAAACAGGCAGGTATGGAGTATGATGAGGAAGAATTTCTGGCTTCTAAGGATATATTGAAGCTCCACCTCAAAGCTTGGATTGCACGCAGTGTCTGGAATAATGAAGGCTATTACCCAATTATGCACCAAGAGGACCAAATCTTCCAAGAAGCTTTGGCTCTATTTGAAAAGGCTTCTAAACTAGAAAGAGGAGAGATTGCTGCTCTCGAGCAAAAGGATAAAGAATAGAGGTGAAGCAATCCAAAAAAATGATATTCAGGTCTGACGATATGTCAGACCTTTTTTGTGGTGGTTCTGGGGAAATTTTCGCCTGAATTATATCATTTTCAAGCTGAAATTGTCATATTTGTATAGGATCGATTTTCGAGAAATCAATCCAGAATATTTATTTTTTAATTTTCAGTCTTTAAGACTTCCAAAATTAGCACTTTTATGGCCTATTATCATAAATTGGGGAAAATTCCCCCCAAAAGACACACGCAATTCAAGCAACCTGACGAAAGTCTTTACAAAGAAGAAGTCGTAAGCTCTAAGGGATTTAGCGGTATTTACTCCATTGTATATCACATCTACCCGCCCACACAAGTTAAGGAAATTCGTAAGCCGGTGTCTTTCCAGAGCCAAATCGCAGAAAACTATCCTCTCCAACATACGCACCTCAAGACCTCCGAAATTGGTCGTACGGGCGATGATTATCTGTCGGCTCGTCTCACCTTACTAGCAAATAGTGATGTATCGATGGCACTTTGCAATCCGTCTTCTACCCAAATGGATTATTTTTATAAAAATGGGGAAGCAGACGAGTTGCTCTATGTACACGATGGTAGTGGTACGATGTACTCGCAGTTCGGGAAGCTACCTTTCAAAAAGGGCGATTACGTGGTCATTCCGCGTACTACGATTTATAAATTGGAATTCGATCAGACCGATACGCGCTTGCTCGTGGTAGAATCAGCTTCGCCCATCGAAACGGTCAAGCGTTATCGCAATGAGTTAGGGCAGTTGTTGGAGCATTCTCCTTACTGTGAGCGGGATATTCACCCCCCGCAAGAATTGGCAGTGGATGAAAGCAAAGGCGAATTTTTAGTGAAAATCAAAAAACACGGGCATTTACACCAATATGTCTATGAGCATAGCCCGATGGATATCGTGGGTTGGGATGGCTTTTTATATCCTTACACCTTATCTATTTATGATTTTGAGCCAATCACAGGTCGTATTCATCAGCCACCACCGGTACATCAGACCTTTCAAGCACACAATTATGTGATTTGTTCTTTCGTGCCTCGCTTGTTTGATTATCATCCACTAGCCATTCCGGCTCCTTATAATCACTCCAATATTGACTCGGATGAGGTGCTTTTTTACGCGGAGGGAGATTTTATGAGTCGCAAAGGGATTGACCGTGGTTCGTTTACTTTGCACCCTGGCGGGATACCACACGGGCCGCATCCTGGTACGGTAGAAAAAAGCATTGGAGCCAAAGAAACCAAAGAATACGCGGTGATGCTGGATACCTTCCGTCCGCTTTATTTGACGCAAAATGCTTTGGAATTTGTAGATGAGCATTACCCAATGAGTTGGACGCACTGAGGGGGCTTGGTTAGTGGTTTTTAGTGATAACCAGAGACATCCGTATCCACATTAAAAAATCCCTCATAGATTTGGCATCTGTGGGGGATTTTTTGATTTTCAAATCTTTGATTTTGGTAGCCTCAATCCTTGATCAGCTTTTTTTGTTCGGTTCGCATCTGGCGAAAAGTTTCTTCGCGGGCGGGGCTAAGCTTGTAGCAATCTGGGTCAATATCGTCAGTACTTAGAAGTTTGAGCATAAAATCAGCGACCATCATAGATTCTGCTACATCTCCCATGATGACCTGAATTTTTTCATTATCTCCAATGCGCCTGAGCAGGATATCAGGAATTTTTTTGGATTTTTGCTTAGCCAAACCCCAAAAGGCATAGCTACGCACCACCCCGTTGTCGTGACTGGTGAGGGTGATTAACTCTTGTGTATCACTTTTTTGCATCAAGCTATCAAAGTATTGATAAGAGCGAGCAGGCGTGCCTCCTCTGCCGATTGCCTCACTGGTGAGTACATTTTCTTCGGCGATTTTTGCCACCCAACGCTCGGTAGGATTATCTAGGCGCGGTTCTATTAGAGAAGTAGGCTGGGTTCTACGCTGGCAATTCCAAAGCAAAACACTCTGACAGCACAGCAATACACAGAAGCAGCGGAAGTGTTTTTTTCTCATGATCTCGATGGATGTTTAAGTTTTTTCTGACTGACGACGAAGTACATTGTGGTAAGGATCGTAGCCATTCAGTTCTTTTTGGTAATAGCCAGTACCATCATAGGGGCGTTTACGGGGGTGTTCTTGGCACTCGGTAGAGCAGGCTCCCGCCATTTCTTCTCCACAACTTTCACAGATAGGTACGTGGCGATTGCACGCTGGGTTGGCGCAGTTAACCATCCGATCGCAGATAGTACCGCAGATAAAACATTCGGAAATGATCTTGGGATTAACCCGATTGACATCAGCAATGACACGGTTATCAAAGACATAGCATTTCCCTTCAAAATCTTCTCCTCCTTCTTCAAGGGCATATTTGATGATTCCACCGTGTAGCTGATACACATCTTTGAAACCTTGCTCTAGGAGATAGGCACTGGCTTTTTCGCACTTGATGCCTCCCGTGCAATAAGTGATGACTTTCTTGTCTTTGAGGGCTTCTAGTTCCTTGATTTTGTCAGGAAATTCTCTAAAATTCTCCATATCAAGCGTGAGAGCATTCTTGAACTTTCCAACTTTGTGTTCGTAGTTGGAGCGTACATCCAAAATGACTACATCCTCGAGGTCTTTCATTTCTTTAAACTGAGCTGGTGCTAAATGCACCCCAGTGCGTTGTTTGGGATCAAGATGCGTAAGACCTGAATGAACAATTTCTGGTTTAACCCGTACGTAGAGCTTTTGAAAAGCGTGATCTTCGCTTTCTTCTACCTTGAAATCTATTTCTTTGAATCGGGGATCATTTTTTAGGTGATCCATATATTGCTGACAATCCTCTGCCCGGCCGGATAGGGTACCATTAATTCCCTCGGTAGCGATAATAATTCTACCTTTCAGATTCAAGGAAAGGCAAAACAAATGGTGCTGCTCCCGAAAAACTTCTGGCTCCTCGATGGGGGTATAATGATAGTATAATAGAATGGAATAAGGTTTCATAACACAAAATCGAAGCTTTCTACTATAGAAGTTATCTAAAGTTTATCTTTGAGCTACAATTTTCTACTTCTGGAGCCTGATTTCGCCAATTTTTTCAGCAATAGCTCCGGCTATTACTTCAAAAGTTTGCTTCATCAGAACCTAAAATTGAAGAACTTCGCAATTAAACCAAAACTCTAGACAACTTGATAACAAGTAATGCGCAAAAATAGTGAAAAATCCCGATTATTTGAGGGTTGTCCCTTAATCGTATAGGGGCAAACCCCTAATTACACATCAAAAGAAGATTTAATTCGTTGTACTTATTACAAGATAACACTATAGATAAAATAAAAAACCTATTAGCTGAATTTATGAAAAATTTTATTCAAGTAAGTATTCTTTTTGCCATCCTACTCGGTCTTTCTTCTTCACAACCTAAACTCAATGATTGCACTTTCTATTTTCCGGCCAGTGAAGGCGCCGAGTTTGAATTGACTAATTATAACAAAAAAGGAAAAGTAGAGACCATTAACAAACACAAGGTGCTCGAGAAATCAGAATCAGGGGGCGTGGTATCTTTTAAAGCCTCTTACGCCTTGTACGAAGGAGGAAAGGACAAGTTGATCGCAGAAGGTGATTACGAAGTCAAATGTGAAGACAATGTCTTTAAGTTTGATTTTGGTGCCATCAACCCCATGGCAAGTGCGCAAAGTGGGATGAAAGATATGGAAATGGAAATGAAGGCTGACCTGCTTGGGATTCCTGCTAACCCTAGCCCCGGCCAAGATATTGGCGGTGGAGAAATCACCATGGAAATGAAAAATGGTGGAACGAATTTTATGACAACCACGGCTACGATTACCAACCGCAAAGTGGAAGGAAACGAATCCATAACCACACCTGCCGGCACTTTTGATTGTGTCAAAATTTCCTACCAAACTGAGGTCAAAACGATGATGATTAAAATCAAAACTAAATCTATTGACTGGTACGCCCAAGACGTGGGGTTAGTTCGTTCTGAATATTATAACAAAAAGGGAAAACTCACGGGTTACTCTGAGTTGACTAAATTGACAAAGTAATCCTCTCGATGCTTAGTTGCTAGAAAACTTCTTTATAAAAAAGCCAGACTCATCGAGTCTGGCTTTTTGGTTTTCATATAGTCTGATCCCTTCATGAAAAATTAATGAATCACGATACGATCCGTGAGAGTTCCTTCCTCAGTTTGGATTTGGATGATGTAAGTGCCGGGTTGTAATTGAGGAAGCCTTACTTCACGCTCTAGGCTGGAGCTGAGGCTCTTGGCTTGCTCTTGATAAACGGCCTGCCCTTGTTGGTCAAAAATTTTGAGATCATAGTCTCGCAGATTGACTTCCTCAAAGGAGAGCTTAAAACCATCTAGGGTAGGATTGGGGAAAATCTTTAATTGGCCTTGCTGTAAATTAAAGATGCCCGTGGGGTCCAAGCCTCGTGCCGTGAGGCTTACTTCAAAATCAGGGGCATTAGGATCATTACTAGCAAAAGCCAAGGTAGCAGTTTTACTGCCAGCCGTCTGTGGGCTAAAAGCAATGGTTAGTTCTAAACTACCTTTGGCGGCAATCATGGTATCGCTAGGAGCATTTTGGAGGGTAAACTCCGCTCCCTCGAGACTTAGATTACTTACCTGAAGACCGCCGAGTCCTTCGTTTTGGAGCGTGATGGTTTCGGTGAGGGTCATGCCCACGTCCGTTTGTCCCAAATCCACGGTTGAGCCATTGCCCACGGCATTGCCTCCAAAGGCTATTTGCGCTGAGGCTGGGCTTTGATTTTTGAACTCAAAGGTCACTCCAGTTTCATCTCCCACGAAGAGATCTAAATCTCCATCCTGATCGGCATCGGCAAAGGTAGGATCGGTAAATGATCCGAAGCGCACACCATTGAAAGGATTATCATCGCCAACTAGCTCGCTAAAAGAAGGGTTATTAGCATCTCCCTGATTCTCAAAGAAGAGGATGGTACCAAAAGGCTCATCTTCTCCCACCGTGATCCCGATGAAAACATCCTGATCTCCATCCAGATCAATATCTACAAAGGTAGGTGTTACCAATCGTGCCTCGGCTTCGCTGTAAGTCAAATTGCCCAGCGGATTATCATTCCCGGTTCTTTGCACAAAACCTTCTCCATCGCTGATGCGATTCTCGAAGTAGTTGATATTGCTGGAAGTGTCTCCCACGAACATATCCAAATCATCATCTCCATCTATATCCACGAAATCTAATTTAGCAGCATCGTTTGTGGTTACTAGCCCGTCGAAGGGATTATCTTCGTTGTTTTCTGTAAAAGTACCTTCCTCATTTTCCAAGAAAATAATTCTCCCCTCATCATAGTTGTAATTTTCACCCACGAACACATCCAGATCATCATCCCCATCCAGATCAGCAAAGGTGGGCGCGGCCAAACGATTAACTCGAATGCCTACCGTGGGATTAGGTGTTTCCTGCACGAATATTTCATTTCCCTGATTCAAAAAAGTACGCACTAAGCCGTCCAGATCACCCGTTAGCAAATCTAAATCGTCATCTCCATCTAAATCCGCCAGGGCGGGAGAGTTGCCGGAGATATTTCCATTATTAACCACGGCACTCCCAAAGCGGGGAGAGGCAGGAGTTCCTGAATTGAGATATAAATTAATGAAGGTAGGCTCTTCTAAAAAAGTAATGACATCGGCTAGGTACATATCTAAGTCCTGGTCACCGTCTAGATCAGCGAAAGCAGGAATCGGACTCGTTCCAATAGTCGTGGTTCCTCTTCCTCTCAGAATGCGTAAAAAAACACTTTCATTGCCTTCTTTGCGAACCAAAACCCCACTGCCTGTTTCGTTGTCATTAGCTCCTTGATTTTGATAATAGCGAATTCGATCCTCAGGAGTAGAAGAGGTAACCGCGCTGGCAAATTCTGTGATCACTAGATCTGAGTCTCCGTCATTATCCAAGTCTTGGGCTGTAATGAGAGGAAGATCGCCAAAGCTTTCTCCTGCCAATTGATTGGCGGCATCATTACGAACGAAAGCCCCGGTATTCGTGTCTAGTTCGTAGTATACGATGGCATTAGCTCCATTGGCAATCGTGCCCTCAGAGATAAAAGCGGCCTCTACCGTGCCATCGCCATCGAGATCAACGAAGGCCACTCGTGTGGTCTTAGCTCCTGCATTGACAGCACTAAGCGGATTATCATTGCCAGTGCGCTCCACGAATCCTTCTCCATCCGAGATGCGATTCTCATAAAAGCGAATAGTACCAGCCGCATTTCCTAAGAAGAAATCCAGATCATTATCTCCGTCTATATCAAAAAAGGTAGGTTGGGCGTTCTGCGCTCCGGAGATGGAAGGTAAAGGAGTGCTAGCCGTACTGTCTACGTAGGTGCCATTGTTGTTGGCAAAATACCGAATACCCAAGAAATTAGTCCCGATAAAAAGGTCTAAATCACCATCTCCATTAATATCGGCGAGGGCAGGAGCAGGGCCTGTGAAAGCTTGGTTGAAACTACCCAAATCAAGTCCAGTAAAAGGATTATTAGGAAGCTCAAAGCGAATCTCTTGGGCACGAAGTGGAGCCACCGCTAAGGTAACCGAAAGACTCGCTCCTAATCCGGCTAGGACTAATTGACGATACAGGGCTTTGAGTTGTGTACGCAATCTCTCGAGTCGTGTACGCCAACGCTGAAATTTTACCCCAGAAACGATCATAGCCTCTTGGGAACTAGACTGGTCTTGAATACGCGCCTTGAACTTGCGATACTGCCTCAGCTTGCGACGATAACGTTGAAGAATATAGTGGTTCATAGTTCTAATATTAAAAAATTAGAAGTTTGTATATATTTGTTACAATAGTCTTGGCTTGAGAGGTTCTAAAAATGCTATAATTCACCTCATGGCAAATATCTAGGAAAGTTTGTATTATCCAACAGCAAATAGAGAATCTTAACACATTCATAAACTTGAACGACAGGTAGTTTTTGTAAGAATGCCTTATTAAATAGTAGCCTAAGTAATTATTTTCTAAACAAGAAAGTTCTTATAGATTCCCGATACAATTTATATATTTGAGTAAAAACGCAAACTCATCATGAAGCCCTTCCAATGTTCTTTTTCGCCCGAAGTGCCTGCGCTCCTGCACAATTTACAAATCACCTTGGCTATCAGCACCTACCAAGCAGGTAAAGTCATTTTGATTAGTGCCAAAAGTCCTCAACAACTGATGCAAATGCCCCGCAATTTTCCCAAACCCATGGGGCTTGCCGTGGATGGAAGCGCAAGATTGGCCGTCGCGACAGCCGAGCAGGTATATATTTTCAGGAACGCCGCTTCTATGGCCGCTCGTTATCCTCCGAAACCAAAAGTTTACGACGCGCTTTTTGTACCAAGAGCGACTTATTATACCGGAAGGCTAGATGTGCACGATCTGGCTTGGGGGGAGGCAGGCTTATGGGCCGTGAATACACAATTCTCTTGCTTGGCCTTGATTGATGAAAGTTTTAATTTCGTTCCCCAATGGAAACCTGCATTTATTTCAGAAGTTTCACCAGGAGATTATTGTCATCTGAACGGGATGGCGATGCGAAATGGTCGCCCTTCCTATGTTAGTGCCTTGGGACATAGTAATAACCGTCAGGGGTGGAGATTGCACAAACTAGAAGGAGGTTTGTTGATGGATGTGGAGAAAAATGAAATTGTATTAGATGGTCTTCCGATGCCGCATTCTCCCCGGTGGCTTGGGGGGCAACTCTACCTGTTATTATCGGCTACGGGCGAACTCATCCGGGTAGATTTGGCCGAAAGAAGCTATGAAAAAATAGTAGATACGGGAGGTTTTGCTCGGGGCTTGGCTTATTATCAAGATTATGTGTTCGTTGGACTTTCTCAGGTGCGAGCCAGTAGCAAGAGTTTTCAAGATTTGCCCATTGCCAAGCAGGCGCAGTTCGCAGGGATTGCCATTTTTCATCTACCTACCAGAAAGCTCTTGGGCCATATCCGCTATGAAAATAGTGTAGCGGAAATCTATGATGTGCAAGTAATGGTTCATATGAACCGGCCTAACTTACTCACTCCTTTCAAGGAAGAACACAAAATGGTTTTACAAACCCCTGAAAAAGATTTCTGGATATTACCTCGTAGCGAAAAAGAAGCTAAAAAAACCGACTAAGCATAGTCGGTTTTTGTATTTTTATGGATAAAGTGCCTGTAAAGTACTAGGGTTGCATTTTTTGCAATACCATTCTCGAGCTTGAGCTTACGGTGGCAGGCAAGCGTCCTAGCTCATCCTGACCTTCGTAGAGGTGGGTAAACTCTAATGTTACCTGATTAGTATCAAAACTCCCACTGACCACTTCATATACATAGGGATCAACGGCAGGATTGAAGGTAAAATTCACGTAAGAATCCTCGGTAGAGAAAAACAATCTCCCCTCTACCCAGTCCAAGCTCGTGAGGCTGAGCGCATCTTGTGGCGTGACACGCCAGTTGCCCTGATCAAACACATCGCCTTCCGTGCCTCCAGTATTGGTGGTACACTTCATATCATTGGTGCGCATCTGATAGCTTCCACCGTCTATGAAGCGAAAAGTGTCATCTGAGCGACAGGGATCTTGGTTAGAAATATAAGAAAAAGAACCACGAATAGTATCAGGAATTCCGGTTTCTATGGAAGTCTGGCTTACAAACTGAATGGCTTCTTGCTCAGCCGTTAAAGATACAATGAGCCAATCCTGAGCAGCTATCATGTCTTCGATGGTAGGATCGGGGTTCACAGGATCATCAGAATCAGAACATGCAGTAGCCGAAAGCCATAAGCAGAAGAGTGTCAGGTTGATTAAGAAATTAAATCTAGATTTCATTACAGAGAAATTATTTGAGATTTGAGTTTTATGTGCTTTTTTGACATTTAAGTCGCAAAGTTAAGAGAAATTTAGAGGAGATCATATTAAGTTATCATTAAATCTAGCTCGACAAAAACCATCGATTAGTGCTTGATTCGTATCGGCAGGTCAGTTTTTGAGGCATCTTTGCTTTCTGTCTACATCGTGTTAAGTGCATCTTGGGGTTATAAACAAGAAGTGAGCAGATTGTTTGGTGCTTCGTGTTAACCTTGAGTTAATTTTCGCACGAGATTTAGTTAAATAAACATAATACATCAGAGTTGGTCTTGTACAGGGATTTTTACCAACTTTGTCTCAAACTCAATCAATCACAATTTTTATGAAAAAGTTATTTTTATCTCTGTCAATGTTAGCAGGAGTATTCTTTATGATTACTTCCTGCCAAGAAAAAAGTCAGGAGATCGCTACTCCCGACCAAGAAGTTCCTGTAAGCGATGCTTTGTTTGCTAAGTATTTGCAACAAGCTGAAGAAACCGCTGCTAAAATGCTAGACGGTACTTTCAGCGACAAGCAAGACCCACTACAGTTTGTATCTGGTGGTATTGATGGCAATACTACTTGGACAAGCGATCGTGTATGGGTAATGACTGCTCCTGTAATCGTAGGTTCTGGTGAAACCTTGACCATCGAGGCTGGGACAATCGTGAAGTCTTTCCCTGGTCAGGCTGGCCGTGCGGTTTACTTGATCGTTGCTCCTGGTGGACAATTAGTAGCTGAGGGTACTGTGGATGCTCCTATCATCTTTACTTCTGTAGCTGACCGTGTAGAGCTAGGTCAGACAGTGGTAGAGAACGCTGCACTTCGTTTACCTGCGGCTGCCCGTGGTTTGTGGGGTGGCGTACTGATGCTAGGTAACGCACCTACCAACGCCGTTGGTGATCAAAACCTAATTGAAGGTATCCGTCCTGGTTCTGCTGTAGGTGGTGAGGAAGTACCTGTTGCTTTTGGTGGTTCTGACACTACTGACAACTCTGGTATCCTTACTTATGTATCTATCCGCCACGGTGGTACTGTAATCGGTGACTTGGCTGCTGGTAATGAGATCAACGGTCTTACCATGGGTGGTGTAGGTTCTGGAACTACCATCGATTTCGTAGAAGTATTTGCTAACCGCGATGATGGATTCGAGTGGTTTGGTGGAACTGTAAACACGAAGCACTTGATCGCTAACTTCTGCGGTGATGACCACTTTGACTGGGATCTAGGATTTGCTGGAAAAGGTCAATTCTGGTTCTCTTGGCAAGACATCACTGGAGACCGTGCTGGTGAGCACGATGGTGGTGTTGGATCAGGTGAGTGTGGTGAGCCACTTTCTACGCCTGTATTGGCCAACGTAACTTACGCTGGTGATATTGCCGAAGGTACTGACATCGCTCAGCTTCGTGATAACTCTGGTGGACAGTACTGGAGAGGTTTCTACTACAACTTCGCAGGTGGATTCGAGATCGAAGAAACTGGTGCTGGTATTCCTTGTAGCTCTATCGAGCGTTTGGCGGCTGGCGATCTAGCTTTCGTACGTAACTACTTCGCTGACATCCAGTCTGCTAACTTCGCCCAAGTAGGTGTAGATCCGCAAGACCTTGATCCTGATGCGTTTGCTGTTAACGTAGAGCTTGAGCTTGATGGTACTACTCGCTTACCCGTTGTACCTAACGATCTACCCCTTCTTTCTGAGGATGGTTTGATGCTAATGGATTTCTTTGAAGACACTACTTATCCTGGTGCTTTTGATCCTACCGTTGAGCCTTGGGTATTTGGCTGGACTGCTTGGGAAAACTACTACTTGAACCCTGGTACGCCTGGTGGCCCTCCCACTGGTACTGAGTCTCCTGAATAAGGAAATTAAGATGTAGCATCCCTTCCCCTCTGGGGAGGGGGCTACTTCTTTTATTTTAAAATTTCAATCTTTTTTGGAATAGCTTTTCAGAAGAGTGGATTGAGCCAAGAGTAAAAAACTGTGAACTATCAAGCGGCGAGGCCGCAAAGACATATTAGAAATTGTTAGCTATTGCATTGAGCGGAGATAAACTTTATATAGTGTGAACTACTAATGCCTCCTATTTGAATTTTTATTGTAGAGAATGTTCTTATGAACGAATTCAAATAAAATCTCATCTTCAACCGAACACCCCGTAAACTGGAGGTATGACATCAAAAGATTAATCACTGGCATCCTGATTTGAGCCTCGATCGCAAGATCAAAACTCAAATCAGGGCCAGTGAAAAATCAGAATAACCTTGTTAAAAGTTATTTTTATCTGTAAGCCTATAACGTAAGTGCCACAAGATTAGTTTATTAAGACTTATTTTATGTGGAAAACGCCTAGGCATTTTAAACTTTTTTCTGAACTTATGGCACTTAGCCATGATCTTCTACCCTTTGCGTTGAAATCATCTTGATTACTTAATACAACACTTGAAAACACAACTATGCAACATTCTCTACGATTAGTCATGACGTGGCTTGTCTTTCTGCTGTGTACAGGACAAGCTTTTACCCAAACCGGAAGTATCCGAGGACGAGTATTTGATCAAAAAGACGGTGAGCCGCTCATCGGAGCCACCGTGCTACTTGTAGGTACTAATCAGGGTACCGTAGTAGACCTAGACGGGAAGTATAGCATGGGTCGCTTAGCTCCCGGTAATTACACCCTAAAAATATCATATGTTTCATACGATACTAAAACCATCAACAACGTAGCAGTAAAAGCCGGAGAAGCCACCATCATCAATGTCGGTCTGAACGAAGCCAACTTGGGCTTGGGTGAGATTACCGTCGAGGCCGAGCGCATTGATAATACCGAAAATGCGCTCCTGCTTCAAAGAAAATCCTCCGCCAACATGCTGGATGGAATCTCTAAGGAACGCATTGAGCAGACGGGCGATATCAACGTGGCCTTGGTTCTGCGGCGGGTAACAGGAGTTTCCGTAGAGGGCGGTCGCTATGCCTACGTGCGTGGTTTGGGTGATCGTTATAGCCAGACCTTATTAAATGGTCTCCAGATCCCCGGGCTAGACCCCGAGCGAAATACGGTACAGCTCGACTTAATCCCCGCCCAATTATTAGACAATATTATCGTGGTCAAAACCTTTAGCCCCGACCTGCCCGGAAACTTTACTGGGGGTCTGGTGGATATTAGTACGGCGGCCACTTCCGAAGATTTTTCGTTTTCCGTATCCGCCCGAGCCGACTACAATACCATCACTACTTTTCAGGATGACTTCATTACCTATCCCGGTAGTAATACGGATTGGCTAGGCTTTGACGACGGGCGGAGAAGCCTACCTTCCCAGTCTGTGGTCGGGCAATACGATGACAATCAGGCGATTCCTCCCCAAACCGCAATTTTCATCAGCCCTGAACAATCTCAGTTTATTGCCGATGCAACCCGCGCCTTTGAGCCTGTCTTTGACCCGACTCGAGACGCGCCCCCAGTGGATCATCGTCTCGCTATTTCTATCGGAAATCAACATCCTCTTGGTAGCAAGTATAAGTTTGGCTATCAAGCTAGCCTTTCCTACATCCGAGAATATACCAACATCCGAAACGCCAGAGATGAGCAATATGTAGTTTTGGAAGGAGGGGTCGCCACCGAAGATATTGAGCCTCGGCAAGCCCTGGAGATAGATGAAGGCAGAGACGAAGTGCTCTGGGGGGGATTGTTGTCTACCTCCCTCAAGATGGGCAGCTTCAATAAATTAGGTCTGAATCTGATTTACAATCAAAGTGGACAACAGAGAACGATTGAAGGAGGAGGAGAAGATGTGAATAATCAGGCAGGAGATTACCTGAGTGTCTCGTCTTTACTCTACGAGGAAAGGCAACTGGTCTCCTACCAGTTGTTTGGAGATCATAGCTTAGGTAAGAATCATAACTTTACCATCAATTGGAGCGGGGCTTTCACCCAATCGGCCATTGACCAGCCCGATTTACGCTTTTTTCGCCATTCTGACAACAATCCTGAAGCACTGGCATTCTTCCAAGAAACTGGCGATTTCCCGCCAGTGGACGGGCGCGTGCGAAGAGCAGAAGGGCTTGTACCCACTCGTTATTTCAGAGATTTAGATGAAGATACCTTCAATGGAAAAATTGATTTTACCTATGAATTTAATCTGGGTCAAGTGCAAGGCATTAAATTCAAAACCGGAGCCAACTATCTCCTCAAAGACCGTACTTTTAGGGAGTACAATTACGAATACGATTTTGACGTAGGAGTAGTGAATGGAAGTCGCTCTAATTTTGTGGGTACACTTTATCAAAGATTAGAAAATCCAGACTTAGTTGCCAATAATTTTGAGGGGGTTTTTATTCAAAATAATTACCGAGTGCTCAACAATTATGAGGCGGATCAGAATGTGATTGCAGGTTATGCCCTATTTGATTTTAATCTCTGGGATCAGGTACGTGTGGTAACTGGGGCGCGTGTGGAAAAAACCGAGCTACGCTTTACCAGTGATGCCTGGGACGACTCCAATGCCAGAGCTAGCGACCCCATCATTGCCACGCTCAATGATACTTTACTATTAGACAACACAGATGTGCTTCCCTCGGTGAATATTACCTACTCTTTTAGTGAGAAGATGATTCTAAGAGGGGCATATAACCGTACATTAGCTCGTCCTTCTTTCCGAGAGTTAGCCCCTTTTGCGTCTTTTGATTTCCTTGGTGACGTAATCGTAATAGGTAATCCGGAGCTAACAAGAACTTTGATAGATAACTACGACTTGCGCTTTGAGTATTATCCTCGCCCGAGCGAGATCTTTTCGGTCAGTGTCTTTTACAAACAGTTTGATGGAGCCATTGAGCAGGTATTCTTTTTACAAGGGACAGATGAGCAGCTGATTCAAACCTGGGAAAACGTAGATAACGGGCGTGTCTTTGGGGTAGAATTAGAAGCTAGGAAAAGTCTGGACTTCATCGCTACGACTCCCTTTTTTGAAAGACTGAACGCTGGTGCTAACTTCAGCTATCTGTACTCTCAGGCGGATAAAGGCGCGCAAGAACTAGAGGAAGATCGCCTCGGCGATAGTGATGCCCCTACCTCGCGTCGTCTCTTTGGGCAACCCTCCTACACGGTGAACGCTTATCTGAATTACCATACCGACAAGATAGATGTCAATGCCAATTTTAATGTACAAGGAAAGTTCCTTTCTGGTGTGATATTGCAAGGAACTACGCCTGACATCTTTACTTTCCCTCGCCCCACGCTAGACTTTAACGTTAGTTACCAAATTACATCAAAATTTCAAGCTCGTTTCTTTGCCGAAAACCTACTAAACCCTGAATATGACCAAAGATTTGACTATGACGATATAGATACACCACGCGAAAGATTCAAAATAGGAAGAACATTCGCGATCAGCCTTGCCTATAAAATTTAAGTTATGGAAAAACCCAATGAATAGAAACAAATGTAAACTTCATCAGAAATGCCGAGTCAATCTAAATCAGCCCAATTTCTTAATTTATTCTAAATAACCTTGTTAACTTTTTACCAAAATGTTTAACCTAAAAACAAAAGTTCAACACAATCCCCTTGCCCAAGGAAGTCCGTGGGCAAGAGGCTCAGTCTGGCTTTTATGCCTACTGAGCGTGATGACGATGGGTTGGAGCAGCCAAAGTGCCTTCGCCCAGACCATTAGCACTTTCCCCTACGAAGAAAGCTTCGAGGAGGGAGAAGGCGGCTGGTCTTTCGTCAATGCTGTAAACGCAAGCTGGCAACTAGGCGAACCTGAGGGTCCAGTAATCAATGCTGCTTCTGACGGTGCCAATGCCTGGGTAACCAATCTGACAGGAAATCACAATGTACCTGAGCAAGGCTTCCTCGTGAGCCCCGAATTTGATTTGAGTGCGACCACGGAGCCTGTCCTGAGCTTTGACATCTGGTACGAAAGTACTAGTTTCTTCTCTGGAGCTTTCTTACAGTACTCTACCGATGGTGGTAGTAGCTTTCAACTGATGGCTGGTCTTCTACAAGACAATGGCCTCTTTACGCCTTACAATAACTCTGTACAAACTGACCCTTCTCCTACTGGAATTTTGCCTGCCTTTGGTGGTACGATTGCCGATGGCCAGGGGAGTGGCGAATGGGTAAACGTGTCTTTTGACCTAACACAATTAGTAAACAATGTCTTCAGCGAGACGCCGAACGAAGATCTGACAAACTTAGCTGGGGAAAGCAACGTTGTATTCCGCATTATTTTCTTATCTGATCCTTTCGTTTTCACACCTACAGATGGTATCGGAATTGATAATGTAACCCTTACGGATGGTGAGCCCACTGAGCCAGTTGTTATCAACACGTTCCCCTACATGGAGAGCTTTGAAGAAGGTAATGGCGGATGGGCTAGCACTGTAGTAGCTAACTCTGCTAATAGCTGGGAGCTAGGCACACCTGTGCGTACTTCTGCTCGCTTGATTGACGGTGCTTCTGATGGACAATTCGCTTGGATCACTGGAGCAGAATCTGCTTATGCAGACAACGAGCGTTCTGCCGTGGTAAGCCCTCAGTTTGATTTTTCTGCTGCTAACAATCCTGTGCTTAGTTTTGACTTGGCCTACGAGACCGAAACCAATGTAGATGGTGCTTTCTTGCAGTTTTCTACGGACGGTGGAAACACGTGGACTACCTTAGACTCAGAAAACGGAATCTACACAGGATTCATCGTGAGCTTCGATCCTAATAACCCAGATCAAACCACGCAGCCTGTCTGGACAGGTAATAACGCCATTGACGAAAACCTAGGTTCTAATGGATATATCTCCAGAATGATTCCTTTGAATAACGTGAGAACAGGCGATACGGATGAAGATTTTGTCTCTCTAGTAGGAGAGTCTGATGTTCGTTTCCGTTTCTTCTTCCAATCTAATGCCTCTTTCATCGGTGCGAATACCTTAGATGGTTTTGCCTTTGATAATATCGTAATCGAGGATGAAGACCTTCCGAATGATCCTCCTGTCATCAGTGGTTTATCTGATGTAAGTAGTGCCAATGATGCCGGAGCATGTAGTGCTGATGTTACCGTAGCGGTTCCTACCGTAGACAATGCAATGGGTAACATTGTGATTACTAATGACTTCAATGATAGTGAAGATGCCAGTGGTAATTATCCCGTAGGTGAGACTATGGTAACTTTTACTGTTACTGATGAAGGAACTGGACTCAGCTCAGAGGCCACCATCACCGTTACGGTAACAGATGAAGAAGTACCTAGCATCGCTAGCCTGAATGATATCAATGCCAACGAGGGTGAAGTAATCACCTTTGATGCTCCTGATTTCAGCGACAACTGCCCAGATGCTACTATCGAGCAAACCGAGGGTCCTGAAAGCGGTTCCATCTTCCCTGTAGGAAGCACTACCGTTACTTTCACCGCTACGGATGCCAGTGGTAATACGGCTACTTCTAGCTTCACTGTGAACATAGAAGAAGATCCCGCACAGGCTCCAGTTTTGATCAACATCGTCGATGCAGTTGCAGAGAATACCCCCGGTCAGTGTAGCGCTGAGGTGCAGGTAGAAGCTCCTCTGGTAGAGAATCCGATTGGAAATATCGTGGTCACGAATGATTTCAACGATGGTGATGACGCCACTGATACCTATCCCGTGGGTGAAACGGAAGTAACTTTTACTGTAACCGATGAAGGAACTGGACTAAGCTCTCAGGCCACCATCACCGTTACTGTAAACGATACGGAAGCTCCTAGCATTGCCGAACTGGATGACATCAATGCCGAGGAAGGTGAAGTAATCACCTTTGACGCTCCTGATTTCAGCGACAACTGCCCAGATGCTACTATCGAGCAAACGGCTGGCCCTGAATCTGGTTCTGTATTCCCCGTAGGAAGCACTACCGTTACTTTCACCGCTACGGATGCCAGTGGTAACACCGCTACGTCTAGCTTCACTGTCAACGTAGAAGGAGCTCAAGGCCCCGTAGTAATTAGCAACTTCCCCTACAACGAAAGCTTTGAAAATGGCCCCGCTGGATGGGAAAGCGCGATCATCGAAGGAGATGCCAATAGCTGGGAAATTGCTACTCCGGCTGGTAATGTGCTACAAGGTGCTTCGGATGGCAACGCCGCTTGGGTAACCAACGCCGATGCGCCTTATGCTGACAACGAAGCTTCGGCGGTATTCAGCCCCATCTTTGACTTCTCTTCTTTGACTAAGCCCAGTATCACGCTGGATGTATTCTACGAAACAGAAGCCTTCTTTGATGGAGCGACTTTACAAGCCACTAACGATGGAGGAGCTACTTGGAGAACGGTTGGTTCAGTCAATGGCTTCTACAATAATAATGTATTCCTAGATGAATTAGGTTCTCAGTTTCTACCTGCTTGGAGCGGTAATGCCGCAGATGGTAGTGGTCTAGGAGAATATGTAACGGTTTCAGCTAGTCTATCTGAACTTGCTGGTTCTGAAGAAGTCCAGTTCCGTGTACTTTTCAACTCCGGTCAAGCCGTAGGTGGTGAGAACACTTTTGATGGATTTGCTTTTGACAATGTACAAATTACAGAGGGTTCTGCCCTAACTATCAGCCAATTCCCTTATGAGGAAAGCTTTGAAGAAATCGGCCACGGCTGGTGCAGCGGTATCATCGAAGGAGATGCCAACAGCTGGGAAGTAGGAACTCCTGCTGGTCCGGTGATTCCTGGTGCTTCGGATGGCAACTTTGCTTGGGTAACCGACGCGGATGCGCCTTATGCTGACAACGAAGCTTCGGCGGTATTCAGCCCGATCTTTGACTTCTCTGGACTCAGCAACCCCAGCATCAGCCTGGATGTATTCTACGAAACAGAAGCCTTCTTTGATGGAGCGACCCTGCAAGCCACCACAGACGGAGGAGCTACTTGGAGAACAGTTGGTTCTGTCAATGACTTCTACAACAACAATGTATTCTTAGATGAATTCGGTTCTCAGTTTATTCCCGGATGGAGTGGTAACCAAGCCGACGGTTCAGGTCCGGCTCCAAACGACGACGACGAGCTGACCTACATCCGCCTAAGCGCAAACCTATCCGAGCAAGCGGGTGCGAGCGAAGTACAATTCCGTGTACTTTTCAACTCTGGTCAGGAAGTAGGTGGTCCGAACCAATTTGAAGGCTTTGCTTTTGACAATGTACGCATCGTAGAAGACGAAGTATTGGTTATCAGCGAGTTCCCTTACGAGGAGAGCTTTGAAGAAGTAGGCCACGGCTGGACGAGCGGTATCCTCGAAGGAGATGCCAACAGCTGGGAAGTAGGAACTCCTGCTGGTCCGGTGATTCC
>CAZKBP010000009.1:0-154148 GCA_964551015.1 uncultured Cytophagaceae bacterium | reverse complement strand
TCGAAGGAGATGCCAACAGCTGGGAAGTAGGAACTCCTGCTGGTCCGGTGATTCCTGGTGCTTCGGATGGCAACTTTGCTTGGGTAACCGACGCGGATGCGCCTTATGCTGACAACGAAGCTTCGGCGGTATTCAGCCCGATCTTTGACTTCTCTGGACTCAGCAACCCCAGCATCAGCCTGGATGTATTCTACGAAACAGAAGCCTTCTTTGATGGAGCGACCCTGCAAGCCACCACAGACGGAGGAGCTACTTGGAGAACAGTTGGTTCTGTCAATGACTTCTACAACAACAATGTATTCTTAGATGAATTCGGTTCTCAGTTTATTCCCGGATGGAGTGGTAACCAAGCCGACGGTTCAGGTCCGGCTCCAAACGACGACGACGAGCTGACCTACATCCGCCTAAGCGCAAACCTATCCGAGCAAGCGGGTGCGAGCGAAGTACAATTCCGTGTACTTTTCAACTCTGGTCAGGAAGTAGGTGGTCCGAACCAATTTGAAGGCTTTGCTTTTGACAACGTACGCATCATTGATGAGCCTGCTCCGCTACAAGTAGTAAGCTTTACGCTCATCGATGCTGAAAATGACCAAGAGATTGGTACTTTGAACGATGGTGATGTGCTGAATCTTTCTGAACTACCTTCTGCTGATCTGACAATACGTGCTAACATCGGTTCTGAAGAAGTAGGAAGCGTAGATTTCTCCTTGACTTCTGACAACTTAGGTGGTTTACTGAATGTGAATCGTTTTGAAAATGAAGCTCCTTATGTATTATTTGGAGATGACAATGGCGATTTCTTATCAGGACACTCTTTCTTGCCTGGTGATTATACCTTAGTAGCTACGCCGTTTACGGAGAGAAGAGCAGAAGGTATCGCTGGTGAAGGATTGGAAGTATCTTTCAGCGTAGTAAGTGGCGAAACTCTAGCAGTTGAGCAACTGATCTTGGTAGATGCGGATAACGATGTAGATTTAGTTACCCTTACTGAGGGAGCAACTATTGACCTATCTACTTTGCCAACTCGCAACCTATCTATTCGTGCTACGACCAATGTACCGGCCGGAAGTGTTGAACTAGATTTGACAGGCACCATCATCGCTGCTATGACTGAGAACATCGCGCCGTATGTACTTTTTGGAGATGATCTAGAAGGTGATATCGCTGGTCAAGAGTTTACAGCGGGTGTGTATAACATGACTGCTACTCCTTTTGCAGAAGCTTACGGAGCAGGAGACGCCGGAACTGCTCTATCTATTACTTTCAACTTGGTAGAAGGTACTGGAAGCAGACAAAGCTCACTGGCTCTTTACGGTAACGGAACTCACGACTTCGTGATCTTAAAAGCACAAGCCGTTCAGGCAGGAGCCCAGTTGATGATCTTTGACAACTTCGGTCAATTAGTATACAGTGAAGAATTTACTGGTGAAATAGAAAAAACGATCGATCTTAACGCGCTGAAAGGAAAAGTTTTCATCAGCCGTCTGATTGATGGAGACAAGGTTATTAACAGAAGAATTATCCACAACAACAAGTAGATAATTTGAATATTTAAAAACAGGCTATTTACTCAAATAGCCTGTTTTTTATTTTTTAGTAATTAAAAAATCAACGAAAAAGTAATTGGGGTAAAGCGCTAAAAAAAAGACTGACAACCCAACACTCATAACACGAACAATTATGAAGAGATTTGTATTAATTTGGGCAATTTTAGGATTAGCATTGGTACAGTTGATCTCAAGTTGCGGAGAAAATTCTGAGGCAGGAACCCGCAAAATCAAAGTAGCTTGGAATGTTCCGGCTCTAGTTAATAAGACCACCGAGCAAATCCAAGAATATCTGGGAGAGCCAGACTCCACTTATCAAGATTATGGAGCCAGAGGCAAGGCTTCGGTTTATCTCTATGACAAACACAAAACAGCCATGTATTTTTATAGTGATAGTTTGAAAGAAATTTTCATGCACGATCCAAGACCCATTCCTTTTGATGTGACCTTTACACAGCATTTGGGCATCTTTCCCACGGTTTCTCCTGACTATTACATCGATAGTGTGGTGGTTTCTTGGGGCAATTTACCGGAATACAATGAAGTCAAGCTTTTTACACAAACTGTGGATGACGAAGGGAATTTTGAGTACAAAATATGGGTTAATGCCAAATAACATAGCTTACGGTTACAGGCTAAACCGAGATGGATTAACCTCTAATTTTGTCTAAAATCTTGTTCAGTTCTTTTGCCTCCTGAGGAGTGATTCTTTCTAGGTATTGGAAAATTTGCGTGAAATTTTCATCAATCTCTTCCAATACCTTCAGGCCATCTTTCGTAATCCAAATATCTACTTTACGGCGATCCAGAGCAGACTCTTTTCTCTCTACCAGCCTTCTCTCCTTGAGCTTATCCACCAAGCGTGAGGCATTAGACATCCGGTCCAGCATACGGCATTGAATATCATTGAGAGTGATCTTATGAGGATGTCGTCCCCTCAAAATTCGAAGCACATTATACTGCTGAGCCGTCAACTTGGGATCGAATTGTTTTAAAAAACGATTATTGATCGCGTTCAGCCAGTTTCCTGTGAAAAGGACATTGATTAATGCTTTTTCGTACTCGTTTTTGAATTTTTTCTGATTAATTTCCTTCTCTAATTCCATATCTTTGACTAAAAGCTTTTATAAACCTGCTGATGCAAAATTATGTATAAACAGTAAGTGTATCAACAAATTTTGGAATTGTATTAAAAACCTTTCCCGAATGGAGCAGGCATTTTTGGCAATCTCCCGAAAATTTTATTCACCTTAGTACCCTTGTCCATTTTAGTCAGCATTATCATCCCAACTTATAATGGCGCACATAAAATCCCTCGTGTGCTCCAAGCTTTATCCGAGCAATCTTGGCCAGATTTTCCGCAAAAAGCGGAGGTGATTCTGGTGGTAGACGGCTCTCAAGATGAGACGAAGAAGGTCCTGGAACAGGCATTCCCAGTACCTAATTTTCAAGTAATCTGGCAGCAAAACCGAGGTAGAGGAGCCACCCGCAACCGAGGCGCTCAGGAAGCAAACGGAGCGTTATTGGTTTTTTTTGATGATGATATGCGTCCTGTTCCTGATTGCTTGACTTATCATATAAGGCATCATCAGCGCGTAGCAAGAAGTATTCTGGTAGGGAATCAAATGGAAGATTTGGAAGCCATGCACACCGATATCCAACGCTACAAAGGATATCTGAGTCGCAAATGGATACAACCTTTGGAGGAAAATAAGGCTCCCTTGGATTCGGAAAACCTTTTCCTCACGGCGGCGAATTTTTCCATTTCTAAGCAACTATTCTTTGAACTAGGAGGCTTTGATGAACGCTTGACCGATGCTGAGGACTTTGATTTGGCCGTGAGAGCCAATCAGACTGATATCTCCATTTATTTTGACGCCAGTGCCCTCGGCTGGCATGACGATTGGATCACCTGCCAATCTTATATTAAACGAGGGAGGCAATACCGTCAAGCCCACGAGAAACTAAAAGAAATCAAACCAGCCCTTTATGCCGATTTCCAACCCTATGCATATAAGCCAGTGAGTGGTCTGAAAAAAATGATCTATTCACTTTTGGCCAGAAAACTATGGGTAGAGATGATTGATCGTTATAATCTCCTATTGGTTTTTCCAAGAAGTGTACGCTATCGCTTTTATGATTTGATTATCACGGGATTGATTGCTCATTTTCCCGATCGGAAAATCTAATGGTATTTCATTTATCTAATATTAGATAAGGAATTTACAAGAATTTCCACGGACTTGCCCTCGGTTTTGACTGAATACAACATTTATTTGCTTAATTAGAAGAGACAAATTTGAAGAAGTACTACCATTCATGAAAAATAAAAAAGGCGCGAACAACACGTATTTTGGTAATATCTGGGAAGGAATCCGCTCTTCGTTCATTGGTCTCAAAATTTCAATTCGCCACGCGTGGCAAGCGATTCGTAGAAGAACGCCCGTCAATGTAGACGATGCCAGCTATTTTCAACAGAAAACAGGTATCGTTACTCTGCAATATCCCTACGAGGCGATTCCCGTACCCGACCACGGGCGTTATCGTCTCTACAATGAAATGGATGATTGTATTGTCTGTGATAAATGTGCCAAAATCTGCCCAGTCAATTGTATTGATATCCAACCGATTCGCGCCACCGAACAAGTAGGCACGGCCTCCGATGGTTCACCGATTCGCCTTTACGCAGAAACCTTTGATATAGACATGGCGAAGTGTTGTTATTGTGGTTTATGCACGACCGTTTGTCCCACGGACTGCCTGACCATGACCAAAGCCTACGATTACAGTGAAACCGACATCACGAATATGGTTTATCACTTTGCTAATTTAAGCCCTGAGGAAGCCCAAGAGAAAAAGGAACTCCTAACTCAATTCCAAAAAGAAAAAGAAGAAGCGAAAAAACAAGCTCAAGCCGAGAAAGCAAAATTAGAAGAACAAGCCTCCTCCACCTCATCACGCCCGAAGTTCAAACCCAAGATGAAGGCCAAGCCCGCCACCGATTCCGAGAAAGCAGATGAGCAAAAAGGCGAAGAAAAACCCGCGACGCCCAAACCACGCCCGAAGTTCAAACCCAAGATGAAGGCCAAGCCTGTGCAGAAATCTAAGCCAGCCTCAGACGAGACTGCTGATCCAGACCATCAGGAAAGTTCTTCAGACCAAAATTCAGATTAAATGAACCTGACTCTTATCGTCTTTTATCTATTCGTTGCGCTTGTTTCGGGTGCTTCTTTTATGCTGTGGCTAAGCAAAAATGTGCTTTATTCTGCTTTTTTTCTATTAGCCACGCTCTTGGGAATTTCTGCGCTTTATGTTTTTCTGGGGGCTGATTTTCTAGCAATTACCCAAATTGTAGTTTATGTAGGAGGTATTTTGGTGATTTTGTTGTTTGGTGTTATGCTCACCAATCCTTCCCCGAGTACCAAAGAACGTCTGAAAGTAAGTCCTCTGCAGCCTCAGTCTGGTTGGAAAAATATTTTCTGGGGAGTTTTGCTCGGTGCTACCTTATTGGCTATTTTCATCAGAGCGATTCAGAAAGCTGACTTTGCAAATCGACCTTGGATATTAGAAGCGCAAAGCCAAGAGCAATTAGTCCAAGATACCACGATCCCCACCCTGGGAGTAGGTTTGATGACAGATTACATCGTTCCCTTCGAGATCATCGCGATCCTATTATTGGTAGCCTTAGTAGGTGCTTCTTTGGTAGCCGCCAAACAGAAAGACTGAATACAGCTTGTTAGTTTGCTGCGAACCTATTTCACCTTCATCAAGTTAAGGTAAGCACAATCAAATCATCAAACACGGGTAAGACCCGCAACTTGTAATCCCGAACGCAGATGCCTACTTCAGCACATCTACACACCCGCTTGATTAAAGAAAAAGCCAAAGAACTCGGCTTTGATTACTGTGGTATTTCCAAAGCGGAATTCTTGGAAGAAGAAGCTCCTCGCTTAGAAGCTTGGCTCAAGCAAAATTACCAAGGGCAAATGGGCTATATGGCAAACCATTTTGACAAAAGGCTAGACCCCAGAAAGCTCGTGGAGGGTGCCCGTTCGGTAGTCTCTCTTTTGCTGAATTATTACCCCAAAGAAGAAATCAATCAGGAGCATAACTACAAAATTTCTAAATACGCTTACGGCAAGGATTATCATTTTGTCATCAAAGACAAACTAAAGACTTTGATGCAATCTCTGCGAGAAGAAATCGGAGAGATTGGAGGCAGAGCTTTTGTAGATTCTGCCCCCGTGATGGATAAAGTCTGGGCGGCCAAAAGTGGCTTAGGCTGGGTGGGAAAACATAGCAATCTGCTCAACCGCCAAATGGGAAGTTTTTTCTTCATCGCCGAATTGATTTTGGATGTTGAGTTGGTCTATGACCAGCCAATGGGAGATTTTTGTGGTACGTGTACCCGTTGTCTAGATGCTTGCCCCACGGATGCGATCGTAGAACCCTACGTGGTAGATGGGAGCAAATGTATTTCTTATTTTACCATCGAGCTAAAAGATGCTATTCCTCAGGAAGTAAAAGGGCAATTTGAAGATTGGATTTTTGGCTGCGACATTTGCCAAGATGTTTGCCCTTGGAATCGTTTTGCGAAGCCCCACCAAGAGCCTGCTTTTGAGCCACACGCACGTTTGAAAGAAATGAAGAAAAAAGATTGGGAAGAGATTACCGAAGAGGTATTCAGAGAAATGTTTAAGAAATCAGCCGTAAAACGAACCAAATTAGAGGGCTTGCGAAGAAATATTCAATTTGTCGCTCAGCCCTCAGATTAAAAATCTATCAGCGAGGAAACTCAATCAAAGCATTCATCTAGAATGGAAGTGAACTCCTCAGAATGATAGTATTTTTCGTAGCACCATTGTTTAAGTGAGTTAACTTCGTTAGGTTTGAGGTAGTGTAGAATGGATTTGCGTAGCTCTTTTTCAAAAAGCCTCAAATCAAAACTAACCTTCTGTAGAATCGTTTTAACGTATTCCAGCATAAAAATTAATTTTTGGTTTGTTAAACTGACTACTATAAAAAACGCATCCACTGGGGATGAAAAAGCTGTCTTTAATTGTTTTATACAAATCTAATATTTACTTGGATTATTTCAAAGAAATAGCTCCCTTTTTTTTGAAGTTTTGCTTTATGAACAAGGTAATAATGCTATTTGTTTTGATAGTATTACTATTGAATGAAGCCTCGTTAGCCCAAGAAATTTCTATCAATATCAGCCATACTCGAATGGCACTGAATGAGCCTTTCACCATCTCGGTGGAAGCACCAGGGCAAAAAATTGTAGAAATTAGTGCTTTCCCGGCACTAAAGGGCTTCCGAAAAATCAACGTTTCTAGTGCCACTTCTACCCTTAACCTGAACGGCAAGGTGGTCAATACCTACAGTCGTAATCAGATTTACTATCCCAATCAGGAAGGTACTTACCGGATACCGTCTTTTAGTATGCGTGTCAATGGACAGGAAGTCAATTTTCCTGGGGCTACCGTAGAGGTGGGGCCGCGAGACGAGAACAAAGGAGATTTAGTGGAATTTAGCTTTCAAGATTTATTCGATGCGGATGAAGAACGGAAGTTCCAAGAATTGAAAGAAGATGCCTTCATTGATATTTTCGTGGATAAAGACGAGGTCTATGTGGGGGAAGGATTTCATGTTATGATTGCTTTTTATGTATCTCTGGAAAATCAAGCTCCGATGAAGTTCCCAGCCAATATGGGGCAACAGGTAGAAGATATTTCTAAGCAAATCAAGCCCTCCAATTGCTGGGAAGAAAATTTTGAACTCACTCGTATGAAAGATCCAGTTCGCTTGGAGATTAATGGCAAATATTATGACCAATACATTTTCTATGAAGCTACATTTTTCCCCCTGAATAGTGAATTAATACAAATACCCCGAGTACAACTCGAGATGCTCATCAAGAATAAGATAGAGGCCAATGCCGAGAACCCAAATGAGTTTGGAGATGAATCAGCGGCTTCTTTCAAAACTTTCTACAGCAACACCGAAGTAGTCCGAGTGAAAGAATTACCTCCCCATCCGCTCCGTGATAAGGTAGCCGTAGGCAATTATTATCTCCAAGAAAAAGCACCTCCCAAAACCATAGAAACTGGAGAAAGCTTTACCTATAATTTTAGAATCATCGGGCGCGGCAATATCTCGGCGATTCAAAGCCCCAAGATACAGGCGCAGCAAGCATTTGATATTTATCCGCCTTATAGCCAGCAATATATCAAAAGAGAAAGCAGCCAAGTGACGGGACGCAAAGATTTTGCTTTCCAGATGGTACCAAAGGAGTCAGGAGCGTATGGCCTTCAACATTGCTTCGAGTGGATTTTTTTTGACCCACAAAGGCAAGTATACGATACCTTGCGCCCCAGACGTGAGATAACCATAGCGGGAGAGAGCCTCCGCAATGCGGAAATCTCCTCCAACTACGGAGATTTCTATCAACAAATGGAAAACGCAGACCGTCGTACTGGCATACTCACGATTAAGGAATGGGTACAATTAATCGTAGAAATTTTGATCTTCGCCCTGTTAGTAAGTACTGCGATCCTGATGTATCGAAGATAAAAAGGAGTGAACCCGCAGAGAGAACTAATTAATTTTTAATCTGGAAAAACCCGACCGAACCATCTCAAAAACTAAATATCCAAATACACAAAAATACTCCAATCCGACCAGATACAGATTCTCAGTATAGCTTTCATCCTGATAAGTCGCGTAGCTCAGAATTACCAAACCAGACCATAGTATCGCGTATCGATAAGGACTAAAAACACTCAGCATCACGAGCGTACAAATGTACCAAGGATGTACCGTAGTGGCTAGAAAATAATAAATACTCAGACCGAATAATAGACCTTGTAAAAAGTCCGCACCTCCTTGGGGCCTTCTCAGGAACGCCAATAATAAAACCGCTGACAAAGTAAGTATTGAGAGCAGAGGGCCAGCGGCCAAGATAATATTGTAGCCATAGATTTGCCAGCCCACCCAGCGAACGAGGTAATAGATACTGGCATTGAATTCAAATTTTTGAAAATACAGATTAATACTGGAAAAAATATTCTCAAGGAGTGCCTGACTGAGGAAAGGCAGAAAAGTAAGAAAGGTGAAAATTCCTATGCCCACATACAAAATAATCGCTTTTTGCCAGCCCAATTTTCTCAGAAAAAAGGGCAGGAAAATAATCGGAATCAGCTTGGTGCTAATCGCCAAGGCATAAAACAGTGCCGCTAGTAGGAGGGAAGTCCACTGCTTAAATACTTCCAAGCAGTAAATCGCGACTAGGAAAAAACAAATCACCACGGCCTCGAAATGCAAATTTCCCGTCAGCTCCAGAATCACCAAGGGATTCCAGGCGTAAATCAATACCCGTTGGGTAGGTAGATTCCATCTTCGCAAAAGTTGCTTCAAAAAAAACAAGCTCAAGACCTCTGCTAATAAAATCAACGTGCGCATCACAATAACGCCTCCCCACAAACTCTTTGGCGAAATCCCAGCGGCTAAGGCAAAAAATAGCTGATTCACAGGAGGATAAACCGTATAATAATCGGGGGAATTCAATTGCTCAAATAAAAGCTTGCTCAAACCGAGATTTTGGGCCTGTTTGGCTTCCTGCAAGACCCGAGGCAAGTGTAAATAAGGATTGTATCCTTGAACCAGTAGTTTTCCATCCCAATAAAAGCGATAAAAATCATCGGAAAGCACCGGCCAAGCTCCCCACTGCACCAGCCGAAATAGCAAGGCCGCACCTAAAAGAAGATAAAGGGTATGCCCAGATAAAGGACTTTGACCAAAGACATATTTTGCCAGAATGAGCGTATAAACTCCAAAAAGCAGAGCAAAACAGAAAAGTAGCACCCAAAAATCCGAACGAGCTACGAAGTAAGTCAGATAGAGATACAGACCTGTGGAAATGGCAACACTCACCGGAAGAAGCCAGGTCGATAAAACACGGGACTGCTTCATGTTTTTTGAATTCCTACACGAGAATGGCGGAGCGTATAGAAGAAAATATAACCGAAACCAAAGCTCAGCAAGAGATGGAAAGGCAGCAGCCCAAAGTCCCAATAATGAAAAGCTAAATAAACCCCTCCTAAGAAATAAAGCATCAATATTCCCTCAATCCAAGTGAGAGGATTTAATCTTTTAATTAAATATTGATTGCGATGCCAAGACTCTTTTTTTCGGGAAACATTAAACTTGGGCGTGCGAATAAAAGGAGTTTTGCGCCCGATATAGCCCTCGAATACCGCAATGGCATTGTGCAAAGAAAAGCCCATAGATACCGCCAAGAAAAGAAAGAATTTGCCCAAAAATCGCAGAAATAAGAAAGATCGTGGAGGAGAATCTTCCCGATAAGAAGCCCAGTAGTAAATACACAAGAAGACCATGCTCACCAAGAAAATAGAACCCAACTGAAAGAATAATTTCAATTCAGGAAAGCTCGCCTTGACCCAAAGTAAGGGAATACTCAGGATAGAAATCACCGCCACACAGAGAAAAACGGCACTGTTCATCAGGTGGAATAAAGCGTGGGTTTTGGTGGTCCATTTGAGTCCTTTGCATCGCCAGACTTTGCCTAAATTTTTGCGGGTGCATTCGGCGGCTCCCTTGGTCCAGCGAAATTGCTGAGTTTTCATGGCATTCATAGCCACGGGAAGCTCCGCGGGTGTGCCCACGTGCCCCAGATATTTGAATTTCCAGCCAATCAACTGAGCACGATAGCTCAAATCCAGATCTTCGGTCAAGGTATCAGATTGCCAGCCACCGGCTTCCTCGATGCATTTTTTTCGCCAAACTCCGGCTGTACCATTAAAATTGATAAAATGATCTCCCTGATTTCGGCCAGTTTGTTCTATGTTAAAATGTGCATTCAAAGTAAAAGCCTGTAAACGCGTCAGCAGAGAATAGTCCTCATTGAGATGTCGCCAACGGGTTTGTACCACGCCAATTTTTTCGTCTTGGAAAGCAGGAACGGTTTCTTTGAGGAAATCAGGATAAGGCAAAAAATCAGCGTCAAAGATTGCGATGAGTTCTCCCTGAGCCAGCTCGAGTCCATAGGCCAAAGCACCCGCCTTGAAGCCAGTACGAGCTGGTCTGCGAATATGCTGGATATCAAGCCCTTGGGCTTGCCATTCTTTTACCTTTTGTGCGATGAGTGCTACGGTTTCGTCATTGGAATCATCTAGAATCTGAATTTCTAGTAAATCCCGAGGATAATCAAAACGAGCTACGGCATCAATCAAGCGTTCTACGACATAACGCTCGTTATAAATGGGTAGCTGCACCGTAACTTTGGGAAGGGAATCAGCTTTGACATCGGGAAGGCGGCGAGCAAATCCAGTTTTCTTAGATTTCCAAAAAAGAAAAACCAGATGCAGTTGCACCAAGCTGTAGCTAAAAATAAAAAGAATAAACGTACCGTATATAAAAAGTATGACCCAAGCCATCTTTGATCTATTTACAAATATTTGAAGATCGTCGTGATAATTTTGTAGCCAGCCAATACTGTGCCTTTGACCGTGCCTGCTACCTTAGAAACCCCAATCCTTTTGCGATAGTTAACCACTACTTCACAGGTTTTGAGGTGGTGCTTGGCGGCTTTTAATTGCATTTCTACCGTCCAACCGTAAGTGCGATCTTTCATATTAATTTCTATCAACTTCTCATAGCGAATGGCCCTAAAAGGCCCCAAATCTGTGTAAGAAACCCCGTGTAGCCAATGAATCAGCGTGGTAGCGAGCCAATTCCCAAATACTTGCTGAGGCAAAAGTGCTCCTTTTTCGCGTTGACCCAAAGCTCTCGAGCCAATAACCATATCCATGCCCTCCTCTAAGATCGGGCGCACGATATGAGGCATTTCCTCAGGATAATCTGAATAATCTGCATCGATAAAAACCACGATCTCCGGGGCTGGACTTAGGGTTTTTAGGTAATCAATTCCTTTCAGACAAGCATAGCCATAGCCCTGCCTGAGTTCATCGAGTACGGTGGCTCCCGCTTTACGTGCGACCTCGGCGGTTTGGTCGCGGGAATTGTTATTGACCACGATGATTTCTCTGATTCCTGCCCGTGGAATATCTTGAATGACCCTTCCTACTGACTTTTCTTCGTTGTAAGCAGGGATGATCACGACGATATCCTGCTCGATTTTTTTTGACATATAAATAGAAAAACTTGCGCCACAGAGATTAATTTGACGACGCAAGTTAGAAGTTTTTTTGCTAAGCCTGTACTTTCACCCCGTCATTTCCCAATAAAATCGGATTGGAGTTGATTCTTCCCTGCGTGGGGCCATTCTCTAAATTGAGTACCCCTCGCGGGCAAACCGCCGAGCAAATGCCACAGCCCACACAGGAAGAGCGTACAATATTTTGACCTCTTTGCGCGTACCAACGCACATCAATCCCCATCTCACAATAAGTAGAGCAATTACCACAGGAGATACACTGGCCGCCATTCGTGGTGATGCGAAAGCGAGAACGAAAACGCTGTACCAGACCCAAATAAGCCGCCAAAGGACAACCAAAACGGCACCAAACGCGATTTCCCATAAGAGGATAAAAACCTGTTCCGACTACGCCCGCAAAGCCCGCTCCGATCAAAAAGCCATAAGACTTTTGCACCGAGTAAGTACTCAAACCTAGTACCGAAGAAGAACCACTAAAATACGTGTATAAGGTCAGCCCCGTCATCATCACGGCAAAAACCAATACGCTGTGAATCAAGTATCTCTCGATCTTCCAAGCTCCCAAGGACTTATCTGACAATTGGCGGTAAGGATCGCCCAAAGTCTCGGCCAAACCACCACAACCACAAACCCAAGAGCAATACCATCTTTTACCGTAGAAGAATGTGAAAACTGGAACCCCGATGATAATCAAGGCCACGCCCCACACCAACATAAAAGTACCAATCGCTCCACTGGACATGAAAGTATCTAATTGATAACCATAGAAGAAATCATAATCCAAAGGCCAGATATTTTTAAAATCCATGTAAGGCTGGTTCAAGCGTACCAATATCTCAGGAATCAAGAAGGCAAAAGCCGTTTGGAAAAACATCACCGAAGCCGTACGAACTATCTGATAAGTACTGTGGCGGTACTTAATCATCATTCGGATTCCCATGACCAAGATGCAAAGTGTGTACAAAAATCCATATAAGAACCACTGGCTCGCTTCATTCCCACTGATAGCCTTGCTCACGGGGTCTACCAAGATGACCCAATTCGTGATGTACTCGGCGTACCAATACAGAAATACATAGAAGCTAATGAGAAAAATACCCATGATGATCCCGATAAGACCTCGGTTGTTGATTCCGCTGTGGAAAATATGGTTGTTCTTGATGCCGGGAGGGCCGTCGGTTTCTACCTTGGGCAAAATATACATCAGTGCCCCGATGACTCCCACCACGAAAATGAGGACAAACAGAAAACCACTCTGTTGTACGATAATGCCTGCGCTCGAGTCCTTAGTTATTGGAAAAAGTAAATTTTTGACCTCATAAGAAGCAAAACCTTTATTATCTGCGATGGAATTATTGATATTGGATACCTGCCCCGAGAGATCATTTTTGATGGCTTCGGCAGAAGCGTATTCTCGGCCTTCCATCCATCCAGAGTAATCTTTTAAGGCTTTATTCTTGAAATCATTGACCTCATCGCCCGTCGGGAAAACCGCATCCACCGTGGAGAGTTGGTAGCTCTCTTGATTGAGAGAAGCCAATTGTGCCAACTCCGCTTCCGTGATGCTGTATTTATCTTTTAAGGCTTGATTCGTATTGTTGAGAGCGGCTTTGAAATCAGCCACGAAGCTAAATTGAGAGGAATATTCTTTGCCCAGCATTCCCTGAGCCTGTGCCTGCAAGGCTGGAATTTTATTCTCAGCAATATTTTCTTTAAGCACTTCTTCGGTTAATTGGAATTTACTCAGGCTCAAACTGACCAAAAAAGTGATCAAGCTGATGGTGAAAAGTCCAATTCCTAATTTTTGTATGAGGTTCATAAAGTTTTGATTTTTGAAAAAATAGCTTTCAATCTATGTCTTAATTTATTTCAAATTCGTAGCGAGAAGCTCCTAATATTTTAGCACCTTTTTCATGCTGTAAAAAGGCGATTAATTCATATTTTCCTCCATCTTGATGTGCGAAATCCAGAGCAAGTTTACCCGAAGTTTGGGGTTGGTCAATAGTCTTTAAATCCCAAACTACACTGTAGTGGTGTAGATTTCGGCCTCGATTTTCGCCAGATTTGACTTTGCTGCTCAAATCTTTTTCTACCCAAGCGTAGTGCAATTGCGTATTTTCGGGTACTTCATCAATGGTGTAGGCTATTTCGCCTGCTTTTTCCGTATTTGTTAAATCAATTTGGATTTGATTTTCTTCGGTTTGAGTAAGTGCTTCTCGAATAGCCTCCTTTGCTTCGGCACGGCGAGAGCCTACGAATTCCGTGGCTCCATTGACAATCATCTGGGGGGTATAAACCGTTCCTTGTTTGAATTGCTCGGCATACCAATACTGACGATTGGAGAAAGCCTGCTTGCTGAAGCGATCTCTCCAGCCCAAGCGATTCCAATAATCCACATGAAAGGCCAAAATATAGACATCTTGCCCCTTGGCTTCAGCTTCTTTGGCAAGCTCTTCGGTCAAGCGGTCGGCAGGCGGGCAAGAAGAACAGCCTTCGGAGGTAAAAAGCTCCACCACGGCAAAGCCTTCTTTATTTTCTTTCAGGGTAATTTTCAAAGGCATATCGCTCATAGCAGCTTTCTGCTCGGTCTGTGCGGACTGCTCGGAGCCAGACTGGCAAGCGGCAAAAAATACCACAGCGATTGATAACAAGGATGAAATAAATTTCTGCATAATCGTTGGATTACTAATTACAAATGGCTTCTAGTCTGGAATTTACCATTGACTAGGCAAACATTCGGGCAAAAAGCCCTTTCTTTCCTTTGATTTTAAGGCTTTTGCCAGTTTCTTGGTTGTATTGTTGGATAATGCTGGATTCGTGCTGTTTAAAAAATTCAGGATCAAAGTTGGCGATGGGTAAGTTTTCCATCACGTAATCAGCATCGCGTTTTTCGCGCAGCCATTGATCCCAAATCTCATGTCTTTGGCGAAAGCCGAAAACATTGATTCCTTTGATCTGGCCGCTTTCCTGCCAATAGTTCAAGCGGAAAGACATTTTGCCATCGGCGTGTTCCCAATAAAAAGTCTCCACGCCCTCTTCTGGTTCACTGCGTACCCAACCGTAAGTCTGGTATTCAATATCAAAAAATTTAGCAGAATTAAACCATTCTCCGGGCTGATAGGCCGTACGATTGCCACAAATGGTTTGGGCTAGGGTTTCGCCCATCATCCGACCTGTGTACCAGACCTGCTCCAAAGGGCGACGTTCTGGCAGCGGTTCACGACGTTGGGCACAATCGCCAATGGCGTATACGTCGGGCACGCTTGTTTCCAGATATTCGTTGACCATAATGCCGCGTTGAGTCTCGATTTGAGAATCCTTCAGGAAATCAATCTTTGGACTAACACCCGCGGTCAATCCTACAAATTGGCAAGGAATTTCTTCTCCGTGATTGGTGAGTACGGCACGGGCACGGCCTTGCTCATCGGCTAGGATTTCTTTTAATTCGGTACTCAGGCGCAGATCTACGTGGTGTTCACGCATATGGCGGGCTACCATTTGGCCTTCTTCAAGTGGCAAGACATTTCCCCAAAAACGATCTTCTCTCACTAAAAAAGTAACGTTAATGTCTCTGGTTAGAAACATCTCGGCCATTTCTACCCCGATCAATCCGCCTCCTACGATCACGGCCATTTGGGTATCAGCAGAATATTGCTCCATCTTTTCTAAGTCTTGGTAGCTATACAAGCCGCCCACTCCTTTAAGGTCTTGTCCGGGCCAACCAAACTTATTGAATTTGGAGCCTACCGCCAGCACCAATTTATCGTAAGCCATGGTTGCTCCTGAGGAAAGGTGAAGGGTTTTCTGGTCTGCATCTACTCTTTCTACCCATGCTCGCTTGAGCTCGATGCGATTTTTCTTCCAAAACCAATCTTCGTAGGGCTTGGTGTTTTCGTACTTCATGTGCCCCATGTAGATATACATCAGCGCAGTGCGGGAGAAAAAATGATCTGTTTCTCCAGAAATCACGGTGATACGATGGTCACTAAACTTGCGAATATGGCGGGCGGCGGTGATTCCAGAAACACCGTTACCGATGATGACAATATGCTCCATAAAAAATATTTTAAACAAAGTAAGGGAATGGCAAAGGATCGGTTTGTCATTTGAGTGACATTGGGGGGAGAAAAACTTAGTTTCTTTTGAATAATTTCTAATGAGTTTTCGGATATGTCAGCAAGCCCTCAATATAAGTTTTTTGTCTGTATCTTATTGATTACAAATGTCTTAGGATGTTTTTCAGCCCGAGCACAAGCAGATTTGGATAGTAATTTCAATATTCAAGCTTATACGCCTTCAGTTTTGCTTCGGGAAGAACAATGGGAACTGAAAGTTTTCTTGAATCTCTACACCCAAACCCAGTTTTTTGAGGGAACTGAGCAGACAGATTTGAATGAGCGACAAAACTTTCTCACGGTGATCAATCAACTGACTTTGGGAATTGCGCCTCGCGTGAATGTGGGCTTGGAAATGTGGATCAACGCTACCCACTTGGATGAAAAAGACAGCTCACCGCTCAAAACTTATGCTTTTTCCAACGGGGAACGTAGCCGCACGGCCTTATCTTATTTTGGGCCTCGCTTGCGAATTGCTCCGGTGCGGAAGTGGGAGCGATTTTCTATTCAGAGTACATTTCTTTTTCCAGTGGGAGATCAATTGAGTGGGAATGAGGAAAAGCCCGATGTTTTCGTAGCCGATGATCGTTACGTGTGGATTAATCAGTTTTTGTACGACCAAGCCTTAGGCAGTCAATTTCAGGTTTTTACTCAGCTAGGAATTTGGTGGACAATCAACCGAGATGCTGACAATCCTCGCAACTTCCGACGCTTAGATTTGCCCTTGAGTGTGTTTTTGAGTTATTTTCCCAGTGATCGTTGGACGATTTTCGTGCAAAACGAATTTTGGTCACGCCTCAACCAGAACGAAAGTTTTTCCTACTTTATGCAACCAGGAGTGGGGGTGAAGTTTCAATTGATTCCTGGCATGATTGAGTTAGAATCTAGCTATACAAATTTTGTTTTGGGTAAAAATGAAGGAGCAGGAAGCACTTTTAATATAGGAGCAAGATTGATTCGATAGGTAAATTGGAAATGAAGTTCTATATTCCCTTTGCATAACTTTGAAATGATAGATTTTCTATAGAACCGATAGATGTAACCCGCTTGGCCGAGTCCAAATCGATGGCGGGAGCAACACCCGCCATCAATTCAATACTCACACCCATCTTTATCTTATTGTTTCACTACGCGGGTAGTCTTCACTTCGCTTCCGACCACTACTTTGACAATATAAAGCCCCGGCTGGAAATGCCCTGCTTCAATGCGAGTCGCTTCGTCTGAGGCTCTCATCTCTTGATAGAAAACCAGCTTACCATTCGAATTGAAAATCTGAATCCAAGCCTGCTCCGAAGAAGGATTACCAATGGCTAGATCAAAATGCTTGGTAAAAGTATTCGGGTAGCAATTGATGGATAGCTCACGGTTTACCTCAAAAGGACTCGTATCTTGTGCGACAATTTCTCGGTTGCTCGCTTGGAAATTGCCCTGCTTCAGCTCTTGGAATTTGGCATAAGTCCAAGGAATCAGCCATTTGCCTAAGATAGGTCGCTCAAAGTTGCGATCGGGTCTTTGCCATCCTACCGCTAAATGGTCATTGACAATGTCTTCCTTCATCCTTGCCTCCACGTAATAGGGAACCCCCTTGATGAGATAGACCTGCTGGGATTTCTGCGCTGGAAATTTATCCCACTGACGAGGAGAAGTGTAGCGAGGTACACTGGCAATCAAGACTTTATTGGCAGGATCGTAATTATTACTCAGGTAAAGCTCCCCTCGGTAGTCAGCCGCGATGTAGAAAGTATAATTACCCGTTTGTGGGGGACAGATGAAGCCCCGAAGTCTACCTCCGTAAGCCTCGGCCATGTCGGTAGGCGACTCAAAAATAGAGCGGAACTCCTTCTTCTGAGCATTGGTATCAAAAGGTACTTTATCAAGATGAGGCCCGGGTAGGTTGTACCAAGTCTCCCAAAGGATTTGACCAGTACCTTGGCATTGATCCGTGATAGGCACACTCTGACCGCCTCCCCAAGCTTGTAGCCATTGACCGGGAATGGGTAAGTTTTGGGTACCATCGGGTCTTTGCCATCCCACCGAAAGATGGTCGCCTCCGATGTCTTCTTTGAGCAAAGCTTCTACATAATAGCGTTGTCCTTTTTTCAGGAAGATTTTGGCCGAACGCTGCTGTGGGAATTTATTCCACTGACGATAAGCGGTATAATTAGGTACGTGAGCGATTCTTTTCTTGGTCTGAGGGCGGTCGTCTTCACTGAGCCACAATTCGGCCTTGGTATCACCTGCGATAAAGAAAGTGTACTGTCCTGATTGTGGCGGGCAAATGTAGCCACGCAATCTTAATCCATAAAAATCGCCTTGGTTTGGAGCCGTCTCGAAAGTAGGCATCAACTTGGTTTGGTCAGGAGTGGTATTGACTGGGATATCACTGACCGCACTTCCTCCCAACTGATTCCACATTTCGCAGGTAATGACTCCGGTATTACCACAAACTGAGCCACTGGATGGGGGAGGGGCAGGAGTAGTTCCCTTGGCTTCAGCGTAAATGTACCCAGGGCCATGAAAAGCCATGTAAGCTACTTCTTCAAAAGCGTGCTGAACCTCCTGATCTCTAGATTTTTCTTCTTCTATCTTCAGTCTTACACCACGACCCGTAAGATCGTCATAGCGAATATTGGCCGTATCGGTGTCAAAAAGGGTTTGCATACTGGCCATCAAAGCGGCGTCCCCACTATAGTTTTGGCTAAACTGAAGCTCATACCAATCGTGACTGACTACTCTACCCGTGCTGCCTGCCTCAAAGGCCAAGCCTTGGGTCTGTGTGGTCGGCTCAATGGCAATCCAACACACTTCTTCGGGATAATGCGCTTGATTACTTGCTTCGGCTTCTTGCAGTTTTAGTTGAAAACCCTTCTCGCTGATAAATACCATACGTGTGATGGCAGGTTCTCCTCCTCCGTCGGCTATCAATTGAGGGAAGACCAATGGTTTTTTATTAAAACTAGCGGGGAAACCTATGCGAGTAGCATTGTGATCTACCTTGGGGTGCTTGCCGGCCATTAACTGGACACCCTGCTTTAGAGTATAAGTTCCTGCCTCCACTACCAAGTAACTGAGGGTGGTTTCGGGCTTACTACCATTAAGATAGGCCCACTCGGTTATCTGAAATTCGAAGCTAGCCGACTTGATATTTCTCACGGTGGCAAAACAAGGCTGAGAGCCGTCAAAATTTAAGGGCGACATAAGCACTACTGGATTTTGGTAGCTTTTCTTAAGCACGACCTTGTGCCATTGCTGGCGATTATCTTGCTTCACTGAGATTTTACCAACTTCTCCAATAAAATCCTGCTGCACCGGAGGCGGTGGTTCGGAGCCACTACTACTCCCACCCCGGCAGTTGTAGATACTGGGGTCAACCACCAGATTGGAACTAATCAAGGACATCTTGCCATAAGCATCAAACTGAGTTGCTTGCATCGCTTCTTGATCCGCACCGAGCCAATCTTGAATGAGGGTGCCAAACACCTTGCGGTAATCGTGCTGAAGGTCCTTGATGGCTTCTTTATCTTGGTCGTCTAGGTTGGGGTTATGACCAAATACTCCTCCTTGCACGCCCGCTCCGATCACCAACATCGGGCCGAAAGTACCGTGGTCAGTTCCTTGGTTTTGGTTTTCTACGATCTTGCGACCAAACTCAGAATAGGTCGTTACGAGCACACGACGATCAATCCCCATGGCTCGGAGGTCATCCATGAAAGCCTTCACCGATTCAGAAAATTGTGTAAGCAAATTCGCGTGTTTATTCTTTTGGTACACGTGGGTATCAAAACCACCAATTCTCGTATGGAAAATTTTAGTTTGGCTTCCTCCTTTCAATAAACGAGCCACCGTTTTGAGTTGATCGGCGAGCTTGTACTTGGGATATTCAATAGCATTTTGGCCTTGATCAAACACCGAAGAAATGCGTTCTGCGTAAACATTCGTGCTATTCTGCATCTCGATCAAGAAGCGCAACTCTTTGCCATAGTCACTGTTAGAAATCTTATCGGGAGGGGGGCCGCCTACGCCCGAAACAAAGGTGTAGAAGTTAGACAAATTTTGTTTTTCTAAACCTACCGCCACGGCGTGCTCCTGCGTAGTATGAAAGCCTAAGGACACTTTACTAGAACCCAAATGAATGCCCAGCGGATCGGTCAGACTGGCATTAGGGCCAAAGAGCAAATCTGCGTAGGCCGTTTCTAAATAACGACCCATCCAACCACTATCAAGGTTGAATTTTTGAGGAGTGGTAGGGTCGCCCCCCGTTTGCCAGAGGTCGCTAGATTTGAAGTGCGAGCGATTGGGCAGAGGGTAGCCGACACCCTGAATGATATTGACAAAACCATCATCATACAAACGCTTGATGGCCTGCATACTGGGGTGAAGCCCTACTTGCTTGCTGTTGGCCAAGGTATTGTCCAGGGTAATGTATTTGTCCGAACCACTATCAGGAATGCGGATTTTAGGGCGGTATCTGGCATATTTGCCATATTGAGAAATCGGAATAATCGTATTGATGCCGTCATTGCCACCATCTAATTTGATGATTACGAGTGCACGTGAATTCACCTCGCCACAATTTGTGGTCAAAAGGGTATCTTCGGGAAAAAAACTACGCACGGGAACCGCATTCAAAAAGAGTGGCGCGGCGAACAAAGGCCCAGATGCTTTTAAGAAATCTCTTCGTTTCATAATTTCTTCTATAAAATTTGAGTGAATTTTGAATTGGCTTGAAAATGATTTAAAACAACTGGTATTCAGGAGAATACATGATCGCTGTTACTAAATTGGAGAGCGGAATCTTGACATCAGAGTCATCTCTGCTCTGCTTGTAATTATTCCACTCGAACTCCCAGTTTTTGGGACTCAAGCCATTCAAAAAGATTTCATTCAAGAAGTAATCAAAACGATCTGATTGAGGCTCTTCGCAAAGCATATAATGAAGGAAAGTGCGCACCACGGCTTCGGCGTTTTGTGGCTCGGGAAAAATAGAACGAATACTCAAAAATTTGACGATATCCAGTTCTACACCCCCTAAATCACCCCCTGCCAAGACGCGCTTGCCCTGAAGGAGCATTTCGGGTAATTTGAAACGAGCTACCATCGTCGTAGAGTTGAACCAGTTGCGATGAAAACCAGGCTCTTGATGATAGGCCGGATAACCCGCCACCGAAGGAGGCTCAAACAACTCGAAACCTGCTCTTGAAAACATGATTTCCTGAACCGCTCTGCGGTAAAAATCATCGTAATGCTCTTCGGTGTCAGACTGAGGGTCAGGAATCTCAAGCTGAAAGAAACTGAGACTTTGCAAGACCAGCTCGAGCGGTGATTTGATAATCCCACCAATGATCTCGTTGGTCGTGTTGCCGTCGTCTTCATCGTAAAAGTGCTGGCTATTAAAGAGTTGACTCAAAGCAGGCTTGAGCTTGTAGTCATGATCTTGGAGCGTTTGTGCCAAAGGTTTGATAATATCTCGTTCAATCTCATTGGTAATCTGAGGGCGAACAAAGAAGCGGTAAAGCTTACGACAAATAAAGCGAGCCGTTGCTTCTTGCTCAAAAACCATCTCCACAAAGTCATCTAATTCTTTGTACATACCTTGCTCATCTTCACGCCCTTGAATGACTTTTCTCTGGAAAGCATGGCTAAAAGTTTTATCCCCCGTATCGTGTCGCTTGGGGTTAGCGTAGCTGCGAATGGGAATTTTGGTTTGAGCATCCACACGGTTCACGTCTCGTTCTCTTTCTAAGGGGAAACCAGTCAGCACACGAGCCGCCTGTTGGACGTCTTCTTCGGTGTAGTGGGTATAATCACCCGGAGCGCGTTGTGGGCCTTTGCCGATGGTGAATATTTCCATAAACTCCCGCGCATAGTTTTCATTGGGGTTATTTTTGTGGCTATTGTGGTTGCCCAGATAGCGAGCCATCAAGGTATCCAAAGTGATCTTGTTAGCCAACTTTTTGATACTTCCCAAGGAGTAATATTTCAGCAATGACAAATGGTCAAACATCTCTCGAGAACTGCTACTACGGGCATTGGTCGGAAAATTAGTATGCAAGAAAAAGATCATTTTATGCGTAATAGAATGATCTCTAAGGGCTTCGTGCAGCCACCAGCCCTTGACATATCTTCGGAGCAGGTATTCTCCCGTTTCAATATCTCTATTGGTATTAATCCAAGTTCTACGACTTCTGGGGTCAATCGGCTCGGGTAGCGCAGGCTTAGGGGCTCCTCTGAGTAATCTATCAACCGCTTCGGAAACGCTAAATTCGGCGAAGCGATTGATGCGCTTATGGGTGACTTGATACGTGGTACGCCTGAGCAAATGAGCCGCTAGTCTCCTGCCCAGCTTACCCGTTTTGGGTGCTAATGAGGCCATATTTGTTGGTTTGGTTAAGTAAAAGGAGCGCATTTGCCCATAGAGCAGATGTCTCTTCCTGAGTTTTTGAAATTATAGCATGAGATGAGCGACTTTTTTCTAACTAGAAAAAAGAAAGACGGACTCAGGGCAGCGTGGAATCAGTCGAGTTTGGGAAAAGGAGAAGGGCATCAAGCCCTCTAGATTAGTAAAGCCAGATTTTTTGAAAGGGAGTGGTAGAAGAAGAAATATTTAGGGAAAAGCACAAAAATACGTGCCAGTTGAAGTTTCTTTCATTTAAAACGCCTTTGTAAGATTGATCGTATAGTTTTAGGATAAAAAATACAATAAAATTTGCTTTGGTCTTTTTGATGAGATCAGCAATAATTTCTGACCTGTTCTCAAAGTGTATTTTAGATGGCATTATTCTCAAAGACACACTTTTTTGAACTCTCTCCACTACCGCAAGTGTTGAGCGCAAGCGATCACTTGTGGTAATTTATACTGGCAAGTCTCCAAGCTGGCGCGCGTTTGCAACGCGTGCCTTTTCTTCGGTTCATTTGCAATGAACGTGGCGCGGGAGCGACAAAAAACGGTGGCAGAGCCGGAAGTTTGGGTAAGATGGAGCCCAACCAAGTGTCACGCGTTACAAACGCGCGCCAGTTTGGGAACTAACTAGGTTTATTAAGTTATGCAAGTCTGAAGACTTGCAACCATTTTCTACCACAAGTGTTCGCTATCGCTCAACACTTGCGGTAGTGAAGCACCAAGAGCGATGCTTAGAATTACTGTGTGTTTAAGCCCCAAAGGTCTTTAAAAGCCTCAGCGATGTACTCCTTACTGAGTTCGTTCCCCTGAGCATCTAGCCAAAGCTCAACTTTTTGGGTTCCTTTCGGCAGGTTTACTTGATAGCCTTCTTTTTGAGAGGATAAAATTTTAGTGTAACCTGCCGACACGATCTTGAAGTCAGGATGAAGCTTGGTCGCTCCTGTTTTCACTGCTTCTGGCATACCTTTGACTCCATAGAAAACGTTGCTGTACTTGCCGCTTCCATCTTCTGCGTAGAAAGCACGTGCCAATTGTTTCTTTTCGTGCATAAACCAGGCGGCGTACTGCACAAAAGTATTGCCTTGCTTGGTGAGGAGCGTGTTCTTTTTCCATTGATTAACAGGAATTTCGGGAAAATAAGCCGCTTGTGCTTGCTTAACGGCTTCGGGGACAGCGGAGACCTCGATTGTTTCGGAGGTAAACTTGCCCTTGTCTTCTTGGGCAATACTTGCAAAAACTAGGATGTGAAGTAAGAGAAAAATAGCTAAGACTCTCATAAAAAGTAGATTTTAGGTGGTAAGATCATATGCTTTTCATACGTTATTAGCTCAGGCGGGTTAGCAAATGTATCCGCTTACTTTGTTAAGGGCTTGTTAATGGCTGTTTCGACGACTTTTGTGTAAAGTACCAAGCTGGCACGCGTTACAAACGCGCGCCAGTTTGGTAGAGTGACCCATCAAGCTGCAATTTTTCAGCTTTGAGGTAGGGGGGGATACCCAAGAGGGTGGGGGTAGCCACCCCTGTAGGTGCAGTTTTCCAGCTAAAAGCCTCAAACTTCTGCCTCCGGGCTGGAAGTTTCCGCCCCAAGCTGGCGCGCGTTTGCAACGCGTGCCTTTTCTTAGTTCATTTGCAATGAACGTGGCGCGGGAGCGACAAAAAACGGTGGCAGAGCCGGAAGTTTGGGTAAGATGGAGCCCAACCAAGTGTCACGCGTTACAAACGCGCGCCAGTTTGGGAACTAACTAGGTTTATTAAGTTATGCAAGTCTGAAGACTTGCAACCATTTTCTACCACAAGTGTTCGCTATCGCTCAACACTTGCGGTAGTGGGTGCTGCAAAAATAGTTTATAACAACTTTTCAAGATAAAACCTGAGCAGTCTTTCAATTGGTCACGGAGCTTTCTGGCTTCCATCGGAGGTTAAAGAAAGTATTTTTGTTAATGACGAGATAGGCTATGAATAAATTAGGAATCCAACTCAGCCAAGCCACTACCTGATAGGCCAGTAAAAATTCGCCAAAAATACTCACGAGAATCGGCAACCACAATCGCAACGTGACCGCACCAAACGTCCCTGCGTAACTGTACATCATAAATTGTCTATGTGCATGTACATTCCCACGGCGTATCGTAGCAAAACCTTGATAGGTGAAGAAAACCCAAAGCATAGCACCCAGCGAGAAGCCTAATTGGGGAGAGAGACCTCCCGAGGCATGGAGCGCAATATAAAACCCGGGAATGCCACTTGCAAGTACAGAAACCACGTAGACCTTGCCGATGAGCCGATGAAAGGCGACATATTTCTTCCTCAATTCCTTGCTAAATTGTAGCCAACCAACTAAAAGCGCAATTCCTCCAAAAGTGATATGCGAATAAAAAGTGATATTATACAGACTACTACTCAATAGCTCCACAGATTTTGATAATAACAGCGATACAGGTTTATCCGCCAAAAGATACTTAAGGGGGTAAAAGCTGAATACAACACATAAGCCTCCGAAAATGATCCAAGTGAGTTTTTTCATGGTACATATCTTTTTGATTGAGAAGGCTAAATTAAAGTCAAAAGAAAGTTTTCCCGTACCTTGAAAACGGAAAGGTACGAAAGTGGCTATCTTAGGTATGATTAGGAGCTTTAGGGACGAAACCAGCAGTTATAGGGATAAAAATTACGAGGAAGGAAGCTGGTGTTTATATTTTTTAGAAACAGGAAGTTCAATTTTACTCAATGAAATGGTCGTAGCATCCTTCCAAGACCTAAAGTGTACAGGATTGATCAAATGTGAACGGTGGACTTGGATTAAAAACGGAAGATCGGTTTGCATTTTCTTTAAAGAGCTACGCATCAATTTGGATTTGACTTCCTGCCCATCGAGATAGATAATCTCCACGTAATTTTGGGCGTTGGAGATACAAATCAGTTCAGAGGGCTTGATTATCAAGATGTCCAATTGATTTTCTCCCTTGATGGTAATTTGCTCTTCAGCTTCGGCTTCGGGAATTAACCTAAGTGTGTATCTTCGTGTGAAGAAGAGGATAGGGCTCGAGATTAAAATGATATTTAAGATGATTTTCACAAAAAACTCCGAAAAATGATAAATCCCATTCACGAAAGGGCTTATGTAATAGAGATAAGAAACGAGCGTGTATAAAAAATAAAATAGGATATAAACGCCAATTTCAAGGAATACATTCCAGTGGCTTATTCTTTGAGAAATTAATTGCTGGACAAACCCAACTACAATATAGGAAAGGGAGGCGAGAAGGCTAAAGCCAACACTCACATAAATCCAAACCTCCAAATCCATGTAACCGTGCTCGAAAGGTCTAGCAAAAAAAGCAAACAAGAAACCCCAAATCCCAAGAAGTATTCCGATGTACATGTGGCGCTTAAGAGGTGGATTTAAGGCATTCATTCGCGTTGATGTTGTTTAGACTGAGCCTGCTTGGGCTTATTTGAAAGAGGAAATCAGCAAATAGCGAAGCACTCATCGCAAGAAGCTCAATTTAAAGAAAAAAGCCATTGCGCACAACAAGCCTTCTTATTTTACCCGCCTCTGGTGAGCGGATCGCTTTGGCATAAAACTTAAAGAAATTTAGCATACACATCGACTAACCGCGAAATGACTAAAAAAAATAATCTTAGTTCAGATTACTGTCACAGAAGACCCTTCGTGGCGATGTTTTTAGTTGGTATGCGTATGTAATGTATGGTCAAAAAATAAAAACTAATTTAACTTCTCTATATGAAATTCAAAGACTTTAACTTTAAGCTGGCCGTGATTCAAGAGCTGATGTACAATCAAGGACTTCTGGAGCCAAAATTCGAGATATATGAATTTGCCCGCAATTACACGGGGCGGAAAATTGATATTGATCACGAAGGCTATGCAATTATCCCAGAGGCAAAAGCCTATTTTGAAAAAATAGAACTTTCAGAAGAGCAACTAAGCAAGGTAACGAGCCTATATCAAGATGGTGGCAATGATGTATATATGAATCTATATCCGTTTTGGGACGGTGAGGATAACATTTTTAATATCAAATCTACCGAAGATATTAAATTATTGCCAAACCTGACCTCGGTTGTACTATTTTACGATGAGGATGCGTCCATTCTAGATGATTTCGAGTCAAGAAATATTGCAGCCGAATGGCTATAAAGCGGGTGGCTCAAAACCTAGCCGTCTGACTGCCGAAACCAGAGTTCTGGGCCTACAATAGCTTCAAAAGCTTGTCGGTGGCCTTCAGACCACTACCCGTAAGGACAGAAACGACCACCTCGTCTTTTTGAGCTTGATTTCTAAGATAATGCTTAAGCCCTGCGACGATCGCGGCGGAAGTAGGCTCTACATAAAAACCTGCTTTGGCTAGTTCTAACAGGGTTTCTTTGATTTCGCCTTCTTCTACCGTGAGGAAAGTACCGCCACTATTCCTGACCTGTTCCACGATCTGTAAGCCGCGTGCCGGGTCAGCAATGGAAATGCCCTCGGCCAAGGTTTCGCCTTTTACTAGGGAAGGAATTTCTTTCAAATTTTGATGGAAAACTTGATACAAGGGTGCACACTGCGCCGATTGTACCGCCACCAAGCGGGGCATCTGCTGAATGACTCCCGCTTTTTTTAATTCCTGAAATCCAAGATAAACCCCAATCAAGAGCGTGCCATTGCCCGCAGGCAAAACCACGGTGTCGGGTGCTTTCCAGTCCATCTGTTCACAAATTTCATAGGCAAAAGTCTTGGTGCCCTGATGGAAAAAGGGGTTCCACACGTGGCTGGCATAGTAAGTGGTTTCGGCGGCTTGCATGGCTTGGCGAGCCGTTTCTTCTCGGGAGTCAGGCACCTTGACTAATTCAGCTCCATACAGTTGGATTTGCGCCAATTTGCCCGGAGAAGTCGCTTCTGGCACAAAAATTTTGCACTTGATTCCCGCCAAAGCCGCATAATTCGCCACGGCGGCTCCCGCGTTCCCCGAAGAGTCTTGCACCACCGAAGAGACCCCCAAGGCGCGTGCTTGGGTCATCAGTACCGACGCCCCTCGGTCTTTGTAAGAACCAGAGGGAAAAAGATAATCCAGCTTGAGCCACACGTTTTTACCCGCTATTTCTATTTGCCGCATTGGCGTAAAACCCTCTCCCAGAGAAATCAAGGGAAAATCTCTGGGAATGGGAATGGCCTCTCGATACCGCCACATGGTGGGAGGGCGAACTGCTATTTTATCAAAATCAAATACGGGCTGAAAATCAATATCCAGCAAGCCGCCCGCATCGCTTTTCCAGCGTGCCTCGGAGAGGGGATATTCGGCCTGAGTTTTTTGGCAGATGAGCATAGGGATTTCAAAGTGCAGATGACAAATTTTTCAGATTCTCAGATTCATTTTCTAGCGAACCAAATGCCTCAAAAATATTTAATAGGATTGGTGATTTGATCGGTAATTTTTAAGGTCAGTTCTGGGAATTTTTCTTGCAAATAGTCATTCAAAAGCTCAGTGGTGAAGATTTCGCTCTCGTAGTGCCCAATATCAGCGATCATAATCTGGCGATCGGCATCAAAAAATTCGTGATATTTGAAATCTGCGCTCACGAATACATCGGCTCCTTGTTGAATGGCTTTGGATAGCAAAAAGCTACCCGTACCTCCGCAAACCGCTACTTTTTGCACGGGTTTTTCTAAAATATCCGTGTGGCGAATGACATGCAACTGCATTTTTTCTTTCAAATAAGCCAAAAAAAGCCTCTCTTCCATCGGTTCGGGCAGTTCGCCGATGGCTCCAGAGCCAATTTCTTGATTTTTATTTTCCAGACTATGCAGGTAGTAGGCCACCTCTTCGTAGGGATGTGCTTGCCTCAGGGCACGCATCACTTTTGCTTCCAAATGCTTAGGAAAGATGACTTCCAGGCGATTTTCTTCCACTTCTTCCAGTTGATGAGCTTGCCCAATGTGCGGATGGGCTTGCTCGGTAGGCTGAAAACTCCCTGTCCCCACACTGCGGAAGCTACAATTTTTGTATTCTCCGATTTGTCCGGCTCCGGCTTCGCCCAGAGCCTGAAGTACTTTTTCGGTATCTGCGAGTGGCGCGAAAGTAACCAACTTGAGGAGTGTTTGTGGTTTGGGAGCGAGGATTTTTACTTTTTCTAGGCCAATTTTTTCCGCGATTTTAAAATTCACTCCCTGATGTACATTATCCAGATTGGTGTGAATAGCGTAGATGGCAATATCATGTTTGATGGCTTTGATGACGGTACGCTCTACATAATTTTTGCCGTTGATTTGTTTCAAACCTTTAAAAACGATGGGATGATGCGCTACTACTAAATTGTAATTCAGGTGAATAGCCTCCTCGATGACTTCTTCGAGAGCATCCAGAGCCAAGAGCACTCCTGATACAGTTTGGTGCGGTTGCCCGACGATGAGTCCGGCATTGTCGTAGCCTTCCTGGTAGCGTGAGGGGGCGAGTGCTTCCAGCGTTTGGATAATTTCTTGAATGGTCGTCATGATAGGCAAGTTTTTAAGTGGGTTAAAAATAAATCAGGTGGACTGAGTGGTCTTTTTATCGAGTACTTGGAGCAGCTTCTCTATTTTTTCTTCTAAAAAATTACGATGGAGTAAGCCCTTAATCCATCTTTTGGGTATTTGGGAATAGCCAAACTTTGTTCCCAGAATTGCTCCGGCTACCGAGGCGTTGGTATCGGCATCCCCTCCCTCGTGGACAATCTGGAGAATTCCGTCTTCATAAGATTTTGCGTATTTCAAAGCCCAAATGCCAGCTCCCATGGCTTTGAGCGTGTAGCCAATACTTTCTGGTTCGCTGAGTTCTAGGTCGGCCAAGTTGGAAGTAAGGCGTGGGGCTTGCTTTTTTTGGTAAACCAAATCTCCCCATTTAGAAACAAAAAAATTACTCAGGCCCGACCGCTGTGGTTTGATGTATGCTTGGATTCTTTCATCATAAGCGTCTGCCTCCTCAATCAGATATTGAATGATACGATCCATGTCTTTTTCGCCTTTGAGCAATTCTCCCACGGCTAGGCAAATGACCACGCAGGAGCCCACGCAGCGGGGGTCATAGTGTGTGATTTTGCAGACTTTTTCGGCGTTGATTTTGATTTTTTGTGGCTTCTGATAATCCCAAACGCCTAAGATGGCGGTTCGCATCACGCCTCCATTGGCAGCTCCTTGTCGGTTTCCTTCCTGCCATATTTCACGGGCAGCGGCATAGGGGCCTGACAAGAAAGCCGGATGCGTAAGTACTTTGTGGACGGTTTGTCCGATCCCTCGTCCGGCATTAAAAGCCCAATCGTAAATACGAGTAGCAATATTGTAGGAGTTGACCTGACGGGTTACGATCAGGCTGTCTAGGATGCAGATCATCTGATCGGTATCGTCCGTCCACTCACCTTGGAGCCAACGGGAGCGATGCTGATCCTGCACGATTTGCCAGTAGTCAGTGAGCAGATCAGGATAATGTTGATGCACTTGTTGTTTGCTCATAAACTCGGTTCCTAAACCGAGCGCATCGCCAATGGCTTGACCAAAAATAAGTCCTTTGATTTGGTCTACGAGTTGGGGGGTCAGCATACATCAAAGTTAGCAATTGTTGGCTAGAAAAACAGGGGCTAAGGTCATTGCTCGGACTTATTCATTCCAATAAATCTCGAATTTATCTATTTCGGAGATGTAATACTGACTTTTGGTACGTCTAGCTTTCCCTTTTAAGGAGACGGATAGATCCTCTTTATAGGCATCGATCGCAAGATTGTACTTCTCTTTGTTAAGTTTTACTTTAATTCTCTCTTTCCTGTTGGAAATCTCTGCTTCTATCCACACGAGGTGATCAATTTCAGATTGCGCGTCCAAGGGGGTGAGTGCCACTACTTTTCCGACAGCAGTTAGGGCAATTTCTTCCAAGAGAATTTCTTCTAATTTTTTTATATACTCAGAAAAATGTTGGTGCTTCGCTTGATTTTGGTCTACGAAAATAGTTTGATCCCGAATGCTATCCACAAACGAAAAAGTGGCTTTATGTATATCAACTCTACTATAGAGATTTCTCAAATCTGTAAATAATTCTAAGTTTCTTATCATAGGTCAGCTCATAAAACTTAGCAATCGTACCCAGCACTTGTTTTTGATAGGTATCGCTAATTTTTTCACTTTGGAGCAGATGGGTAATATAATTCTCAATATTTTTTTCTGAGACCTGATCAAGTTCGTACTTTTCAAAGGCTTTGAGAAATTTAGCCAAACAGGTACGTCTTGATTGTACTTTGGGCGTATCGTTGTATAGAGAGCTTTTACCTGAACTTTGAAACCAAATCCTGAATAAGCAGAGGCGACATTCGTTTCCTGTTTTCTCCTGATGCCCGATAATCGTGTATATATCACTGACGATGAACAAGATAGAGCTTATTAAGAAAAAAATAAGAGATTGGATAAACGAACCTTCTAAAGAAAAAATAAACGAATGTCGTATATTAGGGTGTTGTAGCCAATTAGGAAAAAGAAAAAATGAAGATTACCTCAAATATCAAAAGACTTTCGCTTCACGACTCTCACTTCGAGAAAGAAGAACGAAATGGAAATGATATAAAATTGACTTTTGATTGGGCAAAATTAGAAGATTATGTTGAGGGTAAAATCGGAGATGGGATAATAATGGGTAAAACAATTTTCACTATTGAGGGAATTTCAAATGAAAAATTTAAAGCCTATTTCCATGAAGAAAAATTCAAACTAATTGAAGTCCCCGATAATTTAGGAGCTTATTGGCAAGAAGTAGCAAATACCGAAATTGACGGTGAAAAAAGAAGAATAATGCTGGACGGATACTTTTTAAAAGGAAAGGACGGATACTGGGTAGAATGGGAGTTTAACTATGAAAGATGCGAAGTCGAATGGAATTCATTCGTAACTTACGAAGAATGGAGAAATGGTAAACTTCCCGAAGATTAAAAAATGAAAACTGGCTACAACAATGGCTAAAACGTTCATAGCCAGCAAAAGCTGGCTACGCCGTTTAGCCGCCGCCGTTGTACAACATTAAAAATGACCAGAGAAGAATTTAGAGAATTTGTTGATAAAACCTTAGATGAGGTAAAACAGTATGCAGAAATTCATGCTGACAAATCACTAACGGATAAATTCAAATTTAAATGGTTAAGAGAAGATTGTTTAACGGTAGTTGGTCGGCAAGAAGTGATAAACGAAATAACTCGACTCGTATATGTTGACCAAGATAAAATCTACCCTTGTGTGGACTTAAATATTGGACTAGATGAAGATTATATTTCTATTACTTCTTGGATTGCGAACTATGAACCTCGACCATTTCAAAAAGGATGGAGTAACCGACCAGGACCGTTTATCTATTGTGTTGGACAAGATATAATAAGTGATAAGGTAGATCCGCAGTCTAAAGAATTTAAGAATAAGCTGATTGACTTTGGACTTCTGCATTATGAAAAAGAATAAAAAAACGGTATACAACAACACCTATACGCAATGCCCTTCGGGACACTGCGCATAGCCCAAACGTTGCTCGTTCATACCTCCCTTCGGTCGGCACGAACGAGCAACGGCGGCGGCTTCGCCCGGCTTGTCGTTCCTGCAGCTCCCTGCGGTCGCTACGGAACGACAACCCCGGCTAAACGCCATCTTTCAACTCTCAAGCCCAAGGCTTGGCGCTGAAAAACAGCGTTTAGCCGCCGCCGTTGTATGGCATTCCCCATGTAGGGCAATCCTAAATTCCCTTCAAAAAAGATAGGGAATTTCTCCTGCCTATTGATTACCCAAGCTAACGATGGAGTAAAAAATAGGTATTGATAATCAGGTGATTACTTAACGCTAGTCAGGATTAAAGACCAAAATGAATAAGTCATTAAAAAAGGCAGTAGAAAATAAGAGTGAAAAAGAATTGATTGATTCCCTGGATTTCAGAAAAACAAAAGACATTGATTCTAGTCATTTTGATTTGATTGAAAAGGCTCTTATAGGGCAATGGCATAGTCAGCATGAAGACTTGGTAAATACGATTTATTTAGAAAGTCTCAAGGACGACAGATTCGTAGAGCCAATTCTCGATATCGCTTTGGATAGAGAAACTTTCAGGAAGCATGATGATGAGCTGGAATCAACTTTGAGAAAATGTGTTCATGCTTTAAAAACGATTGACTCACAAAAATCAAACAATGCCCTTAAAAGATTAGAAGAACTTGGTAATGACAATGTGAAATTTGCATTGGAAATGTATAAATAATAAACGGCATACAACAACACCTATACGCAATGCCCTTCGGGACACTGTGCATAGCCCAAACGTTGTAGCCAATTATGACCAAATCAAGAATGACAAAGAATTTATTGAAAATCCTACTATTTATATTGTTGACTTCTTGCCAATCAAAATCTCAAAATAATATGATACCAAAAGAAGAAATCATTAGATTTTTTGACCATATGAAATCTAATGGTGTTGACACAAACACCAAAATGCTTTACGGTTACTTTTTTACAAACAATGAACCGAAGAAACTGGAAAAAGTAGCGGAGGAATTAAAAAAACAAGGTTTTGAATACGTTGACATTTATCCTGACGAAACGAAGCAATATTGGTTGCATATGGAAAGAATCGAAACTCACAATTCCGAAAGTCTTTTCAGCTTAAACAAAGAATTGTATGCAATCGCAGACAAATTTTCAATTACATCTTATGATGGATTTGATGTCGGAAACGCAGATAAAACAAAAGGAATTGAACGAGATACTTATGTTGTCCCAGAAGAGTTTAATTCTAACGATTTTGACCAAAACGGAGTTCCCTTTCTAATTATAGCAAATTCAGCTTTCGACAAATTTCCTCATAAGTCAGAATATTCAATTTTCATCAAGGTTAATTGCAAATATGATATTGATAACACTTCAAAAATGCCAAACGAAAAGGACTATAAAGAACTGGACGATTTGGAACTTTTTATTGAGAATAATCTAAACCAAAACGGAATAAAATCATATTACATTGGAAGAACAACGCATAGTGGAGAAAGAGTAATTTACTTTGTGACTAACGATAAAGACGGAGCAAACGGACTAATGAGTTTTCTAAAAGAAAATGGAAATAAACGAGATTTTGAATTCCAAATAATTAACGACCCCGAATGGAAGTCATACGAGGAAATAAAAATTAAACTGAATAAAGAATAACTGGCTACAATCGAGTAAACGGCTGACGGTCAGCTGACCGCCAGGGCGCCTCTCACACCACCAGATCCCTCCGGGACAGGCTTCCGGGTCTCGTATATGGCGGTTTGTCAACTTTGAAACTAAATCCTGAATAACCAGATGCGACATTCGTTTCCTGTTTTCTCCTGATGCCCGATAATTGCGTATACATCCCTGACGATGAGCAAGATAGAGCTTATTAAGAAAAAAATAAGAGATTGGATAAACGAAACTTCTAAAGAAAAAATAAACGAATGTCGTATATTGGGGTGTTGCTCGTTCATACCTCCCTTCGGTCGGCATGAACGAGCAAGGGGCGGCGGCTTCGCCGGACTTGTCGTTCCTGCAGCTCCCTGCGGTCGCTACGAAACGACAACCCTGGCTAAACGCCATCTTTTACCTTTACCGTTAGTCAGAATTTAAAATAACTTGAACTAATTTTAGTAGACTACTTGGCAAAAATCATAGGAAAGAAATCAAGTTGCACCAAGTTTGTTTTTGGAATCTTGATGACTTGCTTTTGTTTATTGCAAAAGCCGAATATATTCGAGATAAACCTACTGCTTCCTCCCAATAAACAGCATATAATCCCAAACGCCCGCCAAGCCTTTTTTTACACTCGAGAGTTCGGTTTGGTAAACATTTTCTAATTCGGGCAGAATATGTCCATCCAAGCGCACGTGATTACTGCGCATAAACTTACGGTAGAAGTCATAATTAGCATCGTGGAAGTCTACCACGGCTACCAGCCCCTCGGGTTTCAGATCAGCGGGCGCTTGCTGTACGATTTCTTTCCACTGCGGATTAATCATAGAAAGACAATACGCAAAGAGGATCACATCAAACTGTCCCTCGTGCGCTACTTCGGTGCCTGGTTCATAGGCTTTTTCTTCCAGCACAAGACGGTCTTGATACGCGGATAGATTTTTCTCGGCTTGCCGCAGCATATCTCCTGAAATATCAATCCCTTTTAGCTTAGCCTTGGGAAATACCTTGGCGAGTTTGCGCAAGTTGACTCCAGTACCACAGCCCACTTCTAAAATATTCCAAGGTTTTTGGCGATCCAGAGGGATTTTCTGAATAATCGTGTTACGTCCGTAGAGAAAAGTCCAGCGGGTGGCATCGTAAATTTTGGCCTGAAAAGCATAGTAGCTTTTCATATCCTGCCATTGTACTTCTTTGGTGGTAGAGAGTTTATCTTTCATAATCTAATGACTGCTTTGTGCCAATTTGTCTGATTTGGATATATTTGAGCGGGTGATCTATAAAACGGTTCCTAAATAAACGCTGCCATAAGTGCCTACCCGATCTACTTGATGCAATTCTGAGGTCAAATCTTCTTCAAAACGAAGGGCTTCTTTGACAAAATCTGGGAAAAAATCCACCCGTAAAGCGGCGGAGCGCATCAGAATTTTCGTGCCAGGTTGGCTGTTTTCCAAAATCAATCGCCATTCTTCTTCTAAGGCAGGTACATCGTGCGCCGCTAGCCAATCCTGATGATCTAATAATATATAATGCGTATACTGATCTGGGTGATTCTGCAGAAAATTACTGATGGTAGTTGTGTGCCAATGCAACTGATTGAGACGTAGCTTAAGCAACTCAAAATGAGGTCTTTGCAAGTAGGATGGAGCGCATTCGGGTTTGTACCTACCTGTCAGATAGAGTCGCCAGAAATAATTATCGTGAACTGGGATTTCTGTAAAGACTTGCCGCAAAGAGTCAGCAACGTAAGCCGCCACACCACCAGGGTATTCATCAATAATCAATTGCCTCTGGGCACGCGGTACGCCCAAAAGGGTTAAAGTCACGTGACGACCCATCAACCATTTAGCAAAAGGCGTTACGACTTTGGGCTCTATCTTTTGGTAAACAGCTTGTTGTGTAGCTAAATCTGGAGCTTCCAACAATTCGTTGATCAGTGCTCTGAGCTTGGGTCTGGCGTCGAAATATTTATTAAAAAGCCAAGCAAAAGTGCCCGAAGTCCCGTAGAAGTAAAAAGATTTTTTTTGAAAGAAAATAATGTTTTTATCCCAAAATTCTTGCGCCGGATAAGAGAGATGAGCGCGCAATTGCCGCGCGTAGACAGCCACGGCTCGCGGGTGAAAGCCCTCTCCAAAAAATTGCCAAAAGTCCGAAAAGTCGAGATGCTGTATGCCCCTTACTTTTAACTCTAGCAATGCATTCTGGCGCGGATTCATATCTATACTGTGAATTGCCTGCGGATTATCCAGCAAGTAATCTAAGGCGTTACAACCTGCACTGGTAATCATGACGATTTTGCTCTTTTCATCAAACTGTAGCAGGGTCCGATCACAACGCGGGTCTTCCCAGCATGTATTATAGATCAGATGGTTGCTATGAATGTTCTGAAAAATGAGGTCTCGGACTTGATTAAGTTTTTTGTTAATCGGAGATAAATCCGTACCTAATGTGTTATGGATGCTCATAGGTTTTCATTAAAATTGCCCAAAATTAATATAAAACTTTCGATTTTAACCTATCGGCCAGATGAGCGTCTTGAATCTCAAGCTCAAATCCTTTATTTTAGCAAAAAACCTCTTGCTTTCACCTTTATATAACCTCTTTGTGTATGGAATGTATTCTTGTATCCAGATCAGAAGAACCTATTATATCCGAAATCAAGCTTCCCGCCTCCAAGAGTGAAAGCAACCGAGCGCTCATTATCCAAGCGCTTGCTCAGTATCAGTCTGGAACTCGCATCGAGCTACAAAATCTTTCCGAAGCCCGTGATACACAGACGCTGCAAAGGCTTCTGGCCTCCGTGCAGCAAGATCTGGACGTATTAGACGCCGGGACTACCATGCGTTTTTTGACCGCTTATCTGTCTATTACCCAGCAAGATAAGGTCTTAACAGGTTCGGCCCGTATGCAAGAGCGCCCGATTGGTATCTTGGTAGAGGCATTAAGAGAAATTGGTTTTCAGATTGATTATGTGAATCAACAAGGTTTTCCTCCTCTGCGCATTCAAGGGCAAGCAACCTTTGAGCAGCAGAAAAAACACGTCAAAATCCGAGGTGACGTTAGTAGCCAGTTTATTTCTGCCTTGTTGATGATTGCCCCGCTACTCCCTCAAGGGCTTACCTTAGAATTGACGGGCAAGATCGGCTCAAAGCCTTATATTCAGATGACTCTCAGTCAAATGCAGCAATTTGGCATTCGGCATCAATGGAGAGAAAATCTTATCGAGATCGCTCCCCAAACTTACCAAGCAGGCCACTATCAAGTTGAGTCGGATTGGTCAGCGGCCAGTTATTGGTATAGCATTGTTTCTTTGGCCAAAAATGCACAAGTAAAATTACTGGGTTTACGCCCAGAATCTTTGCAGGGTGATAGTGTAATCACCGAAATTATGACTCAATTAGGCGTACGCTCTACTTTTTTGCCAGAAGGGGTTTTACTGGAGAAAAAACCGATTCAACTGCACGAGGCTTTGCAATTGGACTTCACGGCTTGTCCTGATTTGGCGCAGACGGTGGTGGCTTTGTGTGCGGTGAAAAAGATTGATCTGCTGTGCAAAGGTTTGGAAAGCCTCCGTATCAAAGAAACGGATCGCATCAAAGCTCTACAGAAAGAAATTCGGAAATTTGGCTGTGAGTTGCAAGAAGACTACGGTTATTGGTGTTTGCTCTTTGAACAATGGGCCGAGGTAAGTGCTTCTCGCCTCAATCAAAAGTCTCCGATTACCATCAGTACTTACGAAGATCACCGAATGGCGATGGCCTTTGCCCCGATTGCTCTGTTGCACCCCTTAAAGATGAAAGATCCGATGGTGGTTAAGAAATCTTATCCCCATTTCTGGGAAGATTTAGTCTTGGCTGGGTTTAAGATTTCAAAAGCTGGATAATCCTTTCTAGGTTATCCGCTTCTTGAATAGCGTTTTGAGAGCGGGAATCTACCGGTTGTCCCGCTAGGTTTCGCGCCCAGCCGTCAAAACCTGTAAAAGCAACGATAGGCTTGCCTAATTGCCAAGCGAAGGCGATTTCCGATAGGGTTCCACTTCCACCGGCCACCGCCACTACTTTTTCTCCGGTATTCACGACCAAAAAATTCCGAGCAATCCCCAGGCCCGTAGGAATCACCAGATCACAATAGGGATTAGCCAAACCGCCGTGGGATTCAGGCAAGATGCCAAGGGTACAACCAAAAGTATAATGTTTGGATTGATGCGCCCCTCTACAAACCGCTTCCATCAAGCCCTGTTTGCCTCCACATACGATCCAAAATCCTTCATTAGTGAGCCTCTCACCCAACTGGAGGCCAAAGTCGTAGATTTCTGGAGTGCAAGCATCGGCATTCGGGCCAATTACAGAGATAAGGGTAGGCATGGGCACGGCAGATTATCCGCTTAAAGATTTGGAGAAGGAAAGAAGCGATTTTGGGAATTGCTAATTTTTGTTTTCCGCAATTTGTGACGCTTTCTCATACAAAAGCGGGAATTTCTTTGTTTTCGGCTTTGGCTTTGAGGGCTTTGGCAACAAAATCAAAGCCCCTTTGCACATCTTGGCGGTAGAGAAACATGACCAGAGGCGTGAGCCAGCCCCAAAATTTATCCTCAGTAAAATAATGGGTAGTATTTTCGTCAATGGCTTCCAAAGTCTGGATACGATGTGTTTTAAGCCATACACCCCAATCCAAGCTCCAGCCCACTGCTTTTCGGGGTTCGTAATCAGAGAATACCTCTTTTTGGATAATGGGTTTTTTCCCGGGCTTCATGTAAACGGTCATTACGAAGGGTTCACCTACAACCTTGGTGGTTTGGACTTTGGGACAAAAATAATTCCACTCGTGATAATGCTCAAAATCTTCTAAAATGTTCCACACTTTTTCCAAAGGAGCTTGGATGGTAATTTCCGCGGTGATACTTTGCATACTTGCGTAGGTCTAATGTGAATGTTTATTCCTTGCAATGTGCATCGAGCGTGGCTTGTGCTTGGGCGTACCCCAGTGCTTGGGCAGCTTTCCAATCTTGGCAGGCATTCGCGAGGGCTTCGGGTGTATCTAAGGCTTTGTAAACCAGACCACGGGTGTAGTAAGCCTCGGCGTCTTCAGCGTCCAGTTCAATTGCTTTAGTGAGGTCAGCCAGAGCTTCATCAAATTTTTTGACCACAAACCAAAAAGTCCCTCGATTCACGTAAGCGTTCACATTGTCGGGATCAATTTCAAGTACACGCCCGCAGTCATCAATCGCTCCTTGATAGTTTTTGAGATTGAAGCTTAGAGAACTACGGTTAAATAGCGCATCCAAGTCCTTTGGGTTTAATTCCAATAACTGACTGTAGTCCATATATGCCTTGCGATATTCTTCTAGACTTTTGTATGCCTCAGCACGGGCGCGGTAAGCCTCTATGTCGTCAGGAGCCAATTCTATGATCTTGGTATAATCTTCCAAGGCATCAGTTTTGCTACCTTTAATGTTTTCTAAAGTGGCGCGGGCTCGATAGTACTCAATATTTTGAGGATCAAGCGCAATGGCCTTAGAGAAATCAGCCGTAGCCCCACTCATAAAACGTAAATTCACTTTGGCTCTGGCTCTTAAAAAATAAGCTTCGTGATAGTCTTCTTTCAACTCAATGGCTTGGTCGAGACTAGTCAGGGCATCGGAAAAATTATCAGCCTCTATTAGCTCGACGCCTTTTTGATAATACTCTTCTGCAGTTTGTGCGAGGATAGTCATTGGGAGTAAGCCCCAAATGACCAAAAAGATCAATTTTTTCATAAAGTTCAAGTTATCTATTCTTCTCTCTGTAGGTAAAATAGAGACTTGCGCCTATTCACTTCTATTAATATTTCGCGCTCTATCTCATTAAAATCTTTGTTTCTACGTTCCATCATTTTTTGCGCCACTTCAAAAGCTTTGTGCAGATCATAGTGGACGAATTTGTCTCCGCCTCCCCAGGCAAAAGAAGGCACAAATTTAGGAGGAAAACCTCCCCCGAAAATATTGGCGTTCACGCCGACCACGGTTCCGGTATTGAACATGGTATTGATACCTGATTTGGAATGATCACCCATCATCAAGCCGCAAAATTGGCGACCAGTATCTATAAAATCATGCTGAATATAACACCAAATTTTGACGAAACCATAATTGTTTTTGAGATTGGAGGTATTGGTATCGGCTCCCAGATTACACCACTCTCCGATCACAGAATTTCCCAAAAAGCCTTCGTGCCCTTTGTTACTATAACCCCAGAAGACTGAGTTGCTGATTTCACCTCCTACTTTACAATAGGGACCAATGGTGGTATCACCTCGCATTTTAGCCCCCGGGTTGATGGTTGCACCTTCGCACAGCGCAAACGCTCCCTGGACGATACTACCCTCTTGTATTTTGGCATTTTTGCCCAGATAAATCGGACCATTTTCAGCATTGAGCACACAGGCTTTGAGCTGTACACCTTCTTCCAAAAAAATACGATCGGGATGATAGACCGCCGTGTGGGCGTCAGTAATCGGGGCTGAGTTTCTGCCTTTGGTGATCAGCTCGAAGTCTTCGTGAATCTGCTCTCCATTGTGGCTGAAGATATCTGTCAAATTTTTCAGACCAATCAGGAGCGACTCAGGGCGCCTAAAATCTTGGAAATCTTGAATGGAAAGGGGATATTGTACACGTCCTGCATCCATGCGTAGCGCAAGTACCCAAGCGTCTTTGCGGAGTACTTCACCTGATTTGAGCGAGAGAATTTCCTCCAAAATTTCTTGATTCGGATAAATCGCAGCGTTAATCAGGATGTTATCTGCACCCGTCTCAAGGGGATATTTTTTTTGTAAATAATTCTCAGTAAGATAGTGTACCGTCTGTCCAAGATGTTTTTCCCATTTTTCACGCATAGTCAAGATACCTACGCGAAGGTCAGCGATGGGACGTGTGAAGGTAAAGGGTTTTAAGTGCTCACGGAGCTTCGGGTCGTCAAAGAGGATGTAGTTCATACCGAAGATAATTGTTGAAGATATTTCAGGTAAATTTACAAAAAAGGAAGGAAAAGCCTCAAAAAACGAACTTTATGAGGCTTTTGGGTTTTTTACCTTTTCCATCTTCGGATGGGATCAAGACCTTCTATTTCTGCTTCTTCTTACCAAAGCGTCGGTTAAATTTCTCCACACGACCCGCGGTATCTACAAACATGCGTTTTCCAGTAAAGAAAGGATGCGACTCTGAACTCACTTCTATCTTGACCAAGGGGTAGGTTTGCCCTTCGTGTTCAATGGTGTCTTTGGTTTCTACGGTAGAACGAGTGATAAACTTAAACTCATTGGAAGTATCCAAAAACACGACCTCTCTATAATCCGGGTGAATTTCTTTTTTCATGACTTTATCAACAAATATAGAACTGCTTTCTTTTTAGGATGGCAAAATTAGTGAAAAAAGCGCAAATCTGGAAGAGAGTGAATGAAAAGATTTGAAGCTTCCTCATGCTAAGGTTCCGACGCAAAGCCATTTTACAACCCGAGTCTGCCCTTCTTATCTCTTCAAACGCTTTCTATATACGCTACAATCCCAGCTTTGATGCGGTAGAAAATATCTCTGAGCCGATGCTCGTCTTCTTCTAGCAAAGTAACCCGAAAACCCTGCAAGTCAGAGCAAAAAGAAGAAACGGGCACCACACACACCCCTTTTGCAGCTAATAAATAATAGACAAATCGCTTATCCATGGGGATTTGCTCATCTTGGAGCCAGCTTTTTACCAAATTTGATACTTCATGGTTAGGGAGGTCTAATTTCTGATCAGGCTGGAGGGTATTTTCCTCAAAGATGATGGTATTATAAAAAGCACCGAAAGTCTCGTTGAATTTGATGTAAGGTATCTCCCCCAAGATTTCCGTAATAATTTTACTACGAAATCCGATTTTTCTGTTTTCTTCATTGCGATAGGCTTCGTAGCGTGGGTCACCTTTTACCTTAGGAATCACAAGTTGAGGTAATTTAGTAGAGCAGACCTCGATCATTTTTGCATTATCCAAGGTTTCGCATAACTTCTGGAATTGTGGGTCTTTATCTCGGTTGTAATATTCTACCCAGCCACAACGGGCTCCTGGCCAAGGTAGCTCCTTAGAAATGCCCCGCATGGCAATGCCCGGTACATCACCAATGACCTGTGCCAAGGCCTGGGGTTTTGCTCCATTATAAGTTACGTTGATGTATATTTCGTCGCTGATGAGAAACAAATCAAATTCACGGGCAATGTTTACAATTTGTTCTAATATTTCGGGCGGATAAACCATTCCCGTGGGATTATCAGGATTAATGATCAGAATGCCGACAATATTTGGGTTGTATTTGACCTTCAGGTAGAGGTCTTCCATATCTGGATACCAGTGTTGGTCTGGGTCTAGGCGATAGGTAATCGGCTGGTGATTGGCGTGCGCCGCCTCCGCGGAAGAATGTGTGGAATAGGCGGGAGAAGGGCCAATGATCCGTGAAGTAGGCAAAATATATTGATAGAGTTTAGCAATTGCATCACCCAAGCCATTGAAAAAAAGAATATCATCCGGTGTAATCTGTACTCCTCCCAATGCATTGGTGCGCTCCGCCAAGAATTGTCTTGTTTCTAGTACGCCTTTGGAATGACAGTAGCTGTAAGTTTCATTTTGTTTGACCAGATCAATGACGATTTCCTTGATCCAGCGAGGCACTTGATTTCGTTTTTGGATAGGATCACCGATATTTTCCCAGTAGATTTCTTGTCCTAACTTTTGTAATTGCTCCGCCTTCTTGACGATTCCACGAATTTCATAGCTTAGCTCGTTGGCGCCTGCTTGCAATAATCTTTGTCGCATAAGGATGTTCAGGTTTTCTTGGCTCGATGAGTATTTTTGTATGGAAGCTTTTTTCAGCCTAACCAAAAGCAAAAATACAGTTTTCTTCGCTGAAATATGCGGAAAAGAGATGTTAAGAAGATGTTTGGAGAAAATCCGAGCAATCTCTCAATGCTCAGAAAGTATCACTCCAGATTTGACGAAATTGGAAAAAAATACGATCAATCAGGCGTAATTTTTTGGTAATGATCTGAGCCTCGCCTTGCATTTGTTGCGTAAAATCCAGCGTTTTGCCGTAGCTACTCCTTAATCCTTGCCCCAGATGGACACGCACCGCGTACTGCCCGTCTCGGGCAATATTGGCCTTAGATTTAACCTCTCCGCTAATCAGGCCAAACTCTTCGTGTGGGAAGGCATCTAAACGAATTTTGACGGCTTGTCCCTCTTCAATTTTACCAAAATTATAAGAAGATACATAAGCATAAGCCCAAATGCCTTTGTTTTCGGGCACAACTGTCATAATTTCTTCCCCCTGTCTGATGTACTGATTAACGGACAGAGGACGAAAGAAAGCAACCTTGCCCCGGATGGGTGATTTTAATAAATATCTTTCTTCCCAGAAAGAAAGGCGTGCCTCAAAGCTGAGCACAGCTTGCTTGAGTTGATTGCTCAATTGACTTTGTCGTTCGGAGTAGGTTTCTTGGAGGTCAAGTAAACTTTTTTGATACTCGTGAATTTGAATCCGGGTCTGAATAAGCTCTTTGTGAATATTCTCAAAATTATATTCGTCCAGCAGATAATTCTTTTTTCTTTGATTAAAATCCAGAGGGGCAATGACACTGTCTCGGAGGAAAGTCAAGTCAGCTTGGTATTTTTGTGAGCTTAGGTTTTTCTGTTCAGACAAAATGTTTCTTTGACTTTCCAGCCGAGGAACTAATCGTTCATAATGATGAATCTGGGCAGATAACTCGATGGCTCTTTCCTGAAAGAGAGACTGCTCTTGAAAATCCCAATAATCGGTATAAGCTTTGACCAATTGAGCATAATCACCTTGGATTTCACCCAAGTTCACATTTTTAGGAAAAATGACTTTACTAATAGAATCTTGGACAAAAAGCAGTGCCTTGAAGTTCTGAAAAAAACCTGCCACTTCGTGTATGTGGTCAAAGTTGGCCGCATTCTGCATGACTAAGAGTGCTTCGCCCGGCTCTACATATTGATTTTCTTTGATTAATAAGTGCTTGATAGGGGCCTCAAGCGGTGATTTGACACTGACCGGAAGGGTTTCACTGGTCAGGAAGATACGAGTACGTACTACATCTGGGTAACGAACCAGAATCGTAATGAGCACGAAGAGTAGGGTAGTCAGCAGAAGAACACTCGTTCCCCAGCGAATAATCCAATTGGGTACGGTTCCAAGAATAGCGCGTACTTCTTCGCTATGAAGTTCAATTTCTTTTACATCCATACAAAGGATTAGAATGGAGAGATGATGCGATTAAGCTTAATCAAGATGTCGACTAATCCACATCCATACAAAAGGTAGGGTTAAAAAAGGATTGAGTCTGTATGCTTTGTAGTTGCAACTCCCAATAAAGACTAAGACACACCGAGCATCCTTCCGCGAATGTTCCGTGTGCCTTACTTCTTTATCAGGAATAATAAAGTGCTTATCGTCAAATACTTATACTTGTTGGTGTACTATCTTCTGGGTTTAAGCATAAGAGATCCTGCAGGCTCAAAACCTTTGTTAGATAGATCTTCAAACATACTGTACTCTTTCTCTTTTTCTTTGCCTCCATCGGTTCCGCCTTGGACGGCTTTGCTCTGCTGAGCGTTTAGAGTTTTGAACTTACTTTCAACGGCTTTGATTTTTAGTGTCTTTTTCATCTTAATTAATATTTGGTTATGTTACACAATCTGTTAAATTAAACGCTACTTTGTAATGTCTTGTTTCAACATGTCAAAAAAAACAGAGGGTAGTCTAAAAAAAAATTTTAAAACTTTGAAAATCAGTACTTTAAAATCGATTCCTTAAATTTTGGGCACTTCTCAAAATGGAAATAAATGCCTTTAGATAGCACAAAGTAGGCATTTATTTTGTTACAAACTTGTATAAAAAGTTACACTTGAAAGGAGTCTGTACAAGAATATTAGTAAATATAATTGATGGCAAAGCGATTCAGTGCTTCCAAAGCCACTGCAAACGTTTGCAAGAAGGGATTGTTAAAGACGAGGGGGGAGCAATTTTGGTTTAATTTCCCAATTCTAGTTGGTTCTTTACTAAATCGTAATAAATCCCATTTTGAGAGACAAGTTCCAGATGGGTTCCTTGCTCTCTCACCTCTCCTTTTTCCAAAACAATAATTTGGTCAGCAGTTTTGACCGTACTCAGGCGATGAGCAATGATGAGGTTGGTTTTTCCTTGGGTGTGGGTGTGGAGCTTGAGGGTAATTTCGTATTCATTATTCGCATCCAGAGAAGAAGTCGCTTCATCAAAGAAGAAAAAATCAGGCTGCTTGTAGATACTTCGGGCAATAAGAATGCGTTGTTTCTGTCCTTGGCTCAGGCTCAATCCTTCCGCGCCTATTTTTGTGTTGTAATTCAAAGGCAGGCTCTCGATAAAATCTTTGATATTGGCGATATCCACGGCTCTCAAGAGCATTTCTTTATCCATGTGATCTTGGCCGGGAGCAATATTGCGAGCAATGGTATCTGAAAAGATAAATCCATCTTGCATGACCGTGCCACAGCGAGCACGCCAATCCGAGGTATTGACGTTGCGAAGCAGGGTGTTTCCGAGCTTGATTTTCCCTCTTTCTGGTTCATAAAATTTCAGCAAGAGTTTGAGCAGGGTGGTTTTACCGCTTCCGCTTGGTCCTACAATCGCGGTGGTTTTGCCAAAGGGAATGACTAAATTTAAGTCTTTGAGTATCCAAGGGTTGTTAGGGTCTTGGTAGCGAAAGCTTACATTTTCTAGAATAATATCGGCTTGTTGTGGATAATGTAATGCCTCGACGGTTTGTTCTTCTTCATCAGGGCGATTATGGATTTCACTTAGCCTTTCTAGGCTAATTTTCGCATCCTGTGCCCCCAAGATAAAATTAATCAACTGAATCACAGGGGCGTTGAGTTGCCCTAGAATATAGCTAATCGCGAGCATGACTCCCAGAGTAATATCACCCTGTATCACTCCTCTGGCAGCCAGGAAAGTGATGAAAATATTTTTGATTTCATTAATAAAAAAAGCCCCAGAATTTTGATACTGATTTAGAGCTAAGCCTTTGATATTAATTTTAAATAATTGTGCCTGAATGCGCTCCCACTCCCATCTTTTCTGTTTTTCACAATTATTAAGTTTGATCTCTTGCATCCCCTGCACCAATTGCACTTCATTCCCTTGGCTATTGGCCAACTGATTGAAACGTTTGTAGTCAATCTGCTTTCTTTTCCGCAAGAAGAAGAAAATCCAGAGGACATACAAGGCTGTTCCCAAACAAAAAGCCAAGAAAATTTGCACATCATAGACTAAGAGTACCAGACTAAATATGACCAGATTGACCAGAGAGAACAGAACCTCGAGCGAGCTGGAGGTCAAAAAGGTCTCAATCCGATCGTGGTCACGAATTCGCTGGAGGATATCACCCAAATTTTTCGAGTCAAAAAAGGAGATAGAAAGCCGCATCATTTTGCTCAGAAAATCAGAGATGATGCTAATGTTGATGCGAGTGGCCACATGCAATAAAATCCAGCCCCTCAATAAATCAATAGCCATCTTACCCCCAAACAGCATCAATTGCGCTAGCAAGAGAATATAGACAAACTCTAGGTCTTGTTGGTTGACGCCAAAGTCTATCAAAGCCTGCATCAGAAAAGGAAAAATCAAAGAAATGATGCTGCCCGCCACCATGCCCAGAATTAGCTGCAGGATGTAAGAACGGTGTGGAATCAGATAACGATACAAAAAGCGTAGACTCTGCCGTGGGGGAGCCTCTTCTATTTCGTCCTCGTAAAATTCAGGCGTGGGTTCCAACAGGAGTAAAATCCCCTCTTTCTCCTCCTGATCACGAGTACTGACCCAGTACTGGCAAAATTCTTCCTTGGTATAATTAATCATCCCGATGGCGGGGTCGGCTACCTTTACCTGATGATCTTTGGCTTGATAAACTACTACGAAATGATTTTGTCGCCAATGAGCGATGGCAGGTAGAGGCGCTTCGTTGACCAAAAGCTCATAAGTAGATTTTACAGAGATCGTTCGTAATCCGATTTGCTCGGCTCCATCGCTGATCCCGAGTAGCGAAGACCCTTGCTTCCCCACGTGGCAGACTTCACGGAGCTTTTGCGTAGCATAATCCTTACCGTGGAACTTGGCAATCATTTTTAGACAGGTAGGACCGCAGTCCATCATATCGAGCTGTCGGTAATAAGGAAATTTGCGCTTAAACATGAAGAGATGGTTTGGCGTCAGCTTTGTCTAATAGGCTTCGGACTTTCTTAAGGGTTGAAATACCAATCAGTTTTTTGCACTTTCAAAGTCGTCATTTTGGTTTCTCTAAGATGAAAGGAAAAATTGAGATAATCAAATGATTTTTGCCAAAGTGTATCCATACCGCTAAGAAAAGGAACAGCGTCTAGTGGATTGGGTGAAAAAAGAACAGGAAGTTTAGTTTTGCGTGGGCAATTTTTATTTCATAGAATCTAGAGTCTAGGCTTCTAGCTCACGCAAATACATCTGGATGGTATTTTCCAAACCATAATAAATCGCATCACAAATTAGGGCGTGCCCAATCGATACTTCCAAGAGCTCGGGCATTTGCTGCTTAAAATAACGAAGATTATTCAGGTCTAGATCATGGCCCGCATTGATGCCTAAGCCTAATTCCAGAGCAATTTTGGCGCACTGACTGTAATTTTCTACTGCGGATGCCCGATTTTTAGCATAGTCGTGCGCGTAAGGGCCTGTGTAAAACTCGATTCGGTCGGTTGTTACCTTGGCCGCTCCCTCGATCATCTTGGGTACAGGATCGATAAAAATAGAGGTGCGAATGCCCGCTTGCCGAAAGCTTTGTAAGACTTCCGTCAAAAAGTCTCGATGTTGAATTGTATCCCAGCCCGAATCTGAGGTGACCGCATCGGGCGCATCGGGTACGAGCGTGACCTGAGCAGGTTTGACCTCCAGTACCATCTGCACAAAACGATCGATGGGATTCCCCTCGATATTAAACTCGGTTTGTAAGATAGACGACAAATCATAGACATCTTGATAGCGAATATGCCGTTCATCGGGGCGAGGATGCACGGTAATACCTTGTGCTCCAAACCTTTCACAATCTAAGGCCGTTTTGATAATATCAGGGTTATTGCCCCCTCGGGCATTCCGAAGGGTGGCGAACTTATTAATGTTGACACTCAATCTGGTCATAGGTGATAAAGGAGAATTTAGATGTAAATATTTTTGTATTTAATTCGTAAATTACAAAAATTACGTGCAAAAGTATCTATCAAGATCGTGTTTAAATTTCTCTCTGGGTAAGTCAAATGGTTGGAAGAACATTTTTAAAATTTTTGATCCAATCCTTTGAATTTGAACATAATCTATCCAAAATATTAAAAAAGCAGGTCTTATGAGTCTGAAAACCAATATAGAAGAAGAGATCAAGCAAGCCATGCGTGCCAAAGAAAAAGGTCGACTAAGAGCATTGCGTGCCATCAAATCACTCATCTTATTAGAAGAAACCAAAGAAGGAGCAGGCGAAAACATGAGCGAGGCCGATGAAATTAAGCTTCTGAGCAAAGCCGCTAAACAGCGTAAGGAATCTGCTGAGGTCTACGAAGAGCAAGGAAGAGAAGATTTGGCTGAAAAAGAACGAGAAGAGTTGGCCGTAATTGAGGAATTCTTGCCCAAACAACTCTCAGAAGCAGAACTCAAAGCGGAATTAGAGAAAATAATCGCTCAAGTGGGGGCTTCTTCTCCACAAGACATGGGTAAGGTGATGGGGGTGGCTACCAAAGCACTAGCTGGCAAAGCCGATGGCAAAGCAATCTCGCAGATGGTTAAATCCCTTTTAAATTCTTAAGCGATGAACTTAGCCTATTTTATTCTAGATGTTTTTATCGTATTGCCCCTGGGCTGGGGCTTTTACAAAGGCTACGCACGGGGGATCTTGGCTGAGCTTGTGGGCACGATTCACTTTGCCATTGCTTTCGCGATCAGTTTTTATGTGGTAAGTATTCTCTTCAGCGTGATTCAGAGCTATATCTTCGCATTTGAGCAGTTTGCCCAAATTACCTTTATTTGTTCGGTAGGAGGCACTTTTGGTTTACTGAGCACGGCGGGCAAATATCTCAAAACCGAGATTGAGTTTGACTTCCCTGGTTCTTGGGATAATATCATCGGAGCCATTTTTGGTATGCTCAAATTTGCCATCGTGATGAGCTTCTTTTTTTGGGTTACCAGCGGATTTGGAAGCTTCGCCCCGATTGTACTTGAAAACTCTAAACTACATCCTATTGTCAAAAACGTGGCTCCTCAGTTGATGGGCGTAGAAGATTATAACGAGATGAACAGCTTCTTCGTGAATAGTGCCAAATAGAAGTGGAATGAGTGCGAATATCCTTTTGACCTCCTTGCACGAAAATTAAATGCCAACCTCAGCCCACGCTTTTCGGATATTAGGCCAAAAATCTTAGATTTGCAATGAGGCAAGTAGTGGTTCTTTGACGAAGAACCCAAAAGAAGCGTAAGGATTTTTTAACCATTCTGTCTGTGCTATTTGTATGAATTATCCAGTTAAAGAAGAAAATGAATTCAAATATATTGAAGCAGGCCAAGGAGAAACACTCATGCTCCTCCACGGCCTTTTTGGTGCCCTGAGCAACTGGGAAGGAGTCTTGGATTATTACTCTAAAGATTACCGGGTTATTGTTCCCGTGCTTCCTATCTACGAAATGCCCGTCAAATCTGCGGGACTGAAGCTCCTCACACAATTTATCGAAAATTTTGTCGCCTTTAAAAAACTCGAGAAAATCAACCTCCTTGGTAATTCCTTAGGAGGCCATCTCGCCCTGCTCTATGCCTTGGCTCACGAAGATAATGTGCAAAGATTGGTGCTGACGGGTAGTTCAGGATTATTTGAAAGTGCCATGGGTGGCTCATACCCTAAGCGGGGAAGCTACGCTTACGTGAAGGAACGCATCGAGTATACTTTTTACGACCCAGCGGTGGCTACCAAAGAACTGGTAGACGAGATTTTTGAGGTAACTCGTAGTATTCCTAAGTGCCTGCGTATTGTCGCCATTGCCAAATCCGCACAGAGACATAATTTAGCAAATGAGCTAGGACGTATTCAAGCTCCTACGCTTTTGGTTTGGGGTTTGAACGATACCATTACCCCACCCATGGTCGCGCACGAGTTTCATCGCTTGATTCCTCATTCCGAACTCCACTTTGTAGACAAGTGCTCGCACGCCCCCATGATGGAGCATCCCGAAAAATTCAACCAGTTACTTCGTAAATTTCTGGCTAAAAATTAAACCTATAAACATGATCGCAGAAGAACTTATCAACCAAATGATTCCTCCCCTGAAGCCCACCGACCAAGTCATGAAGGCCAGGCAATGGATGGAAGAATTAAGAATAGACCAGCTCCCCGTCATCGAGAAAGAAAGCTACATGGGTCTGGTGAGTGAAGAAATTATCTTAGATCTTGACCGAGACGACGCACTCGTTTCCGATCTCAGGCTGAGTGGCAAAGACATCTTTGTGCGTTATAATCAGCATTTCTACGATATCCTCAGGCAGGCGAGTGCCCACAATGTACAAATGGTGGCCGTAGTCGGAGAGGAAAATAACTTTTTAGGAGTCGTTACAGTAAATGATACCGTGTACGCCATCGCGGACTCTACAGCCATGCAAGAAGCAGGTGGCATTCTGGTGCTGTTACTAGACCAACGAGATTATTCGCTGACCGAGATAAGTCGCTTAGTAGAGAGCAATAATGCTAAAATACTCAGTGTTAATATTGCTTCAGACAAAGAAAACCCTGAGAAGCTGAGAGTAACTATCAAAATAAACAAAACTAACCTGAACCGAATCGTAGCCACCTTCGAGCGGTTCAACTACCGAATTATTGCCAAATTTCAATCTGGGGATAATCAAGACTCGGATCGGGATCGTATCAATATATTGCTTAAATATCTAGATATCTGATCTTTATCCGAAAAGTAGAAGACTCATCAAGACGTTCCTACCCGAGAGCGGAGAGCTATATTTCTGGCTTTGTATCCAATATTCGGGCAAATGCTTCGTTATCAAAACTGAAAAAATAATGAGAATTGCGATACACGGAAGAGATTTTCGCAGCGAATTCAAGAACTTCATCCGAGAAATGTTTGAAGAATTAGAGCGCAGAGAGGCGCAGATTCAAATATCTCAAAGTTTTCATAATTATCTGCGAGACGCGAACATCCGTAATAGCAAATACATTTGTGGTGTTTATCAAGGTAAGTCCGATATCTTTGAGGCAGATTTTATTTTCAGTTTGGGAGGAGACGGTACACTCTTGGAATCAGTTACACACGTGGGAGAAAAAGGTATTCCTATTCTGGGAGTTAATACAGGACGATTGGGTTTCTTAGCAACCACCTCTCCGGCAGAAATTAGAAATACCATTGACAACATTTGGAAAGGTTATTACAAGCTTGATGACCGTGTGTTGGTCAGAATAGAATCGGACAGAGACATTTTTGAGGGGCTGAATTTTGGGCTAAACGAATTTACGATTACCAAGAGGGATAGTTCTTCTATGATCGTGGTGCATACCTATATCAACGGGGAATATCTCAATTCATACTGGGCCGATGGCTTGATCGTATCTACACCTACTGGTTCCACGGGTTATTCTTTAAGCTGTGGAGGCCCCGTAGTACTTCCTCAATCCAACAATTTTATCATTGCGCCAGTCAGCCCCCACAACCTCAATGTTCGTCCCTTGGTCGTTTCTGATAATAGTGTGATTTCTTTCGAGATCGAGGGAAGAAGTAAAAACTTCCTCGTATCCCTAGATTCGCGCTCCAGAGTGATTGATGCTACAGCACAGATCGCCGTAAAAAAAGAGCGATTCAAGGCACGCCTAGTAAAAATGCACGAGGACAATTTCCTCAACACCCTACGCAAAAAATTAAGCTGGGGTTTAGATATTCGCAACTATTAGCACGTATACATTCTTAAAATAATCTTTTGTTTGCTAACAACTTGATCTTCTAAATTCATATGAAAAATTTTAAACGAATACTAACTGCCCTGTGTCTACTAGCTATATGTAGCGAGTTACCAGCACAATACAACAAAAGAAAGGACGAACAGTATTTTTCCGTGGGAATCAGAGCAGGAATTTCTAATTACTTTGGTGATCTGAACCCCCTAGCTCAGTATGTATCTACGGACCTTAGCAAAACTCGCCATGCCGTGGGGGTGGACGTGGCCTATCGTTTTTCACGAGAGTTTGAAGCCCGTATTGGTTTAAATTGGGCACGGCTTACGGCCAATGACTTTGAAGCGGCTGACCCCAATGATGAACGCCATCGCTTCCGTTATTATCGGAATAATCACTTCCGTAACGACGTTTTTGAATTGTCTTTTGAAGGTACGCTAGACTTACTCGAGCTTTTCGGTGCCTTTATCAACCGCCCTCCGCGTACGATTTTGAATAGAAATAAAGAGTTTTTCCCCATTATGCCCTATGCCATCGCGGGTATTTCTGTTTTTTACCACGACCCGCGTGCCAAAACACCACTTGACTACCAAGGACCCGAGGGCGCAGGTGAGTGGGTTCGCTTAAAGCCACTTCGTACCGAAGGCCAAGGACTTACCCGTGAGTTTAGCTCTGACCCCACACGAAGGGGTACTTCTTATGACGACCTTTACTCGCTGATCCAAGTAGCCGTTCCAATAGGATTGGGCGTGAGAACTAGACTTTCTAAACGCATTGATATTGCTTTTGAGATTGCTTATCGCTTTACCTTCACCGATTATTTAGATGATGTAGGAGGTAATTACGCTGATCCTCGGGATCTGCTCAATTTTGACCCACTTTCATATGTGATGGCCAATCGTACCCTCGAGCCTGTGGATGCACGCACGGGTGAGGAAAGATTAGCACCCGAAACCTTTGCGAATGCCATTGTGCTGGACGACGCCGGACTACCTACTCTAGCTGGCTATGGTAACGACGGAGATAAACGGGGAGAGTCTGTGAATACCGATATTTTCCTGACGGCGGGTTTTCGTCTAAGTTATATTTTCCCAAGCAAAGAGAGTAGAGATTACCGAGTGATTTGTGCTACTGGGCGAGGAAGAGGTAGAAGATAAGCAGCCTTCTATTATTATTCACAAACTATATTTTATGAAAATCAGCAAAAAAATATGTGCAAGTCTGGGAGGACTCTGTTTGTTTTTCCTCGCTTATGCAACTCAGGCACAAACCCATGAGATTGGATTAATGGGAGGAGCCGCTAACTACCGAGGAGAACTGGCACAAGTAGTCAACCTAGATTCACCCGAAATTTTCGGAGGGGGCTTTTACCGAGCTAATTTGGGTAAAGCCCTGAGTGCTCGCATCAATGTAGCTTTTGCTCGCATCAGTGCCGATGATGCCGATTCAGACGATGCGTTTGCCCAAGCTAGAAATCACAGTTTTGAAACTGCCCTGCTAGAATTATCCTTGCAGGTAGAGTACAATTTCTTGCATTTCCGAGGTACACGCCGTGATCCTGGTCAGTCTTGGTCGCCTTACCTCTTTACAGGCCTGGGTTTTTTTAAGATGGATCCCGTAGATAATGCTCAGCCTACTTACAATACCTCACAGGGCAATATTCCGCTTGGCGTTGGAATTAAAGCCATTCTCTGGCGAAATGTGAACATTGGTGCCGAAATTGGTGCTCGTTTTACCTTTACAGATTTCTTAGATGACGTAGGGGTAGATGTGGACGAAAGCCGCCTCACGAACCGCGACCCCAAATTCTACACGGGGAACCCGAATAACAATGACATGTATTTTTTCTCTGGGATCACGCTGAGTTATGTTTTTCCTGATCCTGGCGAAGACTGTCCAGTGAATATCCCTCGCTAAACGCCTCCGCATGACTTATATTTTTTGATAGGCTCTCAAAAGAGAGCCTATTCTTTTTTTGAATGTCCGCTAGATATGCTTAATTTTGTGGCTGGAATATAAATTTTCCGATGAAGAATCCTCACGACATATCTTTATCATTTATCTTGTACTGACCTAAAATAAGGATCAAAAAGTTCGGGAAATTTGTTGTGGAGCTAACATTCTGCCTAGATGAAAGAACAGATAGACCAAAAAAACCTGCCCCTTCACATTGCAATTATTATGGATGGCAACGGGAGGTGGGCCAAAAAGAAGGGAGCAATGAGAGTTTTTGGTCATAGAAACGCCATTAAAGCCGTCAGAGAGGTAACCGAAGCGAGCGCAGAACTAGGAGTTGGGTATTTGACCCTTTACGCCTTTTCTACTGAAAATTGGAAACGCCCCAAGCTAGAGGTAGATTCCCTCATGGAGTTACTTGTTAATACCATTCAGAGCGAAACCAAGACGCTGATGGATAATAACGTCAGGCTTACTACTATCGGCGATACAGAAAGTCTCCCCAAAAGTTGCCAAGCCAATTTGCAGAAAGCGATCCAAATGACTCAGGAAAATACAGGGCTTACCTTAGTGCTGGCTCTGAGCTATAGTGGGCGCTGGGAAATTGTCAAGGCCGTCAAACAAATTGCCCTCAAAGTCAAATCGGGCTTGATTGACATAGACGACATTGATCCTGTTTTATTTTCAGGTAGTCTTAGTACACACGATATCCCAGATCCTGAGTTACTCATCAGAACTAGTGGAGAAAGACGTGTGAGTAATTTTCTTTTGTGGCAGATTGCTTACTCCGAAATATTTATTTCTCCCATTTTATGGCCTGACTTCCGAAGAGAGCATTTGTACGAGGCCATTATAGATTATCAAAAACGAGAACGTAGATTTGGCAAAACAAGCGAACAGGTTCAATCCTAATCCATCTATCATGAAATTGAAATATAGGTATTTAGTTATTTTCTTGTGCTTTCAACTGAGTTATTCCCATGCGCAAAGACTCTCTCCCTACGGCAACTCCTCTTCGCAAAGCAAAGATCTCAACTACCTCAGCCCCAAAGAATATGAGATTGCTGCCATTCGTGTATCTGGGGTCAAATACTTAGACGAAGGGGCACTCATTTCCTTATCTGGATTGAAAGTAGGGGATAAAATCAAAGTGCCAGGTAGCGATATTAGTGATGCCATCAAACGCCTCTGGCGGAGTGGTATTTTGGGAGATGCGCAAATCTTGACCGATAAGATTGAAGGCAATCAGATTTATCTCAATATCAGCCTTAAAGAAAGACCCAAGCTAACCCGATTTCGCTTCAACGGCATACGCAAGGGAGAGCGCGAAAACCTAACCGACCAAATCAACCTCATTAAAGGTAAGATCGTTACCCAAGCCCTTCTTAAAAACACGCAAAGAACCATCGAGAAATATTTCGTAGAAAAAGGGTTCTTAAATGCCAATGCGAACATCATACAGGTGCAAGACACGCTCATTTCTAATGGTATTCTCCTGAAAATCAATGTCAATAAAGGCAAAAAAGTTAAAATCAAAGAGCTCGTCTTTGAAGGCAATGAGGCTTTTCCTGATAAAAAGTTGGCGAAAAAACTTAAAGGAACAAAAGAGAAAAAGTTCTTTCGCATTTTTACCGCCTCTAAGTTTATCCGAAGTAAATACAAAGAAGACAAAGAAAATCTGATCAATTTCTACAATTCCAAAGGTTATCGAGACGCTCGAATCGTGGGTGATTCTGTTTACGCGGTAGATAACAAGCTTATCAACGTGGTGCTCAAAATTGAAGAAGGTCGCCAATATTATTACCGAAATATCACCTGGAAAGGAAATTACATTTACGATGATCAGCAACTTTCTCGTATACTTGGAATTAAAAAAGGAGATGTTTATGACTTAGAAGAACTCGAGAAGCGACTCAATTTCAGCCAGACCAGTTTAGATATCACCTCGCTCTACATGGACAATGGCTATCTCTTCTTTAGTGTCAATCCTGTGGAGGTCGCCATCGTGGGGGATTCTGTAGATGTACAAATGCAAATCTATGAAGGTTCGCAAGCCAATATTAACAAAGTCATTATCAATGGTAACGACAAAACCAATGACCGCGTGGTACTCAGGGAAATTCGTACCATTCCTGGTCAAAAGTTTAGCCGTACCAACCTGATTCGCTCTCAACGTGAGATCGCAACTCTGGGCTATTTTGATCCCGAGCAAATTGGCATTAATCCCATGCCCAATATTGATGAAGGAACCGTAGACATTGAATACACTTTAGTAGAAAAGCCTAGCGACCAGATTGAGCTTTCCGGTGGTTGGGGAGGTGCCTTTGGTTTTGTAGGTACATTAGGGCTTGTTTTTAATAATTTCTCCCTCCGCAAATTATTCAAATTCAAAGATTGGGGCGGAGTGCTCCCTTCTGGTGATGGACAGCGTTTGGCATTAAGACTGCAAGCCAATGGTCGCCGCTTTCAGACTTACTCTCTTACTTTTACGGAACCTTGGTTGGGTGGCCGAAAGCGTAACTCTTTCAGTGTGAATTTAAGCCACTCCGTGCAAAGAACTTTTATCGGTACGGAGGCCGTAGGTTCTCTGAAGGTAACCGGAGTTACGTTCAGCTTGGGAAGACAGCTCAAATGGCCTGATAATTACTTTAGCCTGACCAACTCGATTGGTTATCTCGTTTATGATATATTTCAGTTTGGTAATTCTATCTTCCAGAACGGAACAGGGATTGCCCACAACGTGACTTTTAATACGACCATCTCTCGTAATAGTATCAACCAACCGACTTATCCGAGCAGTGGTTCTAGCATCTCCCTGAGTCTTACGCTTACACCACCCTATTCTCTCTTTGATTCTGAAACTAACTACTCTGATCTGCCTGATCAAGAGCGTTTTAACCTCGTGGAGTATCACAAATGGCTTTTTGATAATTCTTGGTTTACTTCTTTGGCAGGCAATTTGGTATTACACACCCGCGCTCACTTTGGATTTATCGGTGCATATAACAATGACCTGGGCGTTGGCCCTTTTGAACGATTTGTGCTCGGTGGCGACGGGCTGACGGGTCAAAGTTTCTTACTAGGAACCGAGATCATTGGCCTCAGAGGTTATGCTAATAACTCGATTGTGCCTCCTAATCAGTCTGGTGGGGTAGCTTATAATAAATTCGTGATGGAGCTTCGTTATCCGCTTTCGCTGAATCCAGCGGCCACGATTTTCATGTTAACTTTTGCCGAAGCAGGTAATAACTTTGGAAGCTTTGCGGAATATAATCCTTTTGATCTCAAACGTTCTCTAGGAGTGGGAGCAAGAATCTTTATGCCTGCCTTCGGGATGATTGGTTTGGATTGGGGTTATGGATTTGATGAGATTGCCGGTGTTCCAGACTCTAATGGTGGAAGATTCCACTTTACGATTGGTCAGCAATTCAGATAGCCTTCCGATATCATTCAATCAAATCCTTTAAAACTATGAAGAGAGTATTCGTTTTATTAATTTTAAGTATTGTTCTTTTTTCTCAGGCTCGTGCTCAGAAGTTTGGACACGTGGATGCTGACTTTATCCTCAAGCAAATGACTTCTTATCAAACGGCACAAAGAGAGATTAAAGAAGAAGCAGACAAATGGAATCAGGATATTCAGGAGAAAAAGTCTGAAGTAGATAAAATGAAAGAAGATTTCCGCGCCGAAGAACTTCTCCTTACCGACGATATGAAGGAAGAAAGAAAAGAGGAAATTCAAAAGCAAGAACAAGAAGTACTAGAGCTACAGTCTAAATATTTTGGTCCCAACGGCCTTTACTTCTCACGCCGTAATGAACTAATTCGTCCCGCTCAAGAAGAGCTTTACGAGGCGGTGCAGAAGGTAGCACGCAAAAATAAATTGCAATATATTTTTACCAATACCGAGGGACTGACCATCCTCTATGCCGAAATCCGACATGACTACACCGAAGAAGTACTAGAAGAACTCGGACTCGGACAAGAGGAAGAAAATCCCGAGAATAAAAATTAGTGATAAATTTTGAGATTATGTTATGAAAAATAAACCTATTTTCGCTCTCCTGCTCCTTTTATTAGCAGGATACACACAAACCCAAGCACAAAAAGTTGGCTTTGTAGACGTGACCTACGTGATCACACAGATGCCCGAGTACCAAAAAGTGCAGGAAGAAATGAAAGCCTACGAGGCACAAATCAAACCCGAAGTAGATGCCAAACAGAAGGACTACGAAACCAAAGTAGAAAAATACAAAGAGCTAGCCGCGCAAACACCACCTCCTACGGCTCTTCTCCAAAGTAAACTCAAGGAAATTCAAGCCTTGGAGCAAGAAATTGGCCAGATGCAACAAGATATTCAGCGTGAATATCAAGGACAGTTGGCTGAGAAAATGGCACCTGTTAATAAGAAATTTCAGGAAACGGTATCCGCGCTCTCTGCCGAAAACGGCAACATGCTGGTACTCCGCCAAGAAGCCCTTTATTATCAAGTGCCCGGCAACAATATCTCGGACATGATCCTCAAAAAACTAGGGATTACACCTACCGAGCCTATCACCGGTGCAGGAAACCTTAAATCTTCCAACAAAATAGGCGTATTTGATGCCAATGCTGCCCTACCCAAACTGCCCGAAGTAAAAAGGTTAGAGCAGGAGCTAAAAACCTACAGTGAGAAATTGCGCGAAGGCATTGAAAAACTACAGTTAGATTTGCAAAAGACTGCCCAAGAAATGGAAGCTGCGGTTGAAGCTCCCGAAGCCCGGAGAAAAGAACTAGCTGCACGTGCTCAAGAGCTACAGTCACAATTGGTCAAAGCACAACAAGATGCCCAAGAGCAATACGCCAACAAACGCGACCAACTTTTACAACCTATCTACGATAGTCTAGAAGCTAAAATCAAAGAAGTCGCCACCCAAGAAAATTATACCTACGTCTTGCGGATCGAAGCTTCTCTAATGGAGCCTGAGCAATACAACATTACCGAAAAAGTATTACAAAAAATGGGTGTAGACACTACCGCCAGTGAATAACGCCCTTGTCTTATTTGAAAAAATCATCGATATGAAAAAGATATTTATCCCCTTGCTGCTTATGCTAGGGCTAGCTCTGGGAGCACAAAACCTCCGAGCGCAAGCCAAAGTCGGCTATTTCAATATCCAGAAAGTTCTTCCACAGCTTCCCGATTACAAAACGGCACAGCAAAATATGGATACCTACGCCAAGCAAGTGGAAGAGGAACTCAAATCCAAGCAAACGGAATTTGAAACCAAATACAAAGATTATCAAGAAAAAGGAGAGTCTCTTACCCCGGCACTGCGCGCTAGTCGTGAACGAGAATTGGCTAACTTAGAGAGACAATTCAATGAATTTCAGCAAAATATTCAAGCCGATTTGCAAAACCGAGAAGCAGAATTACTTGCGCCACTTTACCAAAGAGTAGAAGAAGCACTGAACAAAGTGGCCAAAGCCGAAGCTTATGAATATGTTTTGAAGACCGAGTTCTGTGTGGCTTATGACCAAAGTAAAGACGTTTCTAATAAAGTATTGAAAGAACTAGGAGTTACTCCTACGAGTGAATAATTAAAAGTTTTCTATTTTCTTAGAAAATTACAAGCCCTTTTGCTGATAGCGTAAAAGGGCTTTTTTTCATTATAAATGCAACTTTTTAAATGATTGACTATGCGTACGCTATTTATCTATTTTTCTAAATGTTTCCTCATCCTTGGGGTGGTCAGCTTATCTATCTTTCAGACTGTTTTCGCCACGCCTACCAAGATTATTGTCCGCGCCAAAGCTAAGGATGCCAAATTTATAGGCACTTCTATCGGGGGAGCCATGGTCATCATCCGAGATGCCAACACCCAAGAAATTCTAGCCAAAGGACTTACCCAAGGCTCTACTGGCAACACCCAGCTGATCATGCGTGAAGCCCACACGCGTTATATGCGCATCAGTGATGCCAATACTGCCAAATTTGAGGCAACCTTAGACCTTGAAGAACCTACCTTCGTAACCATAGAGGTACAAGCTCCATACAACAAAAAGCAAGCTCGTGTGCAAGCCAGTACCCAAATCTGGTTGATTCCTGGCAAGGATATCTTGGGAGATGGCATCATTTTAGAGATCCCCGGTTTTATCGTAGATGTACTGGCACCCCAGTCTCATCAATTTATCTCCTTAGAAAATGGAAATGCCAAAATCAAGGTTCAGGCAAATGTCGTGATGATGTGCGGCTGTACCACCTCCAAAGGTGGACTCTGGGATGCCGAACAGTTTGAGATAAAAGCACTCGTCAAAAGAGACGGGCAAGCGTACGCAACCGTGGATTTGGTAATTACCGAACAAGTCAATACTTACGTTGCTGATTTTATCACATCAGAATCAGGCGCTTATGAGTTTGTGGTGTATGTATACGACCCCAAGACAGGCAATACGGGGCTAGACAAAGTCAATGTGGTGGTGGGTGATTAATTTAGTCTCGGGTCGTGGGTAGTGAATTTTTGTGGACGCAATATTTTTTTGGGTGATTGAATAATTGTGGGTTATGAGTGATCTGTTCGTGCATGCAAAGGACGCTTGCATCAGTCAGGTTGAGACTCTGCAAAAGAGACAGACAAGCCATAAGGCAGAGCAAACAACTATTTTTGGCACGAATATCGCCTTTATTGAGCGCAAATACGTACTCTAATACAATCCCCTTGATTTATTACCCGAACAAAAATGAGACTTTTAAGCTTAATTCTATTTTTATCACCTTTTTATGGTCTTGCTCAGGCTAATTTGGAGAAGCAAATCCAAGCCGAGTTTGCCAAACTCAAAGAAATTCAGAATCAAGAAGCCCTCATCCTTGATCGTATTGAAGCCCTTAAGCTCCAAAAGATCCAAGCTGATCTCAAGCAATGGGGGCTTCCTCGCTACGAGGCCGATGAAGAAGTGATCTTTCACTCCGCCATGGCACTTGCCTATGCAGAGGAACATGAGCAAGCGAAGTGGGTGGCGCACATTGTATTGCCAGATATTATCACTGGAAACCACGGCCGCAGTAACGATTTCCGCCCCGACGAGAAAATCAAAGCAGGCTCAGCCGTAGAAGAAGATTACTTTCTGAAAGAGCTTCAAACGGATGGAAATTATATTTATGATGGATTTGGCTATGATCGAGGCCACTTAGCTCCGAGTGCTGATTTTCGCTGGAGCAAGCAAGCACTTTCTGAATCTTATTATTATTCTAATATGGCTCCTCAGGTGGCTGATTTGAACCGAGAGCGTTGGGCGGAGCTAGAAGATTTTGTGAGGCAGTATGTCATTCGTAATCAGAGACAAGTCTATGTAGTCACAGGAGGCATTCTCAAAGATGATCTCCCCAAAATCGAGCGTAGTGTAAACGAGGTCAGTGTGCCTGAGTATTTTTATAAAGTGATCTTAGATCAAGAACGGCAAAAAGCCATTGCTTTCGTGATGCCCAACCGACTTTGTGATTATCCACTTATCTCTTATGCATGTAGTATTGATAGCGTGGAGCGTTTGACAGGTTTAGACTTTTTCCCCAATCTTCCCGACCGTCAAGAAGCTGAAACCGAAGCAAACTACGACTATCAAGCGTGGGCTTGCCCCTGTGAAGAAGAAGAAGCGGCTCCCTTGCAGGCAGAATCTCTGCCCCGTGACCATTTCAATACCGTTCAGGCCAGAATTTACGCAGACAGGGGTGAGGAGGTGAATATTTGTGGAAAAGTAGTCAGTACCAAACTCTCTGGCAAAGGAAATGTGTTTCTGAATTTGGATAAAAAATTTCCCAACCAAATCTTCACCGTGAGTATCTTCAAAGATCGATTGGTTAATTTTAGCTACCTACCCCACGAGGCACTCGAGGGCAAAACGATCTGTGTAAAAGGTAAAATCAGCATGTTTAATGGCACGCCATCGATGATTATTGAAAATGAACAGGCTATCAAAATCTGGGAAGCAGAGTAAAAGCATTCACATCTTAAATAGATTTTTTTAAAATTTTACTGAAAAACATTCCACATCAGGAATGTTTTTTTATATTTATGGGCAATATACTTCCATAAAGTAACAAACTAACCTTTGATCTGTATGGAAAATGACCCTGACCGTAAACGAAAGGCTCCCAATGTTTCGGAGCAAGCACCACGAATTATCCAACATTTTAAACTCAATCCTCTCCTCCCTTCTGAAAGATTGTGTTATGAACCACTGAGTTATCATAACTACGAACGGCTCCACGATATGTTCGAGAATGATCCCAGCGAGTTTATCAATCCCTTATTCAAAACGGAGGCAGGGGTGCTCCAGTACTTTAGCTACATGATCAACTACATCATGACCTCTCCGTCACGTGGTGGTTGTGATTGGTTTTTCAAAACAAGGTCGGGGCGATATGCTGGGGTTTTGCATCTCTATGATTTGAGCATGGAAAAAGGTGGGGATCGCCACCGTCGCTGTACCATAGGTTTTGTCATCGCGGCTCCTTTTCGTCGTAAAAAACTTTGCACAGAAGCAGTTCAGCATTTGCTAAAATACCTGTTCCAGCAGGCACAAATGCATCGTGTTATATCTTACACGCGGCAGGATAATCATGCTACCCAGGCTTTTCTGAAAAGCCTTCATTTTCAGCTGAGTACTTCCGCAGAGATGCCCCATGACCAGTACGAATATTTTGAGATCAGACAAAAAGATTTTCTCAAACTTTTGTAGCTGACCTAGCAATGACCACCTCTCTGCCTGAAGAATTGCGGGTAGAATTTTGTAATTTTGATGATGACACAAGTAGAAGTAAACAAGATTAGCACGCTGGCAGGCCACAAGGATTGTATTTACACTTTAGAAAAAGGAGCCGAAACCCATACTTTTTTTTCGGCAGGAGGAGATGGCATCGTGGCTCGCTGGCATCTAGAAAATCCAGAAATCGGCGACCTCATCGTGCAAGTTTCTAACTCGGTCTATGCCTTAGCTTGTCAAGTAGCCAAAAAGCATTTGATTGTGGGCCAGAATTTTGAAGGGATTCACCTGATTGATTTAGAAGCAAAGCAAGAAATTCGCTCGGTTAAGCTGACCAGTGCCGCGATTTTTGATATACAAATCTGGCAAGATGAAATTTTTGTGGCTTGTGGCGATGGGTTGGTGATCATTGTAGATTATGCAAGCTTTACCGTCAAAAAACATATCAAAGCTTCTGACAAAAGCGCGCGAAGCATCAGTATCAATCCGATTGAGCGGGAATTTGCAGTAGGGTACAGCGATCATATGATTCGCGTATTTGACCTCGGGAGTCGCGAACTGCATCACACCATCAAAGCACATCAAAACTCTGTATTTAGCGTTCAATATAGCCCTGAGGGGCGTTTTCTGCTGAGTGGTAGCCGTGATGCTCATCTGAAAGTTTGGGATGTGGAGCATCAATATCAACTTTATGAATCTATCGTCGCCCATATGTACGCGATCAATCACATTACTTTTCGCCCAGATGGAAAATATTTTGCCACTTGCAGTATGGATAAATCCATCAAACTCTGGGACTACGCCCAATGGAAACTCATCAAGGTCATTGACAAGGCACGGCACGCGGGGCACGGTACTTCGGTCAATAAATTGCATTGGTCTGATTACCAAGATCAATTGGTATCGGGTAGTGATGACCGAATGGTTTCTGTTTGGGGGCTAAAATTTTTAGCATAGAAGCCGCCCAAAGGCATGGATTGGTGAAAAGAATATGAATTTTGTAGCTTAAAGGTAAATTTTGGGCAGCCTTATCGTCCTTTTCTGCTACAAAAAATTGGCTTAAGCTAATTTTTTTAGAAAATTATTCCGTAAATTGGAGGATCGATCTCACGGTGAGCAGTTGGGTGTCTGGAGGGGAAGATTCACTTTTGAGCATGAACCCAAACCACAACTGAATTTGTAATTTTTAATTCGCCATCTGTAATCAGACTAAAAAATAATATATCTTATGAAAATCACCCCCATAGAAATAAAACAGAAAACATTTGCTACAAAATCTTTTGGGAAAGGCTATGATAAAGAAGAAGTAAATGCTTTTTTACTCCTGCTCTCCCAAGAATGGGAAAAGAAAACAGATCATAACAAAGAACTGCAAATCAAGGTAGAACTCCTCGAGAAAGAGATCGATAAACTCAAAGAAGTAGAAAGCTCCCTCTTTCGTACGCTCAAAACCGCCGAAGATACCAGCAACAACATCGTAGACCAAGCCCGTAAAACCGCCGAGCTTAAGGTCAAAGAGGCTCAGCTCAAGGCCGATGTCGTTCTCAACGACGCCCGCGAACAAGCCAAAACCATTGTCCATAAAGCCCAACTCCGTGCCCGTGACGCGATCGAGGAGATGATGCAGGAAGTCAGAAAAATGGAGCAAGAATACAAGGAGGTGGAACGCTACCGAGATCACTTTATCGTGGAAATGCGCGGCTTCATGAAAGAATCTCTCGAGAAGGTAGACAAATACGAATCCAAGCAACCCCACACACGCTTCAAGGATCAAATCAAAACCGCCGAGCAATATCTGGAAGACAAACACGAATTTATCGATCAGCAAGAGGTGATTCAAGCACAGGAACAGGCCAAGCAGCAAGCCAAACCCGAAGAAAAAAAAGAAGAAGAGCCGAAACCTGAGCAAACCCTCAGCGCCACTGAAAATAACAAAGAACAGAATTCTTTCTTTGAAGATATGAACTCCTAATGTACCTTTGCGCTTTGCTTCGTTTTACCCAAGGTTGCTAAACCAAAGCCATGGACATAATTTCACTAGAAGGCATGGAGTTTTTTGCCTATCACGGCTTCTATAAAGAGGAGCGCAAAATCGGTAATAAGTATAACGTAGATGTAAACGTAGAAGCAGATTTGGAAAAAGCGGCTCGTAAAGACCGCCTTTCTGCTACTCTGGATTACGAATCTATCTACAGAATCATTCAAGAAGAAATGCGCAAGCCTTCTAAGCTCCTAGAACACATTGCTCGTCAGATTATTAAGCAGATTTATGTGCATTTTCCAGATATACACTCTGTAGAAGTAAGTGTGGCCAAATACAATCCACCCGTGGGAGGCGTATGCAAATGGGCAAGGGTTACACTTAAAAGAGAGGCTTCGCAGATGTGAGCGTATTTGAAAACACTGGGCTTTCACAAAGGCTTTTTTTAGAAATTTTATCGATAAATATTCTAATATGAATTTTTCCCATCCAATCCGTGAACCGAGAATCTTCGCATTTGCACTGATATTGTTCATTTTGCTTGCTTTTAAAATGGAAAAACCTGCTTATCGTATTTTTGATCAAAAAGGAGAGGCGACCGATTACGATACCATGCTCGCCCAATTGAAAGAAGCAGATGTCATTTTATTTGGCGAACTACATAATAACCCCATTTGCCACTGGCTACAACTGGAGCTTACACAAGACCTTTGGAATACCAAGCGTCAAAATTTAGCTCTCGGGGCAGAAATGTTTGAGGCGGATAATCAGGTAATTTTAAATGAATACTTAGCCGGATTAATCACGGAAAAACATCTCACCAATGAAGCAAAAGTGTGGAACAACTACGAAACAGATTACAAACCACTGGTAGATTTTGCGCAGAAAAACAATCTTCCCTTCGTCGCTACCAACGTACCCCGCCGGTACGCCAGCTTAGTTTCTAAGCAAGGCTTGGAAGCTCTAGAGAATCTCAGCGAAAAGGCGCAAACTTGGATTGCTCCTCTACCCATAGAAGTGGATTTGGAAATGCCTGCTTATGCGAAAATGCTAGAAATGATGGGCGGAGCGCACGGCAGTGCAATGGGCGGTATGCAACCCGAAAACTTCGCCAAGGCGCAAGCGATCAAAGATGCCACCATGGCTCATTTTATCTTAGAAAATTGGGACGCGGGAAAAACCCTCTTACACTTCAACGGGAGCTATCACTCTGACAACTTCGAGAGCATTGTCTGGTATCTCCAAAGAAGCAAACCCGATCTAAAAATCATGACCATTACCTCCGTAGAACAAGCTGAAGTCGAGGAGTTGGCTGCCGAACATCAAGATAAGGCTAATTTTGTCATCGCTATCCCCAGCAGTATGACCAAAACTTACTAAGCTCATACTCAGGTCTATACTCACAATTTTTCTCGAGCGATGGTGCTGTTAAGTTCTTATCCCAATCCATATCCTCCGTGCATACATCCGAATGGTTTGCTCAAACACGGAGACACAGAGGGAGTCTTCTGTCACCTGACAGACCCTTTTTTCTATCAGAGCCATTACAGAAGACTTGGGGGAAATATTTTAGGAAGAAGCTAACAACCGACAAGCAGCCATCAGCAACTCAATTAACTAGGAAAGGACTTCGCAATATCCACAAAATCACGAGATTTCAAGGAGGCTCCACCGATTAGCCCGCCGTCTACGTCTGGCTGAGCAAAAAGATCTGCGGCATTATTAGGTTTTACGCTCCCTCCATAGAGAATGGAGAGGTTATCTGCGGTTTCTTGGCCGTATTTTCCAGCAATGTGCGCACGCAAGGCGGCATGCATTTCTTGAGCTTGCTCTGAACTCGCGGTTTTACCTGTGCCAATGGCCCAAATGGGTTCGTAGGCAATCACAATTTTAGCAAATTCTTCGGCAGAAAGATGGAACAGACTCTCAGTTAGCTGATTCTGTACAAAATCTACGTGATTACCTGCTTCCCTAACCTCTAGAGCTTCGCCACAGCAGAAAATAGGAGTAATTTGGTGGGAAAGCAAAATATCTAGTTTTTTGGCTAAATCTGCATTAGATTCTTGGAAATATTGGCGACGCTCACTATGACCAATAATGGTAAACTCTACGGGGATAGATTTGAGCATTTCAGCAGAAACTTCCCCAGTGTAGGCTCCCGAAGCCTCAAAATAGCAGTTTTGTGCTCCTAAGAAGATATTGCCCTGCTCGGGAATAAGCTTCCTCAAAGAAGTCAAATGGATAAAGGGAGGATTCAAGACCACTTGAATAGCTGCACTAACTTCGTCTTGTACCATCGGAATAATTTCAGAAGCAAGCTCTTGACCCGAAGCCAAGTCCGTGTTCATTTTCCAGTTTCCGGCAACAATTTGTTTTCGCATAATGAGTGTTTTTGACAAAAATAAAAATTTTCTTAAGAAGTCCGCACAGAAAGAGAAGAATTCGGACCCGAGCCAACAAAGCTTACTGGAAAGCGGTTTTTTCAGTACACATTATTATTATTAAATAAATCAGATTATGCTAAGAAAACAAAAAGAATACGAAGGTAATCCCGTAGGCTTAAGTAAGGAAACGGCCGTGAAAATTGCCGAAGAGTTGGATCGACATTTGGCTTCGCTTTTTATACTTTATCAGCAATATCACAAGCATCACTGGCTGGTAGAGGGGCCGCAGTTCCGTGATTTGCATTTGTTTTTAGAAGAGAATTACACGCAATTGCACGAGGCTTACGACCGGGTGGCCGAACGCTTGACCGTGATGGGAATCGCACCGACCTGCCATCCTGTCAACATAGTGGAGCTTGCTTACATCGAGCACGAAGAAGAGGGCGTTTTTCATATTCGCGAAATGCTCGGTAGAGATATGGAAGCCGAAAAAACCATTGCCATTGAGCTTCGTAAAGGCATCCAACTGGCACTTGATTTAGGAGATTTTGCCACGAAAAAGTTGTTAGAAGAAGTATTATATCAAACCGAAGACCGTGCTCACCACATTGAACACTTTTTGGGAGAGGACTCGCTCGCCATTGGCTTCTTACACGAACAAAGCGAAGTAGCAGAGTAATAAACCAGCCTTCTGCTGTCGTTTCCGAAACTCGGCAGGTTTTTGAAAAACCTGCCGAGTTTGCCAATTTAAGCCTTTGCCTCCTGACGAAAATGAAAGTAAATCGCCACTCCCAAACCGATCGTCAATAAAATAGAACAAATCAAAGCGATCGTTTCGCCTTGCACATAAGGCGGGGAAACAAAGCGAAACTCAATTTTGTGTTTGCCCGCAGGAACGACCATGGCGCGCAATACATAGTTGGCCCTAAAATGAGGCACTTCTTTGCCATCCACGAAAGCCTTCCATTCCGTACCGCCGGCATCTTTGTAGTAAATTTCAGAAAAAACAGCCAGTTGTGGGCTTTTGGTTTCACTCTCGTAAGTGAGGGCATTGGGTTGGTAGTCAGTGAGTTGGATGCTGGCTTTGGGGTCAGGCTTAATTTTCAAATCCTTTACTTGTTCTTGAAATCTTTGGTCAATAAAAGCCGTTTGGGCAGGATCAAACTCTTGGAGTGCCTCGATTTCCTCATCGGCATTTTTGACTATTTCAAAATCTTGAACAAACCAAGCATTTCCCATGGCATCAGGATTTTGACGAGCGGCAATTTCTCCATTCTGCCCTCCCAAAATAAAGTATTTGGTATTGAGCATATGGTAAGTTTCCAGATTATTCTGGCTCAGATGAGCATTGATCAAATCATTATACCGCCTGAGCTTAGCCCCGTGATAGCCTCCCACGCTATGGTGGTAATAAGAAGTGGTAGCATCCTGAAAAGTACTTTTGGTGGTATTTAACACCCGAAAATGTAAGGCTTCATCCGCTAAAATTGTCCGATCCGCTTGGGTTTTGTCAAACACATCTTCGTAGCGGCTTTTTTTCAAGAAATTTTCTTCGTTCAGATAACGCCGATTGATGGCCCACAAATCGATCAAATTCAGCGCGATTAAACCCATGAATACATAGTTCAGAGCCAATTTATCGATCAAAAATACCCACAGCAAGGCAGTAGCCAAAGCGATAAAAATAAAAGAGCGCCAAGCATCGCTGCTCTGGAGGGAAGCTCTGTCCTCACGGATGGCACGCATAATCTCCTCGGGAATTTGTGGATTATTGGTAAAACTAGCCTTCAATCTTTCTTGAAAGCCTTCGTCAGTACTTCTGGTGATTTCTTTACCTTCTTGATCTACTAGCGTTTGCTTGGCATTACTGCGAAAGTCCATCAAACCATTTCCCAGCAAAGCAAAAACCAAGGCTAAGCCTCCCACGGTTCCGGCGCTGTATTTTAGATAATTCAAAGTCTTCTCTTTATTCAATTCTGGATTAAGGAGTTCTTGTAAGCCTAACACGGCCATCCATACCATAAAAATTGGCACTACCGCCATAATCTGCGATACAGCTCTGAATTTGTCATAAAGTGGTAAATAGTCAAAGATTAGATAATTGATAGAGGATAAGTTTTTTCCCCAAGCGAGCAGGATTAGAAAAATCGTAGCGGCGAGTAACCACCACTTGATCGGGTCTCGGCTAATAATTAACCCGAATAAAAAGAGAAAGCAAATAATAGCTCCCGCGTAGGCTGGCCCAGAGGTAAAAGGCAGCCCCCCCCAATAGTAGGGCAAACTGTTTATTAATTCAGGATTCAAACGATAGTTTTCCAGCGTCTGGTATGATTTAGAGTTTTCGTCTAATAAAGTACCTGAACCTGATCCACCACCGTAGAAATTAGGAATCAACAGGGTGAAAGTTTCCATTTTTCCATAGCTCCACTGGAAAGCATAATCTCGATCCACTCCTCCTTTGGATTCCGTATTGCTACTTAGTTCAGATTGCCCTCGAATCGTTTCTTGTGAATAATAATAGTTAGTCATAAAACGAGAAGCATGCGAGCCCAAGCTCAACAGACCAGCAACAAGCAAGGCGGCACTAGCCAGACCAAACGTTTTGAAGCCCTTTGCTAGATTATCCTTATCCAAAAAGATCAGAATTAGTCGATAAATCACATACAAAACCAAGGTAAGCGTCAGATAATAAGTAATTTGAATGTGATTGGCATACAGCTCGATGCCCGCAAATAGTCCTGTAAGGGCGGCTCCCAAGAGATATTTTCCACGATAAGTCATCACCACGGCGGCAATCAAAGGGCCACCCACGGCCATCGCCCAAACTTTGGAAATATGCCCTGCCTCGATATTGATGATGGAATAAGAAGCAAAGGCAAAACCAATCGCTCCCAAAATAGCTAAACGTAGATCATAGCCGAGCATAATCATCATCAAATAAAAACCCACCAAATAGAGAAATAGATAACTGGCCGGAGCAGGCATCAAGTTGACCACTAGGCGTCCGACCTGGGTAGTCCAACTATTGGGATAATCCATGTAGATCATAAAAGTTGGCATGCCTCCGAACATGGAATTAGTCCAAAGAGTCAGTTCTCCCGTTTTTTCGTAAAACGCACGGGCTTCCTCGGCAGCTGTGACCGCCTGAATCTGGTCATTTTGATAGAGCTTTTTGCCCTCCAGCATGGGGTAATTATAGATAATACTGGCTAGGAGAAAGCCCAGTAAAACCAAGAGGTGAGGAACCAAGGGTTGGAGATTTTTTTTTAAATCCATAGATTCAAGTAGTTGTCCGTTGTGAGTTGTCAATTACACGTTTTGCCTAGGGTCTTTCAGGGTATTCACGCATCAATATATACCACCTAGTGATGGTAGCAAAGAAAAGCTTTAATTACGAGGATTCAAATATAAATAATAGCTCGTTTTGTTTGCAAAAAGCTAAAACTAATAACTACAGAGAGACGCTTAGTAAATCCGAATAATTTGTCCAGCTTGTAAATGGGGCTTTTGCAAAAGGTTGATCTGCACTAGATGTTGTGTACTAACTTCATAACGTTGGCTAATCATTTCTAAGGTTTCGTTTTGTCCTACTTCGTGATAGAGGTAGGCTCTCTTTTGAGTGGCATTGCCAAAATGACGAAAGTGATGTGGCTTCAAGAAAAACTTGTCGGATCTGATCTGATTTTTTTTTGAAAAATCATAAACAAGCAAAGGATTGATGCTATAGCCTTTATATCTGACTTCAAAGTGTAAATGCGGTCCAGTACTGTAGCCAGTGCTTCCTCCCCACCCGAGCACTTCTCCGGCTTTGATTCTTTGCCCAGCCTGAACTTTTCGCTTGTAAAGATGCGCGTACAAGGTTTCCAGACCATTATCGTGCTTGATGACGACGTAATTGCCATAACCACTTTCGTAGGTAGCGATTTTAATGACTCCATCAAAAGCAGCAAAGACTTTGGCTCCAAGGCGCAGGGCTAAGTCTACACCGTGGTGAAATTTGCCCCAGCGCAGACCAAAATTAGAAGTTTTAATGCGAGTATTTACAAGTGGGGGAGACCAGTATTGTTGTTTTCTAGTATCATAGAGTTGCAGATACACAGGTGCTCGCATTTGTTTGGGGTCAAAATACTTTGCGTCCTCAAATACATAATTGAGCTCGTGTAAGCCCCGGTCGTGGGCTCCCTTGGTAGAATCAGCCGCCAAGGAATCTAACTCTTGAGCCACTAGTGGATACTCAAAAACAAAGATCATATGCAAGAGCGTAAAAGTGAATAGCTTATTCATAGCGCGCACTCATTCTAAAATCTAATGCCCGAAGGTTTGCTCATAGTGTTAGTAGGTTGAGGATTATAATTGGGTAGCAAAAAACCAATAGAAAGGGAAATCAAGTTAAGTTTGATATCACTATCCACGTAGCCAAAGTTATAAATCAATTCAGGATTGGCGTAGCGCTGATCTTGGTTTACTAGCGCACCCAGCCCCCAGTGATAACGCCCACTCAACAGTAAGTCTCCACCAGTTTTGAGGAAGTTTTTGAGCTTAAGACCTGCACCAAAAATCAAGAAATAATTCAGTCGTTTTCTTTGCTTTTCGCTAATCAGATTAAGATTCTCTTGCTCGATCGGGTCTCGGCTTCCTCCGCCTTCCAGACCACTGAGGTTATCTACTCTACGCACATCGGCCTGTGCACGCAATAAAAAGTCGACCGAGCCTCCGATTTCGGCAAAAGGCTGAAAACGGTTTTTAATGGATTGATCCCTTCTTTCTCTACGTCTTAGGTAGTATTTGCAGAGAATTGGGAGTGAAATCCAATCTTGATTTTCTAGAAAATCAATTTCGGCAAAATCCAAAACTCGATCTTGGAAGCGATAAGTGCTACGCGACCAAAAAAGCTCTGTGACTAAAAAAAAGGGTTGAGATTTACTCACCGGAATCTCAAAGCTAGCTCCTAGTTGAAAGCCTAATTGAGATTCATAAGTACCACGATTCAAATTAGATCGGTCTACACTAAAGGTTTCATTCACGCGAATATTGCTAAAATTCAAAGCCATCTTGCCACCCCAGTAGAAAGTGGGCCAATAGCGTAATTGGTAAAAAAGTTGAATAAACTCGGGAATACCAGACTCTGGAATCTCACGGCGAGGACTGTAGTCAGGGTTGCTTTTTAGGCGTTTGCGCATGAAGCTTTGCATATTGGTTGTGGCTTCCTGATTCCGATTTAGGTACAAATAAATGATAGTCAGGTATTTATAAGCTTCGATTTCATCTTCTCTCGATAGATTTTTTTGGCGGAGGCAATTTTCCAAAGGATTTTCACCAGCTACTACGTCGTCAATACTTCCGTTGCGATAAGCTTCTTTAATTTGGTCTAGTCTCTGTTCGCAAGTCTGAGCACTCGCTAAAGAAACACGAACTAAGATGAGGAGGCCAATGATAACAAATACAAGTGGGCGCATAAAGGCTATATAATTGCAGGTGAAGTACTTTGAATAAAATCTGTATGGGTGATGGTGAATAAAGCATTACTCTGTTTTCTGAACATTGGGGTTTGAGGTCTGCTTTAAGTTTTGCCACTCAGGTGGATAGGGCTTGTCTGAGCACGTTCTCTCGTATTCGACCTCATCGATAGGAGCAACGAACCGCTCCCATTCTTTGAGCGTGAGGTTGCGCCTGAGTTCGGGGTCAGGACAGATAGAAGCGGCCATCTCAGATACCTGAGTAGGCCATACTCTAAAGAGTGCATTTTTGCAGCCGGCGAGCAATTTTTTACCGTCAGGACTAAAAGTGAGCGACCATACCCAATCTTCGTGGTCATTTAAGATGATAGGAGGCGCATCGAGGCTCTTGGCCGTGGCTACATTCCAAATTCTTACCGTTTTGTCCCAACTGGCCGTGGCTAATCTTTGGTTGTCTTGGGTGAAAATCAGGTTATTTACCCGTGCCTTATGTCCTTTCAATTCGTTGCCTTGCATCATTTTTGTATTTACCCAAAAAATCTTGACCACTCCTTCGCTATTACCTAAGGCCAAGCGTCCATCTTGGCTAAAGGCAAGTGATACAATCTCACGACTTGGATCACGATAAAAAGTACCGGCTTGACTCAGATCACTTAAATCAAACATCTGGACTTCTTGCCCTCGGGCTACGGCAATTTTTTGCCCAGATACGGCCACCGCATTGATGATTCCCTGATGAGGATCGGTTCGTTGGACTGGCCTATCTAAATTTGTATTCAAATCCCAGACCGAAACCACTCCATTTTGCTCGGCCGTTACTAGCTGATTGTGATCGCCAAAAGCCATATACCACACCTGATCGGAGCTTACAGGCAGGGTACGCTCTACTTGGAGACCCTCTGTTTGAATAATCTGGATACGCGGATAATTACCCGCGCAAGCCACACGGGTTCGGTCTTGGTTAACGGCGAGGGTACGATGAATCAGCCCCGGCTGGTCAAGCATTCCCAAGGTCACGCGTGTGTGGGTATCCCAAAGCATGATTTTACCATCACTTCCTGCCGAAAATATTTGTCGATCCCAGTAAGGGGCTACGGTGCGTACGTTGGCACTATGGCCTATGAGCTGGTTATAACTGCTATCTTTGGAGCGCAGGGCTTTTAGGGCGTAATAAAGTCCATTGTAAATATCGGGATCGTTTTCTTGGCCATTATTTTCTGTATGGAAAATATAAGCCTGTTTAGCAACCAGAGCCTTGCGTTGTACGGAGTCTTCCATTTCTTTAGACTTGATGGCCATGGCATTGGCGATAGACAACATTCTCAGGGAAAAAGCTCTTTGATTGGCTTCTTTGGCTTTTCTTTCGGCGATCTCGGCAATTTCTTTCTCTATTTCCGCGAGCTGGCTATTTAGCTTAGCAATGCGGGCTTCTTTTTCTGCTTTTTGGGAGGCGGTAATGGCAATGGCTCTCTGGGCATTGGCAATCTCTTCCTGTTTTTTGGCTCGTTCGGCTTCCAAACGAGCTAGTTTTTCTTGTCGGGCGGCTTCGTCAGATTTTTCTAGGGCGAGTTTTCTCTGTTTTTCGGCGATAAGTGCTTGTCTTTGTGCCTCTTCGGATTTTTCTAGGGCAATGACCTCCTGTTTCTTAGCTCGTTCTGCTTGTTTTTGGGCTTCCTGACTCTGGAAATAGGCATAAAATCCAAAGATTCCTGCGATGATTGCTCCCAAGAAAAGAATAACCGCGATAAAGCGAGCCTGAGCGAGTCGTCGTTTTTGTTGTTTCTCTTTATTGTCAAGTTCTGCTTCATATTCACGTTTGCTAGAATCCAAGAAGAGCATGGTTCTTTCGTAGGTAGGATGGTAGCGGATTCCCCAAGCCTTAGCAGGCTGTTGCTCTTCTCGCCAGCTGAGTGCTAGGTCTAGTTCGGGGGGACGCCATAAGCCAGATTTACCCTGTTGGTGCATTTCGGCCGCTTCGGCCAGCCTCAAATAAGTTTTAACCGAGTCAGCCTCTTCTTCTACCCATTTCCTGAGTGTGCCCCAGTTACTGATGAGACTCTCGTGAGAAATATCAACCATCGTCTCTGCTTCTAAATGAATATGCATGGGCGGCGTGAGCAAACCTCGATCGGCGCGGCGAAACAAGTCTACGATTTCTTTGACTTCCTGAACCTCGGTATTGACAATGGCCGCAATTTGTCCCAAACGGGTAGGGCGACGGATTTTACGACCCTCCTTCGTGATTTCGGTGATGGCTTTGAATACCTTGGCACAAATTTCCTTCTGCGGGTCATTGAGTTCATTAAAAGCCTCGTCAGCATGGATAGAAAGTGCTTTTTGGATTCCTCCGATCCTTTCGTAATGCCTGATCTGGATGGTATCATCTGTACTCTGACTCCAAGCATCCCAGGTTCGCATGAGGGCATGCTGCATCAAAGGAAGCTGGTCAGGTGTATCACCTATGCTATCGAGAATTCTTTCTACCAAATCTTCCTCAATATTGGCTCCAATGACTTGAATTGGCCCTACAATGGCTGCTTTCTTTTCTTCACGAGTCATGTAAGGAATCAAAAATTGACTATGATTGATATATCTAGTGAGATGTGGATATTGAGAGCAGTTACCAATGAAGTCTGAGCGCATGGTCAGTACAATGTAAATAGGCACCTCCTCTTGTTGTAAAGCCTCGCAGAGAAGATTTACAAAGGCATCTGAGGTTTCGTGATGTTGGGTATCTGCGCTTTTGAAGCGGAATAATTCTTCAAATTGATCTAAAAAAATTAAATATTGCTTGGGATCCGTCTCTTGTTCTTTTTGCTTGCGAAGCAAATCTACCAGTCCTTCTGGGTAAGCACAGAGATGTTGGTATACATCATGAGACTCTTTGGTTCCAGTGAGTGCTTCAGCTAGATTTTTAATGGGAGCTTCTCCGGGACGCAGGCTGAATATTTCCCAAGTGCCTGTTGGCTCCCTGTGGTGTTGGGCTTTTAGGGCTGGAAACAAGCCACAGTACATAAAAGAAGACTTGCCAATGCCAGAGGTTCCAATGACAGCTACAAAACGATTGGTTTTCAATTTATTTATTACCTCATGTACTTGTTGGTCACGACCAAAGTACAAGTGACTTTCGTTTGGGTTGAAAGGTCGTAGTCCAGGAAAAGGGTTGGGTAGAGCTTGAGTAGAAGAATTTTGTATAATGGTTTCCATAATCTTCTCACGATTTGCCAGCGATTGAAAAGCTTTTGAGATTAAGATAACTGCCCTTGAGTAATCATCTCATAGAGCCCACTTGGGTTCATATAACATCACAATCACATACCGCCCAAAGGATTCTCTATCTTTTTACTCGGATTGCAGCTAAGTATTTACAAGCAATAATTATACTGAAACTGGAAAATGACCATAGAAGCTATGCCATATGAGGAGAAACCCCCAATAGATTTTCTCAAGAAGCGAGGGACTAGGAAAGTATTTTCGGAGGTGCGCTTGCTCGTACTCTGGTCATGAGATGATAAATGACGAGGGTAAGAATCGTGCCGAGGATTGCACCCACGTAAATGTCTAGTATGAAATGCTGTAACAGGTAGACACGTGAGCAAGCAGCCAAAATAGCTAAGATGCACAGGGGAAGCCCCCAAACAGGATTTTTGCTAAATAGTGAAAGCAGACAGAAAACTGAGAAAGCAGTCGCTGCGTGCCCAGATGGAAAACTTTCGTGGCTATGTACCGAAACCCCTTCTACAAAGTGGAGTAGCTCCTGCTCTCCAAAAAACAATTTAGGACGCAAAGCCTGATAAAAAACTAGCTTCTTCAGGAACTGAACACTGGCTCCCACCACCGCAAAACATACGAGCGCAATCCATCCTTGCCTTCTCCGGAAAATGAGCAATATTACGATCACCAGAACATAAAACAGGCCATCACCTACGTGGGTAAGGTATTTGAAAAAAACATCTAACCAGCGTTGATGCTCTCGATTGATAGCCAGCTCCAATGCTCCCTTTTCATTGAATAATAGCAAAATTCCCACTACTATTAAAAAAAAGCAGAAGCAAAGGAAGAAATAAGCATTTTTTCTCAATAAGTAACTCATAGTTTGCCAGGGATCAAAAGTGAAGAATCTCCATAACTCAAAAAACGATATTCCTGTGCGAGTGCTTCTTCATAAACACGACGCCAATCTTGACCAATAAAAGCCGCTATCAACAAAATTAAAGTACTTTTGGGTAAATGAAAATTAGTCACCAAAGCCTGACTACTCCTAAATTGATAACCGGGGAACATAAAAATCTCCGTTTCGCCTCTCAGTGCTTGGATTTGATGATGTTTCATATACTGGTAGATATTTTCCAAGGATTGTGACCAGCTAAGCTCCTGAGGCGTATCTTTTTGATAGGGATAGAGCTTCTCGATAAAAAAAGGAAGCGACTGGGAGGGTAGATGATTTGCCAATTTGACTCCAAACCAGTAGAGACTCTCTAGTGCGCGAAGTGAAGTCGTGCCTACACTCACGATTTTGCCAGCACGGTTTAAGAGGTTTTCCACATTTTCAAGGCTAAAAATCATTTGCTCTGAATGCATGGTGTGGGTTTGAACATCCTCATTTTTAATGGGCTGAAAAGTGCCTCCCCCTACGTGTAGCGTGAGGAAATCTGTAAGAATATTTTTTTGCCGGAGCTTCTCCAAAACCAAGGGCGTAAAATGAAGACCAGCCGTAGGAGCGGCTACTGCTCCTTTTTCTTGGGAGTAAATAGTCTGGTATTGCTCCCAATCTTCTGCCTGTAGCTCTCTTTTCAGGTAGGGAGGAAGCGGTAATTTCCCCCAAAGTTCTAAGATATCAATCCATCGATAAGCAGGCTGATCCCAAGATAGGCGTACCAACTGGGCTTCTCTGTCGATCCATTCTGCTTTGATGGCTAAAACCTCATTTTCAGTCTCAACGGTTTGCGTGAGCACTTCCCCCGCTTTCCAGCGTTTACGATTACCCACCAAGCATTGCCAGACACAAGCTTCTTGACTAGCAAGTGCTTGCGGAACCAGTCCAGGCTCGTGAGGCTTCATCAAAAAAATTTCAATCCAAGCTCCAGTGTCTCTTCGGAAATGAAGACGGGCGGGAATCACACGCGTGTTATTGAAAACCAACAAAGTCTCTTCTGGTAAAAAATGAGGCAAATCCTGAAAATGCTGATGCTCCGTCTGCCCCTGTTGATACACCAGTAACTTGGACTGATCCCGCTGAGCCAGCGGAAATTGAGCAATGCGTTCCTCGGGAAGTGAATAATCATAGTCCACAAGTTTGATCTCAAAATTCAAGTTGGGCATAGAGCGGTCGGTTGTGAGTTATGAATCTTTCGTGATAGCGTACAACGCAAAGATCAAAATCCGCATTGGCTTTTCCTAGTGCTCTGGGCATTCTTCAAAAATTTCACCAAGTACGAAGAAATTCGTATTTAAAATTTGCTTATTACGAAGCTTTTCGTATTATTGCAGTACGAAGCTTTTCGTATTCTAGTGTTTGGAACACGATAAGTCAATAAATATCAAAGGTAAAGGTCTGAAAAACAGACAAAAAACCAAAAACTCATAAAGAGTAAATAACCGAAACAAACCATATATCCCATGCATAAACCAACCGAAGCAGAGCTAGAAATTCTGCAGATTTTATGGAAGCAAGGGGCTTCCACCGTCAAAACGGTCAATCAAGAGTTAAACCGCCTTCGCCCTGCCGAGGCCAAGTCCATTGGCTACACGACCACGCTCAAAATGATGCAGGTCATGCTAGAAAAGGGCATGCTTTCTCGCGATAGCTCTCAGCGTCAGCACGTGTACCAAGCCGATCTGAGTGAAGACGCTACGCAGAAAAACCTCATAGATCGTTTGCTAGAAACCGCCTTTGGAGGTTCAGCCCTCAAGCTAGTCATGCAAGCACTAGGTAACAAGCGCACCAGCCAGGCAGAACTGGCTGAAATTAAGAAGATGATCGATCAAATCGAGCAAGAGAAAGGAGGCGAAAAATGAATTGGATTGAGCAATTATTTTCGGAAAAATTTATAGAATCACTGGGCTGGACGATTATCCACTCCCTATGGCAAGGGGCGATGGTGGCCATTTTATTGGCATTTGTACTGATTGCCTTACAGAAAAATTCTTCCAAAGTACGCTATTTCGTATCTGGAGCGGCTCTATTGACGCTCTGCCTCTGTGCTTTGGCTACTTTTTACAGTGTTTATCAGATAGATGTACCCACCACTGCTGATGCTACTGATGCCGTGATAGTCGTGGGTGAGGATGCCTCTGGAGTGGTTCGTCAGGAGGCAAGCCCTGCCCTTTGGTCTTATCGATATTATGTAAATTTCTTTCGCAGTTATTACGACAGGCATCTGCCCTTTATCGTCAGCCTTTGGCTAATGGGCGTGATGGTCCTGAGTCTTAAATTTTTGAGTGGTTTTGCCTACACACAAAGACTCAAAAGCTACAAAGCCTTTCCCGCATCAGATCACTGGCATGGAACTTTAAAATATTTAGCGGCTCAGATCAAGGTACATAAAACCGTAAGACTGATGGAATCCGCCCTAATTCAGGTGCCGATGGTGGTGGGTTATTTTAAACCGGTGATTCTATTGCCTTTGGGAACTTTGACAGGGTTAAGTTCACAACAATTGGAAAGTATTTTGGCGCACGAATTGGCGCATATCCGTCGCCACGATTATCTTTTGAATATTTTACAGTCTTTGCTAGAAATTCTGCTCTTTTTCAACCCTTTCGTGTGGTGGATTTCATCTAAAATCCGAGAAGAAAGAGAAAATTGCTGCGATGACCTAGCCGTAGAAATCACGGGCGATCATCTGGTCTTGGCCAAGACTCTAGCCGTACTAGAAGCCAAGCGATTGGAGGTACCAGCGCTGGCACTCGGGCTGACTGGCCAAAAAGGAGGTTTGGTACAAAGAATCAAGCGGTTGCTTTACCAAAAAACACAACGCTCTACTTTCTCGGAAGGCTTCCTTTCCGCTATTATTCTGATTTTTTGTTTGGTAATCGCCACGCTCAACGCCCATGCGGATTACAGTTGGAAGCAAAGTAATATTCAATCTGCCTTGCACAACTGGGTAGGACGCTTATACGAAGAAGCAGAACCTTTGGAAGCTCCCGAGGCTCCTATGCCTTTGGCTGAGCCAATACCTGCCAGAGCTACAAAAACTTTTGTGCCTGCTGTGAAAGAAGATACCATCCGTTTTGGGAAAGATTTTATGATCGTGACCGACCGCCGGGGGCAAATGCATATCTTCAAAAATGGAAAAGAAATTCCCGAAGCAGAATATGGCAAATACGCCAAGGAATTCAAGGTCGAAAACTCCAAGATCAAAGTAGCCCCCAATACGCCCGGCGAGGTGACCATCCAGTTGGAGGAGAAACTTATCGAAGAAGAAGAGATGGAAGAAGAAATCGAGGAAGAAGAAGAAGAAGAAATGGAAATCGCTATTGGCATAGAAATGCCTGAACCTCCAGAACCCCCCGAGGCTCCTGATTTTGACTTTAATTATGAAATAGACGAGGAGGATGGCTTCCTGCGCTTTCAGATAAATGGGGAGGAGATCAAAATTGACTTGCCCAAGGTTAAACATTTGGACAGGGAAATGCGAGAAGTGATTGAGGAAGCTCTCGAGAGTCTGGATGATCTAAAAATAAAAATCAGTATGCAAACCAATCACGCCCGAGAAGAGATACAGAGAGCACATCGTGAAATCGAGCGAGCAAAACAGGAAGTCCTCAGAACGAAGCAGAGAGAAATAAGGGCCGAGGCTCGTTTACGTGATCAGGAAGAACGCCAGAAGGCCGAAGCTCAAAGAAGAAACTTATCCGGCATCATCGAGCAAATGAAAGATGATGGACTCATCGAGAGAGACGCAAAGCGCGTTTCAATTAAAGTTAAAAATGACTCTATCCGAGTACAAGGCAGAAGCCTTTCTGGTAAAATGCTCTCCAAATATAGAAAGCTCTTTAAAGAAAAGCTTCACATAGATATGAGTTCGGGCAGTAGCTGGAACTACTCTTGGTCTGATGATTAAGTGATGTGGAATATGTAAGCTAAGTGGTATCCTAAGACAGTATATTTCAAACAAAAAACTAAAACTACCCAAACCATATAACCATCCGTAAAACTCAAAAAGCAGCAGACTTTCTAGGTTTGCTGTTTTTTTATGAGCACAGTTCTAAATCATAGCTTGTACCTCTAATCAAGCCTCGATGCCATACTTATCAATTTTGTTATAAAGCGTTTTACGATCAATGCCCAGCAAGCGGGCGGCTTTGGATTTGTTGTAGCGGACTTCGAGCAGAGTCTTGAGGATAAGTTCTCGTTCGTTTTGTTCTTGAATTTTTTTGAGGTCGGTTTCTGATTTTTTCTCGATAGGAACGGGTTCGGTCAGTGCCTGAGAGACTAATTCAGGAGGTAAGCACTCGGTGGTGATCTGATTGGTTTTGGCCAAGAGCACGGCACGCTTGATGATGTTTTTAAGCTCTCTGAGATTGCCTGGCCAGTAATAACTCGTGAAAATCTGCTCCACTTTCTCGTCAAAAGAACGGACAGATTTACCTAAATCTTGATTGGCATTTTCTAAAAAAGAATCCGCATAAAGTAGAATATCATCTTTGCGCTCCCTGAGTGGAGAAATTTTAATACTAAACTCATTGAGGCGATGATAGAGGTCTTCTCGGAAGCTACCCGATTTGGCTCCATAGCTCAAATCTTCGTTGGTGGCCACGATAATGCGGACATCAATCGGAATATCTTGGTTGCCGCCCACTCGTTTGATGACCCTTTCCTGAATTGCTCTGAGCAGTTTGATTTGCACTTCATAAGATAGATTCCCAATTTCGTCCATGAAAATGGTCCCTCCATTGGCCTCCTCGAAATGCCCGACTTTATCCTGCAAAGCCCCGGTAAAGGCACCCTTCATGTGGCCGAAAAGTTCACTAGCGGCCAGATCGTCCGACAGCGTACCACAGTCAATGGCTACAAAAGGCTGGTCGGCTCGAGCACTGAGGCTGTGAATCATTCTGGAAACATACTCCTTGCCGGTACCGCTTTCCCCGAGTACGATCACGCTCATATCCGTGGGGGCGACCAGTTCAATTTGTTGCTGAATCTGCTTAGCTTCTTGGCTTTGTCCTTGAATGTAATCAAACTTATAACCCTTGGACGACTTGGGTTTGTTCGCTTCTTCTTGGGGGGCAGGACCCGCTAAGGCGTGTTGGAGGGTAAGTAGTAGCTCCTCTGGATTGACAGGCTTAACGATGTACTCGAAAGCCCCCAGCTTGATCGCTTTGACGGCCGTACGGATATCAGAGAAACCAGTCATGAGAATCACTGGAATTTTGGGATTACTTGCTTTCACCTCGGCCAGCACTTGCAATCCATCCCGGTCTGGTAGGCGAAAATCGGTTAGGACAAGATCATAAGAGTTTTCTTGAAAAGCTTTGAGTGCTTCTTCACCCCGAAGGAACAAGTCGGTATGAAAATTGTTTTTTTTGAGGTAATTATCCAATATTCTGGAGAAGGTTCTATCATCCTCGATGATTAATATGCGGGCGGTGTGTTTCATAGATGCGTCACAGAATTATAAATTAAAGTTAATCCTTCCCGTCAAGGAAAACAAGCTCAAAAATATAAAAAAAAACACACGACTTAGGTCGTGTGTCTTTCCGAAATTAAATTCTGTTTGGCTTTGTATTAACAGGTTTATTAAAATTTACTCGACAATCAATTGCTGATCTTTCTCAGCAGCTGAATTTTTGGTCTTGTATATATCCCCTTTTTCTAATGTGCTTAACTTAATCTTCGTTTAGTGTATTTGCGAATTACCTGCCAGAAACCAATTTTTTTTGTAAAATTCTGTTAGTCAGTGCTTTAAAAGCTAGAGTTTTTCCATTGATACCAAAATAGATGTGGAAAAAAACCACACATTGTAGAAATTAGCAACAAGTACGCTTCCACAGATTACCCAAATTTCCCCAAAAGAGCAGCTCAAAGCATACCCAGAGCCAGCATCTAAGCCAAGGCTTTCAGGTCTTGATAATTGATGCCCATATGAGAATTATGATAAACCACTTCGCCCTGATCCAACACGATCACTTGGGGAGATTGATGCGTGACTCCCCATTGCTTGGCGATTTGGTCAGATAAAGCACGGTACTGGATTAAATCTAATAGATAAGGCTCAACCTGTTCCATCTCCGGATTTTGCCAAGCTCTTTCTAAGCGATTCAAGGCCGTAGCACTAATCCCACAACGGGTACTGTGCTTGAAAACCAAAACTTTCTTTTGGTGGGATAAAGCCTCTATCTCTGCTAATTGCTCAGCTTGCTGAATGGTTTGCCAGCGAATCGCTTGCGCAGACTTTGATTTAGATGATCTAAAATTGAACATATACAGATATTTTGATGATTTCTAGCTTGGCAACATTCTCTATCAAAAATGTGTTCAAATCTTACAAATAAATACTTTTAAGGTTAGAACTAACTTTTGTACAAAAACGTACTGTATGTAGCTTGTGAGGGAATTATTTTACAATAAAATCTCTTTAAAGTATAAAAAGACACTTTCGGATTTAAGACACCAAAAACTATGAAAAGTATTTACGTGAGTCCTAACGGGACTACCACAGGATTGGTAGATCCAAATGGGAGATATTATGTAGTACAATTAATTGGCAAAGTAAGCCAAAAATTTTATCAAAAGGTTTTCCAAGAAATCCTCCTAGAAGCCAAGAAAAATCCCTACCCGGCTTTGCTCATTAATATCAAAGATCTGGAGCATAATCCTGACCCGGGTCGGCAATGGCTTAACACTTATTTCTTCCGCCGTTTTTATAAGCTCAATCAAGGATTTAAGCTAGCCATCGTACAGCCCAGAGCCAAAGTTGCTCAGGTGAGTGTGGGTTTGTTTTACAATCTGATCGAGACCTTAGGGATCAAGATTAGTCTCAAATACTTTGATGATGTACCTGCCGCCCAAGCTTGGCTACAAGAGAGTGAAACCAAAAAATCATTTAACCCGATCCAGATGCTCCGTGGAAAAGGTGGCGACCACCAAGATCAAGTCATCGAGAGAGCACAAGAGTTGAAGCTCAGCAGGAACAAACTCAGGCTCAAAGTTCAATTTAGCCCGAGTGGTAATTTTAAATCAGATACTACGCTAAACCCGATTGCGCCCTTCAAAAATATAGGCTTACAAAAAATTGGAGAACTGGGAAAAAGCCTGTTTCCTAAATCCTCTAGGTCAGATTCTAAAAAATAATTCACCTTCTTGTTTGCTTTCTCTGAGCACCCATACAGACCGGAATCCCCTTCCGGTCTAATTTTTCTTACCAAAATGATAGTAGGTCAGCCTTGACCTTTTATTATTGGCCATCTACTGCCCACTTGAAGCAACCCTTTTTATCTTTGCAGGGTCAAACAATCATACTGGTTTAAAAGATTATTGCTAGGAGTACGTCCTTTACCTAGTATTGATTCGTTCATTTTTTTCCATCACCACACTAACCATGCAAAAATCTATGCTCAAGAAATCCATGCTGTTCGCTTGGCTATGCCTGCTGGGCTATCAGCTCAACGCGCAGCAAATTAAGTTTACACTGAGTGGCTACATCAAAGATGCGGGGAACGGAGAGAACCTCATTGGAGCCTCCGTTTACATCAAAGAATTAGCCACGGGGAATATCAGTAATAGCTATGGTTTTTACTCGCTGTCTATTCCTGCCGGGAGTTATGAAATCACTTATAGCTATGTAGGCTATGATCCACAGGTTCGCCAAATTGAGCTTGACCAAGACATGACCTTAGATGTAGAGCTTCAGGAGGTAAAGCAAGAACTATCCGAAATCACCGTTACGGCCGAGAGTGAAAATGCCAATGTCTCGGAGGTAGCCATGAGTGTAAATCGCCTGGATATTTCCACGATCCAGAAAGTGCCCGCCCTCTTGGGAGAAGTCGATGTAATCAAAAGTATTCAGTTATTACCCGGCGTCTCAACCGTGGGAGAAGGCGCCACGGGCTACAATGCACGTGGAGGAGGCGTGGGGCAAAACTTGGTGCTATTAGACGAAGCCCCTGTTTATAACTCCTCTCATTTGTTTGGCTTTTTCTCCGTATTCAACCCCGATGCCGTCAAAGATGTCAAGCTCATCAAGGGCGGCATTCCGGCTAATTATGGAGGAAGGCTTTCTTCCATTCTGGACGTACGGATGAAAGAAGGAAACAACAAACGCTTTGCCGCTTCGGGCGGAATTGGAGCGATTTTTAGCCGCCTGACCTTAGAAGCTCCCTTGGTCAAGGACAAAGCTTCGTTTATCGTGGCGGGCAGGCGTTCTTACGTGGATGTACTGGCCAGGCCTTTTTTGGATGATGATTTGAGTAATAGCGTCTTTAATTTCTACGATTTGACCCTCAAAACCAATGTGGATGTCAATGAGAATAACCGCATTTTTTTGTCAGGTTATTTGGGTAGGGATAATTTTGATGCGGAGAGTGTCTTTGGTTCGAGTTGGGGGAATGCCACGGCTACATTTCGCTGGAATCATATCTTTAATCGCAAGTTGTTCTCCAACTTCACGGTTTTTTACAGTAATTATGATTATGAGCTGAATTTTGGTGAGGATGATGATACTTTTGACTGGAAATCACGCATTATCAATTACAGTTTTAAGCCTGAATTTACCTACTATCTCAATCCACGCAATGAAATCAGCTTCGGTGGGCAGACCATTCTCTATGATTTCCAGCCCGGAGCGGCCACCGGACAAAGTGTGGGCGAAACCAGCAGCATTACCTTGGATAACAAGCGCGCCTTGGAATCTAGTGTTTACATCAGCAATGAGCAAACTATCAGTCCTAAGCTTTCGCTGCAATACGGCTTGCGTTACTCGGTTTTTAATTATCTAGGAGCCGCCACCGCTTATGAATATGCCCCCGCCGAAGAGCCTGCCACTCGTCGGGAGCCAATTAGCTCCGAAGAGTTTGACGATTGGGAAGTCATCGAGACTTATCAGAATTTAGAGCCTCGCTTTTCTATCAAATATCAATTTGACGAAAAAAGCTCTATCAAAGCCAGCTACAATCGCATGGTGCAGTATATTCATCTGATTTCCAATACGGTAGCCGCCACGCCGCTGGATGTGTGGAGCCCCAGTACCAATAACATTCGCCCGACCATTGCCGACCAGGTGGCAGTGGGTTATTTCCGAAATTTTGGTGGGAAGGATTACGAAGCCTCCGTAGAAGCCTATTTCAAGTACTATGACAACTTGGTAGATTATATCAACAATGCTGATTTGCTTTTGAATGAATTCCTCGAGGGCGATTTGCTGAGTGGCATCGGAAGAGCCTATGGCTTAGAGTTTTATGTCCGCAAAAATGTGGGTAAACTCACCGGATGGATTGCCTACACGCTCGCCCGAAGTGAGCGAAAGGTAGATGGCATCAATAATGATGAATGGTTTCCCAATCGCTTTGACCAAACCCACAATTTGAAGATTGTAGCTTTTTATGACCTGACCGAGCGTTGGAGCTTCTCAGCTAATTTTGTGGTAATTTCAGGTACGCCCGCTACTTTTCCAAGTAATAAATTTAGTGTGGGTGGGTTCCAAGGAATACCGCTTGATCCTTCGGAGAGTCGGAATAACTTTCGTATTCCTGCCTACCACCGTCTGGATTTATCAGCTACCTTGCAGGGCAAAAAGTTTAAAAAGAACGGCAAACCGCGTAAAAATGAGGACTACTGGGTATTTTCTATTTACAATGTCTACAATAAGCGCAATCCTTTCTCAGTTACTTTTCGCCAAAATCCACAAGACCCTAGCCAAACCGAGGCGGTGCGTCTCTCCGTGGTGGGAAGCTTTATTCCTTCTATTTCTTATAATTTCAAATTCTAAATCAGTCTGAACATGAAAAATTGCTTAAATCCTGTTTTATTCCTAATGTTTCTGGGTGTGATTTTCAGCTCCTGCGAAGATGTGATTGATGTAGATTTGGACAATGCTCCCCCACAACTTTCGGTGGATGCCTGGCTGACCGATAGCTCCACTACGCAGGAAGTCCGCCTTTTTCTAACGCAACCCTATTTTGATAATTCCGAAGCTACGCCCATCTTAAATGCGCAGGTGCAAGTGCTTGATAACGAAGGGCGTACTTTTGTTTTTACCGACGAAAATAATGATGGAATTTATCTTTGGAATCCTAGTACACCCGATGAGGCCATTGGCAAACTGGGCAATACCTATACCTTGACCATTGATTATCAAGGAGATACTTTTCAGGCATTTTCCGAAGTAAAACGCGTCCCCGAGATTGACTCGCTGACGACCGAATTCCGAGACGATGAAGTCTTTGGGCCAGATGGCTACTACGCCGAGTTGTTTGCCCGAGATTTTGTAGGCTCAGGCGACACTTACTGGATTCGCACTTTCAAAAATGGGCAGTTGCTCAATCGTGCTTTTGATGTGAATATCGCCTTTGACGCAGGTTTTAGTGAAGGAGGTAATATCGATGGCCTGACCTTCATCACCCCGATTCGAGAGGGTGTCAATCCTTTCTATGAAGACCCCGAAGATGATAGCGAGACTCTGCCTCCCTACGAAGTGGGTGATTCTATTTATGTAGAGATTTACTCGATCACCGAAGATGCTTTTAACTTTTGGTCGGAGGTGAGTACGCAATTGGGCAACGGAGGTTTATTTGCTGTCCCCCTCTCTAATGTGCGCACCAATATTTTCAATGTAAATCCTGAATCGAGTGAGGAACCCGTGGGCTACTTTGGCGTTTGTGCGGTATCTAGTGTGCGTGCGGTGGTAGAGGAAGAAGAATAAATGGGTAAATTGTAAACCCGAAAACTCCGTAGGGGCGGTGCTTAGAACCGCCCCTCTTTGATTTAAATTTTATCGTTTAGCGCCTCCCTAAAAGCTTCTTTTTGGTCAATGTGCAATAAAAGCACATCGCACTCTTTCGTAAAGCCATAGACTCTTTCCAGCTTTTGAGGGTTTTTGAAGTAAATAGCTAAGTTGTGAGCCTCTAACTCTCTCAACAAGGCTAATTTCTCTACTTTTAGATCGCCAGCCTCTACATTTTGCCAAGTAGCCTCTATTTTCTCGATTTCGTGCAGAGGAATTTCTGTATCTCCAAACAGACCGTACCTGAGCTTAAGTTTCCCATCTTCTATTTGAGAATGGCGTTGACGAAGGGCTTTTGAATGCGCGAAGAGCTGCAAAGCCGTGTAAACACTCGTAAGCGTAAGTATCCAAGTTATGATTCCATTCCAGCGTATGAGTAAGATGTGTAAAGCAGTAGTTTCTATCAAAAGGATAAAAATAATCACGCCCATCAGAGCCAAAACCCCACTATTTTGATAAGAGGTAAATTCATTACTAGCGGGCTTGGGCTTCTTCCAAGCAAAAAGCCCGTAATAAAACATAGCCATCTCTGTCGCGAATATTCTGGCAACCTTCTTGGAGCCAATGACCTCTAATGTGCTCATTTTCAGAAGATCATAAGTGTCTCTATCCGAAGAATGATGGGCCCGAAAAGCTTTCCGAGCCCGGTATACCTGATGGGCAATCGTGGCAAAAACAGCTAACTCGACCAGGGGTAGAAAATACGTTTTGACCAAACCCAAATGAAACTGCTGTTCTTCGGGCAAAAGCAACGTAGCCAGTACTAAGCCTATCGTAAAAAAGCTGAGCACGCTAATATTAGGAACTGCTTTTTTACGAATCAAAAAGAAGTAAACCAGAGGGGCAGTCAGGGTGAGGTCGTAGGTGATCCCTATTGCCAATTCGGGGTGGGTTTGTAAGAGAGGACTTAGCGCCAAAAGAGCAGAAACCAACAGGATTCCCAGGGGAATCGCCCAATCTATTATTTGAATTTTTTTGAGGGATGGTGCTTGCATAATTCTCTGTTTTGATCCTTTGATCTTTACGATGCTAGGGAAAATAAGATAATCCTGAGATAGAAAATAAAAGTTTTTCGTACAAACTTCTATTTCAGTAAGCTCCCCTTGCACAGCAATTAATCATCGCTCTCCGGAGCAACCACCATTACTTTCTCTGGGTGCCAAGCCTCGTATTCAATGTGTTTGGCCACAGCCTGCGCCACCTCTGCTCCCAGCGTACTGGCAATCAAATGCAGGCTCCCATCGATCCCGGCACTGATGCCCGCCGTGCTAATGAATTTGCCATCCTCAATCACACGTTGATCCCGATGCACTTTGACCCGGGGAAAATCTTCTTCCAAATAATCCAAACTATGGTGAAAGGTCGTTGCATTTTTCCCATCCAAAAGGCCAGCCTTAGCCAGAAAGAATACACCGGTACAAATGCTCATGACTTTCTGAGCGGAGGGTGCTTTCGCTAAAAGCCAGTTTTTTACCTTTTTGTTATCAGAAGAGGCATCCGCATTACCTCCTACAAAAATCAAAATGTCGGCCGGAGGCGCAGATGCTAGATCGTGATTAGGGATCATGGTCAAAGTACTTTGGGAAGTGATTTTCTCCTTTTTCAGGCCGACGGTGTAAATCTCAAAACCAGCGTGACTGAGTATTTCCAAAGGAGCCGCCATATCCAGCACCTCAGCTCCATCTTGCGTGTAGATGGCAACCACCAGATCATTGTTGTTGATTTTTTCCCTAATATCCTGTGCTAGAATCATTTGGAAAGTCATAAAAAAGACGATGCATAAAGATAGTTTTATCATGGTAAATGTGGTTTGTATAGAATAAAATAAATAAGCTTTTACAAACCTAAGCCAAGTCAAGCGCGATCACAAGGACAAAACCCCCAAGCATCAGGACAAAATCGAGGAGAGCGTTATCTTGCAATCTGTATTCTTTTGCACAGAGTCACTCTAAGAGTAGCAGACCGAGACGAATTGATTCCAAAGAAGGAACCCACAACTAGCAACACATAACCAGCAACTACTTCTGGAGGAGATGCCGAAGTTGATTGGTACTTTTGAAGCCACAAGTCTGGGCGATGTAGTCCATCTTATGCCCTTCTGCCCGCAATTGTTGGGCTTGTTCTAAGCGAATTTGCTCGATGTATTGACCGATGGTAATTCCCGTGGTTTTTTTGAAGAGGCGGGTCAGATTCCGAGGGCTGGTATGAATACACTCGGCCAGGTCTGCTAAGAGCCATTTCTGAGAAATATCTTGAGAGATCAAATCTTGAATCTCGTGAATGCGATCATCCAAATGATTGCGGTACTGCAAAAAAATACTCAACTGAGGGTCTTCTTCTCCTCTTCGTAGATAGATGACGACTTCTTTGGCAATATCAAGGGCAAACTTGGCTCCGTACAGTCTTTCTAATAAGTACAAGGCTAGATCAATGCCTGAACTCACGCCTGCGCTGCTGTAGAGATTCTTCGCGAAGACAAAAAGACGGTTCTTTTCCAGACCAACCTGAGGAAATTTGGCTGCGAATTCTTTGAAATATTTCCAATGCGTAGTACAGCTTTTGCCATTCAAAATACCCGATTCGGCCAGTAAAAAAGCACCCGTGCAAACCGAGCAAATGTTGACCCCCCGAGCCGCTTGCTCTCTGAGCCATTGAAAAAAATCCTGACATTTTTCCAAAAAATCAAGGCTAGAAAGTAATCCGTAGTCCAAGCCCGGCACGAAGATAAAATCCTCCTTGCTTAAATCAAACTCCGAGAAAGGGGTGAGTTGACTGAAAAAAAGACCCGCGCTGCTCTCAACTTCTGTTTTTGCTTGTACGGAGATAAAATAAGTTTGCAGAGGCGCACCAAAAGCCTGTGCCTCATAAAAAATATGTGCCGGACCGTTGATATCCAGCAGATGCACCTGAGGAGGCACCAAAAAGAGGATGTTTCGTGAGATTTGATCCGTATGCACAGAAGCAAAGATAAACCTAAGTGGTCGCTTTGGCTCGACGTTTTTTCATATACAGCGAATAGCCCCAAATGACCAAGGGGATAAAAATGGCCGAAGCCAGAAACTCCCAATAATTGCGTACAAAACCCGAGAGTACATACATCCGGTTGATTTTTACTTTAATTTGACGGCTAAATACGGGAATATTTACCTTTCGCTCGCCAAATTTTTCATCTACCACGGTGACCACTGCTTTCAGGTTCAGGTGATGCTGGCCACTACGCAGAGGGATCACGTCCCATTCCCATTCCCAAGCATCGGAAAAATTGGTATCGATGAGCTGCTCTTCGTCCGAGATTGGCTTGATCTCGAAGGCGGGTCTATCTTGTGGGCTGTCATCACTGAGGCGAAGGGTCATGACCTTGCCAATCTTAATCTCCTCGATTCGGGATTCAGAAGAGAGGCGTTTGAGTTCTCTATATTTTTCAATAGACTTCTGTACTTCACTAATGAGCGCCTCCACTCGTGTGGATTGGCCTTGCTGCATAAGTGGGGGAATATCGTAAATCAGGAGCGCGTTCCGAAAAGTAGTGGCGCGAGGGGGCTTGGGTACTTCGGCTGCCTCAGACACAGGGGCGCTTTGGTCGTCAGCTGCTTCCTCCTCTTCTCGGGTTTCGGTGGCCTCTTCCAATTTTCTTCGTAGTGCGGGGGTTTCTTCTTCTGCATCTGAGGCAGGCGCAGGCTGGGATGGAATAGGATTTTCCTCAATTTCTTTTTCGGCTTCTTCGGAACCTCCGTTTCCACAAGCGTACATACACATCGCCAAACTGGCCACGATTAGTAAGAAAAACAAGCGATTAGACCGAAACAGAGATTTCATAAATGGATGTAAAGTTAGCTCATGTAGCCTAGATCAAATAATTTGCCATGCTTTTGGTGAAGAGGAGAAGAGCCATGTAAGCTTTTAAAAAACAAAAAACGCTTATCTTTAATCACGAATTCATATGACCTTAAATCCATACCACAAAACGATTCGGTTTGTACGAAAAAGGATTACACAATATTTCGTACTTTCGCTCCAAAACAGAAAAACTATGAAAAATCTCATTTATCCAAGACTATTGAACTTTAGCTTGGCTTATTCCCTCTTGATGTGCCTCGTGTTAGGTGCATGCCAATCAGATACAGCTTCTTCTCAACAAGAGGAGGCCGCTACCGTACAGGAGACTGTTCCTGAAAATCCGCCTGCGCCGGGCTTCAAGGAGGATGCCTCTGATGCCAAGGCCATCGAGATTGCTGACCAAGTGATGAAAGCCATGGGCGGCAGAGAAAACTGGGATAAAACCCGTCTGATTAGCTGGAATTTTTTTGGTGCACGTACCCTTTATTGGGATAAGGCCACGCACCGCGCTCGGATTGACTACCCCGAAGATACGCTCCAGATTATCTTACACCTCAACAAAATGGAAGGAAAGGTGCAAAAAAATGGGGTCGAGATTCAAGATTCAGACTCTCTACAAAACTATATTCAAAGGGGCAAAAGCGTTTGGATCAATGACTCTTACTGGCTCGTCATGCCTTTTAAGATGAAAGACAGTGGCGTCACGCTCAAATATCTCCGAGAAGATACCACCCAAAGAGGAGAAAAGGCACACGTCCTCCAGCTTACCTTCGACAAGGTAGGCAATACCCCCGAAAACAAGTATGAAGTTTATGTAGATCAAGAAAAAAACCTCGTTACCCAATGGGCTTATTATCGTGAGGCAACCCAAGACAGTGCTAATTTTGTCTTGCCTTGGCTGGATTACAAAAAACATGGCAATATCCTGCTCTCTGGTAACCGAGATCGCCGACAAATTACTGATATCGTCGTGACAGATTCTGTACCCGAAACTCTCTTTGATTCCTTTGCTCCCGTAGAACTCTTAGAACCTTAATGAGCTAGAAAAACCCCATTGGGTGGGTAAATATGAGTAGATAAAAATGATTAATAAGTTTTCAAAAAGTTGTACGTATTGTTAGGTGACAACTAAAAGGTGCGCTTCAATAAATATAGACACGATTCAAAATAAAGGTAGTTGAGTAGAGATAGTTTGGTCTTTCTTTTTGGGAAAAACCAGATGAGACCTCTTGAGCTAAGTACATACAGAATTGGAATCGCTCGCTGCCGATCGCCAGAGCTATTCGGTACGAACAGATTACTGAGATAATGCTTTTTAGCCTGTGTGTCTTGCAAATCGCTCTATTTGCAAAAGAATGTAATGATTCATAGGCAGACCCTAGCCCAAAAGTTTTCATACAAGCATTTGATAATCAGTACTTCCATTAAAAGCTGATGGCCAAAAACTCGTAGCTGCTTCTTCATCTTAGCCTTGCAAAAACTCTTTAGAGATGATCTTATCTAGATTTTCTTCTTGATAATCTTTATGTACTTTTTGCTGAAATGCATTTAGATAAGAGAAAATCTCTAAAACGGTATCTTTTTTACGGGGAGAAAGATCACCCAGCGTAATCAGATTGACTTGGTTAATTTTGATGCGAGCTTGTTCTAAGACAATTTGCCCCTTTTCTGTCAGTTGAATACGCTTGGAACGTTTATCATCCTTGTCGATCTCTTCATTGATGAGACCCAGTTTGTACATCCGTTTCATCATTTCGAAACTAGTGGTGGTTTCCAACAAAGAGCATTTGATGTAATCTGCTTTTTTAGGATTCTTGCGTTCTTCTACAAAAGACAGAAAACCAAACTCATCCACGGTCTTGATGGGTAAATCCTTGAAAGCTTTCTTCACGAGATTGTGCTTATAACGCTCTAACTGCCCCCAAAGGTGGCTGATTTTGGCATTTACATTCTCATTATCCTTTTGGGGAAGTGCTTTGGTGCCCATCGCATGATTGGTAGAGCCATTCTGAGCATCTGATGCATTAAAGTTTCGGAATAACCAGAAAGAAAATTCTTCTAGGTTGGCACCGCCATTTTCTCTAAACTTTTCCCAACTTTTAATTAATTCTACAACGATTTCTAAGTCTTTATTCATAACTATTCAATGGTTTAATAAATAAGCTAATAATACACGAATCAATATTAAAGATGATCCCCATGATCACCGCCAATATCAAATATTCACTGTCTGAAATGAGCACATTTCAGCATCAGTTTCTGACACGCAAAGCCTATTTCAGGCTGTTTTTTTAAACGAAGTGCCTTACTTGCTCGTATTTCGTGATACAAAGCAATCAGGCGACACAAAAAACGAGTAAAGAGAGGAGAATAGTGCAGAGGATACTCAGAAAGAGCATTTCTATAAACTTTTCTCATCATCTAATCCTTTCTTCGTGGTGTTGATCGGATAGCTGGTGCTACTCTAACTGCCGTTTTTTTAAGAACGGAGAAAGCACCGCATAGATGGCTTTGATAAATCACTAAGTCCAATCCAATCGCCTGATTATAAAGATAGACGAGCGTACGGGCATTTACTCGATACGCTCATAAAAAGCGACAGAATAGACCTAACAAAACTGTTTTCTACACGTAACAGTTGCTCTAAGAAGATGAGATTAAGTTTATATTTGTATTCTAGATTTATAAAAAACAATTCCTACTATTACTATGACAAGCATGAGTAGATACTTAACCCTTGGATTGATTCCCTTATTACTAGGAGCCTTTTCTTTTACTGGTCAAGGAAGACTTATTATTAAAGTAAAGGGTTGTCGCTCCGACCGAGGAAAAATTATGATCGCCTTGTACGATGATGCCTCCAGCTTCGATAAAAACCGGAACGCAATGTACCATAAGGTAATTGCTATCGAGAACGGTCAAGCAGAAGTAGTCTTTGACCAATTACCGCCAGGCGACTACGCCTACAAGATTTATCACGATGAAAACACCAACGAGAAACTTGATAAGAACTTATTAGGCATTCCCAAAGAAGGTTTTGGCTTTTCTAACAACGCTAAGGTTAGATTTGGCCCCCCTAAGTTCAGAGAATGTGTCATGAAGATCCATCAAACGGCCGTTTCCACGGTTAGGTTACAGTATTTAAGCTATTAAGATGATGTCAGATGAGTGCTCTGTGCATCTCATCATTGAAGGATTGAGTAGATAAAAAACAATTATGGATATTTGATGATACTCAAGCCGTTGGTTTTGAATGTCTCGGTATAATTATAAAGGTTTTCGTTTGCAAACTTTGAAAACACCTCAGTGGCTTAAACGGGAAAAAGAATAAAAAGTATACATTTTGTCTAGGAATTCTAAAATTAATTAGTTTCAATGCCTTATTGCCCTGTAAATTAAGTCTAAGTATCCGTGTATCTCGCACTCGTCTCAAACGAGGGTGAAATATGCGATAGTTATCTGTAAATAAATTTTTGACACAGTGCGTTCAGCATCATATGATAAGAAGCTTATTTTAAGATCATTTGTTATGAGAATGTAAAATAAAAACCTTTTATGCTTTTCCCTTCGGTTTATTCTCAATATTTAAAATATTTTGTCAAGGATAACCTATTCATGAGCAAAGTTCAGGCCGAATTTACAGGTGAGCCAGCTTCTCTCCTAAACACGGGTTTGTATAAAATGATGGAGATAATAGCGAAGAGTGAGCAAGACCTAGAAGAAAGGGTTTTTCATCTAAAATCCATCACGAAAAATAAGCAATCAAAATTTGATACCCATAATCATAATATCATCCGTTTGTGGACGATAACCTTTCCAAAGTAGGTGTTCTTCGTGTAAGGCAGCCGCTTGGAGGTTCATGGGGCGTTGGTGAATTCTCTTTAAGAATGCTTTGAAATTTTTGGTCAAAAATTTCTTGTAGCGATGCTGTCCTAATTGGTCTTGGTAGCCATCTGAAAACAAATAAATACGATCTTCTGCTTGTAAGTCTAGACTATATTTTTTCAAGGGAAGCTCATTCTCCCGATGGAAAAATCTTCCCAAACCTCCCAGCATGATTTTATCACTTTTGTATTCGTGCAAGTGCCCATTTCGGAAAAGGTACAGAGGGCGTCCGCCCGCTGCAAACTCGAGGTGCATGGTTTCTAAATCAATTACACAAAGTGCTACTTCCATGCCATCTTGGCTGTTTTTGATACGGTCTTCTTGGTGCAGTACCCGCTTGATCGCTTGATCTAAACGCTTTAAAATTTCCACAGGATCCAGCATTTCTCCGTAGCTTACCAAGTTGGTCAATAGGTTGCTCCCGAGCATAGCCATGATGGAGCCGGGCACCCCGTGTCCTGTGCAGTCGGCAGCCGCTAAGATAAAATAAGACTTTCCCTCACGCTCTACCTGATCGTACCAATAGAAATCTCCACTCACGATATCTCTGGGCTGGTACAGTATGAAATGTTCCTGAGCGATTTGATCCAATAATGATGTTTCTGGAAGCATGGAGCGTTGTATTCTCTCCGCGTAGTTGATACTGGAGGTGATCTGGTTATTCTTGAGCTTGATTTGGTCAAAGGCTTGGGAAAGGATTTGATTCTGAGCAGAGATTTTTTCCTTTTGTTGGGCGATCTCTTCCTTTTGCTCTTGAATTTTTTGGTACTTGCGACTCATTTCCCAATTAAGGTGATTGAGTTTGTAGTTCAGGCGCGTTTGCTCCTCGATACGACCGATTAGGCTTTGAGCCGTCAGGCGTAAGTGCTGGGCTAATCGGCCAATTTCATCTCGAGAGCGGATATTAAAATCAATTTGGAGATTACCTTGTGTCATCTCCTGAGCTGCTCGACTCAACTGCACGATGGGTCTGACAAAGAAACGGGCGGCGATCAAAGCTAAGCATACCGAGGCGATAAAGATAGGAATAACGATAAAAATCAAGTTGATCCGAATCTGCGCCAGTGAACTCAAAGCCGCCGCTTTGGGCATGCGAGTAATGAGTGCCCAATCGTTGCCCGCATAATTCAAGTAACCGGATTCTCGTGCGTAGAAATAGAGTTTTTTCTTCGACTCGTATAGGTTAACAGGTTTTTGGCTGAGTTCATCGAGCAGGTGGTGGTCATCGTAGCGGCTCTCTAAAAGCGTATTTACATTATGGTTCGAGTAAAGCAGCATTCCCTTTTGATCAATCAAGTCCACAGAAACTTTTTTATCGAGCCTACCGTGCCGAGGAAAATCATTGAGTACATCGTGAAGCCGATCAATAAGGATACGAGAGACGACCACCCCTAGCGGGTTATTATGTTGATCCCTGACCACAGCGGCAAAGTGCATCACAACCTTACCCACGGATTCTGAGCGTGAAATATCCATGACTACCTCGGATTGTGAATTTAATTTTTTCCAATATTTCGAGTAGGAGTGCTTGACGCCCAGTGCCAGTCCCTTCGTATCAGCCAGCCGTATTCTACCCATCGTGAAGAAAGAAAGACTATAATAGACAGGATGCAGTTGGTGAAGCTCTCTGAGACGGTTGGCTACTTCTTCGCCAGCCAAAGGAGCAGAGCGAAGTTGAGGGTCCTGAGCGAGGCCACGGATATCACTCAAACGCTGGTGAATGAATTGCTCGATACCGTATATACTATGTGCCGCTTGTTGGGAAAGTGAGGCAAAAATTTCTTTTTTTAGTGCTTCTTCTACCTCGTAATCTACAAAATAATAGAGCGTAGCCGTAGTACAAGACACTAAGAAAATGCAAAGAATCGTTAGTTTACCATAAATGTTCATAGCAGTTCACAGCCTTTTTGTTGATAGTGATTACCAGAAAATAGCTTGATTTTGATCTGGTTTAATGGAAGTTGTGTGTTGTTCTCTTTCTTCTGTTATCAGCAGTTTTGAAGGGATAAAATGCATATTTAGGGGGCTGAATGTTTTTTTCTCAATGACTCACGAAGTTAGCAATTTTAGCTCTGCATTCTATAGCAAACTTGTTTTTTTTCGGTTGAGGTAATATTTCTGCCACATTTACAAGATTAAATAACTCACTAAGAGCGATAGATGAGGAGAGAAACTTGGCTCAGGACAAAAACCTTTACTACTTGTTCGCTTGGAGTGCTGGTAGGTTCTTTTCTATCAAGCTTGTCTTTGGGCTGGAGAATACCTTTTTTCTGAAGCTGATTTCGCAGATCTTTTCGTCAATAGCTGGCATCCTGCTGGCTAACTTAAGCTCCAGTAAAGCTGGATCTTATTTAAAAAAAATCACTTCCTTAGAATCCGAAATATGAATTTTCTGCTAACAAATTAAAACTTTAGGTCAATCAATATCATTCCTAAGCTCTCTTCTTTTGAAGAGTCTGCAAGAAAAAAGATTTAAAAAATGCGCATGACTGAAAATACCTCACACGTTACAGGATGAAGCAATGGCTTAGTTTTTAGAAGATTGGGCGCGCATCCTTGCAAAATAATCTTTAGCCGCTTCTTTCACCTTGGGCGAAAGCCAAAGCGCAGAAACCATGGTAGGAATGGCCATCAGAGCATACATACTATCAATCAGGCCAACTGCAGCATCAATAGAAGCGACTGCCCCAAAAATAATAGAAGCCACATAAAAGAAATTATAGTAGGGTTTGGACTCTGCTCCGAATAAATAACCGAAGCATTTAGCTCCATAATAAGAGAAGGAAAAAAGGGTAGTGATCGCGAAAATAAAAATACAAAGTACCAAGATATAAGAGCCTAAGCCCGGAATAGGGAGGGCTTCATTAAAAGCTGTGGCCGTCAGCGTTACCCCGTCTTCACTACCGCTCTTCCAAACGCCCGTTACCAAAATGGTTAAAGCGGTCATCGTGCAAATCACCAACGTATCTATAAATGGACCGAGCATGGCTACCAATCCTTCGCGTACGGGTTCCTTGGTTTTAGCCGCTCCGTGCATCATGGGAGCCGTACCGATGCCAGCTTCGTTTGAGAAAGCTGCCCGTTTGACTCCTTGAATAATAACCGCTCCGAGTGCACCTCCCATCATGGCTTCTCCCGTAAAGGCATCGGTAACGATCAAGAGAAGGCTTTCTGGGATGACAGCAATATGGGTAACTAAGATAAAAAGAGCTGTCCCCACATAAATAACCACCATCGTAGGCACCAAGCGACTGGCTACCTGTGCGATACGCTTCAAGCCTCCAAATACGACAATAGATACCAAAAAGACAATGACTGCCCCCGTGATAAAATCCGTTTGGAAGGAGGCTCCCGCCTTAGTCAGATCGTTGGGAATCAGTACCAAGTCTCTCACCACCTGAGTTAATTGATTAGCTTGAAATACAGGAAAACAACCGATCATTCCCGCCACGCTAAAAAATATCGCCAAAGGCTTCCAAGCTTTACCCATTCCGTGCTCTACCACATACATCGGGCCTCCTTGAATGTGCCCCTTAGAATCCAGCCCTCGGTACATAATCGCCAGAGTACAAGTAAAATATTTGGTCGCCATCCCCACAAAAGCACTGGCCCACATCCAGAAGATCGCCCCCGGGCCGCCCATGCTAATCGCCACGGCCACGCCACTGATATTACCCACGCCTACGGTAGCGGCCAAGGCACCTGCCAGTGCTTCATAGTGATTAATGTCGCCAGGGTCTTCCTTGTCATCGTACTTGCCGCGTAGCACATCTATGCCGTGTCTGAAAAAGCGAAAGGGAACGAATTCAGAGTAAATCAGAAAATAAATTCCCCCGCCAATCAGTAGAAAAACCAAAGGTAAGCCCCATACTGCCCCACTGAACCAAATGATAAAATCTTCTACCTGCTGAAACGTCATATTATTTTGATTGTAAAAAAAACGAAAGGCTAAGAAAGCTATTAATTGATAGTTTTGCAAATTTATATTTGGGCGAATTTACTTAGTTTTGTATATGCAATCACTAGAAAAACTGCTCCAACTACTGGAAATAGAAAAACAGGAAGACTTAAAGCAATACAAAAATAGAATGATTCTCACGCCCCTCAAAGAGCGCGTGCGAAAGGGGCTAACCTGGTATCCCATTATTGTAAAACACACGGAGATTGGTTCAGGAGAGAATTTTCACCTAAGCATCGAGCGGGGAGGCCATCGAGAAGAAAATCACGCCTTTCAGGTCGGAGATTCGGTATCACTTTTTAATAATTCTAATGAACATCAGAAAGTCCCCTCGATCTCGGGTGTCATTGCCTCAGTCTGGAAAGACAGCATGCGGATTGCCTTTCAGGTAGATGAATTGCCCGAATGGGTTGAGTACGGTAGCTTGGGAGTAGATTTACTCTTTGATACCATTACTTATCAGGAGATGACAGAAGCCCTCAAAAAAGTCATGGAAGCCAAAGCAGATCGCTTGGCTGAGTTGAGAGATGTCTTGATAGGAGGAAAAAAAGCTGCACGCCTCAGCCCAGAAGAAATTCCAGAATATTATTATTTGTCTGAATTGAATGCCTCTCAAAACGAGGCGATCCAAAATATTTTAGCCTCCAGAGATATAGCCATTGTGCACGGCCCGCCGGGTACAGGCAAAACCACGACCTTGGTGCAGGCCATCAAGCTCACCTTGGAGAAAGAAAAGCAGGTGCTCGTCTGTGCGCCTAGCAATACAGCCGTAGACTTGTTGACCGAACGGCTGCTGGATAAAGGGCTTTCGGTATTGCGTATTGGAAATCCGGCTCGTGTTAGTCAGTCCCTCGTGGAGCATAGCTTAGAAGCACAAATTGCCCAACATCGGGATTTTCATTTCCTAAAAAAACTGCGCAAAGAAGCCGAGGAGTATAAGCGAATGGCAGGCAAATACAAACGTAAATTTGGAAAAACCGAACGCGAACAAAGACGTTTGTTGTATGCCGAAGCCAGTCGTATGTTAAGTGAGGCTAATATTCTGGAAAAATACATCATTGATTCCCTACTCAACGAAGCGCAAGTGGTTACGGCTACCTTGGTCGGTTCGGTGAATAAATATATCCGCTTCCGGCGTTTTTCTACGGTATTTATTGATGAGGCCGCCCAAGCTTTAGAACCCGCTTGCTGGATACCAATCCTTAAATCGGAACGAGTCGTGATGGCCGGAGACCATCAGCAATTACCCCCTACGGTAAAATCTTATGAAGCGGCTCGAGCGGGCTTATCTATTACTTTGTTTGAGAAGATTACCGCACAGCAGTCCGTAGATGTGATGTTGCGTACCCAGTATCGGATGCACGAGCAGATCATGCAGTTTTCTAATGAGCAGTTTTATCAAGGACAATTGCAGGCCGACCCTTCGGTCAAAACGCATCGTTTGGGACAAGAAGCCGAGAACCAGATCTTGAATCAGGCTCTAGAATTTATCGATACAGCCGGTTGTAGTTTTGAAGAAAAAATTAATCCCGAAACCAAAAGCCGTTACAATCCAGCGGAGGCTGAACTAATTGCTAAACACCTGAGTCGTTTGATGAGTCAAATCCGAATGACCAATCCTCAACTATTGGAGCAAGCTTTTTCAGTAGGGGTAATTTCGCCCTATAATGCGCAGGTTTATCATCTCAAAGACTATCTGGCCACGTTTCCAGAACTAGTCGAGTATGAAGATTGGGTTAGGGTCAACTCTATCGATGGTTTTCAGGGGCAAGAACGGGAGGTTATTTACATTTCGCTCGTGCGGAGTAATGAAAAAGGCCAGATTGGCTTCTTGGCCGACACACGCAGGATGAATGTGGCGATGACCAGAGCTCGCAAGAAGCTAGTGGTCATCGGAGATAGTGCCACCTTGGGTCAACATCCATTTTACCAAGATCTGATCGCTTATATGGAAAATAATCAAGCTTATCAGAGTGCTTGGGAGTATATCTCGTAGATTTAGATAATAGGCTTTTCTCGTTTAAAGGAAATCAGTTCGGTTTCTACCGACTTGAGAAAACTGGCCAAATCTTGCCCGATCTCTTCCATATCTTCATCGTTATCGGCGTAGTACCAATCAAAACGTACGGGGTGATTCTTGCTAGCCAGATCATCTAAAATCTGTAAAACCTCGAGAATGTACTTGCTAGAACTGGAGTTACAATATTCTAATTTAATATGGATTTTGGTGTGATCGTTAGGAGGTTTGGTTGTGTATTCCTTAATCCAATCTATAAAAGGCTTATAAAACTTCCAACTATTTTCAGGGATAGAGCGCCCTGTGATTTTTAGGAAGCCTTGTGCATAGTCAAATTCAATGGTTGGAGTTCGTTTATTGCCTTCTACTTTGATGTTTTCCATAATGATAAAGGGTGCGATTTTATTGAACAGAATGTATGATATCAGAACTCACACAAATTTAGTCGATTATACTAACAAATCTTCATAATTCATAGATTTGCTAAGCAGTCTTTGATTCAAATCACGATGTTTTTGAAACTACCGCTGATTTGATCCCGTATTTAGCTTTTACTCCATTCGAGATCGAAAAGTTTTCCAGAAAGTACCCCGATCGGCTAGAATTTTCTAACCTAGAGTGTCCACCCGAAGATAGCATCTTAGGTTCCGAGCTTGCTTGCTATTCGAAGTGTAGACAAAGTTTTTTTAGCATACAAACATTTTGTAAATAGAAATGATTAACTTTAGCAAGGAATTGTCCTCTAATTCCTAAGAATCATTTTATACATTTCACGAAATTCTTAATCTTTCAAACATGGAACTCACTTTTTACGGACACTCGACCTTTTCAGTCAAAGTAGGGGGAAAAAATCTGCTCTTTGATCCTTTTATCACTCCCAATGACCTAGCCAAAGACATTGATGTGGACAGTATCCCTGCCGATTATATTCTGATCAGCCACGGGCATCAGGACCACGTGGCCGATGCCGAGCAAATCGTCAACAGAACGGGCGCAACGATTATTTCTAATTATGAGATTATTAGCTGGTTTGGCTCCAAGGGAATAGAAAAAGTGCATCCACTTAACCACGGCGGGCTGGTAAATTTTGATTTTGGCAAGCTAAGATATGTTAATGCAATCCACTCTAGCGTACTTCCTGATGGTACTTACGGGGGAAACCCAGGAGGCTTTGTGTTAGAAGGTGATGGTAAGACTTTTTATTTTGCTGGAGATACCGCTTTGACCATGGATATGCAGTTGATCCCTAAGTTTCACAAGCTGGATTTAGCCATTTTACCCATCGGGAGTAACTTCACCATGGATTATCACGATGCGGTCGTGGCCGCCGAGTTTGTACAGTGTGATAAGGTATTGGGTGTACATTATGATACTTTTCCTTATATCAAAATTGACCACGAAGCAGCCAAGCAAGCTTTCGCGAAAATGGGTAAAGAACTGATACTTTTAGGCATCGGCGAATCCATGGAATTCTAAAAATATAGTTTTATCCACACCAAGACGAGATTTTACACCTGTATTTTTATCTGATAAAAAGATGCAGGTGTTTTTAAATATCCGGAGGCTCACCGGGCGAATGAGTTCTAGAATAGCTAACGATCAGCACTTAAGCTAAAAAAACAAGCACTCAAACGACTCATCCCTCTCGCTTACTGACAAAACTCTAGTAGCTCTCCTATGAGATTCTGCATCACATACAGAAGCCCAAATCCTCCAAATGATTCGCTAAAATTACCCGAGGGACTAAAATTTTATCGGCAATTTATCTAGATTAAGTATTACTTTTTAAATTATAATCGTATATATAAAAGGAAAAATTACTAAATTTGTATAGCTAAAAATTTCATCGTAGAAATCAACTATTTCCATGAATAGTGCCAATTACTTTTTAACTGAAAACGGAGTCATCAGTAAGTTGGATTCTTACTGGGACAAGCTCGAGAGCCTAACTACCCAACTGGAAAACGCTACTAAACACATGGCTAAGAAACTATTCAATAGTTTTATTGGCACCATGCTCTTCATCGTGATAATTTTTTGGCTCAATCTGGAATACACCTTGGGACTTACTCTGCTGGCACTAGTCATTCTGGGGGCGATTTCACTGGCGGCTACTCAGCTAAACAGCTTCATGGAATTCATGGATTTGAAGAAGAAAGGGATGATTCTTTACGAAGAACTGAACCGCGAGCTCGAGCAAGGCTTTGACGAACTGCTAGATGAAGAAATCTCGGTGGAAGAACGCATTATCCTAAGTAATTTCCTATTAGCCTGTGAGTTGCCCATGAACACCTATCTTTACCTGGCTCTACTAGGGCTTTTGCCGCTGATTAGCTTAGGCTTGTTTATCTTTTATTACCTTCACCCATAGGAAGAAACCAAAAAGCCGTACTTTCTTGGAAGAGAAGAAAGATACGGCTCATTGCTTATTGACCATCTCTAAGCCAAAATCTCCCTCAGTGCTTCCTCGTTAGCGATCATAATTTTTTCTACATCATCCTCACTCAAAGCAACAGACAGAAATAGACTCTCGAACTGAGAAGGAGCTAGATACACTCCACGTTTTAGCATGGCCTGAAAATATTTTCCAAACAAGGCTAAGTCAGAACGTTTGGCAGAGGCAAAATCGTACACTTCTTGGTTGGTGAAAAACAAACTGTACATAGACCCAATGTGATTGATGGTGTAGTCAAGCTCCAGCTTATTTAGACCTGCTTGAATGCCTTTGACTACTTTGGTGGTAATGTACTGGAGTTTCTTGTAAGTATCTGGATTGGACTTCAAGTATTTGAGCATGGCCAGACCTGCGGACATAGCCACAGGATTACCTGATAAAGTGCCTGCTTGGTAGACGGGGCCAGCTGGAGATACGAAGTCCATAATTTCTTTTTTACCACCATAAGCACCCACGGGCATACCCGCCCCGATGATTTTGCCGAGTGTGGTCATATCTGGAGTTACTTTGAAAAGCTCCTGTGCGCCTCCTGCTGCGAGTCTGAATCCTGTCATGACCTCATCAAAAATCAGCACGATATTTTTGTCATCGCAGAGCTGTCTTAGACCTTGTAGGAATTCAGATTTTGGAATCACGCAGCCCATATTACCCGCTACGGGTTCCACGATGATGGCAGCTACTTGATTGGGGTTTTCTTCGACCAGCTGTTTGACTGCCTCTAGATCATTAAAAGGAGCTAAAAGCGTGTCGCGAGCCGTGCCGGGAGTAACTCCGGGGCTATCTGGTGTGCCCATCGTAACGGCACCACTACCGGCTGCAATCAAGAAGGCATCGCCATGCCCGTGGTAGCAACCTTCAAACTTGATGATTTTGTCTTTTCCCGTATAACCCCTTGCTAGGCGAATAGCACTCATACAGGCTTCTGTCCCGGAGTTGACCATCCGCACTTTCTCAATCGAGGGAACCATCTCCACGATCAGCTCTGCTATTTCTACTTCTTTGCGGGTAGGTGCTCCAAAGGAGAGAGAGTCAGTTATGGCTTCTTTCACAGCTTCTTCAATCAATTCGTGCGCGTGTCCTAAGACCATCGGCCCCCAAGAATTGATCATTTCAATGTACCGATTACCATCTTCATCATAAATGTAAGCTCCCTTGGCCGAGCGGATAAAAAGTGGGTTTCCGCCGACAGCCTTAAAAGCTCTCACCGGAGAATTCACCCCACCCGGGATAAAATGCTGTGCTTGATCGAATAATTGTTGACTTGTTGAGGTGTCCATATCTTGAATACTTTCTAATTTATTTTATAGAACTGACGACTTTGATCTCTCCCTGTTCTACTTTCAGAATGGGAACAAACTGATTGTCATTCCCTTCTCCAAAGTCTAGCCCTTCGCTAATAATTCCTTTCTGTGCGGCTAGTTGACGAAATTCTTCGCGAAAATCGGTCTGTGTACCTGCTTTTTCCAGTAGTTCGGCAAAGAGATAGAGCATTTCATAGCCCAAGTAGGCTTGTGACTCAGGCTCTGTATTAGCAAAGTCTATAAAGTTTTTCTTGAAAAGAACGGCTTGTTCGGTGTCGGTGTTTAGATAATCAGGGTGGATGAAATGCGTATTTTCTCGCTCGTAATCCTCATAAGAAATCGCCTGAAATCGTAGCCAAGCTTCGGGTACAAAGAGCGCAGAATTCAAATTGAATTGACGTAAAACCTTCATCAACTCCAAGGCAATGAGTTGGCTGGTACTACTGACGATAATGTGCCCTATTTCGTTGGCAGAAAATCTGCTCAGGACTTGGCTCATCAAGCCCAGATCTGTGGTATTGATTTTTTCCAGAGCCAGTACATTTAAACCTAAGGTATTGGCTTTTTCTTGGCAGAGCTGGGCAAAATCTCGATTACGAGCGAGGTTATCGTGAAAAATAACTACATTCTTATTACGATAATTTTTTTGGATAAAATCACAAGTAGCCTCCGCCTGTGTAGCCAGCGACGGTTGATAGAGATAAGTGAAAGGGCTACTCATCAAATTTTGATTAATGGAGAGTGGATTGACCAAATTAAATTTTCTGATCAGAGCCAAGTCGGCCATTCTCGTATAAGTTTCGTCAAAGAGCGGACCAAATACAAGATCCATATCCTTGAATTCCTCGGCCAAAATCATCCGATTCAGTTTTTCTTCGTCCCCACGGCCAATATCGTATGCATACAGTTGGACTTGTGCCTTGGCCGTAGAATCCAATTCTTTCTGCGCCAGCCGCATGCCTTGATACATTTGAATAGAGAGACGAGCCAAGCCCGTGGTGTCTTTCACACGTAGACGCTCAAAGTCAAAGGGAAGCATGACCGCTACTTTGTAAGGCTCCCTAATATATTTGATCTTCTCGATACGGCGGGGTGAAGGTAAATCTAGATTCAATTGATTAACCAGATCGCGCATGAAGAAAAAATCGTCAGGATTGGTGGAGTTCGCGGCAATTTTATCCACTAAAATTTGTGCAATGATGGTATCCTCAGGGTAAGTTTTTTGCAAAACCTTGAGGGATTCCATATCCATTTTCTGTACATAATGCCCAATCAAAGGATATATATCTTTTTGAAAATCAGCCGACTGGATACGATTGATGTACTCAAAGGCTAGATCATATCTTTGCTCCTGAAAGGCAATATCGGCCAAGGAGTAATAAACCTCGTCCTTTTCAGACCAATTGGGGTTATTTTCCAGCAATCTCTGAAAGCTTTGGCGGGCTTCGGGCAGATTGCCTTGTTTGAGGTAGGCTTGTCCGGTGTAGTAATAGGCATTGGCAATCAGCGTATTTTCTTCCCCTGAATTAATCACCGTCTCGAAGGACTGAATCGCCAGCGTATATTTTTTTTGAATAAAATTTTGCCTCCCTTCGCTGTAGGCTTGTCTTACTTTTTTACTTTGGGTAAAGGCCACTGCGGAAATCAAGATTCCCAGTAAGCTCAAAACAATCCTTTTTTGCATAAAGTGGTTTTTATAAAATTAAAAGTAAAGTTAGAGCATATTTCTGGATTTTAAGAAGATGCTCAGGTTTTTCGGAATTGACGCTGGCTCTTCCTCGAGATAAATTTTATAAATTTTTGAAAGAGATTCTTTAAATAATACAACAATGGCTTTAAAGCTGCCTTTCCAAGGAGTAACACGCATTTTTGATTTTATAAATACAAATTTTCCTATAAAACAGATAAATATCTGAAAATAATAGGTTTTTGGCTTTCATAAAAATTACATCTGTTCAACTTTCTCCCTATCCCCGGCGTTATTATAGCAAATTGTTACCTGCTATATCTATGAAAAATGCAACTATTATCAAGCGTGTTTCTATTTTCGAGAGAGCGCAATATTTAGCGCACCTACTGCGGTTGGACGCAGAAGACCGCTATCTTAGATTTGGGAGAAATGTAAAAGATGATTTCATTAAAGAATTTGTCTCTCAAATCTCATTGATCAAAGAAGGTGTCATCGCCGCCTACGATGAAGATTTAAAAATCATCGCGGCCATTCATATGGCACCACAGCGTCGGGAGGGGCAGGATACTTGGGCCGAAATATCCATCAGTGTAGATCAAGCTTATCGTTCCCAAGGAATTGCAGGACGCCTGGGCGGGCGTGCCCTCATGTGGTGCCGGGCGCGTGGCATCAAGGAAATTGACCTCCAATGGCTAACCCACAATGGAGCCGTTACCAAGTTAGTTAAAAATTTTGGTGGTCAGATAGAAGGCCAACAAAGCGAATACCAATCTCGCCTGCGCCTGGATGATCCCCATTTTGTTGATTTCTTTAGAGAAGCCTATCGTCAGTACGTAGAGCAAATCCAATTTAGTCTAGGACTGAATCGCAGACTGATCCGAAGATTTCAGGATAGATACTTTCATAAGTCTCTGGCGAGTTGAGGTTAAATCTCACTCCGCAGTACTTCCAAAGGAGGTTTGCGGAGTACTCCTCGGATATTGAGCATTCCGATTAACACCGTTAAGGCGGTAATAATCAGGTAAATAAATATCACGGGGGTATAATCAGGATTAAAATCAATCTCAAATACGAAATAAGATAAAGCCCAACTCGCCACGATAGAGAGTACAATCCCGGCCAAAGATGCCAAACTTCCCAGAAAGAAGTATTCCAAGGCCGTGATCAAAATGATTTGGCGGCGATTAGCTCCCATAGTGCGCAAGAGCACGCTTTCCTGTATCCGCTGGTATTTGCTGATAATGACCGAGCCAATCAGTACGATAATTCCCGTAAGGATGCTAAACAAAGCCATAAAGCGAATCACAAAAGAGACTTCGTCTAAGATTTCTTCGGCGGTTTTGAGTACCAGCGAAATATCTACCACGGAGATATTGGGGAATTCTTGGATCAATGCCTGCTGAAATTTGGCAGATTCTTCATTGGAATCTACTCGGGTAATGAGTACGTAAAACTGCGGTGCTTCTTCTAAAACCCCCGTCGGGAAGACAAAGGAGAAGCTGGTACGAAACCGTGTCAGATCCAATTTGCGAACCCCACTGATGTAAGTGGTAACGGGCGTACCCTGCACATTAAAGATGATTTTGTCCCCCACTCGGGTTCTCATACGCTGGGCATGACTCTCGGATACGGTTACGAAAACTGTGTCATCAGGCGAGGTCACGGGGGTGGGAAGCTTTCCTTCAATTAATTCTTCATTAATATCCAAAGAATCCCGATAAGTAACTCGATATTCTCGGTTCAAGACATCTCTGGGCAGATTTTCCACGGAGTCTTCCAGCCACTCATTGCGGGTTTTGCCACGATATTCAGACAAGCGCATCGCCACGATAGGAAGCTCCTGTTTGATAGGAAAGCCAAATTCCTGAACCATCTTTTCTACTGATGCGGTCTGGTCTCTTTGAATATCAAAAAGAACCATATTGGGTTGGTTATTTTGATCGGAGAGAGCCACCTGACCCAACAGGATGCCTTGAATAAAAAACAGCGTACTCATCAAAGCCGTACCCAGCCCTACGGTAATAATCAGGATAATCGTCTGATTATTAGGGCGGTAAAGATTAGCCAAACCTTGCCGCCAGATATAACTCCAAGAAGTAGGAAAAAACCGCCTCACTGCCCACATCAACAGACGCGCGGCACCGGCCAGAACAAAGAAAGCAAAAATTAAAAAACCAGTAAAATAAGCGGCTTCCCGCCAATTTTGAATTTGTATGTAAGAAAAAGTATACACAAATGCCACAATGACGGCATAGACCAGATAAGCAAGGCGATCTTGCTGATTTTCTCCTTCTCCAAAAGCGGCTCTCAAAGTGCGTAAAGGAGAAATTCGCCTAATGCCCACCAAGGGGAGTAAAGCAAATAGCAAGGAAATAATCAGGCCAATCAAAATTCCTTCTCCCACCGCCTGCCAAGAAACCGAATAACTCACCTCCAGCGGGAGAAAATCTTTGAGTACTTCGGGCAGTAATACTTGAATCGTACTTCCCAGCGCCGCCCCGATTACTGAACCCAAAAAACCCATGACCATTACTTGGATAAGATAGATCCAAAAAGCCTGCGCCCCACTCGCCCCCAAGCAGCGGAGTACAGCCACGGTATTGAGCTTTTCTTTCATATAAATTTGTACCGCGCTAGCCACTCCCACGCAACCTAACAATAAGGCCACGAAGGCAACCAGATTTAAAAAACTGGTCAGAAAAGCAAAAGCGCGATTAAGGCTGCGTTTGCGATTTTCTACGGTATCTACATCGTAATTTTCTTTGCGTAAGCGAGTCTTGATCGCATCACGGAGGGCTTCGGCATCGTAGCCACGCGGAAATTGATAATAATAACGATAAATCAAACGGCTCCCCTTTTTGACCAAATTGGTTTTTTCCAAGTAAGCCATCGGAATATAAACTTTGGGAGCCACGGTCGAGGCGATGTTGTTCTGACCGGGAGCCTTTTGCAAAGATCCGGCAATGGGGAAAAATACTTGCCCCACCTTGACCGAGTCGCCAGCGTCGGCTCCAAATTGTAGTAGAAGCGTTTGGTCAACCACGGCCTTGGCCTGTTCCTGAAAAGTCTGTCCCACGCCCAGCGGTAGGGTTTCCAATTCTCCATAAAAGGGAAAACCACCGTCCAGAGCGCGCACATTCGCCAAGCGCGTGCCTTTATTTTTAGGAAAATAGATCATGGAGGCGAAGCTAATTTCACGAGCTTGTGCGATAGAAATGTTTTGTACAGAATCCATCACGGCTTTTACTTCTCCACTCGGTGGTTGTCGCCCATCAATCATCATATCCGCTCCCAAGAGTTCCTTGGCTTCATCGTCAATATCGGCTCGCAGGTTATCACCAAAAGAGTTGATAGCAACCAAAGCGGCAATTCCCAAAATGATAGAAGAGACGAACAGTAATAAACGGCTGATGTTGCGTCGGCTATCGCGCCAAGCCATCAACCAAAGCCAATAAATATTTGTCTGGGAAGGCATAAGTTTAAAAAATTTGATGAGTATTACAGCAAATGTCTAATCTCTCAATTAAATATAGAGCAAGATAATTCCTGAGAGATTACCCATTTTGGTAGACGAATAAAGCCTCAATCTTATTTGAAAATGGTTCTTAATTTTCATTTATTGCAGAATTAATTCAAGAAAGCTGTCCAGAGTTTTGATTTGGTAGCAAAAAATTCATCATTCGGATTTTGATAAAGTCAATTTTTGAAAGCATAGCTCGTTGCTATGGTTGGAAAAGATTGGGAACATCAGGTTCCGAAGAAAGAATTTTACGACCCAAAAATAAGCTTTATACAGCTTCAAGAGCTATTCCTAGCATCGCACATGATAATAGCTCCTAAATTACTAATTTTGTTTTGTCTTTGTGCATTTAAAACAACCAATACGCTAAAACTAGAAAAAATATGATCGTAACGATTGACCTGGAGTTTCAGAAAAACGCTTGCACCATTGCTTCCTTCCTGATTGATAGTGTAGAGGAAGGACCCGTATTGATCGAGACGGGGCCACACTCGACTTATGAAAACCTTAAAGCTGGTGTCAAAGAGGCTGGCTTCCAAATAGAAGATGTCAAACACGTATTATTGACCCATATTCACCTAGATCACGCCGGAGCCGCTTGGGCATTGGCCGAGCAAGGAGCTAAAATCTATGTGCATCCAGCTGGACTTAAGCATTTGGCTGACCCTTCCAAACTGATGGAGTCAGCCAAAAGAATCTATCAAGACCAAATGGATACGCTCTGGGGCGAGATGAAAGCCATCCCCGAAGCAAACCTCGTATCTGTGGAAGATGAAGAACTGATTAAGATTGGACAGCTTGAATTCCAAGCCTGGCATACCCCCGGACACGCGAGTCATCATATTGCCTGGGAAACCGACCAAATTATCTTTGCCGGAGACGTGGCAGGCGTACAAATTGGGAATGGCCCCGTGATTGCCCCGTTGCCCCCACCGGATATCAACATCGAGTTATGGAAGGAATCTATGCAACGCTTAAGAGAAAGAGAACCCAAGGCACTTTATCTCACGCATTATGGAGCCGTCACGAATGTTGAGCATCAGCTATCCGAGCTAGAAAAAAACATAGAAACCCAAGCGCAATGGGTCAAAGAAAAATGGGAAGCCGGAGAAAGCATAGAAGAGATGGTTCCGAAGTTTGATGAATTTTGTGTAGCAGAGCTCAAGAAAGAAGAACTTTCTGAAGTAGAAATCGCCCAATATCAAGCCGCTAATCCCGCCTGGATGAGCGTGGCGGGTTTGGTGCGCTACTGGAAGAAAAAGAGTGAGTCTTGATTCGTTACTGATTGCTTATGGTTTGCTGCTAGTGTATCTCAACTGACTCTGGCCGCGCTTTGGATTATTTTCTTGCCAACAAAACACTTAAAGATGGGAGCGGTAATCATAACCGCTCCAGGCTAAGCTTTTTTGTCCTTATCGGTATCTTGGGCGGGGTCTTGCTTTTTGTTAAAACTGCCAAAAAAGCCACGCGCATTCTTGACAAATTCGCCAAAGCGTTCTTTGGTATCTTCGGCCAAGTCTTCAAATTTTTCTTTGGCCTCTTCGGCAAAGCCTTCCATTCTTCCTAAGAAAGTCTCGGCAGGTTCGCCCGTGACGGCCTCGTGTACTTCGGCTTTCACCGCCCAGGCCATATTTTTAAAAGCTTGGTCTACCTGAGCATCCACTCGATGCGCTACGCGTTTCTTGATAAAATCAATGGCGGCTTCGGCGGCAATTTTGGCTTTTTCTTCGGAGATATCGGCCTCTTCTTGGATTTTTTTGACTAATGCTTCCATGACGTAAGAGTTTATGATGAATGAATAATTATTTGTCGGAAGTTAGTAAAATATTTGGGACTTACCTGAGTTGCGGATTGATAGTTATTCATTGGTAAACTTTTTTTGATGATCTTGAAAATTCCTGATTCCCAACTAAATCAAAAGCCTTTGATTTTCCACCAGAATAGAGCATCTTTGAAAACACACATAAAGGTCAAACATTCTGATAATCCTATCTTTTTTAAATAAATGCAACGACAAGAAATTATAGAAAAGGCTTGGGACGATCGCTCCTTGCTTCAAGAAGCACAAACCGTAGAAACTGTACACAGCGTCATTGAAGATTTAGATAAAGGAAAATTACGTGTGGCTGAGCCCAAAGACGAAGGGTGGCAGGTCAACGAATGGGTCAAAAAAGCAGTGATTCTCTACTTTCCACTTCGCCAAATGGAAACAATCGAGGTGGGTGCTTTTGAATTTCACGATAAAATTCCTCTAAAAAAGGGCTACGCGCAATTAGGGGTGCGTGTGGTACCCCACGCTTTGGCTCGCTATGGTGCTTTCGTGGCTCCCAACGTGGTGATGATGCCTTCTTACGTGAATATTGGTGCATACGTAGACAGTGGCACGATGGTAGATACTTGGGCCACCGTGGGCAGTTGTGCGCAGATTGGCAAAAATGTACATCTCAGTGGAGGAGTGGGCATTGGTGGTGTATTAGAACCTGTGCAAGCGGCTCCTGTTATTATCGAGGACGGTGCTTTTATCGGCTCCCGCTGTATCGTGGTAGAAGGGGTCAGAGTGGGTAAGGAAGCCGTGTTAGGAGCCAATGTAACCCTCACGGGTAGCTCCAAAGTGATTGATGTAACCGGTGAAGAACCCAAGGAATACAAAGGTTTTGTGCCACCTCGTTCGGTGGTCATTCCTGGAGGCTACACCAAGAAATTCCCCGCGGGAGAATATCAAGTACCTGCGGCCTTGATTATTGGTCAGCGCAAAGCCAGTACAGATTTGAAAACCTCGCTAAATCAGGCTTTACGTGAGAATCAAGTGGCGGTTTAGACTGGCATGCTAAACTATTTTGCGAGTAATGCTCGTTTATATAATACCATCAAGTGTGCGAACCAGAGGACTTTGACAAAAGTATATGATCAAAATTGAAAATATTCAAAAAAGCTTCGGCGACAAACACGTCCTCAAAGGGATTAGTGGCACTTTTTACCAAGGCAAAACCAATATGATCATTGGGGCGAGCGGAACAGGGAAGAGTGTATTGCTCAAGTGCATTGTCGGACTGATTATGCCCGACGAGGGGGATGTCTATTACAATGAGCGCGAATTTACCCGCTGTGATGAAGATACCAAGCGAGAAATCCGTCGTGAAATTGGTATGCTTTTCCAAGGAGGAGCTTTGTTTGATTCTAAAACCGTGGAAGAGAACGTGATGTTTCCTTTAGATATGCTCACGGGCATGAGCCGGAAGGAGAAAACCGAGCGCGTAGATGTTTGTTTAGAACGCGTAGGGTTGTCTCACGCGGCCAAACGCATGCCCTCTGAAATCAGTGGAGGGATGAAAAAAAGAGTAGGCATTGCCCGCGCCATTGTATTACAATCTAAGTATCTCTTTGTGGATGAACCCAATTCTGGCCTTGATCCTCTTACTTCCATTAAAATCGATAATCTAATTCAAGAGCTGACCCACGAGTACGATACCACGACTGTGATTGTGAGCCACGATATGAACTCGGTGATGGAAATTGGAGAGCATATTATTTTTTTGCACGAGGGGTATAAGCTTTGGGAAGGCAACAACCAAGAAATTGCTCATAGCGATGTTGATGAGTTGAATGATTTTGTTTTCTCAAACAAACTACTAAGAGACCTCAAAACCCACCTTTAATGATTATCCACAGCGATTATCCCTTTCCAGTGAGGAGGATGTTTTTTGAGGATGAGATGGAAGTGGCCTATGTTGACGTGGGAAACGCCGATACGGTTTTAGTATTTATACACGGCTTCGCAAGCTATGCACCAGTTTGGGCGAGGAATATTAGCTTACTCAAAAAATATTATCGCTGTGTGGCTTTAGATTTGCCTGGGCATGGCCTTTCCACGAGTGGTGATTACCCTTACACCATTGACTTTTATAAATCAGTCATTGTAGACTGGATGCGGCGGATTGATTTAGACAAAAAAGTAGTTCTCATTGGGCATTCCATGGGAGGCCAAATTTCTATTCGTTTAGCTTTGGATCATCCTGAGCTTTTCTCGCATCTTATCCTAGTAGCCCCGGCTGGCTTTGAGGTATTTAGTGATACGGACAAATTTCTACTCCAACAATTTACAGCCTCGGGCATCATTGGTACTTCACAGTACTTAAAATGGGTGCTCAATTTGAAAAACTATTTCTATCAACTCAATGAGCAGGAGTACGAGAAGTTGAGAGAATTTACTCGTGATTTCTACTCTCAACGCGACCACCCCAATCTCAATAAGGTGCTTTCTCGCTCCATCAAGGGGATGACTGAAGCACCCGTCTTTGACGAACTCTCTGATATTGCCTTGCCTACACTCGTTTTTTATGGCAATAATGATAAACTAATTCCTAATCGAATGCTCCATCCGGGAACTACCGAGGAGGTGGCTCAAAAAGGTTGCGAGCGCATTCCTGATTGTCGTTTGGTACTTTATAAAAAATGCGGGCATTTTCTCCAATACGAATACGCGGCTCGTTTCAACATCGACCTCTACAAATTTTTAAATCCAAAGATCTTCGGATAGGATTAGCCTTGCCTCACACCATTGAAATAATTAAAGTGGTCTCAAACTTATCTTCAGGCTACAAAATCCCACGTCTGAAACCTGACTTCGTGAATTTTTCCGTCAACAGTAGGCATCACATCACACTAGCTGACCCGAGCTTTATTGTAGCTTGACTTCACTCAAAAATTTGCTTCCTCAGAACCTGAAGTAAGAATTTTCGCCAACCAATCAACACCTTAGATCACTTCATTGATAAAAACACGACTTGGTGAAAATTTCACCAAGACGTGCTAAACATTCAACTTAAAGCAACTAAGAATTTGATATACACAGCTCAGCGAAAGTTTCCCTGAGATGTGCCAACTTGTCCGATGTAACATTCGACATCACTTACTAAAACGATGAAAGGTATTATGAAACGAGCAAAAACACAGCTTAGCAGAAACACCACTAAGATGTGTGAATTTAAATTTTCTTCGTGCGTAGTGTAAGTATTCATAGCTTAGATTTCGGTAACCAGCATTTCTCTATTCATTCTTGATGTGAATCTAGATAATTAATTTTCAGTCACTCTATCTTACTGATCACTAAACTTATGATCAAGGTAACGGGATGAAGGACATTGGAGGAAAAACCTAAAACATAAGAAATTTTCATAAAAGATAATATTAAATACATATAAAACAGACTTTCAATTTAAGAAGCCAAGATAACTTTCAGGGATTTACTTGAAATAAATTATAGCATTCTGATGCAGGCAAGAACTCGAGAGTAATCATCTAATTTGTCCTCTTTTTACCAATAAAAGGCGAATTTGAAGCCAAAAATTGGATGAAATGCACCTTAATCAATTCCTCACCAAGGTAACCTGACTAAGCCATAAGCAAATACTGACGGTAGCACCCAAGGCCATCCGAGCTATGCAATCAACTAAGAGACCAATAACTGCCTTTCAGCATTGGTACAAATGTATATCTATTTATTTTTAAATACAAATAAAACCCCTAAAATATTTTCATATACAAATATTTGATTGTAAACTGGTAGTAATACTTTTATACCCATCCATCCTTTGGATGCTCGCACGCTAGTCCACAGTCCACAGACGACCGTCCACAAATAGGCTATCTTGCGTTTGAATGAGAACCCATCGTGTATGCATTCAAGATATAGATGGGTATGATAGCACGCGCACTCAATGGGCACCTACTTTTTGTGATAGAATTGGTGTTCCGACTGGGAATGAAGGGTAAATTATATCAGATTTTGAAGAAAAAGTAGGGAGAAAGAGAGGTTTTCTGAGCAAGAAAAGTTTAGAAAGCTGGAGCTTAGTTTGGGGGAGAGCTTGAAGGCTGGCTTATTGCCCACAAACTTAGGCTCTTGGAGGCGTTAGTTTTAGCCAAGCCAAAAAACAACAAAAGCAACCAATTCCTAATTCTTGCCTAACCAAGTTTCGGGGTTGAGTTTTGTGCTTCCTTTCCAGATTTGAAACTGGAGACGCGTTACCTGTTGGTGGTCGGTATGCACGGTAGCAATTTCTTGTCCTGTTTCTACCCAATCTCCGGTGGAAACCTGAATATCTTTGACCTTCGCATAAACACTAAAATAATCTCCGTGCTGAATCATAATGACATCACCTCCCATCCCGGGGATATTGGCGATGGTACTTATTTCGCCTTGATAGACGGCGCGGACTTTTTGGCCGCTTTTGCACTGTAAATCAATGCCAGAGTTATCGATCATGACCCCTTCCAGCACGGGGTGTTCCTGTTTGCCAAAACGAGAAGCAACAAAGCCTTGGGCGGTTGGCCTCATGAGCTTTCCCCTCCGATTGGCAAAGAGCTTGGTCAGACGGGCAGGGCTGATGGGAGCCTTGGCTTTTTGCTTGGGTTTGGTACGGGGGCGCGTAGAAGTATTGCCACCTGCCACCATATCCTCGATAAGGGTTTCTAGTTTGCCTAGGTTTTTTTTACTCAACCAAAGTTCTCTCTTGAGTTCTTTTTCTTTTCCGGCTAATTGCACAGTTAGTTGATTTTTTTGTGCTAAGAGTGCCTCGAGCGTCCGACTTTCTTGGAGTTTTTCGGTGAGTAATTGTTCTTTTTCACTTTTGATTTTTTGTCTTTTCTCTTTTTCCAACTCGAGTTTAGTGGCTAAATCTTGAATATGGAGGGCTTGGTTTTTACGTGCTTTCTGATACTGTTGAATATAGCGGATACGGCGATAGAGTTGGTTGAGATCGGAGGAGGCAAACACAAAGTTGAGGCGATTCAGTGCCGTGGTGGATTTAGCGGATAGATAAATCATCTGTCCGTATTCGTTCTTGAGCAGGGTCAGTTTTTCTTCCCAGCCTTCTATTTTTTTGTCAATCTGGCGAATATCAGTTTCTATAGATGCGATTTCTTGCTGAATCACCTGACTAAGCTGTTCTTGTACCTTGATTTGTTCGCGCATGAGGCTCAGTTGGCTTAGATTGGATTGTTTTTTCTGGCTAATTTCCTCGAGCATCAGGCGGGTCTTCTTAATTTTCCAAAGATTCTGCTTGCGTTGCTCTTCCAAAGCGGCACGATCTGAGGTATCCTGAGCGAGGCCAAACCAAGAGAGCGCGGCCGACAGGGCGAGGAAAGAAAATACATAAAATCTTAGCAATCGTGGCATAACACAAACAGGCTAGGGGGCGCGGTAGCGATCGGGTATACTAAAAGGAAAACTCAATTTTTCATTTGTCAGCTCGATACGCGTATTTTCAAGAGAGATAAAGGTTTGAATCTTTTCTTTTGATACTTCATTGGTGTACTGTACATTCACTTCGGTGAGCTGTGGAATCAAGACTCCTCGCTGTCGCTTATAATTGCCATAGATTACTTCCATGGCATTTTGCGTAAGCACATCTTTCAAGACCAGCTCTTCCAACTTTTTGGTTTTGGGGTTGACCAGATTACTTATATTTAAGCTTTGCTCTTGTTGTTGGATTCTCAGGAATTTTTCCTCAGTGCTCACTTGACTTTCATCATAATTGGGGAAGGGCATTTCACCTAAAATCAATGATTGTAAGATTTGAAAGTCAACTTTAAAGTTGAGAATTTGGCTGAGCGTATCCAGGGTGTTTTCTAAATATTTTTTGTTGACACGATCAATCAGGAAGATAGAATCTTCTCTCACCAGCGCACGCATCCCTTCTACGCCCACGGCACCGGAGATAGAAACCCAGATTAGGCTATCTTTTTTCATTCTCAGGCGAACCTTGGCGTTTAGATTTTCTTCGGGAGTTTGGTAGTTAAGTTTTAGTTTGGCATCTAAGTAGTTAAAGCCACCTGGCCCAAGCGAGGAGGTAGATGGTTTACGACAAGAGGTGAAAGCGAAGAGACTTGCCATGAGGAAAAAATATATAAAAAAAGAGCTTTCCATACGGAAAGCAGTAAGTGAGACTAATGCTTGGCTAGTCTGTGAATTTTTACTCATACAAATTTTTATTAGCAATTTTTTTATCAATCAAATCGGACACACCGCCCTGCTCTCGGGCTTTCTTCCACTGCTCGAGGGCTTTTTCGGTTTCTCCTAGTTTAAACAACACGTCGCCATAATGTTCTAAAATGGTTCCCGAACTGCTGTTTTGGGTAGCCTTTTCTAGTAATTCAAGCGACTTTTTGTAGTCTTTACTTTGATAAAGTACCCAGCCGTAAGTATCTAAGAAAGAGGCATTTTCTGGATGTTTTTGTACCAAGCGCGCCGCCATTTTTTTGGCTTTGTCTAGCTTTTCTTTGCGGAGAGCCAAATTGTAGCTGTAATTGTTGAGTGCTTCGGCTAGGTCAGGCTGCTGCTCGAGGGCTTTTTCATAAGCGGCATCGGATTTTCCATAATCACCCAGCCCGTGATAAGCATCTCCCTGAAGCACTTGAAATTGCAGCAATAACTCAGGGTCATTGAAGGCAAGGCGTCTACCCTCATCGCAGGCCACGAGTGCTTCGTCATATTGTTTTTGACTCAGGAAGCCCACTGCATTATAAAACCAAAAACTGGCTTGATTCGGATATAACTCGAGTGCTTTCTCGGCATATTTCAAGACCATTTCGTTCTTCTTCTGCTCCGTGGCTAAGCGAAGGATTTGCTGCCATACTTTGACCTCGGTACTTCCGTCCAACTCGGTAGCACGGACATAATTTTCCAGCGCTTGTTCACGTTTGCTGCTCATAATCAGGATATCTCCGTAGAGCGTATGTGCTCGGGCATTATACGGATGTGTTTGGATGACCGTCTCTACCAATTTAGCCAATTTTTGATCAGGGCCAGAAGCTTCGCTATCTTGCATATAGCCGATGACGAGGTCTATCTTTTCTTCGGCGGGTAATTCGGCATTGGCAAAAGCAATCTGCAGTTGCTCCATCGATTTGGTTTCATCTCCTTCGGTCTGGTAGATACGAGCCAACAGTAAATATACTCTGGGGTCAAAACTCTGGGTGGCTTGGGCTTCGGTAAGAATCTCTAAGGCTTCACTGTGCTGCCCGTTGGCAATTAAGAGTTCAGAGAGAGAAATCAGATGGCGAGGCTCGTCTGGGTCAGCTTGGACGAGCTTCTCGCCTTCTTTGATCGCCTCTTCAATTTGATTTAAGCTCAGATAAATTTGCTGCTTACGCAAAATGACACTTTCGGAAATTCCATAAGATTTCTCCACTTGATTGTAACTATCGATGGCTTTTTCGTAATCTTTCTGTTTGAGATAAATATTGGCCATCTCGTAGTAGTACTCCTCTGAACCTACTTCTGAGTCAATCAGGAGCTGATAGGCACGGAGGGCTTCATCGTATTTTTGCTGTTCGGCATAAACTTTAGCCAAGAGCAGGTAATAGTACAAATTCTCTTGATCTAACTCATAGGCTTTTTTGGCGTAGAGTTCGGCCTGAGAAAAATTACCAGTGCGGGCGTAAGTTTCCGCGATTTTATAGTGGATACTGGCTTGTTCGGGGCTGATGTCTTTGGCTTTTTGAAAGTAGCTCAGGGCTTCCTCATAATCTTCTAGGATGAAGTACTTCATGCCCTCGATCAGCAAGGACTCGATTTCAGCCTGAGAAGGCTGAATGACCGACTGGTCAGAGCGATTTTGCTTCTTTTTCTTAGACTTTTGCGCCAAGACTTGGCTCCCGGGTAGGAAATTTACCAATAAATAGGTAAGCAGGGTTAATTTAAGAATGAGCTTATACATAGGCTATTTTTATGATTCTTTCAGTTGATTGTAGTCTCCTATACTCAGATCAGAAACCTTGCCTGTATATTGAACAAAATTACCGATCATAGAATTGGCCAAGTTAGCGTCTTTAATTTGGCTTTTTGCTTGGATAATGGAGTTTTTGATGATAGAATCGTGCACCTGTGTCTCGTCGCCAATGGAGACGTGAGGGCCGATTACACTGTTGTGGATTTCAACATTTTCTCCCACGGAGACAGGTGGGATGACGGTGGTATTCACGAGCTTAGCGGAGTCTGCCACGAGCTTGGTATCTTTGATATACTCCAGATAGCGTTGGTTGGTATAGACCGCCGCTTCTTTGTTTCCACAATCCAGCCATTCGGCTACTTCGCCGGGTCTGAATTTGGTGCCTTTGTTTTTCATATTCTCCAAAGCATTGGTAATTTGATATTCACCACGGTCTTTGATATCGTTATCTAAGAGGTATTGTAACTCGTCTTTTAGGTAAGTTCCATCTTTGAAGTAATAGATACCGATAATGGCCAAATCAGATACAAATTCTTTGGGTTTCTCTACGAAATCTGTAATTTCGTTATTTTCATTTATTTTTACAACTCCGTAGGCGGTGGGGTCTTCTACTTTTTGTACCCAAATAATGCCTTCTTCGGAGGCATCTAGTGTAAAGTTGGCATTGAATAAAGTATCTGCGAAGGCCACCACGAGATTACCTTCCATAGATTCTTTGGCACAAAGGATGGCGTGTGCGGTACCGAGTTTCTCTTCCTGATAGTAGATACTTCCCTTAGAACCCACCTGTTCGGCAATATGACGGAGTTGGGTTTCTACCTCACTACCAAAGTCTTTACCAATAATAAAAGCAATTTCTTCTACGGATTGATTGCAAACCTTGACGATATCTTCTACCAAACGATGGACGATAGGCTTGCCCGCGATCGGTACCAAAGGCTTAGGAACAGTCAACGTGTGAGGGCGAAGACGGGTGCCGCGACCCGCCATAGGGATGATGATTCTCATTGTGTCTTTATTTAGGTATAATATTTAGAATAATGAAACAAGGCTATATATTTTGCTACGGGAAAATACAATATAGTTTTCAAACAAAGGAGTTTTCTTCTTTAAACCATTTAACTTAGCCCAGTACTACCAAAACCACCACTTCCTCTCTCTGAGTCAGAGATTTGCCCTGTGGCTAGCCATTCAATATGCTCAAAGCGACAAATGACCATTTGCGCGATGCGATCTCCGGGCTGAACGGTAAAATTTTCCTGAGACAAATTCACTAAAATTACCTTAATTTCTCCGTGATAATCCTGATCGATGGTGCCCGGAGCATTCAGTAAAGTGATCCCGTGCTTAGCCGCCAAACCACTGCGAGGGCGTAGCTGCGCCTCGAGTCCTTGGGGTAATTCCAGATAAAGACCAGTCGGAACCAACGCACGTGCCATGGGTGCAAGGGTGAGGGCTTGGTCTAGATGTGCCCTGATGTCCATGCCAGAGGAGCCTGGCGTTGCATACTCAGGAAGCGAGAAAGGAGATCGGTTAATGATTTTTACCTGCATCAGTAGTTGTTGGTTGTTTGCTCTTTTCAAGTCTTTGCCCCCTGATTGATCCCGGGAGGTGTTCTGTGATTTTATTTGCTTGAATTTTAATTGTCTATCTGCAAGATAGAGTATTTTCTACTTCCTAACAAAGCACTTCATTATATTAGCAAGATTAATTAGTAATCGCAAATCTAGGTGCTCAATACTGGTCTTTCAGGATATACCACAACCCAATCCAATAGTTTGAAAAGCGATTTTCACGCCATAGTATTTCCTCTTTCGTGTATTGATCGAGTTCAAACCTCGGTTTGCTTCCTTGCAAACCTCGGAGCCGGTGCAAATGAATTTTACCTGAGGTGCCAATCAGAAATAGTAAGAATAAAACGCTTTCGGTCAGTCCTGCAGGATAAGGTAGCGCACGAAAACTAGCAAATACTTCGCGTGTTTGCCGAGACAAATCTTCTATCAAAACCTGAACATCCCTAACCGAAGTAGCCAGACTAAGTATACCATTCTCACGATCAACGGCTATATCGAGGATGTCATCTAATATTTGAAACCAGGCACCCAATTGATAGACCGCTTCTTGCTCTGCTGTATCCAGAGGATGATCCATCAACAGGCGAGATAGTAGGAGCGCGTATCCTCCTTTGTCAAAACTAATCTGCCGAATTTGCTCTCGATTCAGATGTTTTGAAGTGAATTGTTGACGACTTTCTAATTGAGCTTGATAAAACTTCTGGAAAATTTGATCAAAACTACCTCTGGCGAGAAAAATTTGATACAGTTCTCGGAGAAGCATGACGGCGGTTTGCTCCTTGGTATTGCTGGCCAAGAATTGCTCAGGATGCTTATATAACCGCCAGAGGGCTTGGTCATCGAGGGTAGCTTCGTCTAGGAAATCATCATAGAGACAAAGAAAGGCGGCAAAATAGGTAATGCGTTTTCTCTCCAGCTCCTGCAGAGGCTGCCCTCTCAAAATGCCCATGAGATCAGCAAAGAAAGCAATGAACTGCACGGGGTAGTCCCGCATACGGCGCAGGTCTTTTTTCTGTAGGGAGCCATCATTGGCTTCGGTTTGCAAAAGAGGTACTAATAGTTTGGCATTAAACTGCATTTGTCTTTGCATATTCTGATAAATCAGACGAAGCGCTGGAAATAATTTAGAAAGGCGTGTTAGGTGAATCACGGTTAATCTAGTTGTGAATTATTCGTTGTCGTTGGTATGTTTTTAGCGTTTTTTCTGGATGCTCGAGATTTTAGAAGCCAATACAAAAATAAAAAACCCAATCGATATGAACCGATCAGGTCTTTGGTATTCGTTAACTTACATAAGGCTAAGTAACTTTCTGTGAAATATCAGCAGAAACCTGAGAAAAAATATTCATCATTGATAAGCCACCACAAAAAACGGGTTAAGAATCTATTTTTTCGGGACTTTTTTGTGGATTAAGAATTTCTTCTAATTCACTAATATCAATTTTATCAAGATTTTCTTCTTCCTCTTGAATATCTACGGGAACAGCAAAGCGATCCAAACGAAAATACTGATAAGGAGCTAAATCGTCATTATTGATTTCAGCCAATTTACAGCCATAAATGCCTCCTTGGACATTCATTCGGTCAATTTGCGTGATGTGATAAGTCTCCCCAGCTTTAACCCAACGGTTGGTGGGTACTTCATTGGGTCGCCCTTTGTCGTTGATACAGATGACTTGAATGTTCATAACTTTGGTGCTTATTTTTGTTGTCAGTTGAATAACAACCAACAGCTCAAAACTACTAACTACTTTTACTCGTTTTCTTGATTTTTCTTAAAATCTTTAAACTTAGAATCCGAGCCTTCAGTTCTTGGGAAAGTATTATTTTCCGTATCAATGTCAGCAGTTTCTTCCTCTGGATCTAGTACAAAAGAAACCACTTCTTTATCAGACATGAAAACTTTATCGGCTTCTTCGGGATTTTGTCTCCACACCTCAGCGGGTACTCTGACTGTTTCACTGGTGCCATCTTTGAAATTCATTTGTAGGATAATAGGCATCAATAAGCCCCCTACATTTCTGAATTTCACATTGTAGTAATATTTATCAGCGCTCAAAGAGGCTTTTTCTTCAGCGGTAACGGTCAGCCCTCTTTGCTCATAAGCTGTGTACAGCGTTTCTAAGAGAGCAGGATCAATACGCTTGGGTTGAATCAGCCCTGTCTCCGTACTTGCCACGGCCTCATCCTCATTGATACGAAACAATTCTACCTCCTCGATGGCGATATCGCAAGCTTCGGTCGTGTAAAACCAACCTCTCCAGAACCAATCCAAATCCACGGCAGAAGCGTCTTCCATGGTACGGAAGAAATCAGCGGGCATGGGGTGCTTAAACATCCATCTTTGCGCGTATTGCTTGAAAGCATAGTCAAATAGCTCGTGCCCCATCACGGTTTCGCGTAGGATATTTAAAGCAGTGGCGGGTTTTCCGTAGGCATTATTTCCAAATTGCAATACAGACTCGGAGTTGGTCATAATGGGCACCATGCGATCAGGTTCGGAACGCATATACGGAATGATATTTTTGGCAGGGCCACGACGAGAAGGGAAACCATCCTTATAAACCTCAGGTGCCCAAGGTTGCTCTGGCACTTTGACCTCGGTCAGATATTGACAAAAAGAATTCAAGCCTTCATCCATCCAAGTCCACTGACGCTCATCTGAATTGACAATCATGGGGAAATAATTGTGGCCTACTTCGTGGATAATCACCCCGAACATTCCATTGCGTGTACGTTCTGAGATGGTTCCGTCGGGATTGGGGCGACCGTAGTTATAGCAAATCATGGGATACTCCATGCCATTGGATGCTTCTACCGAAATGGCCACGGGATAAGGATAAGCGAAAGTATGCGCAGAGTAAGTTTCCAGAGTTAGCGCGATCAGGCGGGTAGAATAATCCCCCCACAGTGGATTCGCTTCTTTGGGATAGTAAGACATGGCCCAAACTTTTTTGCCTTCCACGTCCACTTGCATAGCATCCCAGATAAATTTACGAGAACTAGCCCAGGCAAAGTCGCGCACATTTTCGGCTTGGTAAGTCCAGGTTTGTTTTTTGCTGGCCTTGCTTTTTTCTTTTTCGGTAGCTTCTTCCTGCGTTACGATCACAACGGGATCTTGAGTATTTTTGGCTTGCTCCCATCTTTTCCTTTGTTCATCGGTGAGCACTTCTTGGGGATTCTGTAGCTCTCCAGTAGAAGCAATGATATGATCTTCGGGCACGGTAATAGAAACCTCAAAATTCCCGAAAGGGAGCGCAAACTCTCCTCTACCGAGGAATTGCTTATTTTGCCAGCCATTTACATCGTCATATACGCACATTCTGGGGTACCACTGTGCCAAGGAATACACATTGTTACCATCTTCTGGGAAATGCTCATAGCCACCACGGCCACCTACTTTAAGGCGTTCGCGGACAAAATTTTCCCAATCAATCGAGAAAGTAAACTTGCCCCCTTCGGCTTTGAGTGGCTCAGGTAGCTCGATGCGCATCATCGTTTTATTGACCAAGTAAGTGAGTTCTTTCCCTTGGGCATCTTTGACGGCTTTGATCTGAAAGCCATACTTGCTGTTCGAAGAAACGGCCATACCCACCAGACCTCTGATATTCTGCTCCGAGATAGAAAAAGTGGAAGTAGAGTAGGTATCAGAATCTTTGCCGTAACGGTTTTGGTCTAATTGTACCCAAAGATATTTGAGTTCTTGGGGAGAATTATTGTAATAAGTAATGGTTTCGCTTCCCGTGATGAAGTTCTGCTCTTCATCTAGCTCCACTTGGATTTTGTAATCAGCCCGTTGCTGCCAATATTCTGGTCCGGGTGAACCGTCGCCCGCCCGATAGACATTAGGCGTGGGTAATTCTTCTCCCAATTGCTCAAACTTAGAGCTTTTGTAAGGAAATTGTTTTTGGGCAAAGCCTTGAAAAGCATAAGCCACCAATAGGAATAATATCAGTTTCTTCATAATAAAGCACGTTTATATGGAAAAAATTAAGATCGACTTGGTTTTAAGACGATTGGGTTTTCAATTTAAACATAAAAAATTGTTTGACACAATTAAAATGGCAAATCACTTGGATAAAGCCTTTAAAATCAAGCTTCTATTTAGTTTCCTAAGATTTCTACTTCTAGATAAGAAGGATACTCTTGTGAATGATACACGCGATGGGTAGCGGGGATAAAGTCTGTGTCTTCGGCTTCAAAGATGTTATCCACGTATTTTTGAGGGTTACGATCAATCAAAGGAAACCAAGTACTTTGGATCTGCACCATGATCCGATGCCCTTTTTTGAAAGTATGCAAAACATCCTGCAGAGGCAACTGAATGGGCGTCACTTGATTAGGTGCAAAGGGCTTAGGCTCAGAATAGCTCTCCCGAAAGCGCCCACGAATGGCCTCGCTCCGCACCATTTGCTCATAGCCTCCTAGCTTAATGTGCTGAGGCGTCAGCTCGTGGTTAGGCTCATCGGGCGGGTAAACATCAATGAGCTTCACGACCCAGTCGGCGGCTGTTTCTGAGGTGCTCACGTAGAGATTGGCTAAGATTTCACCTCCCAAAGTGAGGTCTTCTGCTAATACTTCACTCTCAAAGACGAGCACATCGGGTCTTCTGCCCGCGAAGCGCTGATCGTCAGTCATGTATTTGCGAGGCGTAAATACCATCTTGATATCTTCGGTATAGGGCACGGGTTTGTGAGGGTCGCTGACAAACTCGGAGAAGCTTTGCTGGTTTGGAGGCTCGGCTTGGCTTAATTTTTCCGCTGCATTCAAATAAAATTTTTGCTTCTTCGCTTGTGGGCTGGGCCATTGGTCAAATTTTTTCCATTCTTTTTTTCCCGTATCAAAAAGATAGGCTTCGGGAAGGTCTGCTTGGGGTTTCTCCTTGAGAAAGTGATTGAAAAAAGGCATCTCGATCTCTTTCTGGTAGAATTCGGAAATGCCTTCTCCAAAATGAATATTACCCACCATCTGATGCGCTCGGTCGCGCGCCCAGTCGCCGTGGCTCCAGGGGCCCATGACAATGGTATTGTAAGTTCCTGGGTTATTTTTCTCGATGGTCTTGTAGATATTGAGTGGGCCGTAAAGGTCTTCGGCATCAAACCAGCCGCCCACGATCATCACTGCGTGCTCGATGTCATCCAAATGGGGTAATAAATTGCGTTTCTGCCAAAATTCATCATAGTTTGGATGCTCGGTCAATTGCTGCCAGAAAAAATTATCTTCCCCATAGTATTGATCTGCATTTTTCAGAGAACCCATATTCAAGTAAAACTCATACATATCAGGCATGCCCGGATCAGAAAATCTATACCAGCGGTCGGTTTCTAAAGTGTCCTTCTGATAGCCAAAAACCGCCGTAGCCAACCAGTAACTCAAGAAGTAAGCCCCGTGATGATGAAAATCATCAAAGAAAAAATCAGCAATCGGTGCCTGTGGAGAAGAGGCTTTTAGAGCGGGATGCCGACTAAGAACACCAGCGGCGGCATAAAAACCTGGGTAAGAAATACCCCACTGCCCCACGTTGCCGTTATGATAAGGAAGGTTTTTCATGAGCCAATCAATTGTATCGTAGGTGTCCGAGCTTTCGTCAATGGCTTGTTTTTTCTTTAGACTTTTTTGGTCGTCGGGCAGTTGGGGGCGCATATTGTCAAAGCTTCCCTCAGACATATAGCGTCCTCTCACGTCTTGACACACGAAAATATATTTCTCCCTTTCTAAATGAGAAGAGGGGCCAATTCTAGAAGGGAAATCCTCTGAACCATAGGGACGACAACTGTAACAGGTACGTTTCATTAGGATAGGATAGCGATTTTCTTCGGAAGCATCTCGGGGGGTATAGACCGCCGTGTAAAGCGCAGTGCCGTCTCGCATGGGGATGCGGTATTCCCGTTTTTGATAGTTTTCTTGTAGCCAAAGTGCCCGTTCGTCCATTTGTGCGTGGAGCTGGTAGGCAAAATGCAGGCTATGCGCGATTAGGTAAATAGTAAGGCAGTAAAATTTTTTCATAAGAGATTATTTTGCATAGATTAGTAGTAGAATTAAACGAATAGAGACGAAGATACTCATCAGGTCAAATTTAAGCATTTCCGTCTGATCAACTATGAATTTGCATCGGAATCTTGGATACAGAAGCACTAGAAGCGGTATTACCGAATACAAACAGAAGGAACTAAATGCGTATGCGTAAATTTACAAAACTTAAGACATTACTTTTTCTTAGCTATTTTCTATCATCATTTACTACGGCTGAAGCCCAATATACAGAACTGATTCCCTATCGCAAAGGGGACGAATGGGGATTTAGCGATCGTGATCGAAAAGAAATTATCGCATATCAATTTGAAGAGGCTCGTTTTTTTGTAGGAGATTTGGCAAAAGTCAAATCGGCAGGGAAATGGGGTTTACTAGACCGTGACGGGTATTTATTCGTGCCTTGCCAATATGATTTGATCTATGGTTCCTCCAAAGATTCAAGGGTAGTAGTTTGTCAGGGTGGCGACCCGAGTGGGCACGGTGGGCGCTGGGGCTTCACTAGCAAATATGAAGGTGAGCCTATTGCTCTCGAGTACGATCTAATCCGAGAATGCGATGCTCCTAATTTACTGGGAGTCAACCAAGGCAACCAATGGGGCTGTATCAACCAGCACGGTAAAGAAGTGATTCCTATTCAATTTGAGGTAGAAAATGTGCAAGATCATCATTTCAAAGAAGAAAGCTATTTCGAGAGTAGTTTGTCTCCTCTTAAAATGAAACCATCCCCTCCCGCGACTCCCTATCTTAAAATCAAATTTGTAGACGGCTTAGCTCGGGTCAAACTAGACGGAAAATGGGGTTTTATCAATACATTTGGTAATGCAGTGATTCCTCTCGAGTATGACTTCGTAGGGAATTTTTCAGAAGACCTCGTCTGTGTGATCAAACAAGAGGGAGAGCAACGCAAAGTAGGGTTTGTAAATCAAAGAAACGAGATGGTAATCCCGCTGATGTATGATGTTGTGCCAGAAACTTACAAGCTAATGGCATTCAAAGAAGGACTGGTACAGGTGTGTCGTAAAGGGAGTTGGGGCTATGTTAATCGTCGTAATCAATTGGTAGTACCCTTTCGTTATGGGCAGGCGTATCCTTTCCAAGAAGGGCTAGCATTGGTTAACCGGAGCTTTTCTCGCTTGAATCCCCAGTGGGTCTTTATCAACTCGAGGGGTAGAGAAGTTATAAAAATACCCTCCGACTATCAGTTGTTGGATGAATATTTTCAGGAAGGGGGCATTAGAATCATGAAAAAAGGTAAGCAGGGCTTCCTGAACGAAAAAGGCAAGGTAGTGGGTAAGATAAAATATGAGCGCGTATTTCCTTTTCAAAACGGCCTGGCTCCTGTGGTGCGAAAGCTGAACGGACAAGCTAAATTAGGCTTTATAGATCGGCGCGGACGAGAAGTCATACCTCTGATCTATGATTATGAACTCAATAAAACACCTGTTCGGTGGAAATATAATCTGATTCCAGTCAAGAAAGATGGCAAATGGGGCGTGATTAATCGTAGAGGCAAAGTAGTAGTTGATTTGATCTATGAGGCCATTCACTATTCTGCTCAGGAATCTATGCTTTTCCAGCACGGCATATTGGCCGTCAAAAAGGAGGGTAAATGGGGCTACATCAACGAGAGCGGCAAGGTGAAGATACGCTTCCAGTACCAACAAGTCCGAGATTTCAACGATAAAGGACTAGCCAAGGTCATGCAAAAAGGCAAATGGGGCTATATTGACTATCGTGGATTACAATACTTCTTGCACTGAATTTGATCATAAGAAGATTGGATATTTCTAAAGGAAGAGATTCGCGGGCTTTGGCCAAAGAAAAAGCCCCATAGCTAGGTAGTCGAGGGTGCTTTTGGTTAACTTTACCCCCGATACGCCAAGAGAGCCAAAATTAGCCATAGCTGTAAGCTATCCCCAGAACCCCTTGCATAGAGGTTCTTACGTCAGACCAAGTTCCTATCTCAAAACATATCCCTATGGTAACTACCAAGCAATCTGCACTTTTTTTGGAGCAAACCGAGCCTTTTAAATTCTTATCCAAAACAGACTTAGAACTTCTCAAAACACAACTCGAGGAAGTTACTTACGCGCCCGGGGAGCAGGTTTACTACCGAGGCCAAAGTCCTTTGGATCATATTGCCATTGTTCAAACCGGACGCATTGAGAAATATCTCTTAAATCAAGAAGGACAACAAGAGTTTCAGGAGCACTTTACCCCCGGTGATACCATGGGCGAAGTAACCGCACTGATGAAGCAGAGCTTTTCACTCAGTGATGCCGTGGCTCTGGAAGAAACCACCGTGCTACAATTCCCCGTGAAGCTCTTTTTTGAGCTTTGCACACGAAATGCTGACTTCGACGATTTTTTTACTTCTCGCTTTGGGCGAAGAGTATTGAATGAAAAGTACGCCTCTTACATCCGTCGCAATGCACGAGGAGAAACCTTTGACAATGCCGACTATTTCTTCCAATTGTCCCTGAGGGATATATGCATTCGGCACATTCATACCATTAGCGCAGAAGCAACCATTCAGGAGGCTTCCCAAAAAATGCTTCATCATCAGATTGGCTATCTGGTCTTAGAAAATGAGGAAGAAGAATGGATCGGGATTATTACCGACTTTGACTTCAAAAGTAAAGTGGCCGCCCGAGGCTTAGATACCCAAGCATCGGTACGAGGTATTATGTCTGCTCCTCTGATCAGCATCTCTGAGGATGCGAAGATCTACGAGGCCGTTTTGCTACTTTTTCGTAGAAAAATTAAATATTTATTGGTAGAAAAAGACGGAGAATATGTGGGGCTGGTTACCCGTAACAAATTGCTTTTTTATCAAAGTGAATCTCCCTTTCTCTTCATCCAATCCATTACGCACGCTTCTTCTCAAAAAGAACTGCAGGGCTATTGGCAGCAAGTTCCCCTCATTGTTCGGCAGCTTTTAGACCGTGGCATCAAAGCCGAAAATGCCAACCAAATCATCACCACCGTGGTGGATGCAATCACGCAGAACGTGATCGAGCGTGCTATTTTCGAACTCAGAAAAGTCCCGGTGCGATTCATTTTTGTGGCTTTAGGTAGCGAAGGCCGCCGGGAGCAAACCCTCAAAACTGACCAAGACAACGCGATTATTTTCGAGGATGTACGTCCCGAAATCCTGTCCGAAATTCAGTCTTACTTTTTGGAATTAGCCAAAATTATCAATGACGAACTCCACGAAATTGGCTTCAATTACTGCGAAGGCGATTTTATGGCCATGAACCCCAAATGGTGCCAGCCCGTATCGGTCTGGAAAAAATATTACAAAGATTGGATTGCACAGCAAGACGGTGACTCTTTGCTCAATACCACGATTTTCTTTGATGCCCGAAGTATCTATGGCGATCAAGAATTGCTCAGCGAGGTAAGACAATCCATGGACGAAACGCTGAAAAAAGACCCGCGTGTGTTTTTCAACTTCTTAGCCAAAAGCTCCTTGGACAACCGCCCCCCTCTGGGGTTTTTCAAAGATTTTCAGCTTTTTAATAAAGACAAAGAAGACCGCAAAAAAGTACTAGATATCAAAAGAGCCATGCTCATTATCATCGATTTTGCCCGAATCTATTGTCTCAAGCATCAGATTACGGCCACCAATACCGGAGATCGGCTGAAGGCACTGGCTCAGGCCGAAATTATCCAAGAAGCAGATTATGAGGAACTCAAACAGGCTTACTACTACATGATGCAGCTTAGATTACGCCATCAAATTCATTTATTAATAGATGAACAAAAAGCTCCTGACAACTACCTAGCTCCCAAGGATTTTACACAAGTAGAGCGCGTAACGCTCAAAGAGGTATTTAAAATTCTCAAAAAATACCAAACCAAAATGGGGATTGATTTCACAGGTTCATTGAATTACTAGCCCATAGATTGGGGAAGCTTTCTCTAAAAAGGCTTAATTTTGAAAGGCTAATCTGGACTTATCCCTAAGTGCATACGACGGGATTTGTCTGCTCACGGTTTAAATCACTCCATCACATGAAGAAATATCTAAGTTTTTTACTGATTAAAGTGTGCTTCTTCGGTTTTTTGTCTGCCCAAGAAAGCCCCGAAGCGGTGGCCGAAAAATACTGGCAATTGCTCAAAGACGGTAAATATGAAGAATCAGCGAGCCTTTTTGCCCCAAGCGCAGTGGCAGACTTCCGAGAGATGATGAGCTTTTACGAGGCCATCCCCGAAGCAGATGCCAGCGAATTTCTGACGCAGTTCTTTGGAGAAGGAATCACCAAAGATTCACTCGACCAGATGAACGATACAGAGTTTTTCCAAAGTTTCATGGGCAATATGTATAGCCTAGCGGGAGGTATGGTGAATTTTAATAATATGGAAATCATTGGTACGATTGCCGAAGGACAAGACACCACGCACGTACTCACTCGGATGTATATCGAGACCTTGGGTGTATCTTCGGAGAAAATGCAAGTGCTCTCTTTACAAAAAAGTGGAGATACTTGGGGCATCCTCCTCGAAGGTAGAACCAAAGGCATTGCCCAACAACTCAAAAAAGCGTATGAAGCAAGAGATTAGCTTTGCTGAGAGAATGCAACCCCAACTTTTAGGCATTGAGGATACCTGCAATTTCCTGCAAGGCGGGCTCGTCTAATTTTTCTTGAATCATCTCGAAAAAGACCCGTTCTTCCTGACGGACGTGCCTCTCGAGCAATCGCCCCAACTGATCCGTGGTTTCTCTCTGATCTTGTGTTGATTCTAGCTGTTGGAAAAGCGAACGAATTTCCTGATGATCTTTTCTTAAATCCTCACATAGCACTTCTAATTCCTGATTTTTGCCAACCAGATAAGAGAATAATTGCTCCTCTTCACGCGCCATATGATGGTTGATCAGGCTGGAAAATAAATCTCGGGCATAAGCAATTTTTCCCTCGGTATCGGTGGGAAGTCCCTTGTAAGGGGGAGCATCTTTTTTGAGAAGCTGAGCCAGCAGGAGAATTTGATGATGTTCTCTGGAAAGAGGAATGAGCGCAGGATGTCTTTTCATAGCAGTATGACCATAATGATTATAATTTCTACAAAAATTACTAGATTTGTCATAAACGCCCAAGCAAACTGGGATAAGAAAATGCAAAATCCACAAATTTCTGAGTTTGGTTATGTCCTCTTGTTTATTTTAGGGGGGATTTTTTTTGTGGGGGCAGGTTTGATTACGGCCGCCCTCATTCGTCCGCACCGTCCCAATGAGGAAAAACTAAGTGCTTACGAGTGTGGAGAAGAGGCGATTGGCAGCGCTTGGGGGCAATTTAACAACCGTTACTACATCATTGCCTTGATTTTTATCTTGTTTGATGTAGAAATTGTCTTTCTTTTTCCCTGGGCGACGGTATTTGGCCAAAAAGAACTCATCGATGTGACCGAAGGGCAGTGGGGCTGGTTTGCTTTGTTTGAGGTCTTTATATTCATTGGAATTCTGGTGCTAGGGCTGGCTTACGTCTGGGCAAAAGGTTATTTGGATTGGATCAAACCAAAGCCCTCTACAAGTACTTATCAAGCTAAGGTTCCTCCAAATTTGTACGAAAAAGTGAATCAACGTACTTACCAGAAGGCAAGTGAGCCGTCTGAGAGCTAAATTTGGACAGGATTTACCCTAAATTTTTAAATTTATTTGTACGCAAACTTGTTCTTAATAAGCATGGGATTACTCGATAAATCAATACAGCAAGAAGGGATTATCATCAGCAAGGCAGAAGACTTAATCAACTGGGCGCGACTGTCCTCACTCTGGCCGATGGGATTCGGCTTAGCTTGCTGTGCGATCGAGATGATGTCGACTTATGCTTCTGGATATGATTTGGATCGTTTTGGGATTTTTCCAAGACCTTCTCCGCGTCAGTCCGACGTGATGATCGTAGCGGGTACAGTAACCTTCAAAATGGCCGACCGAGTCCGAAGGCTTTACGAGCAAATGGCAGAACCCCGTTATGTAATTTCTATGGGCTCTTGCTCCAATTGTGGAGGCCCCTATTGGGAACACGGTTACCATGTAGTCAAAGGAGTGGATCGGGTGATTCCGGTAGATATTTATGTGCCCGGTTGTCCGCCCCGCCCCGAAGCCTTGATCGGTGGTTTTATGAAGCTACAAGATAAAATCAGAAGTGAAAAATTGAGTGCGCCTCGCGCGCTCGAGCAAATGATACAAAAAAATAATCAATCCCAAACTATCCCACAAAGCTAGATAATTGGGGATAGGATTTGGGTAAAAAGACCTAAATGCGTGAGTGATCTGAACCCTATTAGTGTAATATTCATGGGTTTGCATATGGATTAGAAGCTGTAAATTCGCCTTACCGGAGCTGATTCTGTCAAATTTTCACTTGATCAACAGTCTAAAATTGGCTATCAGGGTGATAAAATCAAAACTTAAAGCACAAAATTCTAAAAATAAGGTTTATCTCCCATTGTTTTTCTCAAAGTTTTCTAGCATACTGGAAAACAAAATTTACACTATTCCAAATTTACTCAATATAAGGTCATGTAATTTAAAAGATTATGAATTCCCTCAGAATACTTGAAACGAAGCGAACACCAGCCATTAATTTTGATCCAAGCCGAGGCAGATTAGATATCTCGGGTTATCGATCCATGCCGGAAGTATCCAGCAAGTTCTATCAACCCGTTATGGACTGGATTCAAGAATACGCGCAACAGCCGCCCGCTGATAAGACCGTGATTAGCTTTAAGTTAGAATATTTTAATACCTCTTCGGGTAAATGCTTTGTAGAAATTTTGAAAAAATTGGATCAACTCGCGGGTGGGGGACATCCCGTTTATATGAAGTGGTATTATGAGGAAGACGATGAAGATATGTGCCAGAGTGGAGATGACTTGGAAGCATCTATCAAGCACATCGCCGTAGAAAAAATCGCTTACAATAACTTATAAATAGACATTTCTAAGATAAAATAGAGCTTTTTGAGGATTTTTCGGCTTTTCCGAAGAAAATTAGCTAACTTTGCCATCAACAAGATTGATTAAATGCCTCTTCAATCAAAAATCTTGTCTGGAAAAGTTTGGATTATGTATTTGGACGCAGCATTGAGCGGTATATTAGCTGGTTTGCTCCTAGCCCTGATGGCCTTAGGTCCCTCCTTTTTTACGCTCATCAAGGTAGGTATACAGCAGAGTTTTATCAAAGGTGCCTTTTTTGCCACGGGTATTATCCTGAGTGATCTCATTATCCTCTTACTCGCCTATCTAGGTTTATCCCAATTTTACGAGAGTTTATGGTTCAAGCAAGCATTCAGTTTGGTTGGAGGAATGCTGGTATTGGCTTTTGGCATACATTCTCTACGACATTGCCGCCAAGAACATGCCCACTTTCTTCCAAAGCAAATGCCTGACTATCAATATGTCATAGAGGGTTTTGGCTTGAACATTCTGAATCCTTTTACTTTTGGGCTATGGCTTTTCGTGATTGCTACGGTCAACCAATTTAGAGCTTACACGGGTAGTGAGATTTTTATTTTCTACGCGGTGATGTTAGTGACCATTTTTGGTGGAGACCTCTTGAAGACCTACGTGGCTAACCAAACAGGTAAGTCTTTGAGTAATAAGATTTTACAGAGAATTAATCATTTCATTGGCATCATACTAATTTTGATTAGCTTTCGCCTGCTGTATTTTTTCTTTTCTTTGATAGGGCAAAGCTCTTGACATTGCAGTGATTTTACCAAAGATTTGTATTTGAATTTATCAGAAAAATTCCTAAATTCATAACCATCGCCATCAAGTGTTTGGAAAACACAGAAGGGTTTGCAACCATTTTTGGTGTTCAGTAGAAATACCGATAAATTTGGGGGCTTAGGTGATAATGGGAATAATAAAATAAATTTGAAAGAATAAACACGCATCCCAGAAAAAAACGCCACAGCTTTGTACCTTTGTGGGAATATACTTCCTCTCAGATAGCAAACTCTAAACGCACGATAAAGATTCACGATTTCATACTTAATCGCTCCTCTTTATGAAAAAAATATTGGTTCCAACTGATTTTTCGTCCTACGCAGACGCTGCCTTGAAACTCGCCCTCAAAATTGCTGAGAAATCCGGGGGGGAAATCATCTTGCTCAATGTAATGCTGACTCCTGAACACGCACAGGTACACGCCAATGCGCAAACTATTCATATAGGCGGTGCTGATGAAAATGCCTACCTCCAACAAGCCGTGGAAGGGACTAGAAAAAATTTGCAAGCGCTTATTGACCAATTGAGTTATAAGCAAATTTCTTATGAAATTACCTCCGGCAACATCACACAATCAATCATCAAACAGTCAGAAAAAGACGAAATAGACCTGATCGTGATGGGAACCCAAGGCAGTAGTAACTACGATGCTATTTTTGTGGGTTCTAATGCAGAAAAAGTAATCCGCATGGCCGAGTGCCCCGTGATTACCATCCGTGAGCTCAAAAGTACTCATCTCGAGAAAATTGTCTTTGCTTGCGACCTCGAGGACAAGCACGCGGTGCCCGTGAAGATGATAAAGCAACTACAAACTTGGTTCAATAGCCATCTGCATTTGGTGTATGTCAATACGCCTTCTGACTTCTCTACCACCCGCGAACTAGACGAAAAGTCTGCTCGGTTTGTCCAAAATCATCAATTAGAAAATTATACCTTTCACGTTTATTGTGATACGATCGAGGACGATGGAATTACCCACTTTGCCGAATCGGTAGATGCTGACTTGATCGCGGTGGCTTCTCATAAACGTCAGGGCTTTTTCAGAATGCTTACCGGCAGTGTGAGTGAAGGGGTGGTCAATCTATCCCATATTCCGGTGCTTACCTTGCGTCTCACTTAGCGGCTGGGACAAAAATCTACAGCCTTGAATAGATGGCGCACGACGAGCGATCTAAAATTGAAAGTAAATAAAAGGCTGCACGTTTTCGCTTTGTACCTGTAAAATAATTTGAATAACCATCATCAGGATGACTGCCTTGGCCAATACGGGCAGGGTAGCGTAATAGGCAGACATCCGATGCTTGTCTTGCTCAGGGATGAAATGAATCCCATAGCCTAGTAGCATCATCAAAAAGAGCAAGCCGTGTGCTTGAATAAAAGGGCCGAAATAAGCTAAATCTAGCTCAAAAATCATCTGATGAATCGAGATCGAGGCTACATAAAAACTCTCTGCCCTAAAGAACACCCAGAGGAAAGCCACGAAATGAAAGGTGATGATCCAGCCCAAGGGTTGCCAAATTACTTGGTTCCACCCCATATCGCGGAGCGTTTGGCTAAAAATCTTGTGAACAATCAATCCCAAACCGTGCATTCCTCCCCAAAACACGAACTTCCAGTCGGCTCCGTGCCAAAAGCCACCTACCAGCATCGTAATCATCAGATACAAAAATTGTCTTTCCTCTCCCCGACGATTCCCTCCCAAGGGTATGTAGATATAATCTCTCAGCCAAGTCGAGAGCGTGATGTGCCAACGCCGCCAAAAATCAGTCAAGTCCATGGCTTGGTAAGGGCTTCGGAAGTTATCCGGCAAACGAAAACCCAAGAGCAAGGCCAGACCAATGGCCATATCCGAATAGCCCGAAAAATCACAGTAAATTTGCAGCGTGTAAGCATACATGGCCATGAGATTCTCGAAGCCTGAGTAGCCACTTGGATTCAAGAATATAATGTCTACATATTGCGCCACATAATCGGCAATAATGGCCTTCTTGACCAAGCCCTTTAAGATCATAAATAGACCTTCTCCAATTTCTTCTCGGCGATACTCGATGTATTGGTGAATCTGTGGCAAAAAATCCTTGGCTCGCACAATCGGACCAGCCACCAACTGCGGGAAAAAACTCAGATAAAAGGCAAAGTCTAAAATATTTTTGCTCGGGCGAATCGTACCCCGATACACATCTACGATATAGCTAATTGTCTGAAAGGTATAAAAGGAAATGCCAATGGGGAGAAAAATATCCAAGCTATCAAAATCAGCTACGAAAAGATAATTTACATTTCCCAGAAAAAAATTGGTGTATTTGAAGTAAAGCAGAAAACTCGTATTCACCAAAATCGCGCCCCATAGCAGATATTTCCGTTTTTTGGAGTCGTCCTCTTTTACTAAATATTGCGCTAAATAATAATTGAAAATGATCGTGAAAATCAGATTGAATACATAAATCCCGCTAGATTTATAATAAAAGAATAAACTAAAAAGGATGATATACACCACACGCACCCAGCGATCCTTATATATCAGGGCATAAATGCTGATAAAGATCGTGAAAAATACCAAGAAAGCCCCACTGTTAAAAAGCATAGGCTCTGCTTCGGAATAAGAGAACGTCCGTAGAAAGCGTGCGAATATGTAATGAATAGCATCCATCTTCAACAGATGAAAATTAAAAGTAAATAAACTAACCGTTCCTATCTTGTTAAGCGCAACTTAAAAGCGAGTTTGGCTTACTAATAAAGTATCTTGGTCTGATTTTTCCACGGGCTTCTCTAGCAAAATACGATGGCGACTTTGGTGCATAATCCAGGTAGCAATGGAATCTGCCCAAGTAAAATACCCTTGATAAGTAGGATGAATCCCATCTCCCGCCCGAGGAATGTTCAAAGTTTTGGAAGGGAAAAAACGCTTTTCTCCAATCTCCTCGGCCATCATATCGGTTAGCCCCCGATCCTTTTTCCAGTTGGGTGGGCAGATCCAAATGAGCTTATAAGGTGCACTTTGTTTGAGAATATTGCGAATATAGGTACGATATTGCTCAACTCCCCGAGTAAATAACTCATTGGAACCTAAACAGATAATCAGATAGGAGGGCTTGATCTCCTCGATCGTCTTACGCAGTCGCCCACTGCTGTCTCGTCCTACCCAAGAGACAATGGTAGCACTACGCTTGGCAATGGTCGTCATCTGATGCTGATTATAATCGGCATATTGTTGCAAGGGATAGCGCAATCCTTCGGCCATGGAGTCGCCAATAAACAAAATGTGCTGCGGGCTACTGTCTAGAATCTTGTTGGAGTCTAATACCGTATTTTCCATAAACTCCGCTTCAAGAGAATCATTCAAACTAGCTAAATAAGCCTCGATATCGTGGTTTTCTTCCACAGAAACCTCGGTGAAATTCCAGATAGAAAATCCTAGCGCGATCACCAAAAAGAACAATCCAAACAAAACAAGTCGGGTAACTTGGATATCATCTTTCATCATTTTCAAAATATTTCATTTCTAAATCTTTGGCTCAGGAGATTTTTTGTTTTGCTAATATACGTCTCCGGTGTGGAACCTGGGCGCATTCTCCACCCACGCGTGCCCAACTCGGGGCTTATGTCTTTGGCTTTTTCTTGTCTTTTTTTGGTTTTTCCAAGAGAATTTTGTGCCGACTTTTTTGCATAACCCAGCTCGAGATGGTGTCAGCCCACACGGCTGCCGAACTCCAGGTAGGATGCGCTCCGTCTGGGCCTCGCTCAAACTCCAGATAACGAGATTCGAAAAAGCGATCTTCTCCTACATTTTTCTCAATCAAATCGTTGATGCCCGTATCTTCTGCCCAATTGGGAGGGCCAATCCAGATAAACTTACGATCTCCGGCTTGGGCGATAATATCTTCTATGTATTTTTCACGTTCCTCAATATTCCTAATAAAAAGCTCATTCGAGCCGGTGGTAAAGAAAATATAGTCTGGATCATATTTTTTAACCAATTTCTTCAGGCTATCTGATTCGCTCCACCAAACTGTCGTAGAGCTATACCAGATGACCGTTTTGAGTTCGTGGTCATTGTGCGTAGCGTACTCTTTGAAGCGAAACATGAGCCCCTCACACATAGAGTCTCCCGTCAGTAGAATTCGGTGGGATGAAGAATCGACCTTGGCACGTGGTTCTCTTAGGTTCAAAGCAGAGTCCAAATTCGCTTGTAAGAAATTTTGGAATACATCCGCTAGGAAAGGTTCTGGTTCGGGAGGAACGAGATACGCTTTTAGGTTGGTTTTTTTCAGCTCGACTTCAAATGAAATTTCATAATCTAGCCAAGAGTAAAAACTCAACACGCCTAGGGTCAATATTAGAATAAAAATGACTTCCCACAGAGGATGTATTTGTTTCATGGTCGCTTGCTAATTCCCGAGGTCAGTGATTTTAAATTAGGGTTGTTTTTTTTGGGCAAACATCCACTTCAGTAAATCAGGCTCCTGATAAGCGGGTTTCCAGCTACCGTGGTACTCATTAGGATACTCTGTGTACTTGGGCTTGCCGCCCGCCTCCCGTATGGACAGAATCATATCGCGTGAGCGAGATACCAGTACCACTTGATCTAGCTTACCGTGAAAAGCCCAAAGAGGGATGTCCTTAATCTCTTCGGTAGTCGCCACGTCCCCGCCTCCGCAGATGGGTACGGCTGCTGCAAATGTATCTGGGTAACGGGCTATAATATCCCAGGTAGCAAAGCCTCCCATGGAAAGCCCCGTTACATACAAGCGATTGGTGTCGATGTGGTAGTTTTCTATGATTTCATCCAATAGATTTAATGTCAACTGCATTGGGGTAGACGGTTCTTGGGGAATATCGTGTGCCTCAGCACTCCAATCCACTTCTACCCATCGCTGCTCAGGTGGACATTGAGGGACGAGGACAAAGCAAGGATAATACTTCCGATTGACTCCCTTGGTAAATAGCGGGGCAATATGGGTAAGTGGAACTACGTTGTCATAGCCTCGCTCCCCTGCCCCGTGGAAAAAAAGCACCAAAGGGTAGGATTGGTTTTCGTCATATTGTATGGGTTTGAGCAAGCGGTAGGGGAGTTCACCTTGCTCATTTTCAAAAGTATGCTTCTCAAACTCTATGTAATCTTTATACTGGGATTGAGCCTTGGCTGCTAAGCTAAGACAAGAGAGGAGGGTGAGGCAATATATTTTGAGATAGATTGACTTCATAAATGATGATTCTAATGATGAACGAGTGGTTTTTCTATGGTGGCCAGAGAGATTCCTAGCATCCATACCTTCGTGTATCGTACAAATTTAAAAATTAAATCCAAGTGTCTGAACTAAATTCTTGTATTTCCGTTAATCAAAACAAGAGTACTATGCAATACCCAGTAGCTTGTTTTTGCAAGTGATTGTTTTTTTGTGGATAAACTCGTAATTTTAGCAAAGTATCTAAGACTAATGTCTCAAAATATTGATAAAGTTTACTAAGCTAGGAACTTCCTCAATAAGAAAATACAATTTTTTAGCCATTATTCATCTTTAAATTCTACACATATGTTTCCTGATATATTCCGACCGGAAGTCTTGGTCTTTTTAATCCCACTGAGTGCTATCATTGGTGGTTTTTATCTTACCTCGCTCAAAATCAAAGCCAAACAAAACCCCGGCCTCAGTAGCGAGGATAAAAAAATGCTGGCGGGGATGATCAGAGATAATGCGGACATGAAAGACCGCCTTGAGAATCTAGAAGCCATCATTACTAGCATAGATCAAGATTTGCTTACCCTCAAAGCTTCTGAAAACGAGGATAATAACCAAGAGCGTGTGAAGCAACTTTCTGATAAACTAAAATCTTCCTAAACCTAATACAGATTTATTATGTTTGATCTACTTGAGAAATTAATCCACCCCAGCGTAATCTGGGTACTCATTCCTATCACCGCCATTATAGGAGGACTGTATTATGATTTACAAAAAAAGAGATATGAAGTCTTGGGCGAAAACCCCCTACTTTCGCCGGATGATATAGAGGCAATTAATCAAATGGCTCGTACTAATCAGAAGCTAGCTGAGCGCGTAGAAAATATCGAGACGATTATCACCAGTATTGACCCCGATTTGTTGGCTCTTAAAGGCTCCGATGAATCTGAAGCTAACACACGAAAAATACAAGCACTTAGCCAAAGAATTAAAGAACAGTCTGATTCCTAAACTCCCCTTGTCCCCATCTGGGTACTCGGCTGACATTTTGTCTCTTATAAATCGGAGAAAATTTTCAGACAAACTGTCAGCAAAATTGCGAATGATATTTGCTAAACCTGCCAGATAGGCTAATTTATTGGCTTGGTATTCTACTTGTGATGCGTTTCCATATAACCTTTAAAACTTAATATAATCCCGTTAATTATGACCTATTCCAATTGTGGTTCCGAGCGCAAAGAACGCAGGAAAAAGTTTTTTGATTTCATGGATGAGGTGCTCTTCACCGACCTCAAAACCTTCACGCAAAAGATGAAAGAGTTTGGTGAGGATTTCCGTAAGGAGTTTCAAGAAAACATGGGGCAAGACTTCGCGAGCAATTATCCCCTCATGAATGTGGTGGAAAGCAAAGAGGCATATCGCATTGAGATCGCCGCCCCTGGGCTGAGCAAAGAGAGTTTTAAAATTAGCTTGGTAGAAGATCACCTCCACATTGAAGCAGATTTAGAGTCAACACTCAGTGAGGAAGAAAAATATCGTCGCCGCGAATTTGATTTTGGCAAATTCAAGCGTGCGTACCGCCTTCCCAAAGAAGCTGATCCTGAGAAAATTGACGCCAAGTATACAGATGGTATTCTGATCGTGCAGATTGCCAAGAAAGCACCTGACCAAAACGAACGAGAAATCAAAATTTCCTAAATTTCTTTCAGTTTTCGTGAAGAAGAAATTGGATATAGCTTGGTTTATATCTGATTTCCTTTTTCATCCAAGACAATTTTGCAGCGTGGGAGCTTTTGCCTCAGATTCCTAATACGCTCGCGATCACGGGCAATTGGATTGTTGGTCAAGTCTAAATAACGAAGCTTCTGTAAATTGCTTATCCCCTCAGGTAATTGGGTCAGGGCGTTATCGGCCAAATTCAAGCTTTCCAGTTCTTGTAAATTTCTAATTTCTTCGGGAATATGCCTGAGATAATTTTGTGCTAAACTCAGCATTTTCAGATGAGCCAAGTCAAGTATGATCTCGGGAAAGGTTTCAAAGCGATTCTTTTGGAGGTAAAGGGCTTTTAGGCGAGTCAGATTAGACAAACCTTTTGGTAAATCGACGAGTGCGTTTTCTGTAAGGTAGATCGTTTTTAGCTGTTCTAACTGGCTGATTTGATCGGGTAATACGCAAAGTGCCTGCTGAGTAAGGTTGAGAACGTTATTAACCTGTAAGTCCCGACAAACCTCTACGAAAGCGTGTGGATATTTCAGACAAAAACGCTTGGCTTTTCCAAAGCGTCGGTAAAAATGAATTCCCAAGCGATCCGCTTCAAAGAAATCATTACAAATCTGACTAAGATAAATATGTAAAGAAGCCTCGGAAGCCTGATCGTCATAAGCCTTCTCATGCATTTTCAAGTGTAAAAAATGATAGTAGGGCAAGTGCTTTGCCAGTACTTTTTCGGCTTGCTTCTTCACCTGCTGGTCAGGGTTCCAAAGATAAAGCATTAAGATATCGTAGAAATAAGCAGGATGAATCCCGCCTCCCCAAGCCATCTTGAGTCCTAATTGTTGATTGGCTAATTCGCCGTGATTGAGCAGACGGGCTACTTTTTTTGCCTTTTTTTCCGTCTCTAGGTCAGCTTGATGCAGGTAAGGAGGTTCTATTTTCTGCAAAAAATTGAGGAGATGTCCTTGCGATACCAAGGGGCACTTGGTCGCCATGGCTTTCAAGAGCTGCGTCTTAGGGTATTCTCCTACGATGATGTGCGTAACTTGTTCGTGATAACGCTTACTCACTTGAATATCTCGACTCGATAATTTCTTCCGAATTTCATCTCTGCGCATTTGGTGTATTCTGCCGATGATCCAAAGGCACATTTTAGGCTGACGGTGCGCGTGGTCTGTACAAAAAGGACTAGCTTCATGCTCATAAAGATATTGCGAACTATGCCATCTCACGAGCGCGTGTAGGCTGTTCAATCCTTGTAAGATTTCTTCGTGACGAGCGAGTTGCTGTACTTTTGCCCGATTACCTAAGAATTGCTGAAAATACAATTTTCTTTGAGAAGGGGGGAGTTGAGTGCGCTCAAATTGTCTTAGTAATTTCACGATCTTTTGTCTTTCTGTTCCGAGATGATCCATCAAGGGGTTGCCGTGTAGGCTCAATTTTTCTAGCTTAGTGAGGGCAATTCGCTCGGGCAGGCATTCCAAACGGTTATTAGCCAAAAGAAGCCTTCTCAATACGGGGAGCTGGTCTATGGGTTCAGGGATAAAATTTAGTTGATTATTTTCTAGATGCAGGATTTGCAATTGATGGAGCGTGCAGATGTCTTCAGGTAATTCACGCAGGTAAGTATAATTGAGGCGGAGCTCCTCCAAGGCAGATAGCTTTTTAATTTTTACTGGCAGAGTTTGCAGAGGAAGGTGTTGAATAACCAGTTTTTTCAGCCAGGTCATTTGAAAAATGAGGCAGGGAATTTCTTCTAAGCCCATAACCAAGGATAAACTCTTGAGGCGAGGTAAATGCAGAACGGCCTGGGGAAAGCGTGAGGCAGGAAAATTGTAAAAGGCGATCTCTGAAACTTGCTGAAAGTCTGCAATAAACTCGTAGCTTTGTTCAGCACGATAATGAATCTCTAACTTCGTGATTTTATCCTTAGATTTGAGCGCGTTTTCTAAGCCACGGTAGCGCATACGCTTAAAAGCTGGATTGATTTAGTAATAATTTTACTTCAACTTCTATTAACTTAACGACGTTGTTTAGAATCTATGATAATAGTTACGGGGCCGTCGTTGACTAAACTGACTTGCATATCCGCCCCAAACTCTCCTGTGGCCAGCTCATTTCCTAATGCTTCTTCGAGTTGTTTGATAAATTGTTCATAGAGAGGAATCGCTTGCTCGGGTGGGGCGGCCTCGATGAAAGAAGGACGATTTCCTTTTTTAGTACTTGCGTGTAGTGTAAATTGACTTACTAGTAATATTTGACCTTCTATATCCTTGACAGAAAGGTTCATTTTGTTCGCTTCATCGCTAAAGACTCGAAGGTTTACAATCTTCTTTACCAGCCATTCTATATCTTCTCGTTGGTCTTCTCGGGCAATACCAAGCAGAATCATCAGCCCCTTCTCGATCTTTCCCTTTAGCTCGCCGTCAATGTGCACGGAAGCTGCGGATACTCTTTGAATCACCACGATCATAAAGTCTCAGGTAGTTATTTGCTGTTAATTAATGAAATTAATTTTGTCTTGGGTTTTTTTACAAGCTCAGGCTCAAAACAAATTTATCAAAAATCACACTCAAAATAAACTAACGTTTTACTCCCCAATCTTCTTTCATTCCTCTGAGTTCAAAAACCTCAGAAGGAGGGCCAGCCAGCTTGACTTTGCCCGCTTCAAGAGTCAATACCCAATCGGCCAAGGCCCGAATCTCACTAATCTCGTGGCTAACCAAGAAAGTAGTGATGGCAAATTTTTCCTGAACTCTCTTGATGACATGACGAAGCTTCAAGCGCATTTCCTGATCGAGAGCGGTAAGCGGTTCATCTAAAAGCAATAATTTAGGTTTTCGGACCAAGGCTCTGGCCAAAGCTACACGTTGTCTTTGTCCTCCTGACAATTGGTGGGGTTTGCGGTCGGCCAGTTTTTCTAGCTCGGTTATTTGCAAAAGTTCTTCGATGTAAATGTATTCTTGGTTTTTTGCTTTTTTCCAAGATTTATAGCCAATTTGCCACCAAGCGGGTATTTGCAAGGCGTACTCTAGATTTCCAAGCACACTAAGATGTGGGAAGAGGGCTTGTTCTTGAAAAACAAAGCCAATTTGTCGCTTTTGCACGGCCAGACTTTTGCCCTGAGATCGATCTAGCCAAGTTTTGCCGTCTATCTGTATACAACCCTTTTCGGGCAGGGTTAGCCCCGCCAGTATCCGCAGAAAAGTGGTTTTACCTACTCCTGATTTGCCAAAGAGGGCAATGGTTTGTTGAGATTCTAGAGAAAGGTCAACTTCTAGGGGGAGAATGCCCTCGGAGGTGTTGAGCGATTTACTGAAGCTTATGTAAATCAAGGGGTGGGTGGGTTTATATCATAAAGAAACCAGACGCCTGCGGAGCAAGCGTCTGGAGAGTTATGCAATTTTGAGAGCAGAACTAGGCATTGGTAGAAGTAACCGTTGCTCCGAAATACTCGCGGTTCATGCGAGCAATGTGCTTCAGGGAAATTCCCTTAGGGCATTCCGCGGAGCAAGCTCCAGTGTTGGTACAAGCACCAAAACCTTCGGCATCCATCTGCGCTACCATGTTTTCTACGCGTCTTTTTCTCTCGGCTTTTCCCTGGGGGAGTAATGATAATTGAGAAACTTTGGCGGATACGAAAAGCATGGCAGAAGCATTTTTACAAGCAGCTACACAAGCTCCACAGCCAATACAGGTAGCCGCATCAAAAGCTTCGTCTGCGATATCTTTGGGTACCGGGATTTCGTTGGCATCTACACTCACTCCTGTGTTGACCGATACAAAGCCACCCGCCTGAATAACTCGGTCAAAAGCACTACGATCTACGGCTAGGTCTTTAATGACGGGGAATGCCTTAGCACGCCAAGGTTCTATGTAAACGGTATCTCCATCTTTGAAAGAACGCATATGCAGCTGGCAGGCCGTTGTCCCTTGCTGTGGGCCGTGAGGACGACCATTGATATAGAGTGCACAGGAGCCACAGATTCCTTCACGGCAGTCGTGATCGAAGACGACGGGGTCTTGACTTTCGCGAATCAGTTTCTCGTTCAACTCATCTAACATTTCCAAGAAAGACATATCGGGTGAAACCTCGTCCATTTGGTAGGTTTCGATCTTGCCTTTGGTATCTTTATTTTTCTGTCTCCAGATTTTGAGTGTAAGTTTCATATTTATTTTTAAAGATAGTGATTTGCAAAGCAGAGCATTGGTACAAAGCTTCTCTGCTGTGATCAGATTTTACTTGTAACTTCTTTGAGTAAGCTTCACATTCTCAAAGATTAACTCTTCTTTATGTAATTCTTCTTGTTGCTCAGGGCCTTTGTATTCCCAAGCTGCTACGTAAGAGTAGTTATCATCATCACGTCTTGCTTCGCCCTCTTCGGTTTGGTGTTCTTCGCGGAAGTGCCCACCACAGGATTCTTCACGGTTCAAGGCGTCATCAATCATCAATTCACCTAACTCGAGGAAGTCTGCCACACGATTAGCTTTCTCTAAGGTCGTGTTGAGTTCGTCATTACTACCTAATACCTTCACGTCTTTCCAGAATTCGGCACGCAGTTCTTTAATTTTTTGCTTGGCTAACTTCAAGCCTTCCGCGTTGCGAGACATTCCGCAGTAGTCCCACATGATTTGTCCTAATTCTTTATGGAATTCGTCTACGGTTTTCTTACCATTTACGGCAAGTAGCTTCTCGATATTGTCTTTTACTTCTTTTTCTGCTTTTTGGAAAGCTTCGTGATCGGTAGGGATTTTGTCGTAGGGCAATGTAGATAAATAATCTCCTACGGTGTAAGGAATCACAAAATAACCATCAGCCAAGCCTTGCATCAGAGCACTTGCCCCCAAACGGTTTGCCCCGTGGTCGGAGAAGTTAGCTTCACCCAGCGCATAAAGACCAGGAATGTTAGTCATCAAATTATAATCTACCCACAGTCCGCCCATCGTGTAGTGAACGGCTGGATAAATCTTCATCGGCACTTGGTAAGGGTTCTCATCGGTAATTTTTTCGTACATCTGGAAGAGGTTTCCGTATTTGGCGGAGATCACATCTTCGCCATCACGCTTGATCGCATCTCGGAAATCCAAGTAGACGGCTAAACCTGTTTTACCGACCCCTTTTCCTTCGTCACATACATACTTAGCATTACGAGAGGCCACATCCCGAGGCACGAGGTTACCAAAAGAAGGATATTTTCTTTCCAGATAATAATCTCTTTGATCCTCTTTTAAGTCGCCAGGTTTTAACTCTCCTTTGCGGATTTTCTCCGCGTCTTCCAAGGTCTTGGGAACCCATACGCGTCCGTCATTTCGGAGAGACTCAGACATCAAAGTCAGCTTAGACTGATGGCCACCCGATACGGGAATACAAGTGGGGTGAATTTGTGTATAACAAGGATTGGCAAACAAAGCTCCTCTTCGGTGTGCTCTCCAGGCAGCACTACCGTTAGAACCCATCGCATTGGTAGAAAGGTAAAAGACATTTCCATAGCCACCTGTGCAAAGTAGTACAGCGTGTGCACTGTGAGACTCGATCTGGCCAGTAACTAAGTTTCGAACTACAATTCCTCGTGCTTGTCCATCTACCATGACCAAGTCAAGCATCTCAGTGCGAGGATAAACTTTGATTTTCCCGTTGGCCACTTGACGGCTCATAGCACTGTAAGCACCCAAGAGCAACTGCTGTCCTGTCTGACCACGGGCATAGAAAGTACGCGATACCTGTGCTCCACCAAAAGAGCGGTTGGCTAGCAATCCACCATAATCACGGGCAAAAGGAACTCCCTGAGCCACACACTGGTCAATAATATTGACACTTACCTCAGCCAAACGATGCACATTGGCTTCTCGGGAGCGATAATCTCCTCCTTTGATGGTATCGTAAAAAAGACGGAACACACTGTCTCCATCATTTTGATAGTTTTTGGCCGCATTGATCCCTCCCTGTGCCGCGATACTGTGGGCACGGCGCGGGCTATCTTGAAAGCAGAAGGATTTTACATTGTAACCTAGCTCGGCCAAAGAAGCAGCGGCAGACGCACCAGCCAAACCAGTTCCTACTACAATTACGTCGTATTTTCGCTTGTTGGCAGGATTGACGAGCTTGATGCCAAATTTATGTTTAGACCATTTCTCGGCGAGTGGTCCTTCGGGTATTTTAGAATCTAATTTCATATCTATAATCTAAATTTTTCCTTTAATTAATTGAATAAAGCTGATAGATGACATCGCTTCGCTGAGCAATGATAGATCATGTGAAATACATATACAAAGGAATGATCGCAAACCCCAGGGGAATGACGATACAGTAAATCAAACCAACCAGTTTGATAGCAGGTGAATACTTCACATGGTTCAGACCAATCGTTTGAAAGGCACTCTGGAAACCGTGGGATAAATGAAAAGCCAATCCTAGCATAGAAACTACATAAAGTGCAACCAGCCAACCCACGGAAAACTTCGCTTGGACAATAGAATACAAGTCTTGATACTCGACACCCTCTACCCCGTCGTAAGTAACCATTTCAACTGGTCCAAACTTGGACTTTGCCCAGAAGTTTGACAAGTGAATGACCAAGAATATTAACACGATTGACCCTAAAATCATCATATTGCGAGAACTCCAACTCGCGTTGGCTCCGGGCTTACTGTAAGCATAGCTCTTGGGGCGTGCCTGAGTGTTACTACGGGTAAGGACAATGGAAACAATGATATGTAATGTGATAAAAAAGAAGTTTCCAAAGGAAACAATTTGAATAAGTTCGTTATGACCCATGAACTTGGCATATTTATTAAATGCTTCTCCTCCATCGCCTGCTAATAGCTGTAAATTTCCAGCCAGATGGACGGTAAGAAAGAGGATTAGGAATAATCCAGTCAAGGCCATAAGTAATTTGCGACCAATAGAGCTGTAAATAAACTGCATAAACCAGTTTTTTCTCTTATTGGGCACAGGAACAGTAGATGCGCTCATATCTTTATTTTTCTTTGTTTGTTTAAACTCAATAGTTGTTATGCGAATTAGCCAAATTTACATTGCAGATTTAACATTTCCACATAAAAACAGAGACAAAATACTTATTTTGACTTGTTCTAAACTTTGAATTTAGACCTTTTTGTATTTCTAATTACATGAAGGAATTGTGAAGCTTTTTGGTTTCCAATTTTCAGAAAAAAATGAAAAGGGCAAGAGGGTATTTTATTGTATAAATGAAAGAAGGGGCAGGTCGGTTCATTGATCTTATTCTTTGCTTTCTCCAGAGGGTTCCTTTTCTACGATGATGTAGACATCTTCTTCGGGTTTTTTCATGAGGTACTTCTCGCGGGCAAATTTTTCGAGAACGCTCGGCTTCTCGAGTAAATCTCGGTAGCCTTTCTCGATTTTTTGCATTTCTTGCTGGTAATACTTTTTCTCTTTTTCTAGTTTTTTGAGCCGGCTTTGGCGTTGGTATTGGGTAATGAAATCATTAGCATCCAAAAATAGCATCCAAATCAGGAAAATTCCCCCACTGATGAGGTAGAAGTTTTTGAGAAAAGAAGGTATTTTGGGAGTCTTCATGGGTGCTAGGTTTTGGTATTACTCGAGTGACTGATAGAGGTGCAAGAGCGATTCGTTTTTTTCTTGAGCTTTGACTTTTTCTATCAAGGCTTTGATTTCGGGCTGTTTTTGCAAAAGCAATAAGGCTTGGAAGGCAGAAAACTTGGCCCAATCGGGGTCTTTTCCCAGCAGAATTTCTTCTAGAACCTGAATGCCTTCGGCTTGTTGCTGTGCAGGCACTTTTAGCAATTGCTGACCAAGATATTGGATTAATTCGTACTTTTCAAAGCTCTTGGCCTCTTTTATTTTAGTCATGAGCCAATCATATTGTTCCGCTCCTGATTGTTCGGTGTAATATTCTGCCAAGACCAGAATAATTCCTGGGTCTTTACTTTCTAAAAAGGAGTCCATCAGCGATTTGATCTTCGGTTGGTCACGGCTATTCTGCCAGAAGGCATACAGGGAAGATTCTACCACCGAGTAAGCCCGATCTCGTGTACCTTGGAGGAATACCTCCTGAAAACGGTCGGCCTTGGGCAAAATACCCAACACATCCACCGCGCTGGCTCTGACATAGGCTTCGGGGTCATGCTGGGCGAGATCTAAAATTTTTTGCTCCACGGTCTTCGGCACGGGTTCTTCGCTGTCTGCCCAAATTCCGATGGCCAAATCTCGGATTACCCAAAAAGAATCCTCAAGTGCCTGCTCTTGCACCTGAGCGACCTCAGCCAGCCCTAGCTCTTGCAGCTCAAGCAAGGCTTGGCGACGAGCCAGATATTTTTGCTCGTGTTGGTATTGATAAATCCATTCCGACTGAGATTTGGGATGAGTCGTCTCGGCGAGAAGCTGTTGGTCGGCATCAAAAACGACGAGGTCGGGGGCATTTTCCAAATTAAAAGTAAAAAGCTCCTCTGATTGTTGAATGGTGATGGGATAAATTTTTCTAGAGCCATTTTCCCAAATTGCAATTTTAATCGGCAAACGAAAGATAGGATATTGACTCAGATCTTGTTTTTGTTTGACCTGTAATGCTAATTGACCCGCTTGATACGTGTGGTTTATTTCTAAGATAGGATGCCCGGGAGCTAAAAACCACTGATTAAAAAACCAATTCAAATCTTCTCCGGTCACTTCTTCAAAAGCCAAGCGTAAGTCGTGGATTTCGGCACTTTGATATTCATTTTCCTTCAAATACAAATGCAAAGCTTCCCAAAAGGCTTCGTCTCCTACGTAATTACGGAGCATATGGAGCACCCGCCCTCCCTTGTTATAGGAGTGGGCATCAAACATATCTTCGGCATTTTCATAATGAAAACGAATGAGGGGCTCTTGTTTTAGCTTGGATTCTTCCAGATAGCCTTGTAGTTCTTCCCAGCCACTGTGATCAGCTTCTTCTACCCCGTATTTGTATTCATTCCAGAGATATTCAGCGTAATTGGCAAAGGCTTCATTGAGTGGGAGATTAGCCCAAGATTCGCAGGTGACCAAGTCGCCAAACCATTGGTGAAATAGCTCGTGCGCGATGATATAGTCCCAGCTTTCGTCCAGCAGGGTACGGTCATCCACCTGCAAATCTTCCATAAAAGTGGAAGCACTGGTATTTTCCATGGCTCCTGACACAAAATCTCTGACAACCACTTGGGCGTATTTATTCCAAGGGTAAGGATATTTTAGCTTTTCGGAAAAGAAGCTCATCATTTCGGGCGTATTCCCAAAGATGGCTTTGGCATATTTTTCATAAGCTGGCTCCACGTAGTAGCTGACTTCCTTGCCCTGCCACTCCTCTTTGACCACTGCGTACTCTCCTACCACGAGGGTAAAAAGATAAGGAGCGTGGGCTTGATCCATTTTCCAATAATCGGTACGCGTACCATCCGTATTATCTTTAGAATAGACCAATTCGCCATTAGAGAGGGTTTTAAATGCGGGGTCAACGGTTACGTAAAGTTCTTGGGTAGAACGTTCATTCGGGTGGTCAATGGTAGGAAACCAGCAAGAATTGTAGCTAGTCTCGCCCTGAGACCAAATTTGGCGAGGTTTGTTGGGGTTTTTCCCGTCTGGATTGATAAAATACAAACCTTGTGTACCTTCAATGGCTTCACTCCCGGCACTGGCTTGTCGCTCGGGGTAGGCGATGTAATCAATGGCTACTTCATAGGTTTGTTCACGGGTATAGGTATTCCCCAGTTGAATAGTGATGGATCGACCGTCGTAAGTGTAATCTAGCTCCTCCTCGATATCTTGATGAATGAGATGCACGAGGCTAATCTCGAAGCCCTGGGCATCCAAAACCAGCGAATCTTGTGGATAAAAATAAGGTTTGAGGGTTAGATTGGCCTGACCATACACGGCTCTTTGCTCCCAATCAAATTCTAGGGCGAGGCGCGTGTGCAAGAGGTCGTGCTGGCGAGTCTGGGTAAATCGATAGGGTTCCTGATCTTCTGAGTCAGGCTGGGGCTGAGACAGACTATCTCTGGAAACTACGGCTTGGGGCTGGGGTTTGCTTTGGGTTAATGGCTGGGTATTTTTACAAGCATTTAAACACAGAAGCAGACAAAAGCCTCCTCCAAAAATAAAATGAAGTGTAGCTTTATTCATTTTTGTTTTACATTTTTACGGAAGCACCTATGTAAACAACGTATTATTTATCAAAGATAAGCGAATTATGTTAAAAGCTAGAGTACAAATTGCCGAAGCCACTGAGAGTCAAGCCATAGAATTTGAGATTCAAAAAGAAAAAGACCAATATCAACTCAACGGCTCTGCTTTCGAGTGGGATTTGATTAAACTTAAAGATGACAGTTTTCACATTATCAAAGACCATCAATCCTACTTGGCCGAGATCGTGCAAGTAAATCGGGAAGAGAAACTTTTGGTCATCTCGGTCAACGGCACAGCGTACCAAATTCAGCTACAAGACCGCTTTGATTTGCTCCTCAAAAAGCTAGGGATGAAGAGTGCAGAGTCCAAGGTAGAAGAAGTGAAAGCACCTATGCCCGGTTTGATCTTAGATATCAAGGTGGAAGAGGGGCAAGCTGTCAAAAAAGGAGACACACTCATTATCTTGGAAGCGATGAAGATGGAAAACGTGATCAAATCACCCACCGATGGGAACATCAAAACCATTCGTGTGAAGCCCCAAGAGAACGTGGAAAAGAATCAGGTACTCATCCTCTTTGGCTAGCCAAATACAGCTTCTGTCGGTAAAAAGCCATATCCCAAAGATATTCTACGGGTTTGTTTAAACCTTCACCTGTTCACCACGTCTAAGCAATACAAACCAAATATTAATGATAAACATGAAGAAAAGTGCATTTTTAACCATCCTTTTTTCTATCCTGGTATTGAGTATTAGTTATGCCCAAGGGCAACGCGGTCAGGAGCCTCGTACGCCCGAAGAAAGAGCCCAAAGGATGACCAATCGTATGGAAAAACAATTGACACTCACGGCTGAGCAAAAGGAACAAATCTATGAGATCAATCTGGAAGCTGCACAAAAGAATGAAGAGCTACGCCAGAAAAAACAAAGTGGTGAAACAGAACCTCAGGAACTCCGTGGTGAGCGACAAGCTATTGCCAAAGATGTCGATACCAAAATTCTAGCCTTACTGGATGAAGAGCAAAAAGGGAAGTATGAACAAATGAAAGAAAATGCGAGAAATCGAGCCGAAGAACGCCGAGGAAGACGCAAAGGGAATAAAGACGAAAATGATCAATAAACCCTAGTATTTTTAAGCTAAATGACTAAAAAGAGCCATGCTGATCAAGCATGGCTCTTTTTAGCTTCTAAGGTGGAGCCTTCTAATTAATGCTTTCCTGATCTACTTTACTTTCTAGAGAGTTTTGTAAGTCAATGGCCAAGCGAGAAAAGAAATCATAATCTGTCGTACGCTCCAATTGATCTACACTGACACGATAAGCCGACCACAAGCGCGTATCTGCGTCTTGGTCATTGGGCATATCCACGGCAATTACCCGAGTAGAGGCCGTGATTCTCTCTAAGTCGTTTTCTCCCTCTGGTAACACTAGGATTATTTTCCAAAAACGCTCGGGAACAGCAATTCCCGTGTGGCGATTGGAGTCAATGCTCCGCTTAAAGCCGCGATTACCGACTCCACCCTGACCAGCCACCCCCGTAATGATGTACAACTCGTTTCCTTGTCTGACCAAATCACGGCAGTAAATCTCCAACTCTACCCAAGGCCCTTGATTGAGGTCGGGCGCTTGTGGCATAATATTACTCATCAGAAAAGTGGCCGAGTTATCTCCTACCGAATTAGAACGATCCGCCGAAGGACAAAGATGGCCGCGATCAAAACCAGATTCCGAATAGTCAAAAGAAGTAACTTGATACCAGCCTTCGGGCAAAGTGGCATCAGGGCGAAAATCATTTTGCCGGCTCGTGTTTCCCAAGTGATTCTCATCCAAGTGCCAAGCCACCCAATTGGCGGTATTCCGTGCACGATTATACGAGAGCGTATACTGAGGCTTTTCTATCAGATAATTACTTGTAAAATTGACATTGTCCTCGGCTTCCGAAGGATTACCCAAGGTAAGTCCTGTGTCGTCTACCACGATCTCGGTCTGAGGGGCTAGGCTATTTGTGGCGTTAGGAGAGGCTAAGTCGCTTTCGCATCCCCACAAAATGAATATCGAGGCAAATGAAATTATAAAAAAACGCATACCAGTCTTCTAAGTGAAAAATAAATATATTAAGGTTATCTTATACTTGTTCTCGGACAACCTCATCTACAAAACGCAGACCAAAGCGGAGATGTTACTAAGATATGTTGGTAAATTTACTTTTATGTATGCATAAAGCATTCAAGAAAAATAGACTCGAGTGCTTCGGCAATTAATCATTTGAAGCTTGGTTTAGGACGAGATAGAGATAATCTCCCTGCTTATTTTCATAGGAATGAATAATTTCTGGCATTTTTCCACGCTGAGCATCTGTTTTTCATTTCATCAAAACCCGAAATTGAAATTTTCGCCTCTAAAAACCTCTATTGCACAAAAGTAGAAGTCCGAGAATTTTTATGATCAATTACAATATTTATC
>CAZKBP010000008.1:29957-220877 GCA_964551015.1 uncultured Cytophagaceae bacterium | reverse complement strand
GGCCTCGACCCCCTCCGAGAACCGCCTAAAGGTGGTTTGGAATGGCCTCGACCCCCTCCGAGAACCGCCTCAGGGTGGTTCGGAACGTCCTTGACCCCCTCTGCGAAGATTCCTATCTTCGCAGGTGATGTGAGCAAGATTCCCATCTTGCTACCTAGAAGGGATAAAAAATCAGCATAATTTGCAATTTGTAATCTACAATTTGTAATTTTCCAATAAAGAAATACAGAACAGATCACATCATCAAATGCAGAAGATTAGTAAAATCAAGGCTACAAGTGAGTGTACTAAATGGCTCAATTGAATGAAAACGTGCAAGTCTTGGAAGTGCAGGACAAAACCACCGATGAGATCCATCAAAAAACTGGAGGCATTCTCCAACACAAACCTAAAATCGTTCACTGGTAAAATTTATATGTATGTCAAATCAAAAACCACTCTGGGGCATCGATCTGGGCGGAACGAAGATAGAAGGCGTTATTCTAAAATCTAAAGAAAATCCAGAGGTACTCATTCGCGAAAGAATCCCTACCGAAGCTGAGCAAGGTTATGAGCACATCATCGATCAGATTGCCCGCTTGGTCGAGATGCTCAAAACCGCAACCCAATTGCAACCGGAATACCTCGGAGTAGGAACGCCCGGAGCCCTAGACCCGCTCCGGCAGACCATGAAAAATAGCAATAGCACGGCACTCAACGGTCAGCCCCTCAAAAAAGACCTGGAAGAAAAGCTACAACTACCCATTCGTATGGCTAATGATGCGAATTGCTTTGCTATGGCCGAGGCGCAGATGGGCATTGTTCCCGAAAAATTGCCCGAGGCTCAGGTGGTATTTGGGGTCATTATGGGCACAGGGGTAGGAGGGGGGATTGTAGTAGATGGTCAGGTGATGCACGGGCGACAAGGCATCGCGGGCGAATGGGGGCATATCTACCTAGACGAGTCTGGGGGCGAGTGCTATTGTGGTAAAATAGGTTGCGTGGAGAGAATCCTTTCGGGGCCTTCTTTGCAACGCTATTATCAATCCCTGAGCGGGCAAAGTCTCAAATTGCCCGACATAATGGCGCGCCACCAGAGTGGTACAGATGCCCAAGCTACACAGACCGTAGAACGACTCTTGCACTATTTCGGCTTGGGCATTGCACAGGTAATCAATATCTTAGACCCTGATGCCATTGTGCTGGGGGGCGGCTTGGGCAATATTGATTTGCTGTATACTCGGGGAGTAGAAGAGGCCGCCAAGCACGTATTCAACCCCCGCTTAGATACCCCTTTTCTACGTCCTAAACTGGGCGATAGCGCGGGCGTATTCGGGGCAGCTTTCCTCTGATAAAGATGGTAAAGAAAAATTCCCCAAAATCTCGCTCGAGGTCTTGGGGAATCTACAGTATAGAAGAACTGGCTGGCAGTCCCGAATGGCTAGGCTTGCCCAAAATACGGCTCTTCGCCCAATATATAATAGAGCTTGGGGCAGGTGTCTTACTGCTTCGTCACAATTTTGTTGTAGACGTGGTTTTTAGCCGAATCCCAGATGATCTCCTCTTTGGTAGCATTGGGAGCTTGCTCACAAGGGTTTTGTTTTTGTTGTAAAAATCGGTCTACCAAAGCGGCGACTTTTGCTTGCTCATCGTTGCTGAGTAATTGAATTTTTTCTATTAATTTTTGTGTGTTCATTTTTTTATAAATAAGGTTGCTTGAATGTAATGCTATTTAGGTTTCAAGGTATTGAAAAAATTTAATTTTTGCAGTTATTATTGCAAATAAAGAAGATTTCTCGATGAGATGCGACTTCTTTTTTCCTGTCTTTTTCCCAAATCTGAGATTTCATATCTACTCTTCCGCCAGCAAACGCAAGAGCACTCCATTGGTCCAGCCAAAGCCATCTTGCACGGGATATTCACCGCCACCTGCTTCTAGGCTCATGTCCATCACATTGTATTTTTCTACCAGTTTACCTGTATTCTTATAGACCTTCATGTTCAGGGCTGTCCAATTTTTCTTAATCTGGTCAGCGAGTTCATCAAAGCCATAATTTCTCAAGCCTTGGATGGCCATCCATTGCAAAGGAGCCCAGCCATTGGGGGCGTCCCACTGTTGTCCAGTATTTGCCAAAGCCGAGAGCAAACCACCCGGTTTGAGGAAATCTTTTTCCAGTTTTTCGGCAACTGCTTTGGCTTGCTCGGGCGTTGCCAGTTGAAAATAAAGCGGAAAAACGCCCGCTCCCGTGTAAGCCTTGGTAAGTCGGCCAGCTACAAAATCGTAATCCGTGAAAAAGCCTTCCGCTTCATCCCAATTGTATTGGAGAATGGCTGCCTTACGTGCCTGTGCGGCTTGCTCATAGCGAGCTTGCTGGGTTTTAGCATTTCCCTTGATTTCATAAGCCTGGGCTAAGGTCATTTCCAATCCGTACAAGAGGCAATTCAAATCTACGGGAATAATTTCGGTCGTGTGAATGCTGGCTAAGTTTTTCCCGTCCCTGAGCCAGCGACTGCTAAAATCCCAACCCGATTCACAAGCGGCTCTGAGGTTTCTATACAGTTGTTTGGCTGCTCGTCCTGATTTTTCGGCCAATTCTACATCCTCTTTGTAAGATTCGGGGCGTGGCTCGGGGATATTATCCCAATAGCGGTTCAGAATACTTCCGTCGGGCAGGCGAATCATTCTCAGGAAAGCCGTATTGTCTTTTGGTACGCTTGGCTCTTTCATCCAGAAGTTATACTCTTTTTCTAATTGCGGCAGATACTTTATGTAAATGCTATCTCCCTTTTCTTCGGCCAGTAAGCCAACCATCTGGGCAAAAAAGGGTGGCTGGGAGCGACCTAGGTAATAAGTCCGTGTACCGTTGGGGATAAAACCAATCTGGTCAATGAGGTGGGCAAAATTATTGACCATATTTTCAATCATCTCGGTTTTGCCTGCTGTTTGTAGACCCAGCATCGTAAAAAAACTATCCCAATAATAAATCTCTCCAAAACGCCCACCGGGTACAATATAAGGATAGGGTAGGGGAATCAAAGAACCCCGCGCCGAATCGGGTTCTCGAGTCAAGATAGGCCAGAGACGATTGATGTGCTCCTCTACGGGCAAATTGGCATCGCTCTGAAAACCACTCGCCGGACTGATGGGCTTTTGAAAGTGTTCTTCTACAAAAGCTTTCAGGTCAAAATCAGGCTTATTTTTGTTGGTTTGGTACTTTTGCTGAATTTCCTCGATCGGAAAAAGTGGAGTACAATCCGCGAAAGTCTTAGAATCAGGAAAAACCGAAGCCAATTGCACGGCTTGGAAAAGCTCTGGATATTGTTCTGCGGGGCGAATCTGCGCTTCTACCCTCCACGGGCTGAGTAGGCCACACCATAAGATTAAGAGACCCAAGCGATAGGATTTTGAAAGCATGTGTTTGAATTTTATAATTAAGATAAGCGAAGAAAAAATAGAATTAAAAGAATAACAAAAGCGATATTATAAAAAAAAAGAGGTTTCACCACCTCTGGTGAAACCCCTTTCTGAAAATTTATGTAAAAGTGCTTTATGCTTCTTTACCTTCTAATAAAGTTTTAAGATATAGTTTGGCACTCCTTCTGGCCCAATAACTCGCTAAGGCGTTGATTCCTACGCCGGCTGCCAAAGAAACCAAAATACCAAGCAGGAAAAAGGTGTGGGTCATAGGGCGATGACTGTTCACCAGTAAATTAATAAAAAGGCCAATGATAGAAGCAGAAAAAAGAAGGGAAAGTAAAATGGAGAGGTTGGCTAGCCAGGGATAGCGAGACAGGACTCTACCTGTGTCGGGGAAAACTACGGCGTTAAAATCGTTTTTGACCATTTTCTACAGAATTTAATCTCTTTAATATTTCGCTACATGCTTGTGCTCATTTACAAGAACGAAAGCCTGAGTGTCAGGTTCTAATCTAAAAATTTCTTGGTAAATTCAAAATGACATTAATCATACCGATTTATGACATTTGGAACCCTAATGATACAAGTAGACTAGCTGAACTTACAAAAGAGGCCGTCAATAAAGGGAAAAGAACGTGATTTGAGTAAGATTCCCAAGCCTTCTGGTGAATTGTTTTATATCAATTATTTTCTTGCATCGTTATTTTATTCTATTTCATAACAATTTCATTTTGAGAATGATTCACGAGCAGTCTGTATTTTTTACAATCCTTCATTGATTTTATTCAATTAAAAGAATTTGTTTTCTCTTACGAGAAATCGCTCGGAAAGTTGTTTTCCAACCCAAAAATTGCCTATTCATTTGAAACCTTAGAAATAGATGAAGCAAATGTTTGTAAGCCAGTAGCTTAGCTAGCGTAAGCTGTATTCAGCCAGAATCGGGTAATGGTCAGAATCAGGCATCTCGTACAATGTGCGGAAATAATGTACGCGGAATGCATCCGAAAAAAACTGCTGGTCAATTCTCAAAAAGGGAATCTTACCACGATAACTGAAGCCCCAACCCGCCCCCGCTTCTTCAAAACTATTGTAGAAATACTTCCTCAGGCGTTGATAAGTGTAACTGTAAGGCAAATCATTCATATCTCCACACAGGATGATTGGATAGGGGCTACCTTGAATAAATTTTTCCAGAAATTCCACCTGCAAAGCACGTTGATAATACCCGTACTTGAGCTTTCTGTAAAGTGCGAAATATTTAGACTTCATCAGTTGATAATCATCCTCCTTTTTTAGTAATTCTGAATCATCAATAAATAAAGATTGTAGATGTACACTGATTACCCGAATGGTATCTTCTTGAATTTTTATATCCATATACACACCTCGCTTATGCCAATGTTTTTCTAAGGGAAAATCGCCCGATGCAATCACTGGAAACTTACTCAGAATGATCGTTCCGAAGTACTGCCCTGTTTTTGCTAGGCCAGACGGATAGACAATTTGGTAGGCATAGCCACGGTCGGTTCCGATACGTTTGAGTGTATTATAAATCCCATCTTCGGGTGAGACTCGATGGTAGAATTCCTGTATACACTTGATTTCAGCTTCCTGTTGAGCAAGCCAAGCAATCATACGCTCGGGGCGTTGGGGGTCGTCTGCGTGTAAATGGTCATATGAATTAAAAACACGCGCATTATAGCTCAATACCTGAAAAGTGCCAGAGGAAGAAGCAGAAAAAAAATGAAGCCCATAGGTCGCACGTAAGGAGGGCCAAGCCAGCAATAAGAAACCAAGCGAAATCCAAAGGAAAGCAGAACGCACCCAAGCCAGATAAATCAATACAATCAAATGAGCCAAACAAAGTGGCAAAATTAACAAAGCCAAAAAAGCAAAGATAGTAGCATATTTGGGCGATACATATGGAGCAATCCAAACGATTACACTCAACAAAATGAAAGCATAATAAGCACCTGAAACTAAGATTTGTTTCATCTCTAAATCTTCATGAGTGGTTGATGGTAAATTGCCGATGGTAGCATCTTTTCCTGAGCTTTGCCTCGTAAATCGCCAGGTTTTAGGATCGCTTAGGAATTCGAGCTTCCAGCGAAGAAATTTACTTCTTGAAAATAACTCTGATGCTAAAAACAGGGATGGAAGCCCGAAAGCTGTAACTAACACCCGACAACCCATAACTAAACTAAAAGCTATCTTTTAATAAAAAAAGCCGTTTTGAAGAATTTACGGAATTAAGAACGTGAAATATTGGTTTTGTTTCTGAATTGAATTAGATTTGCAACTTAAAGCACTAAGAGTTAAGTATATCCCTATTGGTTGAATTTATAATATGAGAAGAATGTATCACATGTTTTGATTATAAATCAACATAGCTCGCCTCAGGCAAGCGTGTCTATTCTACCATAGAAGACGCCCCTTGTCAATACAGGCATCAGGAGCAGGATTGTTAAAACTTTTCTCTTAGAAGGGCTTATAGCCCTTATTTTATTTTGTGACGGTTGTAACTTATGAATCTGAAAGACCGCGTACGAAACCAATTAGACGAAATTTTGGAAGAAGAGTTCTTCGTGGTAGAAATCTCCTTTCTTAATAAAAAGCCCAAGTCCAAACTCCTTGTTCTAGTAGATGGTGATCAAGGAATCTCTATCGATAAATGCGCGGAAATTAGCCGTAGCCTCGCTAACTACTTGGAAGAAGCTAACTTGATTGAGCAAGCCTTTGTACTCGAAGTTTCATCTCCTGGCTTAGATAAGCCACTCAAGATGCAAAGACAATATCATAAAAATATTGGAAGACTGCTCAAGCTCGTACTCAAAGATGGTAGTACAGAAACGGGAACGCTCAAAGAAGTGGCTGATAACCAAATTGTCATCGAAAGAGATAACAACAAGAAAAAAAATAAGAAACAAATGGAAACAGAGCAAACCTTGTCCTTAGTCCTCGATGAAATTGCAAGAGCTGAGGTCTTGGTTTCATTTAAATAAAACGTAGCAAAAAAATTGGATAAAGATAAATCAAATAAATTTATAGACTCCTTCGCGGAATTTGCCCGCTCCAAGAATATTGACAGCACGACCATGTCGAGCCTCTTGGAAGAGGTCTTCCGTACCCTGATTCGCCGGAAATATGGGTCGGATAAAAACTTTGACGTAATCATCAATACCGAAAGCGGAGACTTAGAGATGCGACGCTTTCGCTTGGTCGTGGCTGATGATGCTGAAGATGTTGAGCATCCTGATAAAGTGAGTCTCTCCGAAGCTCGTAAGATAGAAGATGACTTCGAGATTGGTGAAGAACTGGCCGAAGATATTAGTTTGGATGCTTTCGGGCGTAGAGCCATTCTCACGGCGAGGCAAACCCTTATCCAGAAAATTAAAGACTTAGAAAAAGAAAGCCTCTACGACAAATACAAGGAACTCGTAGAAGAAATCGTGATCGCCGAGGTGTATCAGATTTTGGGGAGGGACGGCAGAGAGGTACTTTTGCTGGACTCCGAAGGCAACGAGTTGATCTTGCCCAAGTCTAGACAAATCCCCAAAGACAAGTTTAGAAAAGGCGATATCGTTAAATCTGTAGTAGAAAAAGCAGAAATGGTCAACGGCACGCCTCGTATTATTCTTTCTCGCACTTCTCCCATTTTTTTGGAGCGTTTGTTCGAGAGCGAAATTCCAGAAGTATACGATGGTATTATTGTTATCCGCAAGGTAGTCCGCGAACCCGGTGAGCGAGCGAAGGTAGCCGTTGAGTCTTATGATGATCGAATTGACCCAGTGGGTGCCTGTGTAGGGATGAAGGGTTCACGAATTCATAACATCGTTCGTGAATTAAATAATGAAAATATTGATGTGATTAGTTATACAGATAACTTAGATTTGTATATCTCTCGTGCATTAAGCCCCGCTAAAATCTCTAATATTGTACTAGAAGAGGGCGGGCGAGTCTCCGTTTTTCTCAAACCAGACCAAGTCTCCTTAGCCATCGGTAAGGGAGGACATAATATCAAGCTGGCGAGCCGTTTGGTAGGTTACGAAATCGATGTATTCCGAGATAGTGATGACTTCGAGGAAGAAGAGGATATTGAACTATCAGAATTTGAAGATGAAATTGATCTCTGGATTTTACACGAGTTACGTCGTATCGGCTTAGATACCGCGCGGAATGTAATCGAGCTAGGCAAAGACGAGTTGGTCAGGAGAAGCGATCTCGAAGAAGAAACCGTGGATCATATCTTAGAATTACTCAAAAAAGAATTTGAATAAAGTACATTTGGTATTTATATTGTTTATACAAGGTAAGCAGTTGATTATCAAAATCTTGTTTCAAAAATTGAGAGAAAGAAAGTACATAATAATACGCTGAATAAAATTAGCCAAAAATATTTCTGAAAATAACATAACCCAGAAACAAAACGCGATACAAAATAGAAGGAACTTATATGGCAGATAAAAAAATGATAAGACTTAGTCAAGCCGCCAGAGAACTCAATGTGGGTATTTCTACCATCACAGAGACTTTGGCTGCTAAAGGCTTTGAGGTAGAAGGCAAGGCAAATTCCAAAATCACCGTGAAGCAACTGCATATGCTCGCCGAAGAGTTTGGAGTACCTGTGTCTGAACTCAGAGTAGGCAGTAGTCTTAACATCGCTAAATCAACCGAAAGCAAAGAAACCGATACCGAGGTAGCTGTCGAGGACCCGTCCAAATCTACCCCTTCCTCTAGCCCTGAGCAAAAATCAGATCAAAAACTGCCAGATCAAAAACAAGATCAAGCCCAGCAAAAACCGACTAAACCAGCTGAGAAAAAGAAAAAAGAAGAGGAGGAGGAGCAAGTCATTAGTGCCAAACTCCCCGGACTGAAAGTGATCGACAAAATTGATCTGAACAAACCATCCAAAAATAATCCACAAAAAACAGACGAAAAACCCAAGGGTTCTTCCAAAACACAGGAAGAAAAACCCAATAAAACTCCTGAGAATAAACCCGCAGAGCCAAAAAATACGAGCACCGCGTCTCAGACAAAAGATAAGCAAAAGCCCATAGAGCAAAATAAATCGCAGAAGGAAGAAAGTAAGCCCTCTCCCGAGAAGCCCACTCAGCCTACTCAAGAGCAGAAACTAAAAAAGGAAACTCCTCCTTCTGAAACAAAAAGCCCCCAAGACCAAAAACAAACTGAAAACCCCAAGCCAGAAGCTAAAAAACAGGTAGAGAAAAAACCTGAAAAACCAGAAACCAAAAAGGCCGAAACCTCAATAGAAAAATAAAAAACACAAAAACCAGAAACCAAAAAGGCCGAAAACACATTAGAAAAATCAGAAACCCAAAAACCAGAAACCAAAAAGGCCGAAACCCCAGTAGAAAAGCAACAAAAGACCCCTCAAGTAAAAGCAGAAGAGGTAAAAAAAGATAAACCAGAGCCTACTCCCAAAGCAAACTCGGAGGAGCCTGCCAAAGAAAGTACTCAAGAACCAAAAAAATCTGAAAAACAGGAAAGCCCATCTGTTGACTCTAAAAAAAATTCTCAATCCAAACCGGAGACTCACGACTCTGACGTGAAAAACCCAAAGGACACTTCTCCCAAAGAAGACAAACCTGATACTAACTTGAAAAACAAAGACACGGCCGTTACTGAGTCCCAGAAAGAGAAAGAGGAGAAGAAAGATGAGAGTGGCGTAATCAAAGCCAAAGCCAAAACTCTTAAAGGACTTACCATTCTTGACAAAATTGAGCTTCCTGTTGATAAGAAGAAAGGCGGAGGAAAACCCGTGGCTTCCTCTGATGATAGCAAAGCCAAGAAAAAAAGAAAGCGTAAGAAAAAAAGGATTAAACGCCCTGACGAAGATAATCGTAATAATACACAGTCTAATTCCAACTCCAGTAATCAAAAACAAGGACAAAATCAGACTCCCAAAGGTAAAAGTGGCAACACAAATACCAGTAACAACAACGATAGAAAGACTGGAGGAGGAAACAGAAATCGCAACGATAACCGACGTAATCGAAATAACAACACCAATAATAAAGGAAAGAAGAACACAGAAATATCCGAGGCCGAAATTCAAAACCAAATCAAGGCTACGCTGGCTCGGATGACCAACAAAAATAAAGGTGGGAAGAAAAGCCGAGGAGGCCGAAACCGAGATCGAGATAACCGAGATACCCAAGTACAGGAAGAAACTAAATTACTGCAAGTAACCGAGTTTATCTCCGCCAATGAGTTGGCCAATCTCATGGACGTTTCTGTAAATGAGGTGATCTCCACCTGTATGAACCTAGGAATGTTTGTCTCCATCAACCAACGTCTAGATGCAGAGGCCATTACTTTTATTACCGATGAATTCGGATATGAAGTAGAATTCATTAGTACCACCAAAGAAGATGAAGTAGTCGTTGAGATTGAAGATGATGAAGAAGACCTTGAGCCACGTGCTCCCATCGTTACGATTATGGGACACGTTGACCACGGTAAAACCTCCTTGCTGGATTACATCCGGAGTACCAACGTTACCGCGGGTGAGTCCGGTGGAATTACCCAGCACATCGGAGCCTACGACGTAACCGTAGAAGACGGTCGTAGAATCGCTTTCTTGGATACACCTGGGCACGAAGCCTTTACCGCAATGCGTGCACGGGGAGCCAAAGTAACAGATATTGTAATCTTGGTCGTGGCGGCTGATGATAGTGTGATGCCTCAAACCAAAGAGGCCATCAACCACGCCCGAGTAGCCGATGTGCCCATCGTGATTGCCATCAATAAGGTGGATAAATCCACAGCCAATGCAGATAAAATTCGAGAAGAACTTTCCAAAGAAAATGTACTCGTAGAAAGCTGGGGCGGTAAATACCAAGATCAAGAAATCTCCGCCAAAACTGGCCAAGGAATTGACGAATTACTCGAGAAAGTACTCCTAGAAGCAGAACTCCTCGAACTCCAAGCTAACCCCAAACGCAAAGCCATTGGTACTGTCATCGAGGCTTTCCTTGATAAAGGAAAAGGATACGTAGCCACCGTACTCGTACAGAGTGGTACCCTAGAAGTAGGAGATGTAATCCTCGCCGGATCACACTACGGTAAAGTAAAAGCGATGAACGACCACCGAGGTAAACGCGTAGACAAAGCCGGCCCCGCTACACCCGTACAGGTGCTTGGCCTCGACGGCGCTCCGCAGGCCGGAGATGTGATCAAAGTAATGGATGCCGAGCGAGAAGCCAGAGAAATCGCTACCAAACGTGAACAAATCCTCCGAGAGCAAGCCATGCGGGCTACCAAAGGACTAACACTCGAGGAAATCGGACGAAGACGTGCCTTAGATGATTTTAAAGAATTGAAAATTATCGTCAAGGGTGATGTGGACGGCTCGGTGGAAGCCCTCTCAGATTCATTATTGAAAAATTCTACGGAGGAAATTGAAGTCAAAATTATCCATAAAGGAGTGGGGCAAATCTCAGAGGCAGACATCATGCTCGCTAGTGCCTCCGAAGCAATTATTGTTGGCTTCCAAGTGCGTCCTTCTAACAATGCAAAAAAGGCTGCCGAACAAGAGAAAGTGCAAATCAAACTCTACTCCGTCATCTACAATGCCATCGAGGAAATTCGCGATGCTATGGAGGGAATGTTGGCTCCTACCGTAGAAGAGGTCATTGTTGGAAATACCGAGGTTAGAGAAGTTTTCAAAATCTCCAAAGTAGGAACCGTTGCCGGTTGTTATGTAACAGACGGATATATCAAGAAAAATAATAAGATTCGCTTGATTAGAGACGGAATCGTAACCTACGAAGGTGAAATCGGAGCACTTAAACGATTCAAAGACGATGTGATGGAGGTAAGATCTGGTTATGAATGTGGGGTGAGCATCAAGAGCTTTAATGATATCAAAGTAGGCGATGTCATCGAGAGCTTCGAAGAAAGAGAGATTAAACGAACCCTCTAAATATCCATACGATCAAGGATATAAATTTGACTAATATCATAAAAAAATAGGCCGTAGTTTTACTACGGCCTATTTTTTTGCGCAACTAAAAAAGCTAAGAGCAAATACGATCGCTGAAAGCTCACTAGCCAAGGCTAATCGCTACTGAATTACTCATCTTTCCAACGTCCTTTCTTAAAGTCCCCACGTTTAATGGATTGAATAAATCTAGCCCACGCAAAAGGATTCAACACTTGCAAGGTAGGAATGACGGTGCGATTCTCGAGCCGATAAACATTGCGGTCCATTTGGTAATCAAAATTCATGGCTCCGTCCATGGGCAAGTCATAGGCCAAACGAGTCATTACACGTTGGTCGAGATTTTCTCTAAGAATTCTCAATTTCTCTTCATCGGGTAGTTCCATGGCTAGAAAAGCCTCCTTAAAAAGCTCTTCGGTGGGATAAGGAAAAACCTCGATGGTGGGTAGGGCCGTGGTATCCTCGATCATCTCGATTACCACTGAATAACTTTCTCGCTTATCCTCTGGAATGACATAATAATGCTTCTTGTAACCAATTGAGCTGATAATGATGCTATCTCCCGGAAAAGTGGGCATCGCGAAGAAACCCTCGGAGTTGGTAGCAGTTCCGCGTCCTGCTTTGGGGATATACATGTGTACACCGGGCATTGGATCAGAATTGACTTCATCTACCACGAATCCAGAGAAATAGACAGGCTGCTTTTGCCCTTGGGCTTGTGCAGCAGAAACAGCAAATAGGCTGAGGATAAGGCTGATTAAGAGAGAATATCTTGATTTCAAAGCTTGAAAATTCTTAGTTAATAATTTTAATCTATATTTAAAACGATTCCACGAGTTAAATCGTTTGGATAGTATCTTGCAAAGAGACATTATCACAAAATAACAAATTTTTTCTGGGATAAAAGATGTATCAACACGTTTTTTTTGATCTGGACCACACCCTCTGGGATTTCGAAACCAACTCACGCGAAGCACTTCTCGAGCTTTTCGAGGAGTTTCGCTTGGCAGATTTAGGAGAAACCGTCAACCCTGAACACTTTTTAGAAAAGTTTTACGAAACCAACGAAGAACTTTGGGAAAAATACAATCACGGGCACATTGATCAAGAAACCTTGCGCTACACCCGTTTTCCCATCATTTTGAGTAAATTAGGCATTCCCGAAGGGCAAGTACCACACCGAAATCTAGCAGACGAATACATGCGCATCGGGCCTACGAAGCCTCATCTGATGCCTTACGCGATTGAAATCTTGGATTATTTGCAAGATAAATATGTATTACATATTGTTACCAATGGCTTTTCTGAAATTCAAGATATCAAAATCAAAAGTGCTCAGATCGAGTCTTACTTTGAGCTGATCGTTACCTCCACCCACACGGGTCATAAAAAGCCACGCCGAGAGATTTTTGACTATACGATCCAAAATGCCCAAGCCAAGCGCGAGGAGTGCATCATGATTGGTGATAACTTGGGAACAGATATTTTAGGCGCACGCAATGCCGAATTGGATCACGTCTTTTATAATCCTAAGAAAATCGCTCACCAAGAAATAGTAACTCACGAAATTGATTGTCTGAGTCAGTTAAGAAATATTTTGTAGAAAACTGCGGATTGAAAATTACAAATCAATCTTGCTTAACTGATGATCGGTAAAAATCTTAATCCATCACCGCTTTTACTGCATCCCCCAGTTTTACCAAGCCGCCTTGGATCACGCGCGCGGTAATGCCCCCGTGCCCACGCATGGCGTTGTAACCACCTGCGCCCAGATTCTCTTCCATTCGAGAGCAGGGATGGCAAAGTCCAGTCATTTCCAAAATAGCCGAACCCAGTTGAAACTTTTTGTCTTTGAGGGCGAGCAGGTTAATTCCTTTGACCACGATATTCCTGCGGGTAAGTTGAGGCGAAATCTCAGACTTGTCCAGCATAGAAGCAACCGCCTCGAGATGCTCGGCTTGAATGAGCGTGACTTGCCGTTTTTTCTCGCGACTTCCTTGATAATGATCACCTACTAAACCCACCTCCTGATTAATTTCCACAGATTTGACCTCTTGCAGAGGAGCTTTACGCTCAGGGCGAAGACCAATCCAAGTTATACTTCCTACTTGAGGTAAAGTGTCCATCAATTGTCCTAGTGTAGAATCGGGATTTGCTTTCATAGAGAAGAATAATAGATGCCTAATATACGCAAAAGATCGCTTCAAATTGAGGTCAGAACGATTTTTTAAGCGTATTTTTCTAAATGCTGAGCTTGGAGATTTTGGTATTGCTCGTTTTGTTTGGCTTGCTCCCATTTTTCCTTGAATATTTCCGCGCAACGTGCCTTTTCGGGGTCTTCGTCGCGGGGGAGTACGTTTTGGCGAGCTTCTTTTTCGGCCGCTTTGGTGTCTTTGTTCTGAGGATTCTCAGCGTATTTTTGTCCGCTCTTGTGGTTGGCGTAGCGACGTGAGCGCGTGTAGCCCATTTGTAAAAACTTACGAGCCATGTCTGCCCCTGGGAAATCTTCTTCTTCCAGATATGCTAAAAACATTTGATAGATTTTTTCAGAAGATTGCTTCGCAATTTCTGGAGTTTTGAAACGCCAATGAGGCAAAATTTCCGACTTATAAGGTTCTACCATCAGTACACCCTGTTCTCCTTTGCCAATTTGATAAAGTTCTGGATGCTCTCGGAAATTTAGCTGATCGTAATCTCGATCATAGTCAAATTTTTGCATTTTTAGTGGGTCTTTTCTTTTTAAAAAGAAGGAGGGATGGAAAGGTTGGGCCGTAACGCCTGCAAAGACTACTTTACACAGATTATTTTGTCAGTTAGAAGGTAGTAAATAACTTAATACAAATAAGTATTTGATAGTCAGTGTATTGTGATCTAGACTAAGTAGGTTGATATTAAGAAAATATTATCTGGAAATTAAGCAAATATGATTGTTGCCTTTTTGTTTACGTTGATTTGAGGCTTGTTGCCTTTTTGTTGATCCATAAATATTGTATCCCAGCTTTGATTCTCCTAACCTTGCTACCAGAAATTGAATCCCAAAAACAACGCAACGTATTATGAAAAAATTTCTATTCTTCCTACTCAACTTTTGCTTCCTGTCGGCGGCTACTTACGCACAGACAGGTTTGATCGTTGGTAAAATTATTGACGAACAAACGGGTGAAGTATTACCCGGAGCCAGTGTACGACTAAGCGGCACCAACACGGGTGTAGCCACTAATCTCGCGGGTGAATTCTCGATCCGAGTTCAATCTGGAAGTACTTCGATCACAGTCGCCTATCTAGGATATGCCGAGCAACAGATCGATGTACAGGTGAGTGCCGGACAAACTAGCACCGTTGAAGTGAAAATGCAAGCGGCTACTAATGAATTACGAGATATCATCATCACGGGGCAACTGCAAGGACAAAACCGAGCTTTAAATCAACAAAAAAATGCCGACAATATCAAAAATATTGTCGCTGCTGACCAAATTGCTCGCTTCCCTGACCCTAACGTAGCCGAGGCTTTGCAGCGAGTACCCGGCGTGAATGTAGCTCGTGATGAAGGAGAAGGACGCTATGTACTCATTCGGGGCTTGGCTCCACAGTTCACCAACATTAGCATCAATGGTGAACAGATTCCCTCTCCCGAAGATGATTCTCGTTTTGTGGCTTTAGATGCCATTCCTGCTGACCAACTGGCTTCTATGGAAGTTACCAAGGCCATTACGCCCGAAATGGACGGTGATGCCGTGGGTGGAAACGTGAACCTGATTACCCGAGGAGCCACCAGTGAAGAGTTTGACCTTTCGGGAACAGCTGCCTTGGAATACAATAACCTCATGAAGCGAGCAGGCGGTCAATTTGCTTTGCAGGCTAGCCAGCGAGTGGGTAAATTTGGTTGGTTGGTCAATGCCAACTACTACATCAGCCGTCGTGGTTCGGACAAAGTAGAGCCGAGCGACTATGATTTTGGTCAAGAAGGTTTCCCACTTTACACGCTAGAATTGCGCGATTATGAAATCAACCGTGATCGTTTGGGGCTTTCTACTACCTTAGATTACAAATTCAATGATAACAATGAGGTCTATTTCCGAGGGCTTTTTGGTCAGTTATATGAAGTAGAAAAACGCCGCCGAATTGGTTTCTTGGCCGACCGGATCGAAGACCCCGATGAAGAAAACGAAATTCGCAAAGAAATCAAAGATCGCCCCGAAAATCAAGGCGTCATGAGCTTTAACTTGGGAGCCAGACACAATCTACCGAAGTTTCGCTTGGACTATGAAGTGGCTTACTCTCGGGCTAACCAAGATACGCCCTCGGACAGACAGCTACGCTTTATCATCGAGGATCCTGAGATTAGCTTTGATACTACTGACCCAGAATATCCCCGTGTATCGATCAATGAGGGAGCAAATCCTAATTTCAACAATACCAATTTTACGAGTGTAGACGATTTTATTTATGATGAATATGAAAATGAAGCCACTACGCAACTAGATCAAAACTGGACGGCCAAGTTTAACCTAGAACTGCCTTTCCAACTGGGTACGAACAAAAGTGGCTCGATCAAATTTGGCGCAAAGACTCGCCTGAAAGAAAAGAAATTTGTAACCGATAATTTTCAAAGTTTCAGCTACGAAGGGGATGATGATCTGCTTTTGGCTGATTTTACCGGAGGATTGGAAGATGATGACTTCTTGAATGGAGATTATAAGCTGGGTCTATTTCCAGATAATGAACGCTTTGGGGATTTCGCGCAAGCCAATCCCGATCTGTTTGAGATAGAAGGAGAAGAAGATTTAGAACTCCTCCGTGCCGAACAAGATTACGAAGCGGATGAAGATGTTTATGCGGCTTACGTGCAGGCGCGCTTCCAATTAAACAAGCTGACTGTGCTGGGCGGAGTGCGCTATGAATTTACGGATGTAAACTACAAGGCTTCTCTATTGGAGGCAGTAGAAACCGAAGAAGATGAAACCGAAGGACGTCTTTTTTATGACGGCGGGAATGACTACGATTATTTTTTGCCGATGATTCACTTGAAGTACGCGCTTTCGCCTTTTACTAATTTGAGAGCAGCGGCTACTTACTCTTTTGCTCGTCCCAACTTCTCCGATATTTTTGGAGATGACCGTAGCTTCTCACGCAACGCTGATAATGAGGGCGAGGCCGACATTGCCAACTTCCAACTAGAACCCGTTACCTCAGTCAACTTAGACCTCTTGGCGGAGCATTATTTTGGCAACGTGGGCGTACTCTCTGGAGGTATTTTCTATAAGCGATTGGATAATTTCATTTATCGTCGTTTCCGTCAGGCAGATTTTCTTGGGTTTAATAATATTGAAATTACCCAGTCTGTCAATGGAGAAACGGCTGATCTCTTGGGCTTTGAAATCGCTTATCAACAAAACTTAGACTTTTTGCCGGGCGTTCTGAGTGGCTTGGGTTTATATTTCAACTACACTTACACCTGGTCAGAAGCCCGTGTAACCGACCGCGTAGGAGCTGAAAACGAAACCGAGACAATCCGCTTACCCGGCCAGGCGGAGCACGTGGGGAATGTGGCTTTGTTCTACAACAAAGGTGGATTTAGCGGAAGAATTATGGCCAACTTCAACGGAGAGTTCATTGACGAACTCGGCGATAACAGTGCCCAAGATTACTTTGTAGACGATCGTGTACAGTTAGATTTGGCTGTCAATCAACGCCTGAATAAGAATCTGAACCTTTTCTTGGAACTCATCAATTTGACCAATCAAAAACGTGTGGACTTCCGAGGCAACCTAGACCGACCACTTACCCGTGAGCTTTATGGTTTCTGGGGGAGACTAGGGGTGAAATTTAACCTTTAATTTTTAACAAGAAGCGATCAGGAGCTTCGCTACGTCAGCTTTTCAATATAATCGTCTGGACCTGATTTCCAGACGATTTTTTATCCCTCATCTTTTTCATTTGGAAAAGATTTCTAAAACTAAAATTTTATGAACAAATCTATTTTCGTCATTTGCTTGGCTCTAGCGGCCTGCCAACCCTCTAAAAAGTCAGCCCAAGAATCATCCAATTCTACCCAAGAACTAGCTCAGGCAGTAACCGATGTAAAACAAACTCAAAAAATTAAACCTATATTCATTACCGATACCACTCGTCATGATACCGATGATCCAGCCATTTGGATACATCCCACTGATCCAGCCCAAAGCCTGATTTTAGGCACGGATAAGGATGAGGACGGAGCCTTGTATGTGTTTGATTTAAAGGGAAATGTAGTAGAAAACAAGGTTGTTCGGAATCTCAAGCGACCCAATAATGTAGATGTGGAATATGGCCTCAACCTAGGTGATCGCCAAGTAGATATTGCGGTGCTTACAGAAAGACTCACCCACAAGATTCGGGTGTTCAGCCTGCCCGATATGCAGCCCCTTGATCAAGGAGGGATTGAGGTTTTCAGAGGAGAAACTGAGCCAGAGTTCAGAGATTTGATGGGCATTGCCCTCTACAAAAGACCCGAAGATGGTCAAATCTTTGCCATCGTGGGGCGCAAAAACGGCCCTACAGATAGTACCTATCTCTGGCAATATGCCTTGAATTATGATGGAAAAAAAGGCATCGAGGCAGAACTCGTACGCAAGTTTGGTGCTTTTAGTGGTCAAAAAGAGATCGAGGCCATCGCCGTGGATGATGCCTTAGGTTACGTGTATTACTCAGACGAAAACGTGGGGGTACGTAAATATTACGCTGATCCCGCTCGGGGCAATCAGGAATTGGCTTTGTTTGCCACCCAAGGATTTGCCGATGACCACGAGGGCATATCTATTTATCCAGCTAGCGATAGCACGGGTTACATCTTGGTTTCTGACCAGCAAGCAGATGCTTTTCGTATTTTTCCCAGAGAAGGGAAGGCGCAAAACCCTCATCAGCATCCTCTGCTGAAGGTAGTCTACCTCTCCACGCACGCGAGTGATGGCTCCGAAGTCACGGCTCTGGGTTTGAATGATGTCTTTGCCCGGGGATTGTTTGTAGCCATGTCAGATGATAAAACTTTTCATTTGTATCGTTGGGAAGAGATAGCGGGTGAAGACCTATCCATCCAGCAAAATAATTAGATTAATAGAAGTGATAAAAAAGCATTTGTAAGAAAAAATTAGAAAATATAGTTTTCTACCCGATTTTAGGGAGCCATGGAGCAACAGGGGCACGTTAATTAGGTATGAATTGTTCTTGAAAGGGAAGTACAAAATTATAGCTCCTGAAGCACATTGCTCTATGATCAGATTTTTACCTAAAGTCAAATCCATCTTCTGTCACTCGGGATTTCTGTTTCTTTTCTTCACACTCCATCCAGTAGGAGTTAGCCGAGCGCAATCATCTGCTGATTATCAAGATTTAGCAGAGCAGTTTGTTCTTGCCCTGCAGTATCAAAAATTTGCCATCATTACACAATTAATGCCTCCTCGGGAAGTTTATCAGGTCATCGCCCCTGAGGAAACGCGAGGGCTGAGCTCTGATGATTGGGAAACTTTGAGACAGCAGGTAGTGGGGCGATTGCGTCAGGCTTTCTATGGTATTTTAGATCAAAAGTTTCTAAAAGCATACAACCCCCAACTGATTCGCTTAGATAGTCTATATTCGGAAGAAATCCCTGGGAGTTCTTCCTACCTTCATCGCTTACATTTGGAATGTAAGTATCCTGGACATACCCTCTCCGTAGATCTGCTTTCGGTACTTCACCACCAGAAATGGTACCTTACTGAGATTATTGCCTACCAACATCGAGCAGACTCAGGGCTTGAATAAAGAGAAAAAATTGTAAATTAGCATATCCAAAATGGCACGGCCAGCAGACGAGAGGATGCGCCACTTCACCTGTATCTTTTCATCCCTCTGCTCTATCCTAAAATTTGTTTTTATTTACAGGAAGCCTAATAGCACTTCCTAATTTGTCGAAGGATTTGAATCAAAATGCTTATTAGCAGATGCATAGGGTACTTGAATTTGTAAAAAAGAGCTATTGGCTATGGTTGATCGTGTATCGCTTTTTTTTCTCTTATCAGCCTTTCAAGAGAAGCCTCGCGATCCTTTCTATAGCGCTACTATACTATGGAAGCGAGAGCTTTCATCTGGGCTGGATTAGCTTGTCTACTGGTTTGGCGGTGGGTTGTTGTATACGCTTCGGCCCTTACGTATTACTAGGAATTAGCACGGCTGCTTTTCTGAATGCCCACTGGCTAGGAGAGCAATCTTGGTTGCTGAGCTTGTTTTGGGCCATATTCGTATCTGCTCAAGTCGGTTTGGCTTACTTTCTTGCTAATCGTTATGTGGTGTTGAATCATGTATTTGATGAAAGTAAAACTTTCCTGTCCTTTTTGGTTTGGGTTGTGCTTTTGCCCAGTGCGATGATGGGCTTTGTCGAGCTTGCCTACACGGGTTTTAATCAGAATATAAGTTTCTTACCACTGATGTGGCTTTCGCTTTTCCTCAAATATGCTTTGGGCATACTTATCGCCACGCCCTTGGTGCTGGGCTTGGGTCGCAGTCATCAGCTACTGGAAATTCCCTATTCGTGGCATTTAACTGACACACTGGCTTTATTGGCGGGCCTATTAGTGAGTGCATTTGGTTTATATTTACAAGAAGTCGTTTTTATTTATTTGCTCCTTCCAGTGTTGGTGTATATGGCCGTCCGTTTCTATAATTTAGGGGTAGTCTTGGCTTCTGTGTATTTAATCTTGGTTTCGATGGGGTTTCATGTTCTCGCATCTGGCCCTTTTCAGCATATTAGCTATTTCTTAAATCTCCAGATTTTTTTGACCTTAGCCTTGGTTGCGATCTCTTTGTTTAGTTTACTTTACCAAGAAAGAGATCAAGCGTATCAGGAGCTTCACGAGAGCCGCATTGATTTTGAGCAAAATGTCAATCGCAAGGTAGATGAAATTACTCGCCAAAAAAATGAGCTGCTCATCCACCACATCCAGATTGATATTCAGAAGGAATCCCTTAAAAAATTGAACAGCCTCAAAGATAAGCTCTTCTCTATTATCTCACACGATTTGAGAAGTCCTTTGACAACATTGCAGGGCTTTATACATATGCTTTCCACTTTCAAGGCCATCAATGAGTCCGAACAGAAAATGATCCTAGAGCGGGTAGATGAACGCTTATCCCTTTCCTTAGATTTATTAGATAATCTCTTACTATGGACAAGCTCTCAGATGAACCAACTCAAAATAGAACCCGCCCCACACCAATTGCTCCCACTCGTGGATGAAAATATCCGCCTGCTAAAAATACTGGCCGACAAAAAGCAAATCAACCTGGAAAGAAAGGTTTCTGCTGGCATTCAGATTTACGCAGACCTCAACATGACCAAATCTGTGCTCAGAAATCTGATTAGCAATGCCATTAAGTTTACTCCCGAAGGCGGAAGAATTGATGTAGAAGCCAGCACCCGGAATGGCTACGTAGAAATCAGCGTGCGAGATAGTGGTATTGGTATTCCCCAAGAACAGCAAAAAAAGCTCTTCAGTGGCTTGGAGCATTTTTCCACCCCTGGCACCAACAACGAGAAAGGAACTGGTTTAGGCTTGATTCTCTGCAAAGAATTTGTGGAAAACAACCACGGCCGTATCTGGGTCACTAGCAAAAAATCCGAAGGTAGTACCTTTGCCTTTACGCTTCCCCGCGCTTAGTGCTTGTGCTCAGTTTTCAGTAGTCAAGGTCTTTTGATAAGCTATGTTAAGATTAAATCACTGAAAGATAGTCACTTATCAATAGCTGCTCTCCCTCTATTAAACTCAGGTTAAATTTTGGCAGATGTTAAAATTTAACATTTAGGCTCCCCTCTTACTCACTATTTTTGTGCACGTTAAAAAAATACTGAAACGCGTAATGCAAATTTCACCTTGGTTGGTGATCATTTGAGATGAGAATCGAGTCGGATCTATGGGCAGATGTGTATGTAAATCGTGATTACCTAGCGAAAACTTTTCTCTCCATCTGAGAATGAAAAAAGTGCGGAGTTTTCCTAACTGCTGAAGCGACTGATTTTCCTAACCCTACTCCGATAGTTTGCTGGAATCTAGATAAATAAGAAAATAAAAATTTTTGTAGGTTGATCTTGATTGTAGAATTTGGGGGGTGCACATGCGCCTCCCGAATTTTTTTTGCTTTAGAGAAGAGTCATTTGAAGGCGATACACTAGCGGCTCGACTGAACGAGGCCAGAAAATAGGTTCATAAAGCCTGATAAAAAAAATGCCATCAACAACTGGCCATAGGCAACTATTTTAACATTTGTTTATAAATTTTTTTGTCGGAAAAAGCGGTATCTTTTGTTACTAGATAAGAATACGGAACAGCCTTCAAATCAAGATCTCTATGGATACACACGCGATTTATCAATACCTCATCGAGTCTGAAAAATATCATTTGACTGACCAGCTTAATTGGCAAACATTCGAGCGAGGAGACTATATCTACCAGCCAGTAGATCCACAGCGATATATTTATTTGATTAGCTCTGGAGTAGCAAAAATTGGTAGCTATTCTCCTGAGGGTGAAGAAGTAATTTATGATTTATTATTACCGAGCGAATTTTTTGGAAACCTGAACTACCTAGATGAAGAGTTCTTCGAGTTTGCCCGAGCCGTATCTGGGCTAGAAACTTTGCGTTTTCGTCTCAGTTTTTTCAAAAAAATCATTGTGCATGACCCTGTTGTCTCCGAATGGTTCAACATCATGGTCGTCAAACGATGGGCAAAAGCAGAAAGGCGCCTACTAGGAATGACACGTGGAAATATTGATGTGCGCCTGCATCATCTTCGTACCCAAATAGCCGACGTAGTTGAAGACAAGGACGGAAAATCTTATGAGGTATTTAATCTACTTTCTCAGCAAGATATAGCTGATTTGCTAGGGACTACTCGGCAGACCATCGCTAAAAAAATGAAAAAAGAAGAGGCTAAAACCTCACCACGTTGTTGAGCAGGAAAATACCCTATATTTGGACGCTAGCGAAGATTTTTCTGATTTTATCTTGGTCTAAGGGCTTGGTAATAAAGCCCTTCACTTCTTTGTAGCTCTTGGCTTTTTTGATATCCTCTTGGGCAATAGAAGAAGTCAGCATGAAGAGAGGAATATCATAATTTAGATGTTGGTATTCTTCCAAAAATTGCCATCCATCCATCACGGGCATGTTGATATCCAGTAAAATAACTTGGGGTAAATCCGCTTTGCGGTTTTTGATGTCTTCAATGGCACTTCTGCCCTCATTATGCTCGGTAAAGCGAATATTAGACTGATGCTTGGAGAGCAAACGAGTATTGAGGAGGTTGTTAATGGGATCATCATCAATTAACATCAGGTGTATTTTTTTCTGGCTCATTTTGAAAAGTGTCTATGATTTTAAAATACTATTGGTCTTATGAATGACTTCATCTAGCTGTTGTGCAGAAGCCTTTAAGTTTTCTATAATTTCTCGATTTTCTGGATCGTCAATATCTGACATATCTAGCAGAGAAACCAGCCCGATGATATTAGCCACGGGGCGTCGTACTTCGTGAGAAGTAATAAATATATACTCCTCCAACTTCTCATTCTTGAGTTTCAATTCTAGTTCATCTATTTTTTTTTGGGTAATATCCAGCATAGATAAACATACATTAGAGGTTTCTTCCCGATGATATTCTACGGGAAGAAACTGGACATTAAACCAGCGTTTCTCTCCATTGGGAAACTCATACTCTTGGTCAAATTCTACTTGCTGACCTTTGAGCGTTTTCTGAAGGCTTTCTTGGAAAGTACTGAGATTCTTTGGAGAGACAAAATCGTGCATATGATTTCCTATGGTCGCTTCTATTCCAAAAAGTTGCGTAGTCGTATATTTAGCAACCCGATTGAGCCAAATAATCTGCCCTTCCTTATCTAAGAGATAAATATTTTGCTGGGAGCTATTAAATAGCGCACGCAACCTGACCTCATTTTCACGAATATTTTGCTGAGCAGCTTGATGATCTTTCTTGACTTTGGCATTGGCAATGGCACGACTAACGGCGGGGGCGAGCCTTTGCATGTTATCTTTCATGATATAATCATCTGCTCCCGCTTTCATGACTTTGACCGCGATTTCTTCTCCCACCTGCCCAGATACGAGGATAAAAGGTAGCTGAGGTTGAATACGCTTCACCAAATCTAGGGCAAGCAGACCATTGAATTGAGGTAGATTATAATCTGAAATGACGATGTCCCAATTCTGATCTCGCAAAGATTTTTCCAGCAGTTCAGCATTTGACACAACCTGATAAGTAAACTGAAAGCCAGCCTTCTTAAAGTGCCGAATGAGCAGCATGGCGTCATCCTCAGAGTCTTCTAAGATCAGCATGTTGAAAAGCTGGTTCATAGATAAGAAGTAATTATAAGCTCTTGACTTTCTTTCTGAATGATTGTAAATAACCTAAAAAGTAATCTCACCGCAATGACACCTGTCATTTTTTTGAGATTAAATGCTAATCTATTTAATTCTCATCTACTTGGCAAGCGATATGTGGTAAGATTTTCTCTATTTTTCCACGAAGCTTTATCATAGGTGCTGCTCTTGGCTTTCTAAAAATAAGCCACAGAGCTTAATCCTAGCTTAGGACAAGTCTACTTGGGAAGGTAGGCTAAAATAAAAAGTAGCTCCTTGGTTGGGTTGAGATTCTGCCCATACTTTTCCTCCGTGTCTATAGATTACTCTACGCACTGTGGCTAATCCAATCCCTGTCCCTTTGAATTCTTCTTCATTATGTAATCTTTGAAAAGCACCAAACAATTTGCTGGCATATTTCATATCGAAACCTGCCCCATTGTCCTTTACGTAAAATACAGGATTTTGCTTAGTAGACTTCATTTTAAATTCGATACGTGCTTTTGGTTCATTCGCTGTAAATTTCCAAGCATTTTCTAAAAGATTTTGCATCACTACCCGCATCAGATGCGGATCAGCGAGCGCCTCCAGATTTTCATCGATCAATACTTCTACTTGTCTGTTCAAGTTTTGCTCTTCTAGCACCTGTACCACTGACCGAGCAATTTGACTAAGGTTTACTCGCTGGAAATTCAGCTCTTTGCGAGAAAGCCGCGAAAGGCTCAAGAGCCCATCGATGAGTAAGCCCATATATTGGCTGGCCTTCAGGATCCTTCTCAAAAAATCTTGACCCACAGAGTCGAGCGAATGGTGGTAATCTTCGTACAAGGCTTGGCTAAACCCATTAATACTACGGATGGGGGCTCTCAGGTCGTGAGAAACCGAGTAGGAAAATGCTTCTAACTCTTGGTTGGCATTTTCGAGTAGGCGTGTTTTTTTCTTGAGTTTCCTTTCGGTAGCGACTCGGGCTTTCATTTCTTCTTGTAGAAAAATGTTACTTTCCTCAAGTTGCTTAGTTCGCTCTTTCACCCGTGTTTCTAAATCATTATTAAGCTCAACGATTCTCAATTCTTGCCTTTCTCTTTCCAATGCATTGGTGATGATTTCTCCCATTACGGTTAGGTTTTCACTAATTTCAGGATCACACACACAGTTTTCCTGAAAAGAGAATAGCGCGAAGAAGCCAATGGTTTCCCGATCATAAAGGAGTGGGGTAGCGATTCCGGCGGTGATTTTGGCACGTTTTATAGCATCCATCTCCAAGGAAGCTTCCGCTGGGAGAGGATGCGTTTGGTCATAGATCATTTCACGACCTTGCCGAAGATGCTTCCATAACCAAGGGTAATCGGCAAGAGATTTCTCTCCAAGCACGTCTTGTATTGCCTCTTGCTCTTCGGACGCCCATTGGTAGAAACGGACATCCTGCGCATCTTCTTCCCGACCATGTACCAAAACCATCGCGTGATCATAGGCGTAGTGTTTAGCAATCTGGCGTAAGGCGTGGGCGATGCCTTCCGAAACTTTATCTAAACTAAGATTGATAAAATAGCTGGAGATACGGCTGATCAGTCTTTCTACTTTGAGCCTTTTAAGCAAACTAGCCTCGTATTTTCTCCGCTCGTTGATATCACGAATGATGGCTACGGCTCCCATTTTTTGAGCATCTTGACTGACGAGGGGGGAGGCACTTACTTCAATGTAACTTTTGTATAATGTCTCCTCATTTCTGACCTGAAATTGCACATCTCGCACGACTTCTCCTTGGAGGGCACGATATAAAGGCGATTCCTCTTCTAATATTCGTTTTTCTTGGTCGGGTAAATAAACGTCAAACGGATAAGAGCTAGGAGTGACTAATTTTCGTCCGAGAATTTGCTCAGCAACCTTATTATTGATTTGTAGCTTTCCTGCTTTATCGCATACCACTACCCCTTCGTTGAGGCTTTCCAGAATAGCTTCTAAGAGGTCTTTTTGAGCTAATAGTTCTTGCCTCTTTTTCTGGACTTCCGCTTTAATTTTCTGGCGATCACTTACGTCGCTTACCGTCACGAGTGTGAGCGATTCTCCTCGGTATGAGAAGTTTTTTGCCCTTAATTCTCCCCAAAAGGGGCGTCCTTTCAAGGTTTGATATTCTAATTGGCAACGAACAATTTCTTCTTTCTCTAATCTTGCTAGAAATTGTTCAGGTGGGATTTTTTGTTTTTCCGAGTCAATCCCTAGGGTATAGACTGTATGGTCGATAAAATCGTATTTATCTTTTCCTTCAAAAAGATCTATGGCTTTTTGGTTGCAATCCAAGATAGTTTGCTGCGGGTATCTAACTAAAAAGATGGCATTCATGGATTCATAAAAAACGTTTGCTAGTAACTCATCAGAAACACCAGAGGGATGAATCGTGCGAGTTACTGTCTCTTGGCCATGAATCAGCACATATAAGCTAGACATTTGTTGGGCTTGATCCCTGAGGATGGAAATATACCAAGTGCATTTCTTCATGTGCCCCTGACTTACAGGGTGATGACATTCCAGTGTGAAGGAGTTTGCCGTTCCCTTCCTGAGCTGTTCTAAAGCCTGCCGATCAGGTTTTGAAATAAACGGTTGATTCAGAAGTGAATAACCAATCGTGTTGGAAGCAGTTTGATTGAATAATTTGGCGGCCTTTTCAGACCAAGCAGTTATTCTAAATTGATCATCTACTTCCAAGCTGGCTAGTGGGCTTTGCGCTAGCTGTTGACTTAGCTTTTCGGGAGAAGGCGAGGTTGATTTTTGCACAGCTCGATTTGCGTTTTGTTTTGCAGAAACATATACGTAATACTGAGGCAGAAGTATACACGCTGACCCAAAGATGAGATAATCTTGTGTTCTTTAAGAAATTGACCATAGCGGTCAGTCTGGTGGTCTAAATCCAAATACTAGGGTGCGATGCTGATTGACTTTGAAGCATAGATTAGCTAAACATCCAAAAGAGTAAAGCATTGGTCATAGAGAGCATTAAGCTGAAAAGAATCGCCCAAAATAAATTTTTCACCTTAAAATGAGGATATAAAGCACTCACAATCAGCACCAAGATACCATCAATCACGAAACTAAAAAGCCCCAAAGTGACCACAGTGATCGGAAAGCTCAAGAATGCCAGGATGGGTCTAAGAAAAGTATTGACCAGCGAAAGCAACAAGGCCGTGGCAATGATATTACGAGTACCTTTTAGCTCTACACCCGCTAATAATCGGGCACTAAAAAACACGGCTAGGCTATGAATGAGTATTTTAAATAAAAAGGGTAGGATCATGGACTCACAAGTTTAATTACTTGTAAGATAGAAAAATATCAATTAGGAATCAACTACGAAAGCGGACAGAGGATTATTTCTTTACATTCACATAGAGAATAAAAAAAGCGTAACTACCTGCCATTTCCATGATTTGTACCTCGAGCGGATGGTCAGAGGTAAGCGCGGCTTGTACCAGACCAATGCCGGCTCCTTTGCTCTCTTCGCCGCTCGGAGCGTTGCGAAGTTGTCGCTTGTATTCGCGTAAAGATTCTCGATCCAGAGAGTTGATGACTTCACACTTTTCTTTTAATTGAGGGACATCTTGCTTGAAGACCAAATTACCCGTAATCAAACGATAGTGGGTATCATTTTGCACGATGACCAGTGTGCCCACTTTGTCGCGACTATTGCCAAATAGATTTTCCTCTTTGGAGTAGAAAAGTACATTTTGAGCTAATTCCATGAATACGGCAAAGACTTTCTTACCGGTCTTTGAGTCCTCTTTTTGTAATTTCTTACGAATATCTCGGCTGAACTCTGCTAATAGAACATCTGAAAGCGGTCCTTTATAAGACAAGAGGATATTGTCCTGACTGATTTGTGTATGATATTCAAAAAAGTTGAACTCCTTACTAGCTTGTTCTTGCATCTGTTTATGGTTTCCTTGACAAACTAACTATATAGCGAGGTTTCTTCTCGAAAAGTTGCTTTATATTTAAGAATGGCTTGCAAATATATCACCATTTTATGGGTGAAGTAGTTTTTTTTTAAGAATTCCACCTTTAATAAGCTGTCTATCAGATAGAAAATAGATGCAGGAGAGATGGAGAATAGCGGGCGGCTACTTGACCTGGATAGCCAAAAATGGAAGAGAGGTAAGAAAAAACGCAGGTGAGATTATTCCTTTTCTTCTACTTCTTCGGAAAAATCCTTGAACGTAGTCTGGTTTTTATCGCTCCCTTTAATATCTCTGGTATTGATTTCTACTTTTAAGATAAAAAAGAAGCTTCCATCCTCAAAAGGAATAAACTGATAATCGTGATGTCCCGTAGTTTTGCGGGCGATGTCAATCAGTCCCAAACCAGCACCACCTTTTTCGGAAAGCTTACCATGTTTGATTTGATGGCGGTACATTTCTTTGAGCTCCTCGGGGCTTGCTTCGTTAATTTCTTTGAGTACTTCCTCGAGGCTTTCTTTTTTCTCCTCAGAAACCTGATTGGAAGTGATTACATAATAGCTTTCACTCTTGCGTCCGATCATAAACAAGCCTTTGCCAATATTGCCTTCTTCTGAAATTTCGTCGGAGTGTTTCTGCATATTTTGAAGCGTTTCTACCATCACGTGATAAACTTTCCGTTTGGTAGAGATTTTCTCACTGTTTCGCTCCATGTCATCCTCGGCCATGGAGGTAAACATTTTGGTAATATCGTGATTAAAAAGCCCCAAATACACCAGAGAGATTCCGTTATCAACTAACTCATCATAGATGGTGAGGACGGATTTGATTAGGCTGACGTCTAGTTTCATGATTCGAACCGCTTTTTTATAGATCATTAGACAAATTCCTTTCAGATCAATTGAAGAGGATAAGCTCAGTCACAGATACTTATCCACTTGAATTTAGCAAAATTTTTAGCTTTTGTGCCTTCTATCAAAAAGTTTAGACACGCTCATTTGCAAGTAAGTTGAAGAAATTGTCTTTTTGGAGTAGAACTTATTATTTCGTATAGCATCAAATTTAAGAAAGATTGCTATAAAAAATTATAAATTTATCTGAATTAATCACATATCTTTCTAATTTAGAAAACTAAATATCCTTTGTTTGAATTAAAACCGAAACGAATCATCGTTGATTATGCAAGAAGAAAACCTACTTCCCATAACCCTGGGTATTGATATTGGAGGTACCACAACTACTTTTGGGTTTGTAGACAGAGACGGAGAAATTTTAGCCGAAACGTCCATCTCCACCCAATCTGAGCAGCATGTAACCCTGTACCTACCTCGACTTTTTGAAGCAATTGACGGCCTCAGATCACAACTTCCAAGCAACACCGAGCTTCGAGGGATCGGTATTGGTGCACCCAATGCTAATTTTTATCGTGGTACCATTGAGAATCCGCCTAATCTAAAATGGGGAGGCATTATCAATTTTGTAGACCTGATGAAACAACGATACCACCTACCTACTGTCATCACGAATGATGCCAATGCAGCCGCTTTGGGAGAATTAAAATTCGGAGCCGCCCGAGATATGAAGAATTTTATTCTTATTACCTTAGGAACAGGTCTAGGAAGTGGTATTGTAGTGAATGGCGACTTGATTTATGGGCACAGTGGTTTCGCCGGAGAGATGGGGCACGTATTGGTCAATACCGATGGGCGTGTATGTGGTGATGGACGTCGAGGGTGTCTGGAAGCTTATGTATCTGTAACAGGAATACGTCGTACTGTTTCTAAACTCTTAGCAGATACCTTGGAGCAAAGTGAACTAAGAGGAGTTAGCCAAACTGAACTGACGGGAGAACGTATCACTGAGGCAGCGAAGCGTGGTGACCGTGTCGCGCTGGAAGCTTTTGAGTATACAGGGCGCATCTTCGGGCAGAAGCTGGCAGATGTAGTTGCGATCACCAGCCCTGAGGCCATCATTCTGTTTGGAGGCTTGGCTCACGCCGAAGATTTAATCTTCCAACCCACCTTACGTTATATGGAACAATATCTCTTTCATATGTTTAAAGGTACGGTTCGTCTCATGATTTCTGAACTTCAACAAAAAAACGCCGCCGTGTTGGGAGCAAGTAGCCTGATCTGGCACGAGCTAGAAAAAGCAGAGCAGTCCTAAATCTAGCCCGTCATTCTTGGCAAAAAGCTTTTTGATACGATCTCATGATTTTTCTATATAATTTATCTGTTTGGGGGTATGGAATGCTGGTGTGGATTGCTTCTTTCTTCCAAGAAAAAGCGCGTTTGTGGCGAGGAGGAAGGGAAAATCTTTGGCAGAACTTGGAACAAGGTTTATCGCAAAGACAAAATCATACCCTCGTTTGGTTTCACGCGGCGTCTTTGGGAGAGTTTGAGCAGGGGCGCCCCGTCATGGATGCCATCCGCACTCAATGGCCTGAACACGAGCCACCTCTTTATTTGTTGGTTACCTTTTTTTCTCCTTCTGGTTATGAAGTAAGGAAGAACTACCAAGGGGCTGATTTTGTCTCTTATTTGCCTTTGGACACCCGAACCAACGCGCAGCATTTCCTTGACTTAGTACGGCCGGATGCAGTTTTTTTTATTAAATATGAGTTCTGGTATCACCATCTGCGGGAAGTGCAAAGGAGAAAAATTCCACTCTTTTTATTCTCAGCCGTTTTTCGCCCAAAACAAATTTTTTTTCAATGGTACGGGCGCGCTTTTCTGAATCTATTGACAGATTATGACCATATTTTTGTGCAAAATGAAAGCTCAGCAGCCTTACTTGCTCGGCATCAGATCAAGCAAACCACCGTTGCGGGAGATACTCGCTTTGACCGAGTAAGTGCCACGGCTCACACTTCTATCCACCTGCCCCTTGCCGAAAAATTTAAAGATCAACACCCCCTTCTGATTGTGGGCAGTGCTTGGGGTGAGGACTTAGAGGTTATTTTGCCTTTTTTTAATCAACTAGAAGTGCCTTTGAAAATGATCATTGCCCCGCACGAGATCAAAGAAGCAACGATGCGCCGCATTGAGCAGACTTGCCAGAGCAAAACTTGCCGTTATTCAGAAGCACTAGCCCACGAAGCAAAATTAACAGAAAGTAAAGTGCTCATCATTGATAATGTGGGGATGTTGGCCAAGCTGTATTACTATGGAGATTGGGCTTTTGTAGGAGGGGCTTTTAAGCAAGGCTTGCACAATATATTAGAGCCAGCCGCTTTCGGCTTGCCTGTGTTTTTTGGTCCCGATTATCGCAAATTTCCCGAGGCAGAGGATTTAATTAAGCAGGGAGGTGCTTGCTCCATAGCAAATGAAGGTGAGTTGAGAAGTCGGTTTATGAGCGTTTATACAGAAAAAGCCCGAAGAAATACGGGCACAAACGCGAAAGCATATATTGAAGCACATCAAGGGGGCACGAAGCAAATAGCTGATTTCTATCTCGAGCAGTATTTGTCAAAGAATACCCATCACGATTAGCAAGCGGGGTTTCAGGGACGAGCTAGTTGTCTAGCTTTTACCCAATTGATTTAAGAAGAAGACTCTAGTAATTCTTTGATTTTATCTAGCTTTTCATTGAGAATCTGAAAGCGATCTTTGGCCAAATATTCCAAATCAGGTTCTTCTAAGAAGAAAGGAATCTCATCAGTACCGTCCTGAGAGAGGTCTTTGAGAATCAAATCATTCAAATCAATTTTGAAATATTCTGAGAAGCGGATCATCATCTCGATGTTTGGCTCCGTGGTACCATTTTCGTAGTTACCTACCGTACTGCGGGCTACGCCAAATATTTTAGCAAATTCCTCTTGCTTGAGGCGTCTTCTTGTCCTTAAATGTCTCAGATTTGAGGGTAAGTAATTTTTCATTCAGATCTTAATATTGAATTCCAGAAAATTAATAGTTCAAAATTGCTCTCGCAATCAATATAATGAGGGGGCTGAGCAATGGATAATTGATGGGTTTCTCTCCTTGGATATGCTAACAAGCTTAGAACTACTTGTTGAATTATTCGGACTTCTATCTTGTTGCTAAAATACGAGATACTTTAAGATAAGCAAAGGAATAGTTTAATTTTTTTATCTTTAGTTTCCAAAAAAATAGAATATAAGCCCATTATCTCTAAAAAGTCTAAGATCAGTGCCTCTGTAATGAGTGCATAATTAATTTGAGGCCAGTTTACTACGAATCTCAAAGCAAAGAATTAATTGCCCTATTTTTTATTATTTTTGTAAGATGAACAGATTTCAAACCAATCTACTTGACCCATGATGAAAGGAACCGTCATTCGTTCTACTGGCTCCTGGTATGAAGTACTTACCGATGACAAAGAGGTGCTCCGCTGTCGACTGCGGGGAAAATTTAAACTCAAAGAACTAAAAGTTACCAACCCCCTTGCGGTCGGAGATTGGGTAGAGCTAGAAATAGAAGACCCTCATGAGCACACAGGACGGATTACGGATATTTTACCACGCGAAAATTATATTATCCGCAAATCTGTCCACAAAACCGCACACGGGCATATCATCGCGGCTAATTTAGACCAAGTGATTTTGATCGCTACTCTGAGCTTCCCCCGTACTTCCTTGGGTTTTATTGATCGTTTCTTAGTAACGGCAGAAACTTTTCGGATTCCAGCACTGATTATTTTCAATAAAGCCGATCTGTTGGAAGAAGCAATGATGAGGCAAATAGCCGAACTGATAGAACTCTACGAAGGGCTTGGCTACCGGTGTCTGATCACGTCGGCAACCGAAGGTCAGGGCATTGAAGCCTTTCAGGCGGCTCTCCAAGGCAAAAAATCTCTACTCTCCGGTCACTCGGGCGTGGGCAAATCCACGCTGCTCAACACCATCGCCCCGGATTTGAATCTACGAACCTCAGAAGTTTCTACTTTTGCTAACAAAGGGGTGCATACCACTACTTTTGCGGAGATGTTCGAGATTGCCCCCGAGACTTTTATCATTGACACGCCCGGCATCAAAGAACTCGGCTTGATTGATATTGAGCAAGAAGAACTCAGTCATTATTTTCCCGAAATGAGAGCCTTGCTGGGAGCCTGTAAATTCCACAATTGCTTGCACATCAATGAACCCCAGTGTGCCGTACTAGCATCCGTAGAAGCAGGCGAGATCGCGCTCAGTCGATACTATAATTATTTGAGTATGCTGGAAGATTATGATAACCGGCGGTAAGGGAGTGAAAGATGGCAAATAATAAATCACAAATTGATTCATTACTTGCTTTTTGGGGGCAAAAATATTAATTTACAATATGTTATGTGTCAATCATTACTGTTATGGAGAATTTTAACACAAAAGGCGATGGTTGTATCCCGAGGACAGATTTCCGGACTGGGGAAAATTATTCAAAACTGAAAATCTCGGGAAATCTACGAAGACCCCAAACAACTTGGCGCTACCAACCACGTACAGAAAATTGGGTGGAAGCTTTCTTTGATCCAATTCTAGAATTTTTGTCTCGAAACCTAAGACCAGAGAAACCCTTAGAACTTATTATTTATACGCCTGTGCCTGAAAGGATTTTAGCTGAATTCTGCCGAATCCCGTTCATCCATCGGCTAGAAATCATGGGCGGCCTCCGCGATCTACCCAAAGAGCTAAAATACTCGACTTCTCTGCGGGTTTTAGATTTATCTTACAATCGACTCACCACTTTTCCTAATCCCAGGCTTTTGTCGCCTCAGCTTCAAGAATTAAATCTAAAGCACAATCAGATTTCTTCTCTGCAGAATCCCGAGCTTTGCGATCGCTTACGGCACTTGCGTAAACTTGACCTAAAAGCAAATCCAATTTCTCCGAATACCCTAGAAAAACTACGGATAAACTTGCCTGATACCAAAGTTTCTTTTTAAATTTGAAAGCATACAGGATTCGATTCAGCTTTTATGAAGAAATTACGCTTGTGGATCAGGAATTATTTTGGTTTTTCCCAAAATGAAACAGATGGTTTCATTTTGCTAAGTCTTCTCATAACTACGCTACTGTTATTACCAATATTTACAAATTTTTTTTTGAAGACCGAATCAGTACCTTCAGCAAAAGAAAGCCAGTATTTTGAACAATGGTTGAATAAATTTGCTAATGATACCTCGTCTTATTCTTCCTCAAAGCCTTTGGCGACTCAGACGGGCAAGCAGCGTCGGTCAAAGCCCTCTTCAATCACACTCAGTCCATTTCCTTTTGATCCTAATCAAGCCTCGCGTGCAGAGCTTCTGCGCTTAGGATTGCCCTCTAAAATCGTTAATAACTTGCTGAAATACAGGGATAAAGGTGGTAAATTCAGAAAAAAAGAAGACTTTGCCAAGCTCTATGGCCTTAGCCAAAAGCAGTATCAGATTTTGGCTCCTTATATCCAGATCAATGCATCTAAACACGCTAAGGAGCAGCTACCCAAACGAGCAAAAGCCTCTAAACCAGCAAATCAACCCTTCAAAAAACAGGAAATACGCCCCATCGATCTGAATCAGGCAGATACTTCGGATTTGCGACAAATTCGTGGGATTGGTGCTGTCTTGTCGCAAAGAATTATAAGTTTTCGGGAGAAGCTCGGAGGATTTATCCGCGTGGAGCAAGTGAGGGAAGTGTACCATTTAGACCCCGAAGTGGCAGAAGCACTCCTAGCACATGCTTACCTGAGCGATACGAAAATTCGCCAAATTGCTATTAATCAGGCCAGTTTTGAGGAATTAAGCCAACATCCTTACATTAATTATAACCTAGCTAGAGCCATTATAAATTACCGTGAACAGCATGGGGATTATGCATCTTTGGAGGATTTATCTCGTATTCAAATTATAAAATCAGAGACATTAGAGAAAATAGCACCATATTTGTCTTGGAAATGAGGGACGATATAGGTTAAATAATTCAAATAATCGTACAAGCAGGATAAAGGTTGAAAAATTTCTTTTAAATTGCGTAATCCATTTGTGAACTCAAGAAAAACCCTATTTGGTTCGTCTACCTAAGCTTTTATCCTACAGATGCATAAAGGTTAACCGTCATGAGCAGCGAGAAACTCACTTTATTCAATTACTTTAATGATATGAATAAACAAGAGATCATCCTTACCTTCAAGGGTACGATCTCTCAGGAAATCCTAGCCGATGTAGGGATTAGCCTTCGAAGCAAATTAGGCTCTTATAATGTCAGTAAGAAAACTTTTGCTATTTTTGTAGAGCTAGCTCAAAACATTTACCACCACTCCGCCGAAAAAGAATTTTCCACCAGCAAGGGGCGTACCGCTGGGGTGGGAGTAATCCTGATCCAAGAACATGAAGATCATCTGGTGCTTTCCTCGGGAAATTTGATCGAAAAGTACAAAATTGAGGGTCTGGTGGAACGTTGTGATTATATTAACACTTTAGGAGAAGAAGAACTGAAGAGCTATTATATGAAGCAACGAAGAAGACCCACGGGAGGGATCGGTGCTAATATCGGCCTAATCGATATGGCGCGTCGCTCTGGTCATCCACTCGAGTACCAAATCGTGGAAATTGATGAAGAACACTCTTTTTTCGCCCTCTCTATCAAGGTAAGCAAATACGAGGGTTAATTAAAAATAATAAATCAAATATTCCGTATGGAAAAAATGGAAAACTTCTATATTGAAGGCTCAGACTACATCCCCGAAGTAGATTTTAATGCCGAAACCGGAGTTTTAAATATATCAGGTGAGTCTTACCACGAATACACCCTGGAATTTTTTGAGCCGATCTTTGATTGGCTAAAACGCTACACCGCCGATGGAGGCAAAAAAATCGAGCTAAACTTCCGAATGAGTTATTTCAATACCAGTTCCTCTCGCCGTTTTCTAGAAATTATGAACCTGCTCGAGGACTATCATTTCAACAAAAACGGGCACGTCGTGGTCAACTGGCACTACGAAAAAACTGACCTAGATATGCTCGAAAGCGGAGAGGAATACGCCGAGGACGTTAAGCTCGAGTTTAACCTCATTCCTTACTAATAACTTGTAGCTTATAGCTCATTCAGCTTACTCACCAAAAGCCGATCAATTGATCTGATCTCTAAAATCTCGTCTTGTAGATGGACGGCATTCATATGCGTGTCTGTGCTGACGATCTTTTTGATGATCCCATTTTTTTTGATCCGCTCCAAAGCCCCTCGGCTAAATAGGCCGTGGGTAGTAATGGCGTAGATTTCCTGAGCGCCCGCTTCTTGGTAAGCTTCGGCGGCTTTGATGAGTGAACCTCCCGTACGAATCATATCATCGTAGATAATCACGGTTTTACCTGCCACGTCGGCATTGATGCCCGTGATCTCGGTGCTTTCCCCGCTCAAGCGTCGTTTAAAGACAAAAGCAGCCGAAACACCCAGGTCATTGGCCAGCGATTCTACCCATTTGGCTCTACCCGCATCCGTACAGGCCATGATAAAATCATGACCCCCTAACTCACGTGCTGCTTCTATCACCAAAGACTTACCATAAAGATGAATCGGACGAACATTGCCCTCGAAATAATGAGGAATCCCTTCACTATGCAAATCAAACATGATGACATGATTGCCGCCTCCTGTTTTGGGAATGGCTGAAAGCAAACGAGCGCGGGTCTTGGCCGTTACCACTTCGCGGGTTTGGGTAGCTCGCTCCATCGTGGAGTAGCCAAAGTAAGGGATCACGAGAATGAGCGAATGGGCTCCGTACATCTCAATGGAGCAAGCCAAATCGTACAGTTCCAAGGTATCTGCATCCGAAACAGTTCCACCCACGAGCACCACGTCCTTACCGTCTATCTCACTGATGATGCGCTGGTAACGTTCTCCATCGGGAAAGGTTTTGACCTCTACGGCGCCCTCCTCGAAGACGCCGATTTTGAGTAATTTTTCTTTGAGATAAGTATAGTTTTGGGTGCTGAATAGTATTTTCATGGGGCATGGAGTTTTCAAGAAGCTTAAATTTAAAGATAAATAAGAGAAATGAAAGGTAGCCAGAAACTTAGATCAAAGCAATCCTCATTCTCCAAAACTCACCCTCAATTTTAGTCTTACACCAATCTCTCTCTGTGATGTATACACTTAAATGGGCGTAGATTTTCCGCTAAAACACCCCGAAACCCCTCTGTGTTTGAATAAACCATTCAGATGTATGCAGGGAGAGTTTGGTATTACTTCCCCCGCCATCGCTCATCTTCTGAGGGGTGATAGAGACGAGGTGAATTGAGGTGCTAAAGGCTCATAAAATCCGTGTGGATTTTTTGAAATTATGGGCGAGCAGGCGTAATTTGCATACTAAAATTATCTCAAAATTATGCCTGATTTTGAAAAACGATTACAAGGAGGACACCCCAACTCACTCGGCAATACCGTGGAGATTGTAGCAGAAGTACTGGCCAACCCCGCAGACTTTGATGAACTGTTTAATTGCTATTTTAGCGAAGATGAAGTCGTCCGGTTGAGAACCTCCAACGCGATGAAGCGCATCGGCAAGGAGCAAAAGCAACTTTTACTTCCTTACCTGGATCGCTTTTTGAGTGAAATCGCTGCGATCAATCAAGCTTCTGCCCAATGGACACTCGCCCAGCTATTTGCAATGCTCGAGCAAGAAATGACGGCCCAGCAAATCGCCCGCGCCAAAGAAATTATGAAACACAATCTCGCCTATCACCAAGATTGGATCGTGCTCAATGCCACCATGGATACACTCACGCAATGGGCCAAAAAAGACGAAACGCTCCGAAACTGGCTCCTTCCTGTTTTGGAAAAATTGACCCAAGATCAGCGAAAATCCGTTTCTGGCCGTGCTCAAAAAATGCGGGCACAGCTCCAGCCTTAGACTGGCCCGAGAGACTTGCCAAGGAGTGCGCAGATTGGCCTTGTCTCTAAATCAACTAACGCTTGACATTCGCCTGCTCCCAAGCTCTTACTTTTTGATTAGCTTCGTCAAAAATGCGTGCATAATTGCCTTTGCGAACCATCTCGCTGGTTTTCTCATCCAGCAATTCCCATAAAGGATCATAGAGATGGTAGATTTTGAGATAATGCGCTTCATCGCGAGGAGCCACTACGTCTGTTCCAAACAAGAAACGATCAGGATGACGACTAATCAACGCGGCTGAGCGCTTGGTGTCTTCTTCACTACCCACCATGTACTTCGCCACTTCATCCCAAGAAATATCAAAGTGCAAATGGGTCAATTCAGGATCATCCAAAAGTTCTTCTAAGTGGCTAATATGCGTATCGTGGGGGCGAATGATTCTACCCAAACCCGTGTGTGCCCAGATCACGGTATTGTCTTTATGGGCTTTCAGAAGAGCTTTCATTTCTTCAAAATAAGCAGGCTCGGCATCTTCGGGGGCAAAAGGCACATCAATATCACAGTGAATGAGCATGACCAAACCGACCTCCTGGCAAAAATCAAAAATGCGATCCAATGCCTCGTCTTTCAGGCTGGCGGTTTCGCCCGCGATCTTGGCCGATACGAATTCTTTGTGAATGGAGAATTCGCCAATCCCTGAGAAAACGCCCGGAAAGGTCATCAAAACTCGTTTGATATGATCGGCTGCGTACATATCCGTAGGGTTGAAGCCTGTGATCATCGGGTCAAAACGTTTCTGCTGTTCAGCATTCAACCTTAAATAAGACTGGGCAATAAAGGCATCGGTAAAAGAGTAATAATACAATTCTGCATCAGTGTTGAGGTAATAGGTAGGAGCACGGTCGCCATCTATCTCGTAAGACCATTGCTGCTGTAGAGGAATGCCGAAGAGCGCTACGCGTCCGACCTGATTTTCCATCATCTTATAGAAATCTTGAATATCGGTTCCTTCCTGGATATAATTGGTCAAGTGAAAATGCACATCATTAAACAAATAAGCATCGTCTACGGGCTGAGGAGCCTGCGCCCGAGCCACGGTCAGCAAACAGAAGGTGAAGTCAAATAGGAGTACTGATAACTTTTTCATAGGTTTGATTCTTGATAAATTGACTTTTTTGGTAAAGTACGTAAATTACTGGGAGCAGGTGATGCTTCAGGCCTGAAAGGCAAATTTATCTTTATTCACGGACAGTCAAATCATCAAGATTCAAGCTGGATAATTTTTGCTATGCTTGACTTTTTTTTATTTTTAAAAAAAGCTCTTAGTTTAAAGTCAAGTTAAAATGCGCAGAAGAACTTTCAAATACCTGAACTGGCGATACGCTCTGGGCGAAATCGCGTTCATTTTTATTGGGATTACCACTGCTATTTGGTTCAACAACTGGAACGAGGAACGCAAACTCAGGAATGTTGAAATCAAAACCCTCAAAGAGATTAGGAATGCCTTGAAACAAGACTTTCAGGATATTCAAGAAAATATCCAAGGTTTCTCGTCAAGGGTAGATGTTTACGAAGCACTTATAGAACATTTTGAAAACCAGCGACCGCTCACCGATTCCATCCGAGAAATAATTCCCTATATTCAGGGATTGACCACCTTTCTATCTTACACGGGAGCCTACGAAACGCTCAAGTCCAGAGGTTTTGAAACCATCAGCAATGACCAAATCCGTCTGGAGATCGCACGTTACTACGACTATGAATGTGAGAGCATCAAAAGTGCCGAAATAAGACACCACCGTCATTACCAAGACTACCTCAAGCCTGCCATCCTTGAAAATTTCGAGCTGCTCCCGAACTATAGACTCGAACCCACAGACTACGAGCAACTGCTGCAAAACCAAGCCTTCCAAAAGGCGCTTCGCTGGGCCTGGAGAATTGATTTTGCCATGTTACAGCTTTACAAAGGCCTCGAGACCAAAGTGGAGAAGTTGATAGGAGATTTAGACCAAGAAATCAAGCGATTGGGCTAAACGCCGTAAAATATATTCATCAACATATCTCAATAAACTACTCCTATGAACCGAAATGAATTAACCGAAAAATTTAGAGCCAACCATATGGCTTTCGTGAATTATATCAACTCCCTCAGTGATGAGGAATTTCTCTTCAAGCCCGAAGGAAAATGGACGGCAGGGCAACAGTTGGCTCACATCGTGGCGAGTGTAAAACCCTTGGCACAGATTCTGGCCGCCAAGCCCTTGATTGCATCTAAGTTTGGGAAAATTGATCGCGCTACTTGGAGCTACGATGAAGTATTAGCCAATTACTTAGATAAACTGGCCCAAGGCGGTAAGGCTCCTCAGCAGTTTGACCCTGAGCAGATCAGCTTAGATCAAAAGGAAGCACTGAGCAAAGAAACCCTCGAGCACACAGAAAATGTTATCCAAAACTTGAACAATTACACCGATGAAGAGCTAGATAGCCTCGTCTTGCCCCACCCACTGTTGGGTAAACTTACGATTCGTGAAATGCTCTACATGATGACTTATCACGCCACGCATCACCAAAAAGGGACAGCTGAGAATCTGGAACAAAAGCCATAAAAGCTGTTCCTGAGTTCGCAAAATATCAGACAGAACCGCTTTTTATTTTTGTTTTTCTAAATAATCAATCGCTCTTTCTAAAACGGGGTCGCGGTGCTCAAGATAATCTTGAAGGGTTTTCTCCACTTGAATATCTGGTTGAATGCCATAGCCTACAAATTCGCGTCCGTCAGGGTAAATATCTTTTTTGGTGCAAACCCGAGCCGAGCCACCCCCTGGCAAATCAAAAAAGTAGGACTGCCCCGTACTGCCAAAGGTCGGACTGCCGATCTTGACCATATGCGCCTGATTGTCAGCATAAATCAAAAAATCCTCAGCCGCCGAGGCCGTATTGTGCCCGATTAATAGAACCGTGGGAACGACCAACCTTTTTTTGTCGGGGTGAATCGTGTCTGCTTGGTAAGGAAAATCGTGGTAAAATTGATCTCGGTAAGACAAGAAAGCCTGTTTGGCCCAGTCGTCATTCACAGTATCTTTGGGTTCCAGCCATTCGCCCCAGGCCTTGTAGGCAGGGATATGCAGCCTACTCTGGGAGCGAGCACCATACAGCACTTCATCATTCGTGAGATACTTTAAAATTTCTCGGCCGATGGAGGTATTTCCGCCGTTGTTATGCCTCAGATCAATGATTAAATTTTTTGCCTTGTATAATTCTGGTAAGATATTCAAGAAAAGTGTATCTTCTTTAGGGTTTCCAAAAGTATTCAACTCCAGATAAGCCATACCCTCTTTGAGCCATTTGAAGGCCAAAATTTCACGATCTTCAAAAGGAGGATAAATTTCTCCCTCGGTAGTTTCAGTATGATTTAAAGCCAGTTCTTTGAGGGTGCCATCGGGTAGCTTGAGTACCAGATCAAAATGTGTCCCACGGGGAGCTTGCAAGAGATGTTCTACGGCATATTCTTTCAAAATATACTCGGTAGAAGAAGAAATATAAGGTAATACTTGTGTCTCGAGATATTCTTCGGCCTTCTGTCCGTTTACCTGCACTACTTCGGTGCCGATGGGTATTTCGTCTTTCTTGCTCAGGTTCACGTGTGTGATAATGATCTTATTATCTACATAGTCTAAAAAAAAGCGGTAAGGACCGAAGTAAGTATTGTATAAATTTTCTTGGACGGCATCTGGTAAAAACACGTTGGTATGACCGTCTTTCAGCATCGCGCAAAACTTCTGGAGAAGGCGATAGTATTCATAGTCATCCTCGGTTTCTTGTACGGCTGAGATCAAACGCTTGTATTCGGCGTCCCATTGATCTCTGTCCACTCTATCTAGATAAACAAAATTATAGTTGACTTCCTGCCAAAATTTAGAAAGCCCATAGACCTTTTCTGCCTTGGACAAAGTACGGGGCATTTGTGCGTAGAGCTGGCTCACAAAAAATAAGAGCAAAAAGCTAAGAATGGTTCTCGAGGTCAGCATGTCATTTAAAATTGGTGTACATAGGAAACTAACCAAGATTACGTTCAAATATTAAATTTGTTAGCGAAAATCTTTATTTTGATGGATGTAAGTATGGGGGCAAAATTGACGTGATCGCGCCTGAATGGAGGAAAGTTTAAAAAATCTGATTTTCTTTAAAACTGTTCAACTTTTATTTTTTTGCTTGAGGCGTTTTATTTCCTTTTGAAGCATTTCAATTTCCTTGTTTTTAGCCTCAATGAGTTCGTCTTTTACTTTGAGCAGTTGTTGATAGAGGTTTTTGACTTCCTTGATTTCCCAAAGCGTAGAAGCATACTGAGCGTCAGGTTCTTTGAGCAGAATTGGTGATTTTGATTTGGGTACTTTGGAAGAGACATCATCAATGGACTTTGGTAGCTTCTCAGGTTGGCCTTCGTGGTCAGCTAACCTGCTTGTAACCAGATCGTTCAGATTAATCTTAAAAAAATCAGCCAAAACCAATAGTATTTCTACATTGGGTTTACTCGCTCCCGACTCATAGGTACTGACCATGTTTCGTCCTCTACCGATGATTTCACCAATCTGGCTTTGATCCAGATTGTTTTTTGCTCTCAAATAACGAAGATTCTCCGCGAAATAATTATTCATCAAATTACGTTCTTGACAGATGTCAAAATTATTGTTACAATTTTTTTGTGATTAAAACATTATTACTTAATATTGTGGAGTACAAAAGGCTAATCTTCTCTATTATCCGAGCAGATAAGATATCTATTCTTGCTTTCAAAAAGATGGGAAAGCAAAATGCTACATGGTTAGAGAGATGTAAAAACTGTGCTAATATACTAACATTTCCTGATAGAGATTTTACTGAGAACCTAGTATTTTGTGATAGGCAACTTGTCGGTCAATTTGCTTCATCTCTCCCGGTAACCAGCCTTCAATACGAAAATCTCCAATGGCTCTTCTAAATAATCTTAGGGTCGGAAACCCAATCTTTGCGGTCATCCTGCGAATTTGTCGGTTTTTCCCCTCTTTCAAAATCAGACTTAGCCAAGTGGTAGGTATATTAGCGCGATAGCGAATAGGAGGATCTCTTGGAGCCAAGGGCGATTCAGGTAAAAAAGTTGCCTGAACAGGTTTAGTTAGATAAATTTTCTTTCGGATACGAATTTCAACGCCATTCCTAAGGGTTTCTAAATCAGACTCTCGCGGGGTACCTTCTACCTGAACCCAATACGTACGCGGATGTTGATTTTGAGGATCTAAAAGTTGAGTCTTAAAAAAATTATCATTGCTTAGTAGCAAAAGCCCTTCACTATCTGCATCTAGACGCCCGATGGGATAAACAGATTTGGGTATCCCCGTCAAAATAGAGGCCAAACCTTCTCGGTTCCCTTCACTACTAAATTGGGATAAAATTCCGTAAGGCTTGTAAATAGCGTAGTAATAAAACTGAGACATAAATTCAAAAATACCTACATTTTGCTAAAAATAAGCTATCTACGGCTATAAATCAAGGTGTAAGCGTGCAGATTAGTTTAAAGTAATAAATAGAGCTATTTGAGCGTTTATCTTACAAAAATGGATTATTGCTAAAACTAATTAGATTTTTTTATTCCACAAAGTTCAATCCAGTAATATCTTTGTATTGACCAATGAAGTACTCTATAATCTTTGGTGCCAGGAACTCACTCTTAATAAAAAATATTTATCAATATAAAAACACATAAAGATTAACATCCATGCTTGTATGTTTGGTAGATGACAGCGAAGACGATGCCTTTTTCACGAAAAAAAAATTATCCGAGCTGGATTCAAATTTGGAAATAGAATGGCAACAAGACAGTGAGGCCTTTCTAGTATATCTCGATGAACTTGCCCCAGAAAACCTTCCCGAATTAATCATCTTAGACGTAAGAATGCCTAGGTTAGATGGTTTTGATATATTAAAAATCATTCGCCAGCAAGAGCGTTACCAAACGATCCCAATCCTTATGTTTAGCTCTACCGACTCGGAGCAAGAGCGTGAGCAAGCAAAGCAACTAGGTGCAAATGACTTCTACACGAAGCCCATTGACTTTGCACGCTTCCGAGATACCGTACACACGCTATATTATCAATGGCTTGCCCCCCGATAATTCCCAGATATTTTGTAAATTAGGTTTTAGCTCATCCTGCTTTTCTTATGAAAAAGCTTAAACTACTACTGCTAAGCCTTGGCTTTTGTGCCTCTCTAAGCGCACAAACCGCCTTGCCAGATTATGAGGCAACCTTCCAGGCACTGGAAAAACGCCTGAAAAGGGGAGATGTACAAGCGCTGAGAGACTTGGGTAGTTTACTAGAAGAGGAAAAAGTAGTGGCCGTTTCTTGGGGAAAGCACCGCCTGCGAGAACGTGTGGGGAGCATCGCACGTCGTTTACTCCAATCTTATCTTTTCCTGCTCAAAAGAGATAGCCTCCTCGAGCAAGGCAAGCGCCAGGCGTTTCTTCAATTCTATGACCATCAGCAGGCAAACTTGATCTTTGACCCTTGGGTAGACGGATTTTTGGACGATTCTTTACAAAATTATCCGCTCGAGTATCAGATTGCCCAAAGAAGCAATGATCCAGCTACGAGTAGCGCCGAATTGCTCCGCCAAATGAAGCAAAATTTCAAAGAAGATATTGAGAAGAGGTATTACCTCCATTTGCCTTCTTTGATTGAGCAAATGGGAGCAACCCGCCAGACGAGTGCCGTGCGTTTGCTTTGGGATTGTCTGAGAGGAAAATACGACACAAGGCAGGCGGGTTTCCCTCGGAAAGCGATCCGAAGAGCCGCCCTCTTGGCACTAAGACATTTTCCTGAGCCAGCTACGCTCACCCAGATCATTGCTTTCCTCAAAGAAAATCCCTCAGACATTGAAATTCAAACGGCATTGGTTCCTCTGAGTCTGATTAGTAATCACTACCCTCAACACGAAATATACAATTTGTCGGGGCTAGCCGATTATTATCAGCAAATTTTTGGTCAATATCTAAGCTTGGATAAAATGCACCAAGCTGGTTATTATCAAAGCTTTGACTACCGTGCTAATTTTTTCAGCCGTCCTGTGGATTATTACGGTAAAATGCTTCTTGATGCGGATCGGCTCTATTGGATCAAGCAGAATGCCCTGGCCGATCTCGTGAAATACCATGACCCCAAGCTGCTCTTGTACTTGGCTGCGCGTATCTTTCAAAACCGGCGTGATGCCCATCATTTTGGCAACCAAGATTTGCAATTATTGGCTCACATCCGAAAGCGCACAGGCGTAGATATTTGGATAAAAGACGCCAAAGGCACTTGGACCAATGATCCCGAAGCTGACCTCACGAGTCAGTTTCATTATTTGCTTTATTGGCAACAGCATTATCAAGATTATCATTGGGACGATGAAAAGCAGGTATTCATCAACCGAGTAGAGGCTCCCCAAACCCCTCGAGCCTATGAGCACTTATGGCAACAACTCTATGCTCGTTCTGAAGATGAGGCCGAGCGGGCTTTTATCAAGCTCAGCGAAATAAATGAGGCTAGCCTTTCAGATCCTTCTCGGGAGAACATCGTGCAAATTCGGGGAAACTATCGCCTGCCTTCTTTTCCCTTTCTAACCCTGAGCGTTTTACAAAAATTTACCCAGTTATGCCGCGTCAGAGACAAGGATTATCACCTAAGGGCAGCCTTAGAAGATGACCTGAGAATGCTGGAAGAAAAACTTTCTACCAGAGCTCGCTACCAACAAGAAAATAGAATCATTGAGCAATTGCAATGGACGGATATAACGGCATTAGAATATCAGGCCATCCTGAGACAAAATCATTACTGGGCCTTCAACTCGTCCGTGGGGCGAATTATTCGTTGTGGGTATGCAAGGTTTTTGCCCGAGGTGCTGTCGGATACTGCCGCCTTGAATTTTTATTTGAAAAAAACGGCTCTTTTTAGAAGACTGAAAGGAAAAGGGCTTAGCCAACAATATACAGACTTTCTAAAAAACCTGAGGACTCAACAAATTGCCATTCTAGAGACAACCCACACGAACACTCAGGATACAGAGGTGAAGCAAATACTGGCAGAAGTTTTACATCATCCCAGAATACCCCTAGAATCAGCCTTGCAAAGCTTCTTGGAGCATCCGAGTGCTTTGGATTTGCCTCAGGTGCAAGCTATTCACATAGCGCATCCGCAAGATTACCAGGAAATTGTGCAAAGGATTGGCCAGTGGCAAGATGCCGAACCCGTACGCCTGTTGCTAAGCTATCTGGAGAGTCAGGCTAAACTGGAGGCGGTTCCTAGCCTGATTGCCTTGCTGAATGATCATAGAGTCATTGATCAGATTCCAGTGGGGAATCAATTTTGGCATCAAACGGTGGCAGATCGAGCAGTACTGATCTTAGAAAAAATTTACAAACATAGCTTTGCCGACGAAAAAGACTTTTACCTACGCAAACCCGTGGATCGCTATATTTTTAAGAAGACACATGCTGCTTGGAAATCTCTTTGGCAACAACGGGGGGCAAATTATCAGGAGTGGGAGCAGATGTTTCTCGAGCAAAAGCTGGCAGAACTTTCTTCTCCGTCTGCTCTCAAAATTAATCTTATCAATAATATTTGTGCTTCGCCATATTATAAGCAAAGCCAGCATCAGGCCAAGGTGATTCGGGCACTCGCCCGAGTATCTCCATCCCAAGATCTGGCCTATTTTTATCCTGATCACGACTTAGCTTTACGAGATTTCCAGCAAATCAGACCTCATCTTTCAGGTAGGGAAGCGTGGGTAAATATGCTTAGTTGGATGGCTCTGGATACCAATCAAGTATGGCCGATTTTAGAAGAGATTTATATCAAAGGAAAAGGCTTGGACGCGTACCAGCGGGGGAAGTGGTTTTATGCACTTTGGCAGAGAACTGAGCTAAGCACCTGGCTTGACCAAGCTGAGCATGCACCCTTGGCCGAAATGATGCTGCCCGCTTTGCGTACCTACTTACAAGATTTTAACGCCCTAGATGATGAATATTATCATTTGAAGAAGGCTATTTTTTGGGTAGGAAACTACCGAGAAACTCTCGAGGAAAAGATTAGAATAGCCCGTCATTTAAAAGATGAGGATAGTAAAACCGAAGCCTTTGAAGCGATTTTGCTAAGTGCTGGTTATGAGGATTTGCCTGTGATACTGAGGTTTAGAGAAGCTTTTGCTACTGCCAAGCAACCCGAACGTTTTCAGACTTACTTTTGGTCTCACCTGAGAGAGGATTTGGGCATACCTGTGGAGAAGGAGGGAGAATCAGCGGCTATGCAAATTTTGAGCAGATACAAAACTTTGTCTGCTTTGGCATTTTATAAGTCTTATCTAAGTGATTTTGATTCGGAAATACTAGACAGCAGCGGAGAGGTAAGTCAAGAGAAAGCTTTGGAACTGCTACGGGGTGGAATCGCCGAAGATTTTATCAGTTTGATGCCTGCACGCAGAGCACAGGTGGTTTACACACTGATTGCCTACTTGGAGTTGAAATTTCAGACACGCTTAGGTTTTCCCCAAAACTTACGGCACAGGGAATCATTCCTCTACCGTAAAGCGGAGATCGGAGCGCGTGTTGACGCGTGGATCGCGTATCTGGAGAAGCAATCAACCCAGAGGGCTTTGGAAAATAAATGAGTGAAGAGCAAAAGTGGCGCTAAGCCGAAACTTTCTGTAAATCTTCGGCGGTTACCCAAAATTCACCTTCCATACCTTTGAAACGAATGAGGCAAATCGCTTGCCCATCTACGATACCAATTTTGAGAATTTGACCAGGGCCTAGCTCCGAAGATTTGGGATCAATTACCATATCACCTACTTGTAACTGCATAATGAAAGCGTAAATATTTATTTGAAAGACAAATTTAAAGAAAAGTACGAAAGTGTGCCTTTTTTGTTGAACTCAAAGGGTCAGTGGGGTAAAATGAATATCTACTCTTCGGTTGAGGCGTCTTCCATTCGTTGTACCGTTGTTGTAGAGGGGGTTGTTTTGCCCGAAATCTTTGATAAAGACTTTTTCATGGGGGATATTATTTTGGATTAATTGCTCCAGTACTGCGTCACTTCTTTTCTGAGAGAGCCATTCGTTGTATTCTCTACCCCCGATATTGTCTGTATGACTGGTGATGCTGATCTGGTAGCGATCTAAATTGGGAATGGACTCGATCAACTCCCGAATTTCCTCTATTTGTTGTTTATCAATGTAGTAACTGCCTCCTCCAAAATAGACACTTTTGCGAATCTCCTCGAGAGCTTTTTCTTGGGCAAGCAAGCAACCTCCATAGGTCAAAAAGATAAAAAATAAGGCAATTCGTTTCATCTCTACGATCTGAACAATGTTTCAATAGTGAAGATAGCAAATTTAGTCAAGAATCAGAAGTGTGGCTAGGGAATCGCTTCCACACTACTACCAGCTACAAGTCTGTCATTTCTGACCAATTTTCTTTTTTAATTCCCATTTTTCATAGTGAATTTGCCAAACTTTGGCGGATATTCTAATTTTAGGACTTAATGAAAATTTCAAAATTTAATTTATGAAATTTAAAAAAATACTGGTAATTGTGATTCTTTTGGGGGGCATACTCAGTTTAGAATGCTGGAAAGCACAGCACAGCTTTGCGCAATCTTTGGAAGCAGATACGACCCAAGCCCATAGCGAAACCGAAGCAACCAATCATCATGAAGTGGAACACGGCGACCCATACGCGGTGGTGTTTAGAGCACTGGCCTTGTTGATTCTGTGCGCTGTCGTTGGGCATTATCTCTCTCAGTTAACAGGGCAATCTCCTGTGCTGGGCGAGCTACTAATTGGGATGGTGGTGGGTTCTATCTTGTATCAAATCGGTGATCCGGGGCTGACCATTATCCGCCATAATGATGAGATTATCCGGACGGTGGAGAAAGTAGTACAAACAAATTTGACCTGGGACGAAGCGATACAAGCTGATCTCAAAGCACAAGACTATGATCAAGCAACAGAAAGTAAATTGTTTGTGGTGCTGTCAAATCCCAATTTTTTACAATATCTTTTGCTGGCGAAATCCATTTTGTTTCTGTCCAGTTTTGGCGTAATCCTACTGCTGTTTATCGTGGGTTTGGAAAGTAGCATGGAAGAGATGCGACAAGCAGGGGGTATTTCCTTAGCCGTGGCTCTCATCGGAATCGCGGCTCCTTTTCTACTAGGGTATTTAGCCACGGGCTGGTTGATGCCCGAGTTAGAAGACTCGAATGTAGCCATTTTCGTGGGGGCTTCGCTGTGTGCAACCAGCATTGGCATCACGGCTAGGGTTTTTAAAGATATGAATCAGCTCCAAATTCCAGAGGCCAAGATTGTGTTAGGAGCGGCGGTTATTGATGATGTGTTAGGATTGATTGTGTTAGCCATTGTGAGTGGAATTATTACCACGGGTTCGGTATCTATTTTGACGATAAGTTGGATTTTACTCAAATCCGTTTTGTTTCTAGGTTTGGTCTTGTTTTTTGGGTTAAATCTTTTGGAGAAGACCATTCGTTTTACGGATCGCTTAGACCACCAAAACATACGCTTACTGTATCCATTGGCTTTATTAACGCTCTTGTCATGGCTGGCCGATAGCATTGGCTTGGCTACCATCGTGGGGGCTTTCGCGGCTGGTTTGATTATTCGCGAAGAATACTTTATCCTCAATGAGGGTGAAACGGTCGAGGAGCACATCCGCGACCATAGTACCGTAGAGGCGATTGTGGCCCCGATTGAAGGGATTTTTGCCCCCGTTTTTTTTGTAGTAATGGGCATGCAGGTAGATATTTCAGCTTTTACCGACTTGCGGGTGATTGGCTTGGGCTTGGTCATCACTTTGGTCGCAATTGTCGGTAAATTAGTAACTTCTCTGATCGTGCCCAAACCTAACCACCGATGGATCATTGGGATAGGCATGGTTCCTCGCGGTGAAGTAGGTTTGATTTTCGCCAGTATCGGTAAATCACTGGGTGTTTTGAATGGAGAACTCTTTTCGGTGATTATTATCATGGTGATTTTGACTACCTTAGTCACGCCACCATTCTTATCTTGGTCGCTGGCACGAAAAGCCAGAGCTGAAGAGCCTGCTGAGTATTTCTTAAACTAAATTATTTAATCCAAGTTGCTGTAATGCTCGCACTCGTCTGAGACGAGCGCGAGATGCCCCTATTCGTTGACTTTGGTTACCGAGTATTAAATCTCCATCGGTTCTTTTTTCTCGGGGAAAAGCTCCAGCATCGCTACTTCATTCGCGTGACATACGCCTCTTTCCGTGATGAGGGCGGTTACCAAACGGGCAGGCGTCACATCAAAACCGTAGTTGCTTGCTGGGCTATTTTCTGGCGTGAGGAGTACCTGCTGTATTTTTCCATCAACCATCCCCTGAATGTATTTCACTTCGTTGGGGCTACGTTCTTCAATCGGAATTTCTTGGAGACCGTCTCTCACCGCCCAGTCAATGGTGGTCGAAGGGAGAGCCACGTAAAAGGGAATCCCGTTGTCTCGGGCCGCCAAGGCTTTTAGATAAGTTCCGATTTTATTGGCTACATCTCCTTGGCGAGTCGTTCGGTCTGTCCCCACGATGACCATATCCACGAGGCCGTGCTGCATCAAATGCCCACCCGCATTGTCCACGATGACCGTGTGTGGAATACCCGCTTGGGTGAGTTCCCAGGCCGTCAGACTTGCTCCTTGGTTGCGCGGACGCGTTTCGTCTACCCATACGTGCACTGGGATGCCTTTTTGGTGCGCTTGGTAGATGGGCGAGGTGGCGGTGCCCCACTCGATACAACCCAGCATACCCGCATTGCAATGGGTCAGAATATTGACTGCTTCACCTGATTTTTGCTGGCTAATTTGCTCGATGATGGGTAAGCCATTTTCACCAATAGACCGACAGATTGTTACGTCTTCTTCCACGATTTCACTGGCTTCGGTCCAAGCGATTTGGGCTTTGTCTGACCAGCTTTCCAGCCCCTCGATGGCTTTGACAACCCGATTGATCGCCCAAAATAGATTCACGGCCGTGGGGCGAGATTGGGAAAGCTTTTGCATAGAAGCCTTAAAGTATTGCTCGGGTGCTTGTGTGCCCTCGGCTTCCAAACAGGCAAAGTGAACCCCGTAGGCGGCTGTGGCTCCGATGAGCGGCGCACCCCGTACGACCATTTCTTTAATCGCATTGACCACTTCATCCACAGTAGTAAGGTCTTGAACTACTTGCGCGTGAGGTAGTTGGCGTTGGTCAATCACTTGAATATGTTGGTCTTGTATCCAGAGGGTTCTTTTAAAATCCGGCTGTTCCCTTCCGATTTCTGGATTATTGGTTTGAATCTGTTCGTGGTGTAGGTCTTTTGACATAACATCTAGAATTTTAATACAATGTGTTTTCTTATTAATGAGAAAAGGAGGAAATTGTATGTTACAAATGATAGATCACCAATTCCTGTCTTAATTCTCGGATGCTGAATGTCCCCGCGCTTATTCTTATGCAATTTTTCACTAGGTTCATACCCATCCATATTCTCTGTGCACAGCTCTGAATGGCTTATCCAAACACGGAGACACAGAGGAATTTTAGGGTATTCCCGCAGAAAGTCCACTCCCATTGAAGTGTGCTCATCACAGAGATGGATTGGTATAAGAGGGAATTTCTTTTTCATCAAATTTCCAAATAATATCTGAATTTAGAATTTGTAACGAATGAGAATTCACCGACTTGCAATTTACAATTCCCCTAGAATTTTTTCCAGCCAAGGTTTGTTGAAGTACTATCCCGAGTTTTATTGATCCAAGAGATGAAGAAAAATAAATTCCTTTGGGCCTCCTCCAGTCTGGTAATTATATGTCTCGTAGTATCCCACTGCCGTATGAAAAACCACTCTGCCTCCTCGCCACTTGCGCCGACCGCAACTGTACAGGCAGAGGCAAAGATAGCTGGTTTGAGTTTGGTGGGTTCACCCCGTCCGATGGAGGCCACCACCTTTGATTCTATCCAATTAGTACGTGCCAATTGGGTTAGCTTGATGCCCTATGCTTTTAGTCGCCCCGATACTACCCACATCTGGTACGATGAAGGCAGACAATGGTGGGGAGAAAAAACCGAAGGAGTAATCGCCTGCATCCAAATGGCCAAGGCCAGAAATATTAAAGTCATGCTCAAACCACACCTCTGGATTAGACGGGGGAGCTACACGGGGCAGTTTGGCTTTGAAAATCCTGAAGATTGGGTTGCTTGGGAGCAAAATTACGAAAAATACATTTTACACTACGCCCACTTGGCGGATTCTATGCAAGTGTCTTTGTTTTGTATAGGGACAGAATGGGCAAGATTTGTCAAAGAAAGACCAGCCTTCTGGAAGCAATTGATTAGAAAAGTACGCGAAATTTATTCTGGCCCTCTGACTTATGCGGCCAATTGGGATGCCTATCGTCGTTTTCCTTTCTGGGAAGACTTGGATTATATCGGAGTAGATGCCTATTTTCCACTCTCCGAAGCTGTGTTACCCGAGATAGATACCTTATTACAAGCTTGGGAACCTGCTTTTCAAACCCTCGAGCAGTATAGCCAACAATACCAAAAACCGATTCTTTTTACAGAATTTGGCTACCGAAGTGTAGCTTTTGCGGCTAAGCGACCTTGGGAGTCAGACCGCGAAGCCGTAGTAAATGAGCAGGCACAGAGCCGAGCTTTGGAAGCACTTTTCCGAAAGTTTTTCGAGGAAGATTGGTTTGCGGGCGGTTTTCTTTGGAAATGGTATGCCCATACTTCTCGTCATGGGGGAAGGAGAGAACGCGATTATACACCCCAAGGCAAAGTGGCCGAGGCCGTGGTGCGCAATTGGTACGGGAAGGTACAAGAGTAATTTTCAATCTTGTGAACGTTTCTTCCAGGCTTCCCAATCTTTAAGCTCATCAATATCAGAAAGCTTGGGGAGCAGATGGTAAGAATAGGCTCGCGCTTGTAAGTCTTGCATGGTATCAGAGAGTACGTGCTGGGTGCTCCATTTTTTATTCCTAAAAATGCTTTCCTCCAACTGGTTCATTCCCAATAAATAATAGCCTCCATCTAGGGCAGGCCCGAGCACGAAGTCGTGATTTTCTAAGCTTTGAAAAGCATCTTCTAAAATAGCGGGCGTAAGTTCTGCACAGTCGCTCCCGATAATCACGGCTCTTGTGTAGCCACGTGAAAAGCTGTGCTGGAAAGCTTGATACATGCGTTCACCCAAATCTTCACCAGTTTGCAGAAACTTTTGATAAGCAGAAGTTTCCCAGAGATCAGAGATATTCACGAAATCAGAGTAATATACTGCCCTATCAACACCCGACAAAGCCGAACTGACTTGATGCGTATGGTTCAGCAACTCGTGATAGATCTGAAGGGCAGCCTCGTCTCCGATACTGCGAGCCAATCGGGTTTTGACCCGACCGGCGATAGGATTTTTGATAAAAATGATGAGTAATTTTCTCAAAGCGTTCGGAAGGAAAGATATTCAAATTAGCTTAAAACTTACAGAAGTAACATACAAGCGAAACTAATCAAAAAAAGAAAATAAAACGTGGATGGCTCCCATTCTTTATGCCTAAGGGCAAGCAATATTTTGTAAGTAAAGAATGGTTTTTAGTGTTAAGAGAAAATGTGGGAAAGAAATCTTGCTTCTCACAAAGGCCTTCTTCGTGAAAAATTTCAGAGATAAGGTACAAAATTGAAAAATAAATTCTCTTTTTGGGAAAATAAATGAATCCTGATCGCTTAATTTTCTCATCTTTTGGGAGAAGAAAAAATAAAAAGCTCCATAAAAAACTTGATTATAAGAGAAATAAGCCCGAAAATGACGTTCTTAGCGACTGCTCACGAGAGTAAGGGGCAAAATTAAGCTGACTTGGCTTAGCCCTTGATGCGTGTAGAGCAATTCAATTTGTTTTTATTACATAGCCAAGTTTAGGAAAAGATTAGCGTCTTACTACCTTATGGTCAGAAAACCGTAACCCAAACTTGAAACTAAAAACAAATGAAGCTTAAAAACAGCGTAAAAGTTTGTGAACTAATAAATTCTAAAATCGGGTACTTTAATAGCATTATATTTATGAAAAAGTTATTCTATGGCCTCGCGCTAATAGTGATCGCTTCTTCCTGCCTCAGTAATAAGAAAATTCTTTATATTCAGGACGAAGACCTCTCCACCGAAAAACCGAAAGAATACAAAAACCGCAGAAGCGATTACCCTCTCCAACCCAATGACATCATCAACGTTCGTATCTTTAGTAGTGAGTCCGAATCTGTAGATCAATTTAGTATTGAGCAAAACATTCAAATGGGTGCAGGTGGGGCAGATGCCATGCTTTACACGAATGGCTACATCATCAATCCTGAGGGTCTTATTACCATGCCCCTCATTGGTAGTGTACCCGTAGCAGGCTTAACCATTACTCAGGTTCAAAAGAAAATTCAGGAAGAAGTAGACGCCTATTACTCGGATGCCACGGTCATCGTGAAGCTTTTTAGCTATAGAATTAGTATCTTAGGGGAGGTTAGAACCCCTAATACTTATCGAGTATTCGCCGATCAGATTAATATTTTGCAGGCGATCTCCATGGCTGGAGATTTTACAGACTTTGCGAACCGTAAAAGTGTGCGCCTGATTCGTCAGCGTGCCGACGGGGGTGTAGAAGCCATCATTCTAGACTTAACAAATCCAAAAATATTAGAATCAGAATACTTCTACTTATTGCCTAATGATGTACTCATTGCTGATCCAGTCAAAGCTCAGGCACGGCGTGTAAATCTCCCTCTGATTACGACGGTTTTCAGTGGGATATCCACCATCATCTTGGTATTGAATGTTTTCCTAAACTAAGTGAATCTACCCTAACTAAAAATACGTAGAGGGAGGTAGCATCTCTTTCCGCGAAATCATTACAGAAATCATAAGAGCATATGAGTAAGATTTTCGAAAATGACAAAGTAAATCTCGGATTACTAGTATTCAAACTCCGAAGGCATTGGCTAATGTTCGCAATCATCATTCCCATTGTCTTAGCTACAGGCTTTTTCTATGCACGTTCTCTACAAAAGGTTTATGGGTTCAAATCTAGCGTACTGTTAAATGCACGTCGTACGGGTTCTATCAGTGCAGAAGAAGCCTTAGAAATCTACAATCCAGTTGAAAACCGAAAAATCAATACGGACGATCAAATCGGTGTAATTACTTCTTATGACATGATCAAAACGACCATCGAGCAATTGGACTTTGATGTGTCATATCACGTCGAGACAGATTTTGGGAAGAGTGAAAAATATGGAAATTTTCCCTTCAAAGTGGTGGTCAATGACAGCGCTAGTCAAGTATTTAACGTGCCGATCTACGTAGACATCATTTCCAATAAACAGTACCGGCTCAAAGCAGATGCCGAAGAAATTGATCTCTATGATATAGAACTAGGAGATTTCCGCCCGCTTCAAATGCTAAGTCTTCGTCAGACCTATGAGTTTGGTAAACCTTATCAGGATGAGCATTTTGGCTTTACCATTTATCTAGAAAACCCTAATTTGTATCGTGACAGAAAGCTCTTCTTTGTCCTTCATCATATAGATGGCTTAGTCAAAGAATACAAAGGCAAGCTTGATGTAGAGCCAGCTACCCGTGATGCCTACTTGGTAGAAATCAGAAGTCAGGGAACTAACGCCGAAAAGGAGATTACCTTCCTCAACAAATTGATGGAAGTAGTTAAAAATAAAGACCTCCAAGAAAAAAATCGAGAAAGCCAGAACTCCCTGCGCTTCATCGAGGCCGAACTCAAAGCCGCCAAAGACTCACTCTTAGCTTCAGAAGCCTCTCTGAAAGCCTACCGCTCCGACAAAGGAATCATCAACACGACCACTATCGCGACCTCTACTACAGCCAAGCTAGATCGTCTCGTGGAAGAAAAAACAGACGCGGAGCTAAAGCTGGCGACTTACCAAAATGTTCTGAACTCCCTAAGGCGGAATAAAACGGGACTTCCTTCTACCTACAACATCAACGACCAGGTAATTATCGGGTATGTCAATAGCTTGGCCAACCTCAAGAGAGAAAAATCAAGGCTCTCCACCAGTTTGACCGACCGAAGCCCCGATATGATCAAAATAAATCGCGAAATCGAGGAAGATCAGCGAGCTTTGGAAGATTACCTGAACCAAAACATCGAGATCGTCGAGTCTAATATCCAAAGATACAATCGCCGGATTCTCGAGGGTGAAAGCCAGCAAACCCAATTACCCATTGATGACGGGGAATTGGCACGCTTGGAACGACAACGAAATTACAACAAAATCAAATACGAAAAGCTTCTCGACAAACGCGAAGAGGCACGGATCGTCTTAGAAACTACCACGCCCGATATTCGCATCGTAGAAGAGGCTAAGAAAGAAAGAGACGCCCCCATCAAACCCAATACCAAATTCATCTATTTGCTATCGCTCGTGGTTGGCGTGGGGCTACCCATGGGTTACATTTTGCTAGAAGATATCCTGAATAGCAAAATCAAAAGTAAAGAAAATATCAAGGAAGAAAGCAAAGTGCCACTCTTGGGAATGGTTACTCATCAGGGCAAGAAAATTAAACTACCTGCCCACGAGCGACCCAATTCTATCACGAGTGAGTCATTCCGCGCCCTCAAGCTCCGCCTCGAAAACGGAGTACAAAACAGCACCCCTTTGACCAATAAAATCATCGGAGTTACTTCTATTACCGAAGGAGAGGGTAAAACTTTCTGCGCGATGAACTTGGCCGTTACTTATGCCAATGCGGGTCGGAAAACGGTGCTTATCGATGCTGATCTTTACAAAAATCAAATCCGTAAAAGATTAGAGCTGGAGCAGAGTGATAAATCCTTGTATCGCTATCTCTACGACGAAGACACTGAGCCTTACACGATTATCCATCACCATCCAGCCATCACAAATTTAGATGTGATTCCTGCTTTGCCTGAATTGCCAGAGGCTGAGAAGGGGGAGGTCAAAAAGGCCAGACAACTCGTAGAGACCAAAATGCAAGACTTACTACGCGTTTTACGGGCTGAATATGAATGTGTGGTTATAGACATTCCACCCGTGGGATATGTTTCTGATTACTACGCGCTACAAAAGTCCATTGATATTAATCTTTTCGTGGTACGCTATAACCGAACGGACAAGAAACTACTCAAAGAAATCAATGAGATTCAAGAGAATAGCCAGATTGATAACGCTTATTTAGTCTTTAATGGCGTAAAATTCGCTGAGATGTATGAGCTTAATTTTAAGAAAACTAAAAGCTCTTACTACTCTTATTCATAAAAATCAATATCAGAACAGGGGCTTCTAGCTCCTGTTCAAATGGTAGAACAGAGATAAAATAAATTTGAAGAAAAAGCCAAGATAACTTAACCCAGATTAGCGAATCTCCGTAATCTAAGCGAAAGTCATCCCTTCTCCAAAAGCGATGATGCCAACAAGAGCCGAACATCCAAGCAATGCAACCATCTGAGGGCAAAGAGTCTAATACCTAGCGAATCACTGCATATTAGATTTTAATAGATATAAAATGAGCCAAAACCTTTCTTCAAAAACTTTTCACGGTGTTAAATGGACCACCAGTGCCACGCTGGTTAATGCCGTTATGCAGATTTCCTACATATCGGTCATGGCTCATATGTTAGAGCATGATGCTTTCGGAATTGTGGCCATGTCCCTGATGGTGGTGCAACTAGGGAAGTTTTTCGCGCAGATGGGCATTGGTCAGGCCATTGTCCAGAAAGAAGAAATTCGCCCCGTTGATATCCGAGCGGCCTTCACGATGAGCGTGATTCTGTGTTTATCAGTATTTATTTTATTTTCATTGACAGCTCCGCTGATTGCTTTGGCTTTCAAAAGTGATGATCTCGCCCCTGTATTAAGAGTTAGCGCGCTGGCCTTAGTGGCGAATGGATTAGGCTCTACCTCTATGAGTATCTTGCGTCGCGAAATGCGCTTCAAATACATTGCCATTCTCAATTTCACGTCTTACTTTCTAGCCTACATCGTGATTGGTTTTACCTTGGCTTATCTAGGCTTCGGCTATTGGAGTTTGGTCATAGCCAATGTGAGTCAAGGCTTTGTTTTTACGATAGGAGGTTATTCCAAAGTACGCCACAGCCTAATCATGACTTTCAATTGGGATCATTATCGTCCGCTTTTCTCCTATGGTAGCAAAATGTCTGTCTTCCAGATACTCTCCTATTTCAATGGAAATACCCATACCTTCTTTATTGGACGCTTCTTGGGAGAAAGTTTATTGGGAATATTCAGCCAAGGTTATAAGCTGGTGTTTCTTCCCTTCTTCTATCTCAATAGTAGCCTTTCTGGGGTGCTGTTTCCCTCTTTTAGTCGGATGCAATCGGATCGGAACAAATTAAAGACTGCTTACCGCTCTTTTATGAGTATGACCGGAATTATTCTCATTCCTATTTCTATGGGAATCATGGTAGCGGCTCCCGAGTACGTAACCGTATTTTTGGGGAAAAAGTGGGCAGATTCTATTCCAATCGTACAGATTTCCTGTGTAGTCGTTTCTATGGGGCTGTTAAATTCTTACGCGGAGATGGTCTGTGATGCTACGGCAACTTTCAAGCACAAGATTCTTTTATATGTATTCAATTTGATTTTAATCTCGATCATTTTTGTCCTGATTCGCCATCAGGCTCTGATTTATTTCACGTGGGTATTGGTATTGCGAGAAATTGTCAAAACCACCTGGTACATGGGCATGATGCGCAAAGCGATTCATACCACCACCGCCGAGTTTTTTGGTTCATATGTACCCGGTTTAATCTACGGGAGCGTAGTAGCGGGAGGGATATATGCCGTAAGAGAACTGAGCTACTTGCTAGGGGTTCCCATTTGGGCCGTTTTCCTGCTAGAAATTGCCACGGGGGGTATTTTACTTGCCCTACAGGTTTGGATGTGGCCACATAACACTTTAAAGCAACCTCTGAGAATGTTGCTCCAGAAATTAAAATTAGAACGAGTTCCTAATAGAACTTTACAGCGCATTTTACATAATTATACCAATCGGCTTAGTCACGAAATAAAATAATGCGGAGAACAAGGACGCTTAATCTCTTCGATATGATTCTGATTACCGAACCGTAAAATCTTAAACGATGACAGCAAACAAACCCAGAAATCAAATGCGTCTGCTCCATATGCCCAACGAATGGGGTACGGACATGAACTATCTCCAATTGGGTCCTCGAGATGCGTTCAAACGCTTCTTAGAGGAAGGTGAAATCGCCGCCCTTCATACTTTTTCTTTTCTGGAAGAAGCCAAAAAAGTAGGAGGTTCGGAACAAGCCATGAAAAAGCTAGTCGAGGAAGCAGAAGAATTCCAACCCGATGTCATCTTCTGGCAACATATCGAGCGATTTTTTGCGCCCGAAGAATCCATCAAGGCACTCAAAAATATTAGTTCTAAGCCTAAGCTCGTCTACCACGAGGGCGACCCCTTTGGGCGTTATCTGAAACGCATTAATAAGAACCTTCAAATTGTCCTCAGACAATCTGATATGGTTTTCCTAGAAGGACTGGGTAAACTGGCCGATCTGATGCGAGAAAATGGAGCCAAAGATGTCTACTTCGCCCCGACCTCCTTTGATAAGGCTCGTTTTGGCCTTCCTTGGACGCCCACGCCACAGCGTAAATACAGCATCGCCATGATTGGTAATCGTGGCAAAACCCGTATCCCCGGTTTGTACTTCCCCGGAGGAAAACGCAGGAAAGAAATGGCCGAAAAACTGGATAAAGTTTTCGGAGAAAGATTTGCCCTCTATGGCTACGGCTGGGAAAAACTTACTGCTTCTCGCGGCAAAGTGCCTTATATTGATCAGCAAAAACGTATTCAAGAGGCTTGGATTAGTGTCAATTGGGACCACTTTGATCATTTTACCTTTTATTTCTCAGATCGCCTGCCTATTTCCTTGGCCGCGGGCGTGCCTCATATTACCACCTATCATCCTGGTTTTGATGAAGTATGTCGCCACTGCGAAGGTGGTTTGTACCTCGCCCACGATGTAGATGAAGCCGTGGATATGGCACAGTACCTGATGAGTATGCCCAGAGATTTCTTGATAGAAGAGGGCATCAAAGCGCGTGATTTTGCTTTCAAATACCTAGACGCCGATGTGGTCTATCGGAACATCATCGATCGGGTCAAGGATGAATATTTTGCAGTGGCTACGGAAGCAGCCGTAACCAGTTCTTCGGTTGAATAATCAAATTAAATAACCTACTGTCATGGATTTTCTATATAGATTTTGGATTTTTCGTAAGCCTTTATTCAAATTGAATATGCTTTTGTTCAATTTGTTTTACAAAAAGAAATTAGGTGGAAACCAAGTGATTATCTTTGGATTTCCCTTGATTTTTCTGCCCAAAGGAGCGCAAGCCAAATTTGGTAAGCGTGTCTTCTTGATTTCGCGTAGCTATTTCAGCGAACCTGGCATCAGCCATCCGGTCATGATTCGCTTGCTGAACAAGGAGGCCAAACTGACTGTCGGCGATAACGTGGGAATCAGTGGGGGAGGCGTCTGTGTGCAGACCGAAGTAAGCATTGGCAACAATGTGATGTTTGGGGCTAATGCTTTCGTTACCGATACAGATTTCCACCCCGTACATCCCGAAAACCGGCGGTACAATAAACAAGATATTCGCTCTAAAAAAGTAGTGATTGAAGATAATGTCTTTTTAGGAATGAATACCATCGTACTCAAGGGCGTTACCATCGGAAAAAACTCGATCGTCGGTGCCGGAAGTGTCGTAGTAAAAGACATTCCAGCCAACCAAATCTGGGGCGGGAATCCTGCTAAATTTATCAAAAGCTTGGAACCAGCAGAGGTTCCCACGACAGAAAAAGTGTAGTGGCTAAATTACTAGCATAGTAAAGCTAAAAGTCAATATGTATCTCAATCTTAGACCCTTATATTTGATTTTAATCTTTCTAGCCCTGAGTACGGATACGTTATTTGTACAAATGGGCTGGGCTACGGACAAATACGTGATCTCCTTGATGGTGATGCTATCCCTGTTATTTTACAAGCACTTTTCCTCTTTTATGAAGAAGTGGTACTTGGTGGTAGGGCTATACTTTTTCATCCTTATGATGGAATCTTATTACTACTACAATACGCCCCTCAAGTACATGCACGTGTTCCGCAAGGTGATGGTCTTCTATGTGATATTTACGATTTATGGCTTTTACAAAAAATATGATAAAATCCACGTGGGGCAGATTGCTTGGATAATTATCATCTCGACCTTAATCAATATTATCCTGATTAACCGGCATGCCCTCAGTGCGAGTGCTTTTGCCAGCAATAATCGAGGATTAGCGGCGGAATCAGTATATATGCTCGTGGTGCCCTTGATATATGCTTTCAATAAATATTTTACTACGCGCAATCTGATTCAGATGTATCTTTTCTTTATAAGCTTTGGCCTGATTCTTTTTTTACAACACCGAACAGTATGGGTGGTTGCTTTTTTGGCGCTGGCGATTAATTTCTTTTTCCTAAGAAAGGCAAACATCCGGATCGAATTTGTTTCGCTTGTGCCGATGGCCGTTTTTGTATTCTTAATCTCGATGGCCGCTAGTATCTACTTTCTGTCCAACCAAAAGGTCATGGATCGTATAGAAGAAAGTATTGAGCAACTTTCTAACCCTCTGGGAAATGATAAAGATGATGAAGAAAGTACTTCTGAGTGGCGTTACCGCCAAACGATGGCTTACTGGCCTTTTATAGAAGAGAACATGATCATAGGCATGCGTTTCCGAGGTTTTGAGCTGCCCATGCAGATGTATAATGAAGATGCCAATAAGATCTTTTTCGCTGATAATACGGGACATCACTTCCACAGTTTGTATGTAGATCGTTTGTTTTACGGAGGAATTGTGGGGGTCTTGTTACTAGTTATTCCTGTAATGATACAGCTGTATTATTTCTTTTTGTCCCCCAATGTGCGTAACATTACCGTACAGCAACTTACGGTGGGGGTATATGCTGCTACGGGTTTAGTCTTTGGCTTATCTTATGATTGGCCTACTTACTTTTATGGATTGTTAGGCTTTGCACTTTGCCATATGGAAAAAGCTGCCGAGCCTCAAAATAAAGAAAACAAAGCAACTGATAATCTTAAAAATTAATAGTGATGTTGTACATAGTAATTCCTGTGTTCAATCGCAAACACCACACCCGAGACTGCTTGAATTATTTGCGTAAGCAGACAAATCAAGACTTTAAAGTGGTGGTCGTAGACGATGGCTCTACTGATGGTACCGACCAAATGCTCGAGGAAGAATTCCCCGAAGTAATTACTTTGAAAGGAACCGGAGAGCTTTTTTGGACAGCTTCTGTGAATATGGGTATCCAATATGGCTTAGACCATGGGGCTGAATACGTGATGACGCTCAATAACGACACAATTCCCACGGATACTTTTGTAGAAAAGATGATGTATTGGGCCGAGAAAAAACCCAACGCGGTATTAGGAGCCTTAGAATTGGACTCTGAATCAAAAGATATTGTGTTTGGCGGGGAGCGAATGAAATGGAGACTTTTTCGCAGCTGTGAAACCATCGTAGGCGATATTCCCGAAGGTCAGCGCACTGGCTTACACGCCGTAACACACCACCCGGGGCGTGGCTGTCTGATTCCGAAAGCGGTCTTCAAAAAAATTGGACTTTTTGATGAAGTAGGCTTCCCGCATTACTACGCCGATTTTGACTTTACTTACAATGCCTACAAACACGGCTTTGAAAGTTATATCAATTATGATGCGATTCTCTACACTTATCCTGACGAGAGTGGGGAGAAAATCATTCGTAAATCCAAGAATTTCAAAAATTATTATAATCACTTATTTGGAATTAGAGGTGGAGGTAACTTGGTTAATTTTACCAAATTTACACTAAGACACTGTCCTAAGCTCTCAATTCCTCATAATTTGGCGGAAGGCTACCTCAGAAGAATTGTGGGTTACGTGATTAGATAAGCGATCAGTCCTCGGCTTTTAGCGATCAGCTCATTGGTAGCATCAGAAGCCTGAGTGCTAAATAAAATAATTGACAGCAAACAAATTTGACCAAAACCTGGAAGCATGAAAGTTTTATTATCTGCTTATGGATGCAATCCCTACCGAGGCTCAGAACCGGGCTACGGCTGGAATTGGGCTTATCATATCGCGGAATTAGGCCATGAGGTCTACTGCCTGACCTCTACTTGGGGCAAAGAAGACATCGAGAAAAAACTCAAAGAAGTTTCTATACCCAATCTGCACTTTATTTTTATAGAAGTGCCCGAGTATGTCAAAAAGCTTTATCGCTATCAGGCAGGCGTATATTACCACTATTTAGTGTGGCAAAAAAGAGCTTCCAAAAAAGCCAAAGAATTAGACCGAGCGCATCAATTTGACCTTATTCACCACGTCACCTATGGTTCTCCCCAGTTGGGTTCAGGGATGTGGCGATTAAACAAAACTTTTGTCTACGGTCCCTTAGGTGGTGGGCAAACCGCCCCGATTTCTTTTAAGCCTTATTTCTATGGCTGGTGGCGGCAGGAAATCTCTCGGGATTGGATGAGTTGGTTGCTGATGTCTTTTAATCGTAATTCTAAGATGGCACTCAAAAAGTCGGACTTGGTACTGGTTTCTAATCAAGAAACCAAACACCTAACCCAGCAAGCAGGTGCCCGTAATGTAGAGCTTTTTCTGGATGCAAGTTTGCCACCCGAGTTTTTCCCTCAATCTTTACCCCAGAGAAACGGAACTGAACAAAAGCCTTTGCGTTTGTTATGGGTAGGAAGGCTCTTTGCCCGAAAAGGTCTGCCCTTGGTACTCGAGTCGCTTTCCAAAGTAAGCCCTGATGTTCCTTTCCAAATGACCATCGTGGGCGATGGACCGATGGGAGAGATGCTACCGGGCATTATCAAACAGCATGGAATCGAGGATAAAGTAAATTGGGTAGGACGTATTCCTTGGGAAGAAGTCAAAGAAGCATATCTAAATCACGATGTATTTATGTTCTGTTCCCTGAGAGAATCCTTTGGTTCTCAACTGCTCGAGGCGATGGCTTATGGATTACCTATTATCACTTTGAACCACCAAGGAGCCCGCGATTTTGTGCCCGATGAGGCAGCCATCAAAGTAGAGGTAACTCATCCGGACGAAACCTTAGAAGCCATGCGCAAGGCCGTGGAGTGGATGTATCATCATAGCCAAGGACGTAAAGCCATGGGAGAAGCTGGGTTTAATTTTGCACTTACACAAACCTGGCCTCTCAAAGTGAAAGAAGTAGTAGCGAGATATAGCACCCTGACTACCACTTGACCAAACAAAAAGTGCAGGTAATATTCTCAAAACATAGAAATTATACATTCTTAACCATTCAAGCACACAATCTTTTGAGCAAGATCTAAACAACCATCTAAGATCAATTTCAGTTGTTTTCATAAAGACTAGCATTCGAGAAAATCTATCACCAATTTAATAGTCATTAGTAGTCATCAATCTGAGGTAAAACCTACCTTTGCATCAAAGGAAAAAAATAAAAATTATGAGTGAGCTAGTATCCGTTGTTATCACTGCCTACAATTCCGAAAAGTTTCTACCCGAAGCCCTAGACAGTGTACTCAACCAGACCTATCAAAACTTTGAGATGATCTTGGTGAATGATGGTTCCAAAGATCGTACTCTGGAGATTCTCAAGGAGTACCAACAAAAAGATTCTAGGATTGTCATTGATGACCATGAAAATATGGGGATCTCTAAATCTGCGAATCGTGCCCTACGCCTGGCTAAAGGGAATATTGTTATTCGGATGGACTCAGATGACGTGATGATGCCCAATCGTATCGAGGAGCAGGTCAAGTTTCTCCAAGAAAATCCCGCAGTAACGATGGTCAGCTGTGATGCGGAATTTATCAATGAAAGAGGAGAAACCATCGGCCAACAAAGAATGCCAGGCTATGATAAAGTAGAAGATACCTACGAAGCACTTAAAGCCGATAAGCTGATCGCTTGTGCTCATACTGGCTTTGCTGCTTACCGTGAAAAAATGCTGGAAGTGGGTGGTTACAACGAAAAACTCAAATGTGTCGTAGACTTAGACCTGTTTACGCGCATGGTAGAGAAAGGAAATGTGCTCATCATTATCCGCAAAAACTTAATGCGATACCGAATGCACGGCACTTCGGTGATGGCCTCCGGTATGAAAAGTATGCTCCTACAAAATACCATCGCTTGGGTTATTGACAGCATGCTACGCCGCCGACAAGGCAAAAGGGAACTAGAATATGATGAATTTTTAGAAGTGCTCGAGTCTCAATCTTGGTGGTCTAAAGTAGACCGAAAACGCAGGTTTTACGCCTATAATTACTATCGCGCCAGTGGAATCCTCTTTGGAAACCGCAAGTATGCCAAAGCCTTTATGTATGTATCCTTAGCATTGGCTTTGCACCCACAGCGATTTATTCGTAAAGCGTATTTCCACTTAAAACACAAGATTCAAGGAAGTTATTCTGTATCATCATAAAGCATTGGTTAAATTATCGCAAAACTTAGACGCCCTATGAATTTAGCACCCATTTGTCTCTTTACCTTCAAACGCTTGGATTGTACCAAGCAAACCGTAGAAGCACTTAAAAATAATACCCTAGCTTCGGAAAGTGAATTGTTTGTATACACAGATGCTCCTCGTAATGACGAAGAAGCCAAAGTAGTAGATACCGTTAAGGAATATACTCGTACCATTGACGGTTTTAAGAAAGTTCACTTGGTTCCTCGTGAAAATAATATGGGCTGTGCCAAGTCTATTATTACCGGAGTCAGTGAGTTAATGGAAAATTATGGCAAAGCCATCGTGGTAGAAGACGATATCGTTACCTCTACCAATTTCTTGGCTTTTATGAACCAGTGCCTCGATCAGTACCAAAATGATCAAAAAATCTGGTCTATATCAGGCTATACTTTTCATATTGATTATCCACAAGACTACCCCTACGACGCTTACATGGTGCAGCGTGGCTCTCCTTGGGGATGGGCAAGCTGGAAAGACCGTTGGGACACGGTGGATTGGCAAGCGAGCGATTTTTTCGAATTCAAAAAAGATCGCAAGAGAGTCAGAGAATTCCACGTGGGAGGAAGCGACCTAGTGAGAATGGTAACCCGCAACCTCGTCGGTGATATTGATGGCTGGGATCCTATCTGGATTTATCAGCAATTCAAAAATAAGCAGTATTCTGTCTATCCAGTCGTATCCAAAGTACAGAACATTGGGTTTAGCCCAGACGCTACGCACACGAAATTCTATAACCGTTTTCGTACCGAGATTGACGAAAGCGGCAAAACGGAATTTAATCTGCCCGAACAATTGGTACTGGAAGATAAAATCGTAAAATCTTACCAGAATAAATATAGCTTACGCAAGCGTTTAACAGGACGGATCAAGCATTATTTGCGTTTACCCTAAACGCTCTGTTTTTATTTTAAAAATCAAAAAACCTCTCCCTTCGAAAGGAGAGGTTTTTTTGCTCAAAAATTATTAAAATCAATAATGAGGTTTCTTTGCCAGTAATACAACTGGAATCGTACGTAACAAAATGATCAAGTCTAGCTTCAAAGACCATTTTTCCACATAAGTCCGATCCAAAACCTCTTGGGTATCTGTATCGCCTCTTTCTACCTGCCAGAGCCCGGTAATCCCTGGCCATACACTACTTCTCATTTCCCGAAATTCGGGCGTAAATTCCTCTAAGTGATAATAGGGGAAAGGCCGCGGCCCTACTAAGCTCATATCACCTCGAAGCACATTCCATAGATTGGGTAATTCGTCCAAACTGCTCTTGCGCATAAAATGACCAATCCAAGGTAGTACGCGCGGGTCTTTGTCTAGTTTGAAAAATTGCGTCCATTCGGCCTCTCGTTCAGGATGCTCTTCAAAGTGCTGGCGAAGTCTTTCGTCGGCATCCACGTACATGCTGCGAAATTTGAAAACACGAATCCGACGTCCGTGCAAGCCCTCACGTTCTTGTACAAAAAGGGCTGGCCCCGGGCTAATCATTTTAATGAGCAGACCTGTAATCGTCATAATCGGAAGAGCCAGTAAAAAGGCCGGAACGCCTAAGAGATAATCCAAAATTCTTTTGGTAGCGCTATGCGCATTTTTATCACTTGCTTTTCGAGTAACAGCACGGGCTTTTTTATTGCGCTGAGTAGGGATTTGTTCAGTTAGCATACTACTTGTTTTTTAGATAAAAAGGTTAATTTAGGTGAATGATGGAATTTATTCAGAAGCTGGAAGTATAGTTGGGTGCGCTAAAATGGCTCGAGGGCCATCAGTTAGCGTCACCGGATAATAAACCTTAGCTCGCACGGGACCCTGAGCACAGGGAATTCCGATCGCTTGGTCAGCATCCATCTGGTTGAGCAATTTGGTCACAACGTGGTCAAAAATGTCTAGGTATTTTGTGTCGCCTTCTTGTGGTAGCACTTCTTTTTGATCCTCAATAAAGCGACGAATTACCTCGGCAAAGGGTTGATCCTCGTTTACACGCCCCATGATATAGCGGTCGGCCCCTTCTCGGTCTAAGAAACCAGCCTCTCGGTAGAGATAAATATCTTTGAGTAAGTCGGTTACCACCGATACCTGCGGGTAAACTCGGGGTCGTAATTGGGCAGACTGAACCATTTGCAAGGGTTTACCCAGAGCACCGTACTGCATAGGCGCAAGGGCATAGCCATAGTCAATTTGAAGTTCACAGAGGTCAGCCTCACGCCGACGCTTCTCTAAGCGAGCAAAAATAGCAATCAATTTTTCGCGTTCACTTTGAGAAATCGCTTCGTCCTCATCTACACTGTAATCTTCACGGAGGGTCAGGAAGTCAATTTGACGACCGCCTGCTTCCCGATTAATCTCAGCCATCACTTCCAGTAAGTCCAGAACCTGCTCAGCTTTTCCGGGCAGAAGCACAAAGTTGAGACCTATCTTTAATTCTGATGCTCTCTCGTTTCTTAATTTGAGAAAAGCCTTGATATTTTTAACGACCTGCTCAAAGCTGTTTTTCTTTTGTGTAACCGCCGTCGTGGTAACCGAATCTACTCCGTACATAGAGACGCGCAGAGTGGCCAAATCCCAGATGCCGGGCTGCTTCTGGAGTAATTGTGGAGTAAGCATAAAGGCATTCGTGTACATAGACAGGCGAAAACCTTCCCGAGCCCCGGCGGTGATGACTTCTCCGATACCAACATTGGTAAGCGGTTCTAGCCCTCCTGAAATATAGAAACGGTAGGGATCGTACTTAGGCGCACTGCGGAATAATTCTTTGAAAAATTCATTTCCTGATACAATTGACTCTCTTGGATACTTAGCCTCAGGGTTTCGCCCACAAAAGCTACAATGAAACATACACGAAACCCCCGGATAAATCCCTACCCGATGAGGATAGTAGTACTCGCCCTTGCGGGTGGCCTCCGTTGCACCAGATTGAATGAGAGGTAGAATCGTGTTCATCCAATACTTATGTCCTTGTCCCTGAGCAGTAATCAGGTTTTGGGCAAAATCAGCGCTTCTTAAAGCTCGGTTCAGGGCGATTAATTCTTCTTTGTTTAAGGGAATAGCATCCAGAATCTCCTTTTGGCTGATAAAAGGATTAAAAGACAATAAATGGATGATTCGGAAGGCAATAGCCGTCATATGGTTGATCGCCGCCGTATCCTTAGGACTTGTAATCAGATTCTTTTTTAGAAAAGGCAAGATTAGGTGTTCGCGGAGAGCAATAATTACCTCTTCGGGAGCTTCTAGAGGTGGCGTTTTTTGTAAAAAAGAACGAATGAGGCGTTTTTGAGCCTGAATCGTTCGGCGGTTGGCCTCAATGGTCGCTTCAATAATGGGACGCGCGTTCTGTGCCAAAAAGGGTAACTTACCTTCTCTTTCTCGCACTTCCTCACAAAAAAGGGCTAATTCTGCAGAAAGTGGTCGCAGTGCCGTCGACCAGTGAGGATCCGGTGCTAGTTCCTGGGAGTTCCACATAATGGTGCCTGGCTCTTTGGTAAAATCCAAACAAAGTCGCTGACCGCTTGAATCAAAAACCTCCACTTTTCGACAAGATTGTTCTGCACGGCGTGTTATAGATAATTGCACCGGAACTGATCCGTACTGAATTTTCATTTCCACACTATCTCCTCCTTGTGCAATTTGCAAATCTCCAATCTCCACCTCTTGCATATCAAACCAAACCGACAGCATGCTCAAAATATGGGGGATAATATCATTAGCTACATTGGTGGTCATATCTGGAAGCTTGAGCGTATCCCACTTTTGCTCTTGGGCCTGATCGTGCCAATGAAATATCACCCGGTGCGCTTCTGACATGTGCTCGAGCATCAACTGCTTGAAGTAATATAGATAGCTCGCCATTGTATATTCTAGTCCTACTCCTAAAACCAAATTTCGTTGCTTGGCCAAATTTAGAAGTTCCTCTACCTGTTCAGAACGAGGAGCCAAAGGTTTCTCTACTAATACGTGGATGTCTCTCTGCAAGAGCTGCTTAGCAAGCGGATAATGCTCAGAGGGCATGTTGGCGATGATAGCAATTTCAGGTTGAATTTGCTCTAGCATGGTCTCCCAAGAATCCCAAAGTTGTAAAGAGATGCCAGGCGGAGTGGCTCGAGCCGGAAAACTCTCCTCGATCCAAGCCTGAGCGTTTTGATGATTTCGCTGAGATACCCAATGAATTTGGGAAACCTTCGCGTCAAGTTGATGAAGTACTCGGCAAATAATTCGCCCCCAGCGCCCTCCACCAATAACAGCCACTTTGGCTCTTTGTACAGGCACATCCGATACATTCGAGGATGGGTTGAGTGTAGTCTTGAGTTGTCTTACATGAAGAGGAATCATAATTTTAGTTTTTTTGATGTTACTACATAGAGAATTCAGTTCTGATTCTAGGTGCTAAAAAATCAACAGTCTAAAATCAAATAGCCGTGCGATAGATCAAACAAAGCCCGGCAGACAGTTGCCAGAAAGCCATAGAAGTCCTGTTCTCCCATTAGGAGGAAATCAAAGCTGAATCTAACAATAGATGAGGACTCAATAGAATGTAGTTGAATCTAACAGTAAATAACAGGGTGGTCTGATGAAGGTAGGTAAGGGTTCTCGAGAACTACATTTGTACAAAAGATAAATTACCTACTGAATTTGTACAACCAAGCTGGTAATGACATAGAGCCGTTAATCCAAAGGGTAGTATTAAAGAAGTAACGCCGGCAAATTAAATCACTGTGGTTTGTGACCTCACAGACCACTCCTCTTAACCAACAGCATTACCTGTGTTATACTACCAATTTAAATAAATCGAGATCAATGTATAGCGGTTACAAGCGATGCTAAGATAGCATGATTTGACTCTCGTTCAAAATAAATGTTACAGACTACGGATTTTTGTTACAAATGACAGATTCTTGTTGATTTGCTTCTGAATTATAGAACTATACCTAGTTTTTATTGGGTAAAAGTGAGGTGGAAACTGAGGAAAATAGGAGGAAAGTAATTTAGCTAAAAGAATATTCTCAGATGTTTGGGCGGCGAATAAGCCTAAAATGCAGATGATAGAAAGACTCAATGAATGGGGCTGAGGTACCAGTTAGATTAGGCTTCACGCATCCGAAATACTTTTCTGCGAACCCAGGTGCGAAAAACCAACCACAAGAAAAGACTATTAGAATAAAGGAAACGCTTCCAAAGCCTCTTGGGTTCTAAATACAGGCGGTAAGTCCATTCTAAGGAAAGGTTACGTGCCCATTTGGGTAATCTCTTTTCCATACCGCAAAACGTCAAAAAAGCTTGTCCAACTCCCATCATACAGGCGTGCACCCGACCTTGATGAGCGGCCATCCACTTTTCTTGCTTAGGGCAACCTAAAGATACGAATAAGAAATCAGGATGCGCTTCATTGATCATATCCACAATCTGTTGGTCTTCCTCATCGGTCAGTGGGCGGAAGGGAGGGGAATAAGTGCCAGCAATGCGCACATTGGGGTAGTCTTGGCGAATTTTATCCTCAATTTTTTGCAGAACATCCTCCGTAGAGCCGTAAAAATACACGGATTTTCCTTCCCGATTGGCACGCTCGATGACGGCAGGAACTACATCCATCCCGGCCACTCGATCTTGACGAACTCCGTCAAAAAAGCGCATAAACAAAGAAACCGGGCGACCATCCGGCGTGACCATATCGGCCTCGTTCAAAATTTGGTTAAAACTGGAATCCTTGTAAGATTCCATTAACATATGCACATTTGCGAAACAAACATAGGAGGATGGCTTTTGCTCGGCCAAGGAGAAGATATTTTGAATAAATTCCTGAAAGCTCCCCGTAGAAACTAGAGTACTAATGACCTTTTTTTTCATATACATGGATCTATTTAGTCTCGATACAAGATTAATTTTGGCGAAACGAAAATACAGCAAATCCGAAGAATTTTTCCCCAGAAATGCTATAACTTTTTACTGATTAAAGTCTGCGAAGGTTGTATTTTCCCCAAATTTTCTTCCTAAAAATTTAGGCGTAATTTCGCTTCCAACTATCTACATAACTAATTGAGTAGAAAAAGACACTTTCAGAATGAACACGAAATTTTGTGCTTTCTGAGACATTCTCTATTTTTACTTATTCAAACGCTAAATATAAAGCAATACAAGTAACACCCTTGAATGGGCTGAGCAAGCCCTTAAGATTATGCAAGACCTCTTTTTGAGCGAACAGGAGAAAATTAGAAGAGAAAAATTACAACAACTTAGAGATTTAGGGATTGATCCTTATCCGGCTGCTCTGTATGAAACCAATGCGTACACCAGCGAGATCAAACAGTCCTTAGAGGCCAAGTTAGAAGCAGGTGAAACCGTACTCGAGGGGAAATTTCAAGAAGTATCCCTTGCTGGTCGTTTGATGAGCATACGCGTTCAAGGAAAAGCCTCTTTTGCCGAAATTCAAGATGCCCAAGGGCGCTTACAGATCTATGTCAATCGGGATGAAATCTGCCCCGATGAAGACAAAACGATGTACAATACCGTCTTTAAGAAGTTATTAGACATTGGTGATTTTATTGGCGTGAAAGGATTCGTCTTCAAAACACAAATGGGTGAACTGACCGTGCACGTCAAAGAGTTTACTTTGCTCTCCAAATCACTTAAACCACTTCCCGTGGTCAAAGAAGATAAGGAAGGAAATGTGTACGATGCTTTCAGCGATCCTGAAATGCGCTATCGCCAACGCTATGTAGATTTGGTTGTGAATCCCCAAGTCAAGGACGTTTTTCAAAAACGTACCCGATTGGTCAATACCATGCGAGAATACCTCAACGAGAAAGGATACCTCGAGGTAGAAACGCCGATTCTTCAGCCTTTGTACGGCGGGGCAGCGGCTCGACCTTTCAAAACACATCACAATACCTTGGATATGACCATGTATCTAAGGATTGCCAATGAACTGTATCTCAAAAGATTGATTGTGGGTGGCTACGAAGGGGTCTATGAGTTTTCTAAAGATTTTCGTAATGAGGGTTTAAGTCCGTTTCATAATCCAGAATTTACCCAAATTGAACTTTATGTAGCTTACAAAGACTACGAATGGATGATGAATCTGGTAGAAGAACTCATCGAGCAAATAGCACTTAACCTCCACGGCACGACCCAAGTACAAGTAGGTGATAAAGTCATTGATTTCAAACGACCTTGGAAGCGATTCACCATGTTTGAGGCCATTGAGCATTTTACAGGGGTGAATATTTCCGAGATGGATGAAGCGCAGTTGCGAGAAGCCGCGAAAAAACTAGAAGTCTCCATCGATGAGCATATGGGTAAAGGAAAAATCATAGACGAAATCTTTGGTGAACACTGCGAACCCAAGCTTATCCAACCTACCTTTATCACGGATTATCCGGTGGAAATGTCACCGCTCGCCAAAAAACATCGCGAAAAAGAAGGGCTAGTAGAACGCTTCGAGGCCATTGCCAATGGTAAAGAAATCTGTAACTCCTTTTCTGAGTTGAATGATCCTCTTGACCAACGTCAACGCTTCGAGGAGCAACTCGAGCTGGGCAAACGTGGTGACGACGAAGCCATGGTACTCGATGAAGATTTCCTCAGAGCCTTAGAATACGGGATGCCTCCCACCGCGGGTTTGGGTATTGGCATTGATCGCTTGACCATGATCATGACCAACCAACCCACGATCAAGGATGTTCTCTTTTTTCCACACATGCGTCCTGAGAAAAAACCTCAAATTGCCACCGTGGAAGAATACGTAGCGATCGGAGTGCGTGAAGAATTGGTGCCCATCATTCAGAAATTAGGCTACCTCACCATTAAAGATTTGCAAGCCGTAGATAACCCCAATAAGCTATTCAATGACATCAGTGGGATGCGCAAAAAACTCAAACTCAAAGATGTCAAAAACCCCAGCAAAGAAGAAGTAGAAGCTTGGCTGAACGGCGATCAATAAATTAGCCATAGACACATTCTCGGCTTCCTATTCATCGGATGACTACCTTCACAGGTTCCCAGCCATCCGATGAATATCTTTGCCTCTTGATAACGATTCAACCTTTGCTCTCAGGCGGATCTGCGCTACGAGGATAAGTGCGCTCCTCCTGAAATTGTCCATCCTTTCGATGAATCATCAAAGAACCTCCATGTTGGCGCATGTAATCTACCGCATAATCCAAGGCCGTTTCTTTAAGATCAAAAGACGCAATGGGTTCTGATACCAAGGCTTTCTTAAACTGCCATGCTTGCTGGAAATAAACCAAGTGATATTGTTCCATATAAATGTATTTGTAAATAATAATTATTTGTCTACAAATTTAGAAATTTAACTTTTAAATACAAATAAATTTATAAAAACAATTGTATTTATTATTTTATACAAATATAAATACTCAGACATAAATGAATCTGAGCAAACGAGAAACAAAAACGCTGATCGCTCTAAGCAAAAGAAAAATCCTTTCTTGGTGTATTTACCAAAAAAGGATTTCTAGATAAAGATTAGGAAAACTACTGAAGTGACGGTTGATAAAAATACTGGAAAAGTGGAAGTCAAGCCGTTAAAGCTCTTCTTAGACAGCCTCCAAGGGTTCGTTGAGCCAAGCCGGACGCGTAGTGGTAATATCTGCCCTCAATTCATTGAGAATAGAATATAAGCCAAAATAAGTACGGTTGATATAAAGAGAATGACGAGAACCGCGTGCCTCTCTAGAATTGCGTACCTCGGGCATGGTAGAAAGCTTTTCCCCAAATTCGTAAATCTGCTCAAAGTAAGTATCGTCGCTGAAATCAAAGGTCGGCGTACGAAAAGGTCGGCAGAGTAGCTCAATCATCTGCTTAAAGAGCTTGGTGAAAAAAGCAACTTCCTTGGGGCTGTCATTGGGGTGCAAGAACTCCATTTTGTAGAATACATCCATCATTACTTCTTCATTCTCCAAGATATGCGGATTGATAATCACAAAATAGTTTTTATAAAAATCATCTGGGATTTCTTTGACACAACCAAAATCAATAATGCCCAAGGTGCCATCTTCACGCATCAAAAAATTGCCAGGATGGGGGTCAGCATGCACCGCGCGGAACTCGTGTATCTGGAAATTATAAAAATCCCAGAGCGTTTGGCCGATTTTGTTACGAATCTCTTGGGAAGGATTGGTTTGCAAAAATTCTTTAAGATGCATGCCCTCCATCCAGTCCATCGTCAGAATGCGCTTGCTAGAAAGCGCTGGGTAATAATGCGTAAAGTGTAAATTTGGGATATGACTACAAGCTTCAGAAATCTCGACCGAGCGACGAAGTTCAAGCTCGTAGTCCGTTTCTTCGGTAAGCTTGGCGGCCACCTCGTCTAAGTATTTATCAATGTCTTTGTTGGGAATACCCAAGATCGTGCTGGCGAAAGGGCGCACCATTCTCAGGTCTGATTGGATACTGTCGGCCACGCCTGGATATTGAATTTTGATCGCGAGCCTTTTGCCATCCTTGTAACCCTCGTGTACCTGACCAATCGAGGCGGCGTTGATCGCCTCTATATTGAAAGAATCAAATAGCTCCGAGGGGTTCTTACCAAAATATTTGTTGAAAGTCTTTACCACCAAAGGCCCAGAGAGAGGTGGAGCGCTGTACTGTGACATCGTGAAGCGATCCACGTAGGCTTTGGGGAGCATATTTTTGTCCATGCTCATCATTTGAGCCACTTTCAGGGCACTACCCTTGAGCTCACTCAAAGATTCATAGATATCACGGGCATTATCTTCATGCAGTTCATCACGATTAGAATCTTTGTTAAAGGCTTTCTTTGCGTAATGTTTCAGATAATTTCCTCCTACTTTGACGCCGGTTTTTACAAACTTGGTAGCCCTCTGTACTTTAGAGGTGGGTATATTTTTTTGAGATTTCATTAATTATGTTGTTGAATGGTTGTATTGTCAAATAGTGGTTCTGGAGAGAAGAGCGTTAAAGTGTTCTATCAATCCAAAGGGCTGCTTAACAAACCTAACCTGAATAATTATCTATTCTGAAATACGAATTTAGCAAAATCAAAGGCAGAATCTATCGTGGTTTTTCCGACTGCATCCATGCCAAAGTTCACTGCTTTTTCGATAAACACGTCCGTTTTCTCGAAACCTTGTGAGCTGTCATTTACCCAGAAGCGAAGTATCAACAGGAGTTGCCACCAGAATATCCTGGGATAAGTATCCATGAGAAAAGAGGTACGTTCGGCAATTTCTTGACTTTCTCTGCCTTCGAGGATCAAAGACTCAATAAAATCCTGAAAAACTGGCTTAAAGGCACTGAGAAAATCTGGATTAGGCGTAATCGGTTCCTGTTTGACTGATTCGTAACTGTACATGACATAGCTACGATTGGCCTTAAGTACTTCAATGAAAGTGTAGTAGAAAGCAAGAATTTTCTCTCTCACTGAGTAGCTAGCGTACACTGCTTCTTGCTCAATTCGCTGCTTAGTTTCTTCAAAAAATCCCAGCCAAATTTGATTATCCAAAGCTTTGACCGAAGAAAAGTGTTGATAAAACTCTTCTTCTTTGACCCCTGCTTTTTTGGCGACTAGATAAGCAGAGCGAGGGACTCGGTCGTGCTCTAATACATATTCAATATAAGCCTGCTTAATTTTTTCTTTCATTTCATCCATGTGAATTAAGTTTTGGCGTTAATTTTCGTTTAAATTAACTAGAATTTAACAGGTAAAGTTTATAGGGTGAGGCTTTTGAAGAAAACTTTTCAATAAATTACATCGTATATCAAGAGGTCAAAAGCTGTGAAAGGTTAATTGTAAATACAAGAATTCTTTACTACCTTCGAGTTATACACTCAACCTCATAAAATCATTATTTTTTACGAAACTAAGCTATCTTCTCTCAGCTCGATCATATCTTAGGTGATGATGGAAAATCACCCAAGACCAGTTCTAAATTCAACCAGACCTGCTTCTCATCTCCCTCAAACAGGATCATTTGAGCCTGATTTTGAGCATTGTGATTGATCTCATTGAGTAATTGAGCAGGAATTTTATATATTTACTGAAAACAAATTGCACATGTACCAGGAAAATTTAGAGCACGAATTAGATCAACTATTTGCCGCCCTGAGAAAAACGGATCAACCCGAAGAAATCAAAGACATTGAGGAGAAGATATGGGATATTTGGATGCAAAATAACTCCCATCAAGTGAACGTACTCATGGAGCAAGGCTGTGATGCTTTGGCTGAATCAGATTATACGCAAGCCATCCAGTTTTTTACGCAGATTACCGAGATAGAACCTCAGTACGCAGAGGGTTGGAACAAAAGAGCTACGGCCTATTACCTGAGAGGAAATTACAAGCATTCTATCCGAGATATTAGAGCTACCCTTTCATTGGAAGGGAGACATTTTGGCGCACTTTCTGGCCTAGGATCCATTTATTTGACCATTGGTGATTTCAAAGCAGCCCTGAAAGTATATCAAAAACTTGCTAAAATCTATCCCCAAGACGCTGATTTTAAGCGACAAATAGAAGTCTTACAGGAGCAAATTAATCCTTAATACATATCGACTGTAATGTTCGGGAGAGGAAGGCGACTCATAGACCAAAATCTTAAAGTCAAACTCCATGAATAAAAATGTCCTGAAAAAAATCGCGGTTCTTTGTCTATTATTGGGCATTTTGCTTGCCCCCAGTCTGGAGAAAATACACTGGAATAAGCAACAAATGCAAATTTCCTTAGTCGTGCAAACGCCCATAGGCCACACCAAAGCTAACTGGGAGATAAGTCTTAATCTTACCAAATTTCAACAAAACTACCCTTCCTTACCTTTTCTTATTTCTGATTCTACTCATCTCGAGTTGCTCCTGCAGCAGGTGAAAAACCTGATTGACGAAGCCCTGAGAAATTAGTATAAATCAAACCGTGTTTGGATAGATTATGTTACTTTTGTAGCCTGTCGTTTTGATTTCAGTGATCAGCAACCGAAAGTGTGACCGATCGCTTTAAACCAGATGATACCCAAAACCCGCGTGCAGGAACCTGAATACTTCACCACGAAAGAAGGGTTTTCAAGTTTCCTGAAAAGAAAATTAAATAACAGACAAGCTACAACCAACAACTCAATAAGCACCATCTATTTTATGCGCATTATTTTCATGGGGACGCCGGAGTTTGCCGTCCCAAGCCTGCAGGCTCTCGTAGAAGCAAAGCTCAATGTGGTAGCCGTGGTAACTGCTCCCGATAAAAAGGCTGGACGCGGAAAACAATTACAAAGCTCCGCGGTCAAGAAATACGCGGTTAGTCAACAAATTCCTGTGCTACAACCCACCAATCTCAAAGCACCTGAATTTGTAGAAGAACTCAGGACTTACCAAGCAGACCTTCAGGTAGTAGTGGCTTTTCGGATGTTGCCAGAAATCGTGTGGAATATGCCTCGTATTGGCACATTTAACCTTCACGCCTCCCTTTTGCCCCACTATCGAGGCGCGGCACCTATTCATTGGGCCATTATTCGGGGTGAAACCGAAACCGGACTTACGACTTTTATGCTTCGCCACAAAATAGACACGGGAGACATTATTTTTCAGGAAAAAGAGCCCATTTATCCTGAAGATAACACAGGTACGCTCTACGAGAGACTCCGACAAAAGGGAGGAAATTTAGTACTAAAAACCGTGCAAGCCATTCAAGCAGGAAACTATACGCTCCTCTCTCAAGACCTGAGTGGCGATTACCCCAAAGCACCCAAGATACACCGAGAAACAGGCGAAATTGACTGGAATCAGCCCACCGAGACCATACACAATTTGGTAAGAGGACTTTCTCCCGTGCCTGCCGCTTGGACGAGCTTGCAAGACAAAGATTGTAAAATCTTCAAAACTAGCCTGCATACACCGCAAGCTCCCGAAGAAAGTCAGGACTTTTCAGTTGGAGACTATTTTACAGACAATAAGAAATTTTTATATTTTAAAACCGGAGATGGTTGGATTGCCATTGAAGAACTACAACCAGAAGGGAAAAAGCGGATGGAAGTCGCCGCTTTTCTGGCAGGTAATAAATTAGCGTAAACCTGCGCCTAGTTTACTCACTAATCAAAGTAGCTACATGTTGCTCCAATTGCGGAAAGAATCTAAAAAAGTCCTTCTCGAAGGCTGCGTAGTCTTGCTCGAGATTATAGACAGACTTTTCCAAATGTACTGCATATTTAGTACGACGGCTGATGCCAGAAAGTGCCTTCTCGATACCTTCAAACTCTGCATAGCGCATGAGCCAATTGTGTTGAATCATAAGCGGGAGAAACTCCTGCACCCGTGTCGGCAGAATGGCTTGGTGTTTCTGTAAGACTTGATAGCTTCGTTGGGCATACTCTGCCAAAGAATGCTCAGAGTATTTTTGGAAATGCCTAGCTAAGAAATGGTCATAAAAAATATCTACAATCACACCTGCATAATGCCCAAAATCCGGCCTTAGACGACGAGCACTTTGCTTGACCAAGGGGTGCTGGTCGGTATAAGAATCAATCTGACGATGTAGGAAAATGCCCTCTATGATATCATCCTGATAATGTTGAAAGCGATTGCCTTTGATAAAGTCGGCGATAAAATTACCAATCATCAAAGATTCCGAGTCTCCTGAGAGGTGCAAATGTGCAAGTAGATTCATAATCTATAATTATAGGCCTGATCCTTACACCATACCCAAAAGCATTTAGGTATGTAGTGCGGGGTCAGTTCTTTGTTGATCAAATGATCTTTTGAATATCCTGACTGGATACCTCAACTGTATTAACGCAAACCTATTCAGAAACTTCCCCAATTCACCAAGAATCTTTTCAAAGTATCGTGTAGTTGGATGGTTTGGCTTAGAAACTTTCACGTATTTGTATTTTTCAAAGAACTTCACCGTTTGAAATTCCAAAAAAGAATAAAAATGCTTGCTTGGTATATCTAATTATTTTACCTTGCATTTATACTAGAAAAGTTACATCTTCAATCACTAGTTTAAATTACATTTTCTTCAGCTTAGATAAAGGAAAAGAGCATATTAGCATCTCTCTCTTTTTATCATTTATTACCTAGTGCCTGTCTCTTAATCCCCCGATGGCGAATCATGCGGCCTTTTTGTTCCCACAATCTGGGAATAAATTTATGTCTGAACGCCCGAAAAAGAAATAAAACAATCACTATTTCAAAAACTCAAAATTAAGCATCAATGTTATTCAACTTCAATTTCAAAAAGCTCTCGAGGATGGTTCTTTGCTGGCTACTGTTTTTGCCTGCTGGATTATCAGCACAAGAAACCTCGCAGCCTCAACCAAATTATCCCAATCAAGCAGCGATTTACAGTGTACTATCTGTTTTATCTACCGCTACACTTCCTGACTTTCTACCAGTAGAAAGCCCGTCGGTACTAGGCGTGGCCGACGGCTCATTGAACGAGATTGAGGAAGGAGAGGTGGCTATTCCTACGAATATCAACATCACTACCCTCCAGCTAAACCTTCCTAATGGAAGTCTGAATAACAGCACCGTGAATAGCAATACGGTGATTTTGACCAGAGTAGGAGGAAGCCAAGTTCCCGCCAATGTGAACTCGAGTGGGGGAGGTGATGCCATCACCCTGGTGCCCAGTAGTGAACTGGAGCCTTTCACGATGTATAAGTTCGAGATTACTTCTGGAGTACAAGACCTAAGTGGAGAAAGTATGCTCCCATTTTCTGTAACTTTTACCACAGGGTCAGCTTCCACGGGTGGGGCTAATAATCTGGAAGGAGTGAGCTTCAATAAATTTCCTCAGAGTACTTCTAGTGGTAAAAAATACTCGAGTCTGGTCATTGGCCCTGACGGAAAACTCTACGCCAGTACCATTGACGGATTTATCTATCGTTTTCCGATCAATCAAGATGGCTCACTAGGACAAGCTGAGATATTAACAGGCTTGCGCGATCACCGTCGTGGAAGCCAGGTCAGTAGTGATAACAAGATCTTGGTAGGTTTGGTATTTGATCCTTCTTCAACGGCCAATGACTTAAAAGTCTGGGTTTCTTACTCGGGTTCATTCGTTTTTACAAATGGCCCAGCTTGGGATGGTAACATCGCTTTACTTACCGGAAGTAATCTGCAGAGCGTACAGGACGTAGTCATTAATTTGCCCCGTTCTAAGCGCGACCACTTGACCAATAGCCTGACTTTTGGGCCAGATGGGGCATTGTATTTTCCCCAAGGAAGTAACTCGGCCATGGGCAGAGGAGACAATAGCTGGGGCTTCCGAGAAGAACGCTTGCTCTCGGCGGCAGTTTTACGTCTGAATGTAAACAACTTACCCAACAATTTACCCATTGATGCTAAAACAGAAGAGGGGGGGACTTATAATCCTTACCTGAATAATGCTCCCTTGACCATTTACGGCACAGGGGTACGGAATGCCTACGACTTGGTATGGCACAGCAATGGAGAGCTTTATGTTCCTACCAATGGCTCTGCTGCCCCTGGAAATACACCGACCTCTGACCCGAGTGATGGTCGTTATATCGCCCCTTTTCCAGACGCCCCCAACTACACGGGCCCTGTCATTCAAGCCATTGATGGCTGTGGACCCACGCAACGAGACTGGCTTTTCAGGGTAAGACAGGGTAAATATTACGGACATCCTAATCCACTGCGCGGAGAATATGTACAAAATCGTGGAGACCAAGATGTGAATAATCCAGAATATGATGGAGTTGGCCCTGATCCTAACTACGATCTACCGGGTATTTCCTATGATTTTGAATTTAGTAAATCACCCAATGGAGTCATCGAGTACAAGAGCGAAGCCTTTAACGGGAAGCTGAAAGGATTAATGATGGTCTGCCGTTATAGCCAAAAAGATGATGTGATCTTATTACAACCCAACAGCGGAGGAGACAAAGGAATCATCGGTGATACCGAAGGGAATCAGGTAGGGCTAGCAAATTTCTTTGATCCTCTAGATTTGGTAGAGGACGTGAGAACAGGTAATGTTTACATTTCCGAGTACGCTATAGACCGCATCACACTGGCCAAACCCACGGTGCAAGACGCCTTGCTTACTTGTAACTTTACCCTACAAGGACGCCAAACTTACAACGTGACCCTCAATGTCAAGCTTTATCAAAACGGAGTAGAACAGTATAATTTTGATGTAAGTTCAGATAGTAATGGTGATTTTACCTTGGGTGGAATCATTCCTGGAAGCTACCAGATTGTGATTAAAGCTGAGGGGTTCTTACAGAAGGTGCAGACCCAATTCCTGAATGTAGGAGGGAATAGCTTTGACTTTGGTGAATTCAAAGGGGGGGATGCCAATGGTGACAACGTAGTGAGTGCCATTGATTTTTCCATTTTGGCTGCGACTTTTAACAAATCTCAAAGTAGTCAGGGATATGATGGACGAGCAGACTTCAATGGAGATGATTTGGTTAGTGCCATAGATTTTTCCATCCTAGCCTCTAACTTCAACCAAGTAGGAGAGATGAATGGGCAGTAATTTTCTCTAAAAAATAACGAGCATAGCGAGAAGAATGCTTCATTTTGCTTTTGACCTGCCTCACGTTTTTCAAGAAAACAGGGGCAGGTTCATTTTTATACCCTAACTTAAGCTCTGTGTGCTTGTTCTGGCCATGAGAGGGAATGCTTTTTGTGCCCTAAAAATTGAGTCTATTTAGGGAATTTATCTTCATCCTTGCCTTTATGCTTACAAGAAAAATTCAAAAAATTGCCATCGTATCCGCTACCATCTGTGTGGTGCTACTCATCACGGTCTGGAGCTTGTTTGGCGTATGGGCAAAACCCTATGTGGAAAGCTATCTGCTTGATTTGCAGAATAAAAATAAGCAGGGTAAATATTTGCTCCAATATGAAGACTTAAAAATTAGTTGGTGGAAAGGCTCTATTCGTATCCATGATTTTCAGCTTATCCCGAAAGATAGTAGCCAAGTAGCTGATATTTTTCGCCTAAACAGTGATGCGGAGCTAACTTCGGTAGACTGGAGTGCGCTGTTTTGGCAAGGAAGATTAAAAATCAATAGTATCACCTTTCAACATCCTGAAATCTACTGGCAACGAGGCTCAAAGCAGAAGCTAGCTTCCGAAACGCCCAAAGATGCCACGCTGGAGGTCAGAAAAGCCCTTAAAGAAGTTTTCCGCTGGCTCGATGGGCTTTATATTGAAAAAATTAATTTGGAAAAGGGTGAATTGACTGGTTATCCACGCGTAGACCAGCGTACAAAAATCCATTTAGAAGCCCTCGATATTCATATTCAAAGCATTCGGCTAGACTCAAACCTCATCGACCACCCTTGGAAAGGCGTGCATTTTGATTCACTTTATCTAAACACGGGCAAATTGATGCTGAAAAGCTCCCTACAAACGCTAAGCTATCAAAACTTAGCCATCCAAACGGAAAAAAAAGGGAACGAAGAAGCTTCCTCCGAGTTTAACCTACTCATAAAACAGGTAGATTGGCAACAAAAAAATCATCCCAAAGACAGCATAGCTTCCCAACATTTCCGATTAGAAGCCCTGACCTTGAATAGATGGAATTGGTCAGCACTCTTAAACGAAAACGCTCTATTGCTGGATGCTATCCTGATTGAACGTCCTCAGTTTGATTATTTGATTCCGACTTCATCCAAAAAACAAGCAAAAAATAATACATTAAATTTACAAATACCTGCTTGGCTGGACAGTCTGTATTGTGAGCAAATACGGATTCGGGGTGGCAAGGCAAGTCTCTCCAAAGAAATAAATCAACCTTTCCTCGACTTGGCAGATATCACCCTTGATCTAGAAAATATTGGCCTTCACGAGCAAGGCGAAGCCAGCTCAAACATGATTCCCCTTCGCTTTGAAACCGCTCGTTTGGGTGGTAAGCGAGTAACGTGTCAGGTATCTGAATTTTACGAAGCGCGCGTAGATTCCTTTCTCTTGGATTTGAAAAATTCTTATTTCTACTGCCAACGCCCTATTTTGAAGCCACTCTATACCCGACGCGGCTTCAATCAACGATTGCCTTACGAACAAGACTGGTTTTCTATCAAAACCAATCAGTTGGAAGTAAAAGGCTGGGACTGGAAAGCATGGCTCGAGCAACAAGCCATTCGGGTACAATCCGTAGAAATCGCAGGGCTTTACTTGGATGTTTACCGAGACAAATGGCAAGCGGATGAACCCTTTCGTTATAAGAAGATGCCTGCTGCTTTGATTCGGGAAATACCTATTCCGATTACTGTCAACAAAATTTTGGCACAAGCCCCTCGTATTCGTTACCAACAATTAGGAGATTTGGTACAGACGGGACAGCCGGGAGAAATCTCTTTTGAGCAAGCCAAGATTGATATTTCCAATTTTAGCAATGAGCCATCTGTGCTGGCGCAGAGGCCAGAGTTAAAAGTACAGATGACGAGTCGCTTTATGGGTGCGGGCTTGTTTGATCTGCACATTGATATTCCGCTGAATCGCTATGAAGATACCTTCCGCTCTTACGGGCAGCTCAATAGAATACCGGGGTCTCGCCTCAATCCTATGCTCTACGGGCTGACCGCTACCAAGATCATCGAGGGAGATATCCAAAAAGCTCGCTTCGAGATGAATGCCAATGAGGAGATGATTCAGGGCACACTGCACTTGGATTATGAAGCTCTCAAAGTAGAAATGTACGACCCTGAAAAGCACGGGAAAGTAAAAGGATTAATGAGTTTCTTGGCAAATACCGTGATTCGGGAGCATAACCTACCCGATACTCGCCGTTATAAAGTAGGAACCATCCAAGCACCACGCCGTAAGGATCGCTTTATATTCAACTACATTTGGCAAGGCTTGAAAAGTGGCGTCATTGATGTGATGCTAATCTTTGCTCCCAAGCAAAGAAATCAGTAATGCTTAAGCTTAAATGAAGTTGCTGGTTGTTTTTCAATTTATGTGAAATTCATCAATTTCCTTTTTTAAAGACCAGTCGTAGCTTTTCACCCTGATAAAGTTTTAATTTGAGGTCTTGAATTTCGTAGCGATTCACGCGGCGTAATGCTTCCAAGAAATCTTCTTCGGGAACATTGGGGCAAAACATTTTGGTGCTCATGATTTGGCTAAACTGGACTTTATCAGCGGAAGCGCGGAAAGTACCGCCCATGGTGTTACAACCTGTATTTCCTTTCACAGCATTTTTTTGTGGGAAAAGCTCGATGCGGGGAAATTCTTTTGGGAATTGTTTTTCTTGAATAGGATTTCCTTCAAAGCTTTCTAAGACCCAAGTATTTCTCAATCCTGCATCGGCTGGACTAGGTTTTGGTGCTTCGCTGAGATACTGGCCACAGCCCTTATAAATTTTATCACCATAATTGACCTCTACCTGAGGCATTGCTTCGGAACCTCCGCAGTTTTCAGAGAGAATTTTGACCTCAAAAAAACAGGTGTCGCCTTCCACCTGATAAATGGTATGACCGCCTTCCTCGTACGCAAGTGGTACAGGAGCTTGGCAAGGTCGCTCCATTTCAGGAGTTTTAAAGCTGACATCTCCTTCGTAGTTCATTTCCAATTCCCAGAGAGAATTATCACCCAAAGCTACAAAATCAATGCCTTGGGTCTTTTTGTTTTCTAAGAGGGAAGGGTCTAACATACCGTTTTTTTGCCCAGATTGTGAGGAGGCACAGCTTCCTAAGATGAGCAAAGTCAAGAAAAATAAAGAAAATGTTTGCATAAACTTGGGTAATGATAACTCGGAGCGAAGATAGGGAATTGTGGTTTAATCTGTATTTTTTGGGAGGGATTTGATTTCACTCTGCCGAGATTCCTATCTCAGCAGAGTGAAAAAGCAAGATTCCTATCTTGCCGAAGCAAAACAAGAATCTTGCAGGATAGAGTTGATGGCTAGAAGATGAATCACAAGGTGAATTTTACTCCTCTACTACCACATCAAAGCCTGCCGTTTGTACCTTGCCCTTGGTACGGACTTGTACCCACATTCGGTATTTACCCACCTCGGGGAAGGCATAGGGAAAAGACACTTCATTGGAGAGTCCTTTTTCTTCCATCATCTTGAGGATGTCATCGCGCATGGTGCTGATCTTTTTCTGATCCAAGAAGCCACCACTGGTAGCCAGTGAATCTACGGCCAGGCCTGTAGAATCATAGGGCAAGCAAAGCGTTACTTTTTCTTGAATGGTATTGGCCAATGCCTCCTGCGCGGCCATGGAAATGGTGCCAATGGGGTGCAAATGAATAAAAACCTCCGCGTCTTCTCTCATGATCGCCAAATGCCCGAGCATGGTCATGTAAGGCGAAAGAATCGCCGGAAGGCCGTTCTTGTCTTCCACGGTGAAGCGCAGGGATTCAATTTGCTCGGCTTTGAACTTTTTGCCTTGGGGAATTTCCCAAGTTATACGTGTTCCGTCATCCAGCGTGATTGTGTTGTTTTGGGCTTTGCGGTGAAGGTAGTAAGAGTCATCAGGGTCTTTCTGATCAAAGTCAATGCTTTGATTTTCAAAAGTGCTCATTCCTGCCGTTTGAATATTTTCGGGAATGGAAACTTCGGAAACCAAAGTCTCGCCCAAGCCGCTCTGGTGTACAATGTCTACAAACATTCGGTAATCTCCAGCGGGCAAGGCTTCGGGCAGAAGCACCTGATAATTGACCGAATCTATTTTGTAAGGGTGAACGTGAGCGAAGTTATCTGCCTGATTTTTACTCATCAGAAAGACGTGCATGAGCTTCCCATGGTCGGGCATGAGGTCGCCTGGCTTCCGGTCAATGTGCCCCTCGTCTACCAGATGAATCTTGAGATGCCTTTTGTCGCCATTGGTCGTGAATTGGCTCTCTACACTCACAGGCTTATACATATATTGATTGTATTTGCCCTCCTCGTAGTTCCACCATTTGATTCCCAAATTCAAAACCCAGAGAAAAAAGAGAAAACTAGCGACGGCCACGATTCCAGAACGCCATTTCAATTTCGTGCTTAATTTTTGTCCAGGTTTGAGGAGTGATTCTCCAATACTAGCCGCCACGATGGTAATTCCCCCAAAAAACAAAATCAAACCCAGGATAAGCAAGGCAATTTCTAGATTTGCATCCATTTCCAATTGGGCAGTGGCCAGAGCAGGTACAGGAATCACCGTGGAACCTTCGCCTCGCATCCCGTTGACCATGATCTTGACACTCGATGAGCCGTGCGCCATGAGCCAAGTCAGGCCACTGTATAGCTGTGGATCGCCTTCCACGGGCTGAAGTTCTTCGGGGGTAGGCGCTTTGTCGCCCCCGTGGCGGAAATAAACCGTTTGCAAATGAACGCTCGTTACGTCCTTACTCTGTAATCTTACCGAAACCTGAGCCGTTCCTGGTACCACTTCGGGCGGACGGATACTGGCCAAGATCTGATAAGGGCCCGCGCTGCCTTGAAACACAATGCCCGGACTTCCGATATGCCCCGCGCTGAATACACAAACAAAAGCAAGCCCGAACAGAAGGCCAATTTGATGTAATACAAATTTTTTCATCGCTGTACCCTCCGCATCCAGTTGCCCCACCATAAACCCAAACGAGCCGAGAAGAAAGTAAGTACCAAGGCAATGACCAGTCCTTTGACCAAAGCAAAAGTACTGGCATCCCAAGGATAGAAATCACGGCGATACGTCCAATCAGGACGAGCGTAATAGGGAATTGCCCCCGAGGCAAAAATCCAATTATCCGCGTAATCGGACATGTAGAAATAGCCAAAGAGCCATTGCGTCAAGAAAAATACGGTAAAGAAAGTAGTCGCCAAGCTCAAAGCAAGGAGCCAGCCGTTTTTATCTTTCATTTTGTGCATCACTACATCCATGGCAAAAGCGGGAACCACCAAAAGCAAAGGAAAACGGAAGGGCACGAAATGATCTACGGGATTCAAGACTGGCCCCAAGCGAGGAATGGCAGGGAAAAGCGGCAAGAACCAGATCATGAATAAATGAACGCCCATATACACAGCCGCCGCTGAGGTCATCGGCCAACGCATGCCCGAGGCTCTGCCCGCTGCTACTAAGAATAGTGGGAAAATTGCACCCGCTACTTGGTAAAAGATAGAAGCGTGCATCAAATTATGCCGCGTGTATTGCTCCGCTAAAATGGCAATAATGGCAATCAGCATGCCCACGGTGTAAGTATAGAGGAAGCGAATGTATTTCAGCTTCTGCTCCGCTACTAGATCATTATAATCACGCTTGGCCTCAAGGCGATTTTGGAAAGTCAGTAAGCAAATCACGGCACCCAATTGGATGACAGATAAGCCTAAACCTAAAAGCGCGTGAGGTGGACTGAGAATCTTCACATCTAGCCCGTAAGCATTGTGCCACCAATCGTCAAAAGGAGCCGAAGTGAGCATGGCCAAGGCTCCCCACACCAGGAGCAAGCCCCCCAAGGGTGAACGAAAACCCCAAAACCAAACCGAGCGTGCCTTTTCTTCGGGCGTGGCAAAAAAAGTCGTTTTAATTATCAAATAACCCCCGCCAAAGCCAGCAATCAGGCCACCTAAGTAGATGGCAATATGTGGAGCCGACAAAAAGGCATCTCGCCCGATGGTCATATGCCACGAAATATCCCACAAAAGCCCAACCACGATACTCGTGGAGGCAATCCCCGCGGCGTAGATATACCAGGGTAATTGTAGGGCTTGGGTGCGTAGGGCGTTTTTAGAAACGGAGGGAGCATCTAGCACGGCTCCTTTACTGATATTAGTGTATTTCATGTTGGATAGGTTTTGGAGAGGACTCGCTCTAATTGCGAATAAAGCGAAATTCCCTTAATTTTACAATGTATTCTACGATGATCGCAAGCCAAAAGAGGAGTTTTATGATGATTTATTCACATTTTAAGCAAGTAACTTTCTGTGTCTTTATCCTGCTTACTTTTCTCTCTTTATTGAGTTGTTCTTCGGGGGGAGGAAAAAAATTACCCATTCTTGGCCCTAAGGAATTGGAAACCAAAGTAGTAAACGGCCAAGAAGTACAGGATACACTTTATCACACGATTCAAGCTTTTGAATTCGTCAATCAGGAAGGAAAAGTCATTAGTGAGAAGACTTTTGAAGATAAAATCTATGTTTGTGATTTTATTTTTACCACCTGTCCTAGCATTTGCCCTCTGATGAGCAAGCAAATGCAACGCGTACAGGAAGCCTATCCCGAAGAAAATCGCCTTTATTTCCTCTCTCATACGGTAGATCCAGCTCAAGATTCTGTGCCTGTCCTCAAAAAATATGCAGATCGTTATGAAGCCAATGACGAACGTTGGCACTTTGTCACGGGCGAAAAAGCCAAACTTTACGAAATGGGCCTCAAAAACTACCTCGTTACGATGGACGAAGACCAAGCCGCTCCCGGGGGCTTTCTCCACAGTGCTGCTTTTATACTGGTAGACAAGCAAAAGCGCATTCGTGGCCTCTACAACGGCACAGACGAGAAAGAAGTGGATCGACTGATTGCCGATATTGAGATTTTGTTGGAGGAGGAATATTGAGAAAAAGTGGTAGATGAATCCTTTGCGAGCGTTGAGATGGCCTCACATCCATTGACGAGCTTTTCAATGGTTTTTTTTCGTCTCACACCGACCTGAGCCAACCTGTGCTAAGTTTCCCAACTTAGCACGTAAATGAGTCAAGATTTCTATCTTGACGTGTGTGAGACGGGAATCTCACCGATTGTGTCGGCTGAGATAGGAATCTCAGCAGAGAGAACCTTTACTGAAAAATCCTCTTCGTGTCTACTTGTAAACCAATGCTTTGAAGAGTGAATGTCTCCCCCTTGCTCACTTCCTGTTGGATGGTGTAACCGTCAGGGTAAGGAGCCTGATAAACTTCTACCGTGTGTGTATTCAGATTCACAATATAATACTCCCCGATACCTGCTTCGGCGTAGAGTTTTCCTTTGATTTCGCGATCATACGCTAAGGAAGAATCAGCCACTTCGATGATCGCTAATACATCATGGGCTTGTGGGTGTTGATTTTGATAGAAATCGTCTCGGGGTTTGAGAAGAGTAAGGTCGGGTTCAGGTTCGGAGAGATTGCCCAGTTGGATGGGGTCTTGAATGCCTATAATATAACTTGAGTCAAGTGCTTGATTCAAAAGCTGGTTGAGTCGTTTAACACAAGCAGCGTGTTGGGTTCCGATGGGACTCATTTTAATAATTTCGCCTTTGATCAACTCAATGCCTTTTTCTTCCAAAATGCCTACTTCGGCCATTTTGTGGTATTCTGCAACATTGAGCAATCTGCGATCTAAAATAAAAGACATTTCTAGCTAAATAGAAGATTAAATACCAATGAATTTACAAAAAAACTGGCTTCAGACCAAATAATCAATATACTATTCTGCTGCTGCTGCTTTGATTCGGTAAGGCACTAACTTTTCATAGTAATTTCTAGCTTTTACGTAAAGTGTCTGGCAGTTGAGGGGCAAGGGGCGTTCGCTACTTTTTTGCTTGGCAAAACCCGTGGATTGATGCACATTCTGATACCAGTATTTGGCCCAAGTGCCATCTTCGGGAATAGGCCCCGCTTCCCAAGAGAGCATGGCTTCCTCAAAGGGAATACCTATTTGCTCACAAAGCTTTTGTAAGACGCGCGGAGGGTTTTTTAAGAGTTCATTCGAATCCAATACGAGGGGCGGCTGACCCGTTTGTGCTCGGAGGAACTGCCAGATTTTGTATTGATTCTCCAGACCAATATCACGCATCGTGGGGGCTTTGATGACTTGCGCAAAGGAGGCGATGAGCTGCTTGGGATTACGAATCAGGAAGACATTGACCCAATTTTGCATAAAGCTCCAGTCAGGATCGAGGAGATGGTGCGCCATATTTTTGACGAAATAATGCTTTTCCTTTTTCCCTTCGGCTTCTATATTTTGGATAATTTGGGGGTAATGGCTTTCCATACACTGGATGCTCTCTTCGCGTCCAGGATGCTCAGCTCCAGTCTCTAATAAGTAATACGCGTAAAAAGGCTCGTCCACTACTTGCGTATCGCTGCGTTGGGCAAAACTATACATCAGAGCCGTGGAGATATTTCTTGGGGTCGCAATCAGGTTAATAATCATTTTGATAATATTTGATAGAAATGAATTTACCTTCCGAGCCGCAAGCGAAAACCGTGTACCGAGTTATTTTCCCGATTTAAGGAGTGGTACCAATCCAGTCTTAGTAAGCCAAATATTTTTTCAACCCCTACGCCCAACTCTACATAATTCTCAAGCTCGGGCGTACTCAGGTAATTGGCTCCGATTACTAGATTCCAATTCAGGTTGCGAATGCCCGGGATTAAGCCCAAGAGTAAGCCATCAAAATGATGCAACCAATGCGCTTGCACGTAGCGATCTCGGGTAGCATAAGTATAATAATCCAAAAGCTGAAAACTACCCGGCAAGGCTTCCTGTAATAAGAGGATTTTGTTGCCTGCAAAGTGGTGAAAGTCGAGAAAAGTCAAGGAATCGTCATTCACAAACAAACCACCTTCGGCCAGTAACTCCGTGCGCCCCAGCACACCTAGACGAAAGCGATCTGAAATTCGCCCCTGTAAGAAATCATAATCCACATCGCTGAGTCCTTTTCGGTAATTCAAGCTGAAGGTAGGCCCCCGTACCGTCGTGATTTCTTTGCCGTCGGGTCTTTGTACGTATTCTTGGCGAACTGCGTAGCGAATGCCTGCTTCCAGAATCAAGGCATCGTGCTCTTCAAATAGCGTAGAAGGGACTTCCACATTAAAAGGCTGATTGGGCGTGTATTCGCGCTCTTCCTCATCGACTAAGGTGTAATCACTATTATTAAACATGGGTCGGCGGCGGGCATATTCTAGCTTTAAATCCGTACGAAAGCCATTGAACCATTCTTGCCTGAAAGCGAAATCTGCAAAATTTTTCTCGTACAATTTCAGGTAATTGTTTTCTGAGAACAAAGTATAAATCAAGTTAAATCGTGGGTCAATGGCCGTAAAACCAGCAATCTGCTCTACGTATCTTCCACCAGCCAAACGCACAAACCCGGGTTTGCGACTCCAACTATACTGAGCCTCCAACTTACTCTGAAAACGCTCATTAGACACTCCGTATCGGAAAAAGGGTTGTAGACGCAAATTACGCCCTTGACTAAATTTCTGATCGTAGCGCAGCCAATAATCAAAGACGAGCCCTTCTACGGTATTAAAACTAGCCAGCTCGAAGAGAGGCTTGAATCCAATCCGACCCTCTTTCCCGACTCTAATGCCAGCTCCACCAAAAATGAAATTTCCCCAGTTAAAGCGAGGCCTTTTGGCTTCCTCTTTTTCTTCCTCTCCAAAGTCCAAATCTTCGGGTAGCTCCGAATCTTCGGGCAGGGTTACGACCTCTTCTTCTTCTTCGAGGGCCAGGGCTTCACCGTATTCTTTGCGTTCGGCTTGGGTGAGGGGAATCGGGCGAGTTTCTTGCCAAAAGTCGTCTTGCTTCTCCGTGGCTCCGGGCAAATATTGTAAGACCTGATTGGAAAAAAAATCATCAGGAAAGGCTGGATTGAGATCGTAATCTGAGGAAATGACATGATAATAGCCCTTGACCTGTCCTTGAAACAATTGAAAATAAAAAGTGAGAGAAAAAGGCAGCCACACCTCCTTTTCTTCTCCGAGTGGTACATAAATCTGCCGTACGGAGGTAGAATCAAAGGCGGGCACGACCTCGGGGGCAATGTGCGCATCTATGCTGTGAATACGCCAGCTTTCGTCCAGAATATAAATAAAGCCAGTAAATACGGGTGCGCTTTTGTATTTGGGAAGGAGGCGAATTTTGTAAATATTCTGGCCATTTTCTTTTTTCACTCCCTCCAATTTGTATTCGTAGTGCTTCAGGGCTTGCTCGGCAATGGGCGAGATGATAAAGCGTTGATTCATACGGAGAGAATAATTTCCATAGAAATTCAAGTAAACGCCTTGGTTGTAGCTGTAATTGCTGGTATCGCCGCTGACCTTGGAAGCCTTAATTTTCTCTAAACGACGATTTTTCTGTTGAAAGCTTAGCTCAGAAAGTGTTTCTGAAAGATAAAAAATACCCGGTTCTATCTGCCGTCTGGCACCAAAGAGATTGATCGTGCCGCCACTTCTTTTAGACTCTTCAAAAATTTTGGTGTAGAGTTGGCATTGATAGCCTTCAAATTCTTTTTCTAGATAATAGCGCCGTTTGTTTTGAGCTTGGCGAATGATTTCGTAGGCCGGGTCTTCTCCATTGGGCCTCACGGTGATGGTGGCAAGCTCGAGGGTAGATTCTTGCATCACCACGTCCAACTGGCGATTACCGCCCTCCAGATTGACGGTAAAATACTGTTTTTGATAGCCAATATACTGAAAGACCAAACGGTAAGAGCCATCGGGTAGAGCTAGTTCATAGTTTCCCTCCGTGTTGGTAGTGGTTCCGCGAGTTGTTCCTTCCACGACCACATTCACAAAAGCCAAAGGGTTGCCAGATGCATCCCTGACTTGGCCGTAAACCTTGGCTGCGAAACTAGATGAAATAGAAAAACTATAAAAAAACAAAAAGAAAAAAGGAAACAATAAATACGATGAATGAAGACGCTTCATAGGCCATATCCGTTATGCCATTGCCAGTAGGCAATGAGATTTTGTAGGTTTAAAATGGTTTGTATTGAATGCTAAATCACAAGCTGACTAGCTACTGAGCACAGGGGCTTACCCCCCGATCTGGCGACAAGCCGTGAATAAACCAAAGAGTACCAGACTAATCGCAATGAGGTTTTGAAGGCGATTCAGATTAATAGGGCGCAGACGAGTCAGTCCTTTCTCTAGCAATCTGACAAAAGCACCAAACCACAGCAAATCACCCACGAGCACACCCAACAAGACCGCCGATAGAGAGAGCACATGGTCAGCAGCCAAAGCGTAGCTATCGTAAACCCCAGCGATAAAAAACCACATGATAAAAAGCATAGAATTAGAAGCGCAGAGCAAAGCTCCGGTCAAGAAGGCTTTCCAGGGTTGTAGAGCAGACGGGTGGTCGGGTTGGGGTTGGGTGGCTTTTTTCTGATTCTTAGCCAGACTGTAAAAACCAACGAGCATAATAAAAATCCCTCCGGCAATTTCCCAACCTTTTCCTCCTTGAAAAACACTGTCCAAGGACAAGAAAAAATAGCTCCAGAAACCCAAAAAAACATAAATCAGATCTACCAAAATCACTCCCGCCAGAAACCAAATGACCGTTTTACGACCCCGACTCAAGAGCCAATGAGCCGTCCAAAGGTTGACTGGCCCCACGGGGGCAGAGGCAATAAAGCCACAGATCAGGCTAGTGGAAAATAAAATAATCAAAAAATAATCTGATAGAATATCCAATAAAGTCATCTAATGAATGGATTAGTTTTGAGCTTTGGCTACCTTCTTATAACGCAAAACTACGCTTAATTCTGCAAATTATGCAAGATACATTCTTAGTTATTCATGATCTCAGTATTAAGAAAGCTTGTCAATCTATCTGGTAGACACCGAAGCTAGGCAGAAGGTTGCTTTTCTGAATAGCTGTTTGTGTCGGTTCGTTTCTTTTTTGCGGATAAGCACTTATATCCATCCGTCTTCTTCGTGCATACATCCGAATGGCTTATTCAAACACAGAGACACGGAGACACAGAGGGCTTTTGGGGTATTCCAGTGGGAAATCCACTTCCATTCAAGTGTACACATCACAGATAGGTATTGGTACTAGCTCGGAAAGCAGAGAGAATTTGCAACACGAATTTAATTTTGTAATACATAAAAAATCCCCAGATAAGTTAAAAACTCAACTGGGGAAAATGACTCAGTCTTGTAAATCTTTACATCATCGCAAATACATAAATGGAAGATGCCATAAACATCACGATCGCGAGCAGGGCAAATGCTTTCTCTACCTTAGTTACTCTGGGTATTGATTTGATTTCTTCTTTAGCTTTGGACATGGGTCTCTAAGTTGGTTATTTACTGTAAAGACAAAATTCAGTGGGATATGGTTGTCCAACCTGTCTGGAACTTTTGTCTAAAACTTACATCTCCATCAAATCTAGATTTATCAAGTCAAAATTTGCATTAAACCAAGACCTGTTTTCGCTCATAAAGACTTCAAACTAGCATAACTTGCTTGCTCCAGAGACTCTCTGTGATCGGGATGCGCAATTTGGATGAGTGCCTCTGCTCGTTGCCGGATATTTTTGCCGTATAAGTTGGCAATGCCGTACTCCGTAACGACGTAATGCACGTGGGCTCGCGTCGTTACTACACCCGCGCCTGACTTAAGAAATGCGGTAATGCGACTAATCCCTTTGGAAGTGGTAGAAGGCAAAGCAATGATGGGTTTGCCCCCTTCCGAAAGAGAAGCCCCTCGGATAAAATCCATTTGCCCGCCCACACCCGAATAGATCGTAGTACCAATCGAGTCGGAGCAGACCTGCCCCGTTAGATCCACCTCGATGGCACTGTTAATGGCAATCACCTTCGGATTCTGACGAATCACCGCGGTATCATTGACATAGGCAATGTCCAGCATTCTCACCAAGGGGTTATCATCCACGAAATCGTAGAGCTTCTGAGAACCTGTCACGAAGCCCGCTACAATATGGTGGCGATGCTTTTCTTTATGCTGATTTGTAATCACGCCCTTTTCCACCAAGGAGATCACCCCATCCGAAAACATTTCTGTATGAATGCCCAACTCTCTGTGATTGGTAAGGGCAGCCAGAGCAGCATCCGGGATGGCACCAATTCCCATTTGCAGGGTAGATCCATCCTCGACCAATTCAGCGATGTAGCGACCGATTTGTTGCTCCACTTCGCCCAAGGGTTTAGGGTCAAAATTGGGAAGCGGTCGGTTTACTTCCACGGCCTGGTCAATTTGACTAATATGAATACTGCCATCACCGTGGGTACGGGGCATATTAGGATTCAACTCTGCAATCACGTGGCGAGCAGATTGTACCGCCGCCAAGGCCACATCCACGGAAGTGCCCAAGGTGCAAAATCCATTCTTATCGGGAGGAGAAACCTGAATCAAGGCCACATCTAAGGGAAGGATGCGCTTGCGGAAAAGAATGGGAACTTCACTCAAAAAAATGGGTACATAATCGGCTCTGCCCTGATTGACAGCGGTACGGGTGTTAGCACCCACAAAGAGATTATTTACCCGAAAGCTTTTTTCATATTCCAGTTGACTGTAAGGGGCATCCCCCGAAACGTGAAGATGGTGTAAAGTTACCTCGCGTAAGTCATCAGCTCTTTGTACTAATGCTTCCACGAGCGCGAAAGGAGTAGCAGAGGCACCGTGCACGAATACCTGCTGTCCCGACTGGATAGAAGAGATGGCTTCTGAGGCAGAAACCAATTGAGATGTATTGTTTTTTGTACGCATATTAGGTTTTGAGCATTTACAGGAATCATAAGCTTATCGGCTCAAAGTAAATCATTTTTTAGCGCAAAAGCGTTTTATGGCCAAATTATACGAAAAGTTGTCTTTAAAGTGATAAATTTTGATTGCCTCTTCTCGCTTTTTTTTTACTCGGTTTTATTTCTTTTACGTGTAATTTTATTTGAGAAAAATATACCAAGACGCCTGTCCATAAACTGAGAGCTTTCGTATTGGTGGTAGTTCCTTCATGACTCAAACCAGGTCTTAATCATGCATAACTATCTTAAAAATACGCCTCTCAAAACGCTTATCTTAGGTTTCATCCTGATCTTAATCGCCATTAGTGTGCTTACGGTGACTTGTATCTTCTTCGCATTTACCAATAAAGGCGTAGTTATAGATGTAGCGGGGCGCAACCGCATGCTATCCCAAAGGATGGTACTTTTCGCGGGTATTTACATTCAAGAAAATGACCAAGAGGCAAAGAAAGTCTGTCAAGCGGCTAAAAATTTACACGACACTTCCGTACTGGCCATGAAGAATGGAGGAGAAGCACCAGACATGCTTGGCAAATACCTCAAACCTGCTCACGGCGAGGCCTTAGATTATTTGAAGCGTGTGGAAGAACTCTGGGACATTTACCGAAAAAATGTAGATGTGATCTTAAAAGAACCGCTTTATTTGAAAAAATCAGCAAAAGAAGCTGATTCTGTGCAATTCACCCAAGCGTATCTAAATCCAAGAGTTTTGAGTAGCCATCAATTTTTGCGGGATAACGCTACCCAAATACTTATTGCTAACAATGAGTTGGTGAAGGCTTACGTGCGCCAATCTAGCTCTAGCGAAAATCTGGTGCAGACTTTTCTCGTACTTTGTATACTGACTAGCATCCTGATGCTCTTTGTGAGTTATTATACTTTTAAAAAGTTTTTGTTTTCGCCCATCCGCCAAATTGTTTCCAAGGCCGAGAAGGTTTCCCGAGGAGATTATACTGAATCTTTGGATGATCTTGGCAAAAATGAGTTGGGACAATTAGTAAAGGCATTGAATACTCTGTTCAATAAATTTCGTGAATCCGCTAATTTGGTCAAAGAAATGGGCAAGGGTAATTTAGATTATAGCCTGCAGATTTCCTCAGAAGCCGCCTCGAGTGATACGTTTGTCAATGCTTTACGAGAAACCCAACAAAAGCTCAAGCAAGCTCAGGCCGAACAAAAACATCGGAACTGGATGAACGAAGGCTTTGCCTTGTTTGGAGATTTGCTCCGGCGCGAAGAAGACAGCCTCAAAGCTTTGGCTCGCCTCGTGGTGGCCGAACTAGTCAAATACTTGGATGCGAACCAGGGAGGACTCTTCGTAGTCACGGAATCCGAAAAAGACCCTCATCTCGATATGCTCGCCTGCTATGCTTATGATCGTCAAAAATTTCTCAAAAAAAGAATAGCCTTTGGGGAAGGCATTATTGGTGAAATATTTTTGGAAGGAGAAACCAAGTATATGACAGATATTCCAGACGACTACCTACAGATTACCTCTGGCTTGGGAGGCGAAACGCCAGGCTATTTGATCGTGGTTCCCCTCAAAACCAACGAGAGCACCTACGGAGTATTAGAGATTGCCTCATTTAAGCCCATTACTTCTTATCACCTGGAATTTGTGGAGAAAGTCGGAGAAAGCATTGCCACCACCATTGCCAACCGCCGAAAAAATGAAGAAACACTCAGCCTTTACCAACAAGCACAAATCATGACCGAAGAACTCCGAGTCAAAGAAGAGGAGATGCGACAAAACATGGAAGAGCTTCAGGCCACCCAAGAAGAAATGCGACGCAAAGAGAGAGAATACCTCAGAATCATCGATAAACTTCAGGAAGAAAAGCAAAGCCCAAGCTCTCCCCATCCGAACCAAATTACCTGGATGAATTAAGGAGTTAGTGGTCAGCACTCGGCTCCGAGCAATCAGACTTGGGTAGTTTGACCTCAAAAGTAGCACCTTGATCTTTCCCAGAACTCATCGCGTGAATTTCACCCCCGTGCTCTTGGATCGTTTGCTTGCTGAGATATAAACCAACCCCGTTGCTCTTTTCGTTGCGCGTACCCCTTTGACCTTTCCGGGTAAACTTCTGAAAAATCAACTGACTGTCTTCGGGGGCAAAGCCAAGCCCCTCGTCTTTGACCCACATGCGGACTAGCTGCTCTGTTTCTATGGCTTGGAGATAAATATTCCCGCCGGCGTGGGAGAATTTGATCGCGTTCTCGATCAGGTTGATAAGAACCATGCGAAAAGAGCTAGGCTCAACTTTGATTTCCAGATGCTCAGGAATGGTAGTATGGATAGACAAATCTTTCTCTTTGAGCGCGCTGGTGAAATTTTTCAAGATTTCTTCTACAAAAGGTGCGAGTAACAATTGTTCCTTATGAAAGCCTTTCGGGTTGCTGATAGGTAAATGAGCGGAGGCACGCAAATTAGAGAGCATTTTTTCCATCGTGGCAATTTGCTCTTTGGCCAAGCCTTCAATTAGACCTAGATAATTTTGGTGTGTCTCCGTGTCGTCCGTGCTTCTACCCAGTTCACAAAGGTTTTGGATGGAAGCAATCGGGCCTCTCAAATCGTGCGAAAGCCTTGCGATCACATCTTGCCGATCGGTGAGCATTTCGTCCATACTTAGCAGGCTGAACTGTAGATTTTTCATCATCACGCCAGTTTCATCGTGATATTCAGTGGGTAAATCTGGAAGCATACCTTCACGAAGATACTGATGTAGTGCCTGGGCTGCTTTGCGAATCGGTGTGGTTAAATCTCTTAACAATAATAAAGTAAACATCACTGAAAGCAAAGTAAAGCTCAACACCAAGATGACTACCGTCAAAAAAGAAAAAGCGAAAGTAGGGTTTAAGCTTAGATAGAAAATTACCCCGATCAGTGGAATATGCGTCCCAATAAAAGCAATGAACAAGAATTTAGAGGAATAGCTGACCAAAAAGGGGAGACTAGAAAGAAACTTATAAGTTTTCATATTTTTAACTTTTGATCTGATCGAAACCCCTGAATACAATGAGGGCTGAGGGTTTCTGGTTTACATTTTTTTTGTTTTCCTTCAGCAATTAACTAACAATAAATTTACCACAAGCGTTTTATTTTCGTTAAAAGCCGAACCTGATGAATGATATCGCTAAAATCTTCATCATTGCTCTGTTATAGATAGTTACATTTAGTTTTCCAGTGGTAAGGAGCCTTAGTGCCTGAGATGCTAATTTCGTCGATTCTGTCTTACTCGCAATCACCCCTCTATCTCGCCTTGATATAGTGTAGCAAAAGCTCGGTGAAACACTGAATTCCTCCCCCAAATCCCAAGAAAAAGCTGAACGAAAAGCCTCCCGCAGAGGATTAAGAGCAGTACTTTTAGCATTTTTCATGGTCTTTGCTTTCACCTAAAAACTATTGACCAATGCCTAATGTCTGGTAATCGAATTCATTTGGCTATCTCTGAAATAAGCCCTACTTTGGTAAGACTTATTCTTCTATTTGAAACTTAAGAAAATGAATTCTTCATCCGAACAATTAACCACCATCTCGCCCGATATCGAGCAAATCATTCAAAATTATCAACAAGTCAGACAACAATCCGAAGATCTATGCGCTCCACTCAAACCCGAGGATTACGCCGTACAACCCGTGGCGTTTGTGAGTCCTGCTAAGTGGAATTTGGCACATGTTTCCTGGTTTTTCGAGACCTTCGTTTTGCAAGCCTACAAACCCGGCTACCAAGTATACAGCCCAGACTATGCTTACTTTTTTAATAGCTACTACGAAAGCCAAGGCAAACGAGTACTTCGTGCCGACCGTGGCAATATGACTCGCCCCACTACCGAAGATGTATATGCGTATAGGACTTACGTAAATGAGCAGATGTTGGATTTCTTAGAGAATGTCCCTGCCCTGACCTCTGAAATGAAAGCCGTGATTGAGCTAGGCTTGAACCACGAGCAACAGCACCAAGAGCTAATGCTCACCGACCTCAAATATATTTTAGCCCATAATCCACTCTTCCCTGCCTACCAAGAAAATGCTCACCTGCCACGACCCATCGCTTCTGACCAAGCGAGCACTTATCTCGAGATAGAAGAAGGGCTTTATCCAATAGGCTACAATGGCCAAGATTTTCATTTTGACAATGAAAAAGGCGTCCATCAGGTCTTTTTACACGCCTATCGCATCGCAGACCGACTAGTGAGCACGGCTGAATATCTGGAATTTATGAAAGATGGAGGCTATGAGAAGTTTCAGTATTGGTTGAGCCCCGGGTGGGAATGGGTTCAGCAAAATCAAATTCAAGCTCCGCTTTATTGGCATCAGATGGAGGGAGAATGGCATCATTACACGTTGCAAGGCTTGCAAAAAGTAGACCCCCGACCACCCATTACACATATTAGTCTTTATGAGGCAGATGCCTTCGCAAATTGGAAAGGAAAGCGTCTAGCCACCGAATTCGAGTGGGAAGTAGCTTGCCAAAAGTTTAGCCCTGAGATACCAAAAGAAGCTAATTTTTTAGAATCTAACTACCTCCATCCTGTGGTACAAGATGATTTTCAATTCTATGGAAGTGTCTGGGAGTGGACTAACAGTGCTTACTTACCCTATCCTTATTATCAACAGGCCGAAGGTGCGCTGGGCGAATACAATGGTAAATTTATGATGGGACAAATGGTACTGCGTGGGGGTTCTTGCGCAACACCACGTGCTCATATCCGCCCTACTTATCGCAATTTCTTCTATCCACATGAGCGGTGGCAGTTCACGGGTATTCGTTTGGCCGAGCATATCTAAAACGTCTTACCTAGTGCGAAAGCCTTGTAGACAACATCCTAATGCGATTAAATCACAAGGCTATTTGCTCATTAATTTATTCTAATCTAGAAATTCAATAAACAATTCTATAATTCTAATTCAAAGCAACCATGAACCAGGCTTTTGCACAGGATGTCTTGACTGGACTATCCACAGACCCTAAATTCATTCCGTCTAAGTATTTTTATGACAGCCGAGGGAGTGAAATCTTTCAACAAATCATGAACCTAGACGAATACTACCTCACTGATTGCGAATTTGAAATCCTGGAAACTTATCGGGATCAATTCTTAGAACTCTTCTTGGATTTCCCCCAAAAAAGCTTTGAATTGATAGAACTCGGAGCAGGAGATGGCCTCAAAACCAAAATCTTGCTTCGGCATTTTTTAGAAAAAAAAGCCGACTTCAAGTATGTGCCCATTGATATTTCGGCGGGGGCAGTCAATGGTTTGGTGAGCGATCTAAGAGAAAGTATGCCCGATTTATCCGTTCAAGGCATTATCAATGACTACAGTAAGGCTCTCCAACAACTCAAATTAGATAGCCCGGTACCGAAGGTACTTCTTTTTATAGGGTCTAATATTGGAAATTTTCACTGGGATCAAGCCCTTGGTTTCCTTAAAGAAATTCAGAGCAATGTGAGAACTGGAGACTTAATGCTCATTGGCTTTGACCTCAAGAAAAATCCGAACATCGTGCTCAAAGCCTACAACGACAAAAAAGGAGTGACGAGCGACTTTAATATGAATCTTCTCCGCCGTATTAACCGCGAACTAGGAGGAGATTTTGATTTGAATCATTTTTGCCACTATCCTGTCTACGATCCCGCCTCGGGAAGTGCCAAAAGCTATTTGATGAGCACGGCCAAGCAACGTGTCTATATTGAAGCACTGGAAGCATCTTTTGATTTTGAAGCCTGGGAAGCGATTTATACCGAATCTTCTTTCAAATACACTCCCTACATGATCAATAAAATGGCAGAAGCGTGCGGCTTTCAAGTGGTGAAAAATTTCTATGACCAAAAAAATTATTACACAAATTCGCTCTGGCGAGTGGCCTAACGTCTGGAAATAGAATGTTCCCTGCTGGCGTCCTTCTCATAGTAACTGCCATCATGTCCGTATTTTAAGGGCTTAACTTCTGGTTTTCTGTCTTTCTTTCAGGCTTTTCTCGAAAAAAAGCACTGGCTTATACTTTGCTTTCTCAAATTTGTTAAATTGTAATAAAGCCATAAGCCAAAGACCTAAAGAGACAGAATATGAATTTTAATAACTATACCATCAAAGCACAAGAGGCCATCCAGAGAGCCTCACAGGTGGCCATCGGCAACCAGCAACAAGCCATTGAGACTGCCCATCTCCTGCAAGCCATTTTGCAAGAGGATGAAAACTTGGCTTCTTTTATCATCAAAAAGCTCAATGTGAACCGAGCTTTGTTAGAAACCAAGCTAGAAGAAGTTATCGCTACCTTTCCAAAGGTAAGTGGACAGCCTTACTTGGCAAATGATGCGGTATATGCTTTGCAGCAAGCCGAAAAATATGCCAAATCTTTCAAAGATCAGTTTATCGCCGTAGAACACATGATACTGGGTATTCTCACCGGAAGAGATAAAGTCGCTACCTTGCTAAAGGATGTTGGCTTTAGCGAAGAAGGTACCAAGAAAGCCATCGAAGAACTCCGAGGAGGAAACAAAGTGACGGACCAAAACGCCGAGGCGAAGTACCAATCTCTGGAGCGCTATTCTAATAATTTGAACGAACTGGCCAAAAAAGGTAAACTCGATCCCGTCATTGGCCGAGACGATGAGATTCGTCGCTTGCTTCAAATCCTGAGCCGTCGTACTAAGAATAATCCTATTCTACTGGGAGAACCAGGCGTGGGTAAAACCGCCATCGTAGAAGGCTTAGCCCAGCGAATCGTAGAAGGTGATGTGCCTGAAAATTTGAAAAGCAAAACCCTTGTCTCCCTAGATATGGGCATGCTCGTGGCCGGAGCTAAATACAAAGGCGAATTTGAAGAAAGGCTCAAAGCTGTCATTAAAGAAGTAGTAGATTCGGATGGAGAAATTATTCTCTTTATAGATGAGATTCATACCTTGGTAGGAGCCGGAGCCGGAGGAGACAGCGCAATGGATGCCGCTAACTTGCTCAAACCTGCCTTAGCTCGTGGTGAATTGCACGCCATCGGTGCCACTACCCTTAAAGAATATCAAAAATACATCGAGAAAGACAAAGCTCTGGAGCGTAGATTCCAAGCCATCATCGTAGACGAACCCAATGTGAGTGATGCGATTTCTATCTTGCGTGGCTTGAAAGAGCGCTATGAACTGCACCACGGGGTAAGAATCAAAGACGATGCGATCATCGCCGCCGCCGAGCTTTCGCATCGCTATATTTCCGATCGCTTTTTGCCAGATAAAGCCATTGACCTGATTGATGAAGCCGCATCTAAGTTGCGCATCGAGATTGATTCTATGCCCGAAGAATTAGACGAGTTGGAGCGTAGAATTATGCAACTAGAAATCGAGCGTGAAGCCATCCGTCGTGAAAAAGATCAAGAAAAAGAAGCGCAACTTAGCCAAGACATCGCCAACCTGAGCGAAGAACGAGATGCGCTCAAGGCCAAATGGCAAGATGAAAAAGAACTGATTCAAGGCATCCAAAAAGCCAAAGAAACCATCGATCAGCTCAAGATCGAGGCCGAGCAAGCCGAGCGTCAAGGTGATTACGGCAGGGTGGCCGAGCTTCGCTATGGCAAAATAGCTGAGGCCGAAAAGCAACTCACCGATCTGCAAGAGCAAGTTAACTCCAAGCAGGGGGAAGCCATGCTCAAAGAAGAGGTTACCAGCGAAGATGTTTCCGAAGTCGTGGCCAAATGGACGGGCATACCCGTGAGTAAACTGATGGAAAGTGATCGTGAAAAACTCCTCAAACTCGAGGAAGAATTAGGCAAAAGAGTGGCCGGGCAAGAACAAGCCATTCAAGTCATTTCGGATGCCGTACGGCGTAGCCGGGCGGGCTTACAGGACCCCAAGCGACCCATTGGCTCCTTTATCTTCTTGGGAAGTACCGGGGTGGGTAAAACCGAACTGGCCAAAGCTTTGGCGGAGTTTTTATTTAATGATGAAAATGCCTTGGTACGAATTGATATGTCCGAATATCAAGAATCGCACGCCGTGAGTCGCCTCATTGGTGCGCCTCCCGGCTACGTGGGCTATGATGAAGGCGGTCAACTCACCGAGGCCGTGCGTCGCAAGCCTTATTCGGTGATCTTATTAGATGAGATCGAGAAAGCACATCCTGATGCTTTCAACATTCTCTTGCAGGTGCTCGATGATGGACGCCTGACCGATAATAAAGGTAGGGTGGCGAACTTCAAAAATACAATCATCATCATGACCTCGAACATGGGTTCTAACCTGATTCAGCAAAATTTCGTGGGATTAACCCCTGAAAATGAATTTGATAAATTGGAAGAAACCAAAGAACAGGTCTTTGAGATTCTCAAACAAAATCTGCGTCCTGAGTTCTTAAACCGAATTGATGAGATCGTGATGTTCCGTCCACTTTCCAGAGAAAATATGCGTAAGATCGTAGAAATCCAGTTCCGACAAATTCAGGAGCTTTTGGCCGAAAGTGGCATTACCCTAGAAGCCGATAGTAAAGTGCTGGACACGCTGGCCGAGATTGGCTATGATCCTACTTTTGGAGCCAGACCTTTGCGAAGAATTCTCCAAAAACGCATTCTCAATGAGCTTTCTAAGGAAATTCTCAGTGGGAAAGTAAGCAAAGACTCGGTGATTGCCGTAGAAATGGACGAATACGACCGAATCCACTTTGTGAATTTAGATCAAATCACCCTAGATACGAAGGAATAGCAATACAAAACCCGCCCAATCTCGCAGATCAGGCGGGTTTTTAATTTCTTATCCAAATACCTTTACCGAAAACTTACATTACTAAACTTGGCCTTCACCTCCACCCGAGCCGAGGGGTTGGCTTGAGAGCCGTAACTTCCGGCGTACTCTGCCGAATTATTATCTTCAATCTTTTTTGTAAATTGGGTTTTGCTTCCATCTGTTTTGAGGTTGCCAAATCCTGTCTCCACTTCAAAGAGGAAGGAGGCATTATTAGCAAAATAGAATTCTGCCTCTCCGTGGCTAGATTCCAACTCAATGCGGTCAAACCCCGCTGAAACTTCGCCGACCTCAAAGCTACCGTCGAAGCGGGAAGTCATATCGAGAAATTTTTCCAAAACCCCCAATTTAAAGCTAGCATAGGCACTCGAGCCTTGGATACGGTTGACTCTGCCGATTTCAAAAGCACCGTTTTTCCCTTCAAATTCCAGCTCCCCTGCGGCTTTAATTTCCAGGTCAGAAAAAGCAGCTTTAACCTCTCCTATTTCCAGAAATTCTATCTGAGAGGTTCCATCTCCAAATTTGATTTCAATCTCTTTCTTGCTCTTACCCGTGAGCCTGCCTGTTTTGAGATGCCCGTAGCCTATTTCCAAAAGAAGACCTGCTTCGTGATCGCCAAGATAAGTATCTCCAAAATTATTTTTGATCCGAAGCGGGACATCTTTGGGCATACTTACCTGATAGATGATCTCAAAACTACTATTGCGATCCTTGCTTGTGAGGGCAGTGATTCCATTATTTCCCCAGCCGTTTTTCCAGCTACCCGAGCTATTGGCTTCGGTCTTGATCTGGATATCATTGCCAGAGCGGATATCAATTTCTACCCCATCGGCGATCTGCTTGGCTTTGGTGGGCGAGGTGGCTTTGCCGATGATGGTTACATCTACCTGAATTTCTTGTCCTTGATTGGTATTGACGTGCACCTTGCCAAATTTATTCTCCAGAGTCAAGGTCGTGGTGCTATTCACTGGAAAGCGTTCCGAAACCTTCCGTTCGCTACGGCTTTGTGCTTGGCTTTGACCAAAGCCGTATACCAGGAGGAGGGCGCAGCAAAACCCCTTAAATATTAAGCTCTTCATTTTTTTGTCCGTTTTTTAGATTCTTGATTTTTTGTAAAATTTCTAGTTGACGATTAAGTATCTCGATTCGTGTTTGTAAATTTTGAATCATGGCTTCCATCACCCTTTCTTGGGTAGGCATCTGATACAATTCTTCCTTGAGGCCTATGTACATCGAGTCCAGTTCTTCTAAATCCTGATAAAACTCTTCATCTAAATTAGATTCCTGACTTGCCAAATGAGCGATTTCCTCCTTTTTCTGCTCGATCATCCGTGTATAATAGACTTCTGCCTCAGCGAGTTCGGGGTTGATTTTTTGAAGAGCCACGGCTTCTGCTGATTCTGGTGAGGTGGTCGAGTCGTTCAGCCGAATCACGCCGTAAATACCTACGATGAGCAGGACGGCAGCGGCAACTCGCCAGAGATTTCGAGTGGGAATTTTGATGACCTTGGGTTTTTTCCGATCGGGTTCCTCCTCTTCCTCGAGTTGGTCAGCGATTTTTTCCCAAAGCCCCACGGGTACCTCATAGCGATCAAATTCTTCTCTGTTTTGTCGGATAAATTGTTCCAATCCTTTTTCTGATCTCTCTTTCATTTTTTAGGCTTTTAAAAGGTGTGCCAATTTTTTCTTAGCACGGTTGTACTGCGATTTGGAGGTAGATTCGGAAATATCCAAGATTTCTGAGATTTCCCGATGGTCGTATCCTTCCAAGAGATAAAGCGTTAGTACCGTGCGAAAACCATCTGGTAGCAGTTGAATCGCTTCGTGTACTTTGCTGACCTCGAGGTGGAGGGCTGGTTCGTCCCGACTGTCGCCGCTGGGGTCTTCAAAATCCATTTCGGCGACATCTACCATCTCTAATTTTCTTTTTTTGATGTGATTAATGCTTCTATTGACGACAATTCTTTTGAGCCAAGCTCCGAAAGTAGCATCTCCTTTGAAGGTATGAATCTTTCGGAAGGCATCCAGAAAAGCCTCCTGAAGCACATCCTCAGCCTCAGCTGTATTGTTGGTGATGCGCATGCAGATATTAAACATGGCCTGGGAGTACAATTTATATAGTTTATACTGTGCCTTCCGGTCACCCGCCCGGCAGGCTTCCACCAGATCAAGGTGAAGATCCTTATGATTTCTACTCAAAACTCTAAGCATTTTACGCGCATCTATTGAACCAAACAGCTACTGTCTTGGGGAGTTATTTTATTTTCTATCTCAAAGACCAGACGAAATCGCTAGGGTTGCAAAAGACTCGAATAAAATTAAGAAGGAAGTGATCCGTTTTGGTAAATTTGCTCAGGAATCGAGCTACTCGATGTATTCTTAATTCAATAAACCACGATGCTAACATCCCTGATTTCTTTTCTGCAAGAACCTCGTAGCCGAGCCGTGGGAGTCGTTTTCGCGACTTCTAGCATGCTATTTGGGGCTTGGGTAACCAGATTGCCAGAGCTGAAAGATCGTTTGGAGCTTTCGGAGGGAGAATTAGGAATTGCCTTATTTTTTATTCCCTTGGGTTCGGTTTCTTTACTGCCTTTCTACACGCCCATTATTCACTATTTGGGAGATAGAAAGGCTACCCTGCTGGGAACTTATGGCGTACTCACGACCATCCTCTTACCTACCTTAGCGGCTGATTACGAGTTTCTGGTTTTTACGCTTTTTTTGTTGGGGCTGAGCGAAGGCCTGATGAACGTGGCCATGAACGGAGTGGCGGTTGAGGTAGAAAAACGCACGGGGAAGGCTATTATGTCTACTTGTCATGGCTGTTTTAGTTTGGGAGGTATGTTTGGGGCAGGGATTGGTAGTTTTTTCGTGGGTTTGCAGATCAATCCTTTTATCCATCTGAGCTTGGTTGCTGTATTGATGCTGCTGCTGGTACTTTGGAGCAAGAAACATCTCCTCTCCGCCCAAGCTTCCGAAGAAGGTGGGACAAAATGGGCTTGGCCTCCTGTCAAAATACTAGGAATCGTGTTTGTTGGTTTCAGTATTATGCTAGGAGAGGGGGCGATTGCCGATTGGAGTGCCATTTACTTGCAGGATGTGGTTTTGGCCAATGCTTATGTCGTAGGACTTGGCTACGCGGCTTTCTCTCTGGCGATGGCGATCGGGCGTTTTAGTGGAGACAAGCTCACGGAGCAATACGGGGGGAAAGCAATCGTGCGGACAGGTATTCTTTTATCAATTTTGGGCTTGGGCTTGGTGCTCTGGGCCTCTACTCTGAGTACGATGCTTGGTTTTTTCTTGGTGGGTTTGGGTTATTCTTGTGTGGTGCCCATTCTTTTTAGTCTTTCGGCTCGAGTGCCGGGAGTGCGTCCTTCTAATGGCATCGCAGCCGTGGCGAGTTCAGGCTACGTTGGTTTTTTGGTGGGCCCGGTGGTGATTGGTCTGATGGCTGAGGAATTGGGTTTAAAGGCGGGATTCGTGGGGCTAATTTTACTAACAGCAGCTGCTTTAGTGGTGAATACTTGGGCTTTGCCTAAATCTTAAAATACAAATCAATGCTAACTGATATTTTTTAATTTGCAATCAAAAAAAACATGAATCACTGGAAAAATCCTTATTTTTTGAAATGGCTCATCTACGCTCCCATTGGCTTTAGCCTCTTTGGCTTTGGTATTAGTTTTTTAGATGAGGTGGGGAATATGAAACACCAGGGAGTTGACTTTTGGACTTGGTTCAGCCTTGGCACCCTGAGCCTCATCGTCACCAACGCGGGTTTGGCTTTCGTGGGAGACGCGGTCAAAAATAGAGTCCTCTATGAATTAGAGAAAAAACAAAATAAACCCGAGGTTGAATCATAAAAAAAGAAGCCTCGAAAGGCTTCTTGTGAGTAAAAAATCTTAATTGTACTTTTCTTATTTCTTTTCTCCTTCGCGAGGGCAATTGTCCTTCTCAGGTTGTTGGCAAGGCTCTACTGCGTTGGCTTTGCAGATAGGACATTCTTTGATTTGCTCGGCGTACAGTTTCTCTACTTTTTGCATAGTCGTCTTAAATTTTGATTAAACTAATTTACCTAATAACCATAATAGAAGAAAGCTTGTTTCACCCAGCTATAGTTTATCATAAGTCTAAATTAACAGAAGAAATGCTAACTAATTTTTTGCAATTCCGTAATTAGCTTGGAAAGCTTTCAGATGATTTGAAGCTACATTTTCAATTAAATTGCTACAAATAATAGCCAATGTGCGGTTAATTTGAGCAGTTTGTATATCTTTGTGATTAAGAAATTTTACTAGCATTTTTCGCGATGTTTCGTCGCGGTTGTTGTAAAGCCTTCCATACTTCAGCATAGGTCTATGTCATTCAGCGTGCTCTATTACACTAGGTGTCCCCTAGTTTACAGAAACCGCTGAATGGGCAAGCCCGATTTGCAAGTATACTAGGGGACACCTAGTGTAACCCGCACGCCTACAGTGATAGCCCATGCTCTCAGGCAAGAAGTAGTAAATTTTCTTTTTAGTCCACCATTTGCCTAACACAAGAATAATTGTGGACAGCCGTCGGTGGACTAAACAAAAAAGTAACTGCGGACGATCGACTGTGGACTGTCGACTAAAAAAAATATCTTAGCATTTTCTATGATGTTTCGTCATAGTAGTAGATGGATCAGGATGCTTCATCCTATATCCCTGTCATTCAGCGTGCTCCAGGGTCGGTAACGTCCAAATGGAACATCCTTCCGCTGAATCTTACCAAGGTAACGTCTTGATATGCTATTTGGACGTTACCGACCCTTCCACCCGCCTACAGTGAGGGCTAAGGATTCAGGTAAGAAGTAAGATATTTAATTTTTTAGTCCACAGTCCATCGACCACAGTCCAAAGCTTGGCTAACACAAGAATAACAGTGAACAGTCATCCGTGGACTAAACAAAGATTAACCGTGGACAGTGGACAGCCGTCGGTGGACTAAACAAAAATTAACCGTGGACAGTGGACAGTCGTCGGTGGACTAAAACATACATGCTTATGCTAACAGATTGGTCAGAACAATTTCCCTACGAGGAGGAGAAAGCGCTATTTGAGGCTCTGCAATTTGCCAAAAATACACCTTTGGTCAAAGATCATTGGCCGATCTTGAAGCGCATGTACAAACGGTGCGAACAGGCATTGCTTGCCCCCGAATTATCCCAGCAAAATGTTCGTTTGGTCAATCTGATGACTGCCCTCATCTTACGATTAGATACGGCTAACTCCGAACAAATAGAGAGTCCTTATCCTACCAGAGCCACTCTGCGCTACATGAAAAGACGAGCCCGTCGTTTTTTGCGTAAGCTTAGCCAACAAAATCCACCGTTGTATTTCGAGATAACTTCTCGACTTTTGAAAAACCAAACAGGGAAAATAGCTCTTGACTTCAAATACCAATGGGTATTGGCTGATATTCTTTTGGGTAATTCTCAGAGATGTGAACAACAAGGACATGGGCAAGGAAAATATATTTTCGAGTACAAAAAATATCACTTACATCACCGGGAAGAGCGCTATCCTGAGATTTGGAACGCGCACATTCAATTTGTCAGCGGACTATTGCACTTAGATTTGCCTTGGGAAATCTTGGAGTTTGCCGTCAAAATTTTGGAAGAACAGCATTTGAATTTCCCAGATCTGAAAGAGGAAGTTTTGCTCCGCTTTTTCAAATCTCCTTCTGCACATTTGAAGCGAGTGGCCTGCCAATTGGCTTATCAAACTTTTACTTTCCAGGGCTTAAAACCAGAGATTTATGCGGGTATGTGGCTCTATGCTTCTCACAATGTGCGCCTGAAAATCGAAGAAATTGACCATTTGAGGCCGAAGCAAAACCGAGCTTGGTACGAGCAATTTGCGCGAAATCTTTCCCTTTTCGTTTTCCAAGAACTAGAACAAGGCAATAATGCTCGTCGAGTAGTAAGAAACCTAGCATTTTTGCAAAAAAAATATCCACAGACACTCAACCAAAAAGACTGGCTTCCCATGGCTACCTCACTTTTTGGTTCTTCTTCTAAGGTTTTACAAGAATTAGCCTTCCAAGGAGCCAAGGAGGCCCCCGCCGAGCAAGCTCTAGATTGGCTTTGCGCCTTAGACGCCGCCCAAGAAAAGGTACACATCCCGACCTACGATCGCCTGGCAGCGATTTTCTTGAAAAAGCTCCAAGGGAAGCGCATTTATGTTTCTGATTTGGAGCCTTTTGTTCTTCAAGATTCTTGGTTAATCTGCGATTTTGGATGGCGACTCAACCGTCAGATCACGCAAGATCACGCATTGATCCAGCTCTGGAATCGGCTGAGCCAGTACTCAACCCGGAGAGGAGTACGCGAAATTCATTTCGTAAACGCCATCACTTCTTTGGCGGGAGGGGAAGCTTTTGCTCGTACTCATAATTCCTATAGTTATTATTTGAACTACTTCCCCGAGGAGGCTCTAAAGCTCATTTTCGAGAAAGGGGTGGATCGTATCCAGCGTGTGGTGATAAGAGCTTTTGAAAAAGAATTCAAAAACCAAGCTCTGGGCTATCTTCGGAAACTGGCTTCCCTTCCCAATGATTTAAGAGAAAAAATTTTAACGGAAACGCTGCCTCATCTCCAAGGAAGTCGTGTATTTCGCTACCACTGGCCTCTTCGTTATTTCTTAGAGGATATGGAAAGAAATGAAGACCGATGGCAGTTGGAAGCATTTTTTAAAATTGTACAACAAGTATCCATCGATAGCAGAGCCGCCTCAAATCTGCTTGCTGAGGCCATGAACCAAGGAAATCTGAGAAAACGACTCCTGGCTTTCTTCAATGAATTACCTAGTGCCAAAAGAGACCTTTTTTTGCGTGAAATCATCAATCACTGTGAATATCTGTACGCATATGCCAGTGATATGCCCAGTTCCATGCGAGAAGAAACTATTCATAAACTCTCTCTGGAAAATCTTCTGGAGATTACGCTCAAAGCGACCGAAGAACCTTGGCAAATCCTCAAAGCTGAAGTGTACACACAATTGATGAAAAAGTCAGAGAAAACTGGCTTTTGGAAGCAAATTTTAGAGCGCATCCTCAACTCGGAAAATGATCTACTGAATCAAAGGTTGGTAGGAGACGATCAGTTCTCCGAACTTTTTCAGAAACAACAGGATACGAGTGTGCTGGAAATCACGGCTCCTCCTTTTGAAAATCTATTATTAGGTTGGGTTCAGCAAAATTCACGCTTATTTCCGATGGATTCGGCGGAGCTATTTCAGCTTTGTGTTCATAAATTACCTCAGTTGCGTCAATGGGGATTAAAGCAGGCCAATACGCTGGGAGTCAGTATTGTATTTGGATTGCGGTTGCTAGAATCAGATTTGCCCGAGGCGGTAGAAGTAGGCAAAAAAGCTTTTCAAGAAATCCCTTTGCACACTGAAAAAGAATTAGAAGCCGCACTGGCTTTGTGTGATAGCCCGAATTTGGACACCCGTGCCTTTGGGATGGAATTTCTGGGGAAGAGAAAAGAAAATTTTAAAGAGAATAGTCGCATACTCGAGTTCTTATCAGAGCATCCCGATGCTTACGTGCAAGATTTCGTGGCACAGGAAATTCAAGTGGCTCAGATTGAAGAAACTTTTGTAGCTCGTTTTGATCGTGAAGTGCTGAGAATGCAAAATCGCTCCCGCTCGGCCAAGGAAAAAATCAAGCAGCGTCTTTCTCAAAATTTACAAGTAGAGACGGAGACTTTATTAGAGATGGCTCGCGCTAGCAATCAAAGGGATCGTGAATGGGCCATTGAGCAACTCACCAAAAAAGCATTAGCCGGGGAGGAAATCGAGGGTTTCGTATTGGAATAGAAAATAGATTTCAAATTCATCTTCGGCCAAGCCAGCGTAATTAAGGTTCGCACAGATTGAAGGATTTTTGCAGATTTACTCGTACCTTTCTGGGAAAGTTAGTCTTAATAGCATTCTACGGGAAAAATTCGGACTAACTGTGCACAAGTTCCTCCTCTTTTCTAATACTTACGTCTATGTCAAAGAAAAATCATCCAAAAATTGGGTTAGCCATTCAGGGTTCTTTTGGTCACGAATTTTATGCCACGGGTATTATGCAAGCTTTTCAGGCTTATGGCTACGAACATGGTAAAAGGCCACAATTCGCCGTGGCCTCGGGTTGTGTGGAAATGCTAGCGCCTATGTTACTGTATTTTTATCAGGATGAATCTGGTCGGGGCATTGATATTGATACCCATTTTCAAGATTCTCTAAGAGATTATCAGCAAATGACCACCCCTCGCATCATTCTCAATATGGACTATGTCAATCTGCAACCTGCCCTCAAAACACCCCAGCAGATTTGGACCGCATTACAAAGAGGTAATTTTTATTGGGATTTGTTCAAAGTCTTTTCGCCCAATGGAATTTATGAGTTTAATCCGGCCTTTATTAGCTTGATGCGAGAACGCTTACCCAACTTCTTCGCTCATGCTTCCATTCCCGTATTTACCAATATGGTAGATGTGCAAAACCTGGATGAAGTTTATCTCTGGTGTGGCAACACGGAAATAGAGAAAAAATATATGGAAAAGCTCAAAGGCAGTAAAGATCGACGTGTAGAGAAACTGGACGTGGATTCTTTCTTTGCTTCGGGAGCAAGACCTCCTTATTTCGCCCCTCGTGCCTATGGAGAAAACTACTTCATGGAAGGAGCCATGCGAGCAAATCCACCTTTATCACCTCTATTAGACTTAGACGCTGATGAAATCTTATTACTTCGTTTTTTTGCGAAAAACCGAGCCACAGGCAAAATCACCAATGGCATTGATCTCTCCGAGCGATATTTAGAAGTCATTTTTAGTGCCCCCTTGCAAAAAGAAATAGAAATGATCCAGTCTATTAACCGCTTGCTGGAAAAAAATCCAGACCTATCCTCTCTGAAAACACAGGTGAAAATACTTGATGCCACAGATGAGCAAGAAGGCGTTCCTGCCTTCAGAGCGTTAGTCGAGAATCAACTGGATTTCTTTTCTCACTTCGAGGCGGTCAATCTCGAGAAAAAAGTGAAAATGTACAATACCGGTCAAAAAGTAGGACAAGCCATCCTAGAAGCCTATCAAAATCGCTTGACTTTTGAGAAAGTAAAATAAATGATTGCAGAGCGATCGTGGCGACTAAGGAGAATGATACCGACAAGGCTCCAAAAACCTGCCAAATCTCTGAGATCTGGCAGGTTTTTAAATATCGATTCAAAAGTTGATCGCTTACTGATGCTCCATCGTTTGCCAGATGGAATCTGCTTTGGCTTTAACCACAGGTTCGTCTTTATTCCATTTATTGAGGGTATTATTGCCCCAACTGTTGTAGAAAAGATAGAGTTTACCATCACTTACCTTGAAGGTTTCGGGGTTAGGAGCCATTTTTCTGTCGAGCGAAACGGCATAAGCACACCAGCCACCGTAAGCAGGGAGATACTTTTTGGGTTCTGCTTTAAACTTTTCTAAATTCTCAGCCGAACCAAAATAATAAGTCACGCCCTCGTGAGTATGTGCAAATTCTGCCTTCCCCGGCGTGGGTTTTTCTGCTTCCTGATAAGCCACCAAATCATAACCTTGAAGGGCAACTCCATCTTCTTGATAAATCTTTTTGCTAGTATCTGCGGACTGGCAAGATGCTAAAAACACGAGGGGGATTACAAATAGAGATGCTTGTTTTAAAATACGTTTCATGATATTTTTTGTCTTAATGTATATGAATTTTCCGAGTAAAATCCTACAAAAGTAGTTTACAGAAAGATCGGAAATGTTATCCAAATAAATACAGCAAATTCATTGAAACTGTAATCTAAATGACAAAACAAACTCATTAAATGCTGACAGAAAACTAAAGATATGAAAAGCTACGCCCTGCCATCTTTATCGGATAATGGCTGCAGAGTAATCACCATACCATCTTGGATAGAAGTTACTAGAGGTAAGAAGATGAAGAGCTAAATCCCATCACTAGATTGATGAGGAGTACCTAGGATCGGATTCCATCTTTTTTGAAAGAAATCTGTAATAAACAACAATTAGAGGAGAATCTCTTCCCTCTTTTCTTTGCTGGGTTGGTCATCTTGAGGCAGGATTACCCCTGGTGGTAAATCCAAAACGGGCGGGTCAAAATCGTCTAAACTAATGCCTCCATCGTTGTCAGAACTGTCGGGGGGAGGAGTAGAGTCTTGCTTGTCGTCTTTAGCTACTCGATAAATTACCCATACTACCGCAATGGCGTTAATCAAGCATAATATAATATAGTCTAATGAGAACATAAGGATTGATTAGCTAGTAATAACTATTTAGGTATTTAATTAGAGGAAAGTATTTTGTGATTGCACCTGCGTATTATAGATCACAAATTTCAAACCATGGGTATTCAAAGATAGAATTTTTCCTTAAAATCTCAAACGTGAAGCATATAAATATGTTACTTTTTCTTTTTAAAAAAAGTTTAGAACTAGTTTATTATTGTGTATTCGGCTCACAAAGGGAAGCAATAATCTATTTGACCCGACGTACAAAGGAGAATAGATATCTCCTTTGTTAATCAAGCTGTTACCTCTACTAACTCAGCTTCGGGAGCAGTATTTTTGACAGATTCTACCCCTTTTTCCATAGAAGCTTTATTAGCATACATTTGACTGCTACCAATCACCTGATGATTTGCTGATTTGAGGCTGAAGTGAAATTTTCCACTGTCAGATTCTTTACGTTCGTAGTTGGCATCATCTGTGGCGTGTTTTTTCACGGATTCAATGCCTTTCTTACAGCCTTCCTTATTTGCATAGCCTTGGCTGCTCAAAATGACCTGACCATTTTTGGCCTTAAGACGAAAATAAAATTTGTCGTTCTTTTCACTCTTAAATATTTCAAACTTCATAGTTCAAATTTTTCTTTAGATATTATAAAAGGAAATAAAGCCCAATGTAGGGATTTTCTAAAAATTGCGCAATCAATTATTAAGCATATTTCCTTTATGCTAATTTTTTTGCTCATAGAGAACTGATTTGAGCCTGAGTGGCCATCTTCTCTGTTTTTCTGAACGAAAACAATATTTTGTATCTTGCATCCTTAAACACACATTCATATCCTGAACTATCAGGGAAATATTCAACTTATGCAAAGTTTCTGGGAAAAATCTACCCTCCAACATTATACGCATATCATCGTGGGTAGTGGTATCGTGGGGCTGTCTACGGCAGCTAGCTTACTAGAAAAGCATCCTAGCGCCGAAGTACTTATTTTGGAGCGAGGATTATTACCGCAAGGAGCTAGCACCAAAAATGCAGGTTTTGCCTGCTTCGGCAGCCTTACCGAGTTACAGGCTGAAATTGCTCAATATGGAGAAGCAGCCACGGTCGAGCGGGTACACAGGCGTTGGGAAGGACTCCAAAAATTGAGAAACCGCTTGGGCGATACGCCGATCGGCCTGGAGCTGAGCGGAGGTTATGAACTGCTCTTGGAAGAAGACGGTACTTTTATTCAAGATCTGGACGAGCTAAACGACCTGCTTTTTCCTATCTTTCAACAAGAAGTTTTTTTCCAAAGACCCGAATGGATCAAGCGGTTTGGCTTCTCCACTGAGCACGTACAATCTTTGATTTATAATCCTTTGGAAGGACATCTGGACATTGGAAAAATGATGCGGACGCTCATCCAGTATGTACAGCGAAAAGGAGCAAATCTATGGAATGGGGTTGAAGTCAAAGCTCTGCAAGAAAAAGAAAACCAAGTCGCCTTAGAAATTTACCACCACGCTACCCAGCGTAATTATACGCTTTCTGCTGAGCAGGCTATGGTTTGTACCAATGCATTCGCCACGGCCTTGGTTCCTGACTTAGCCATCGTACCGGGAAGGGGGCAGGTACTCATTACGGAAGAGATTCCTGATTTAGCTTTTAGAGGAAGCTTTCATTTTGACCAAGGATACTACTATTTCCGAAATCACCAAAATCGGGTATTATTCGGTGGAGGGAGAAACTTGGATTTTGAGACGGAGCGTACAACTGAGTTTGGTAGCAATGATTTGATCCTAGAAGATTTGAAAGCCAAGCTTTCAGAAATCATTCTGCCCCAGCGATCTTACCAAATTGCTGGAAACTGGAGCGGCATTATGGGGTTTACTCCAGATAAGCGAGCGATTCGTAAAGCCATTTCGGAACGCGTTTTTGTTTGCGCGGGTCTTAACGGTATGGGCATTGCGCTGGCCAGCACCTTGGGAGATGAGTTGGCCGATCAAGTCTTGGCAGCGACAAATGATGCTATTTCTCCGCTTTATCTTTAGCGAGTTCTTTGGCTTGGTCAATCCAGTGGTCGCGCTCGATCCTTCCGGGGAAGAATTTGATCACCTCCGTGACGTTTTCTACATCCTTTTTAGTAAAGCGAGAAATCTGCTCGAAGGTGTAAATGCCCAGAGCATTGAGTTTTTCCTCGATAAAAGGGCCAATACCACTAATGATTTTGAGATCATCTTTCTGGGTAGCCGAAGCCGTACCGATGGTGGTATAGTCAAAGCTTTTAGCCTTTTCTCTAATCTCTTCGAGAGCCAAACGCTTGTGATCCGGAGCCTTTTCGCCAGGAATATCGACTGAGCGACTTGTAACTCGAGCTTGTAGTACCTCGATGGTGTCGTTAGATTCACTGAGTCTTTGCTCAATATCGGCTGCTTTGATCTCCCACTCTTTGATAGTGGCTTCTTTCTGTTGGATTTGAGCCGTCAGGTCAGCGATTTTCTGGTCTTGGTTTTTGATCTGATCTTGGTGTTTCTGGAGATCAACTTGAAGTGCTTTTTGTTTTTCTTCGCAATCATTTTTCAGGGTTTGGAAATCCTGCTGACTCTGGTCATAATCTTGGCGAAGCGTCAGTAGCTTCTGATCTCTACTTTCTACTTCGGTAGTCAATTCTCTCTGTTTTCGTGCACATTCAGATTGGAGTGCCTGATAATCTTTTTGTAATTGAGTGAATTCTTGTTTTATTTTTCGGAGGCGATCATTCATCATAAAATAAATAATCAGTCCACCGAGGATGGCAGCCACCAATAAGCACAATACAGAGACAAGAACGGCAGTTGTAAAAGTCATAGTTAGAAGTCGTTTATTTTTGAACCTTAATTTCTACCCGACGGTTTTTTTCGCGGCCTTGAGGAGTTCCATTATCTGCTTGCGGATTTTTCTCGCCCTGAGCTTGAATGGAAATTTGTCTGGCATCTATTTGTTGACGTAAAAGAATGGCACGTACTTGTTCGGCTCTTTGTTGGGAGAGTTCTTGGTTACGAGGCTCCGTACCAACACTATCTGCATAGCCAATTACACTAATCCGAGCCGAGGTCTGTGTATCTGTATATTTTTTGAGAAGATTCAAATAGGTTCGTAGCTCTTGGTTCATGATGGGCAGATTACTATTGTAAGCAAAGTAAACCAGTTGACCTTTTTCTAATTTGGCCAACTCATCTGCACTTAAACCTGAGGTACTAGCCTCTTTGGGCTGCTCTTCTTCTTGCATTTGATCTACAATTTCTAATTGCAAAGCGCCACTGACTTTTCCCGAGTCCATACGAACCAAATTGGGCTGAAGGGCGGCTTGAAGTTCAAATCTGTCAGCAGCCAAGTCTTGATCGAGTTGTTCACGGAATTGACTAGCGCGGGCGAGTCCCATATTGGCAAAATCAGTGGGTTTATCTTCGGAGGCTAAATACAAGCCAGTGATTCGGAGTTTGGTATTAGGGTTTTCTTTCAAAAACTGACCGAGCGAGTCCTCTATGTTTTGAAGCGAAGGCGTACCCAAGGCTTGGGGGCTAGAAAGCTGAAAAGCATAATTATCTGGGGATGACATCCAAACCTTATCTTGATAAAATACTTCCAATCCTTGTGCTTGGGGAGTAGGGTTTGTAATGCCCGATTGATCTTTGTTGCGATTCGCTTGGGTTTCATTAGGAGGCGAATCAGAGCCACAAAGTTGATGATATTTACAGGTAAAGAGATAGGAGCTAAAAGAAATCCAGCCGACCAGTAAAACGCTGAAAAAGAGAGACCAAGGATTCATAGGTATTAGTTGGTAAAGTTCAGTTCACAGTCATATTCCCGAAAGATTGATTCAGCAATACCCTCTCATGCTGATAGAAATCCTAATTCTAGGTTGCAGAGCCAGTATTTTGAGCGATTTTTTTACTAAAATCTTTCTTTATTGAGGAGCTTGATGGCAAGAAAAATATAAAAAGTGAAAAAGTCAAAATTTACCGAGAAATTTGCTTACTCTCTACTTTATTCTTTCCTTTGATCTAGCAGAAGCTGGCAAACTATTCAAACCTAGCTCGTGTTCTGGAATAAATAATCAAAGCTAATTTATATGTTATTAACGCTGTTGTTTACGCTAGGAGCGGTGGCTCTTTTCGCAATTTTGATGAGTGTAGGGCTACTAATCAAGGGGAAAGCCCTAGAAGGAACCTGTGCCTCTCAAAGCCAAGCTTTATACGGAAAAGGAGGAACTTGTGGCGTTTGTGGACAAGCCGTGGGTTCTTGCCAGACAGACGAATCTGTCTCGTCCAAGGATGTAGAATCCAAGCAAGCCTTGAGTGAGAGCTAATTTTTGTTAGGACAGATTGCATTTTTACACATAAATCGGCTGGACTTTTTAAAGAGTTCAGCTATTTTCTTGATACTTTTGACTCCAAAATTAAGCACAAGACTTTCATGCCTTTAATTAAATCTATTTCTGGGATTAGAGGGACAATCGGTGGGAAAAGTGGTGAAACCCTCAGTCCTTTAGATATTGTCAAATTTACCTCGGCTTATGGTACTTGGTTGCGCGAAGCTTCTCTACCCTTGGAGGTAGTGATGGGGAGAGATGCTCGACCTACGGGAGCCCTGCTTACCCATCTGGTGAGTAGCACATTGCAGGCGATGGGCATTGACGTGTTGGATCTGGGGCTTTCTACGACCCCTACCGTAGAAATGGCCGTGATTGAGCGTCAGGCTGGCGGAGGGATTATCCTCTCGGCTAGTCATAATCCAGCCCAATGGAATGCCTTGAAACTCTTGAACGAAAAAGGAGAATTTTTGACGGCCGAGCAGAGTCAAAGTGTCTTAGAGTGGGCAGAAAAAGATGAGTTTGAATACGAAGAGTATAAAAAACTGGGCAAATACGAACAAGACGACTCTTATCTGCAAAAACATATCAATGCTATCTTAGCACTTCCACTCGTAAAAGTAGAAAAAATTCAAGCCCGAGATTTCAAAGTGATTGTAGATGGGGTAAATTCTAGTGGAGGAATCGCGATTCCACAGCTTCTGGAAGCCTTGGGTGTAAAACAAATCACGAAACTACACTGCGAACCGAATGGGGTTTTTCCACACAATCCTGAACCTCTGCCCGAAAACCTAACCGATATTTCCCGAGCCATGGAAAAAGGAGGGTTGGACTTAGGCATCGTAGTGGATCCTGACGTGGATCGCTTGGCTTTGGTGTGTGAAGATGGGTCTATGTTCGGAGAAGAATATACGCTCGTGGCCGTGGCCGACTATATACTCAGGTATCAGCCCGGCGCGACGGTCTCTAATCTTTCGTCCACTCAGGCTTTGAGAGATATAACCCTCAAAGCTGAACAAGCATACGCAGCCTCGGCGGTAGGGGAGGTCAACGTGGTTAAAAAGATGAAAGAAATCAAGGCAGTGATTGGTGGCGAAGGAAATGGAGGCGTAATCTACCCTGAATTGCATTACGGACGAGATGCTCTGGTGGGAGTCGCTTTGTTTCTGAGCTATTTGGCTGAATTTGAGAAGCCAGTTTCTGCCCTCAAAGCCCAATATCCCAGTTATCAAATTTCCAAAAATAAAATTTCACTCAGCCCAGAAATCAACGTCGATCAGGTGCTTCGGGAGATAGAGGAAAAGTATAAAAGTAATCCTGTCAATACCGAAGATGGAGTCAAAATAGAATTTGATAGTGCTTGGGTGCATCTCCGTAAATCTAACACCGAACCCATCATTCGAGTATATTGCGAAGCTGAATCGTTGACCACAGCCGAAAATATGGCCAAAAAAATCATGGAGGATATCAAAGAAATCGTAACCCAATCTGGGAAAAACGTATAATTAGATACCAACAAAGCGATCAAATATTTAGCTTTTTATCTGCTATTTTTAATTTCTAATCTGCAATCCTCATGAGAGTTTATTTTGACAATGCCGCTACTACCCCCATGGCCGAAGAAGTGATAGAGGCGATGCTTCCCTACATGCGCCATCATTATGGCAATCCTTCGTCTATCCATTTTCACGGAAGAGAAACCCGCTCAGCCATCGAGGTGGCACGCAAAAAGGTAGCTAACTTACTCCATACTTCCCCTTCCGAAATTTTCTTTACCTCCGGAGGCACCGAAGCCGACAACTTTGCGATTTGCTCTGCCATTGAAACCTTCCAAATCAAACACGCGCTAACGAGTCCTTTGGAGCATCATGCTGTCTTACATCCGCTTAAGCACTATGCTACACAAGGCAAAATTCAACTCAGCTTGCTTGAGGTAGATCATCGGGGAAATATTGACTTAGCACAATTAGAAGCTTGGCTCAAAGCACATCCTCGTTCGCTCGTATCTTTGATGCAAGCTAATAATGAAATCGGTAATCTGAATGATATTCAGGCGATTGGTGAGCTTTGTCGTGCTCACAAAGCACTTTTTCACTCGGATACCGTGCAAAGTATGGGTCATTACGTGCACGATCTTCAAAAACTTCCCGTAGATTTTATCGTGGGAGCTTCTCATAAATTTCACGGCCCCAAAGGCGTGGGGTTTCTTTACATCAATGCCGATCATAAAATCCATCCGCTTATTCACGGAGGCGCACAAGAAAGAAATATGCGTGGGGGAACCGAAAACCTCTACGGCATTGTCGGTTTGGCCAAAGCTTTGGAGCTAGCTTACGAACAAATGGAAGCAGACCGCCACCACATTGAATCGCTGAAGAAAAGAATGATTGAGCAGTTGCAAACAATCGAGGGTATTGCTTTCAATGGTGAATCTGCCCACTTGGACAAAAGTCTTTACACGATCCTCAGTGTAAGCTTACCTCCTTCGGAAGCCAATGAGATGTTGGTATTTAATCTGGATATTCAAGAGATATCTGCCTCAGCCGGGAGTGCCTGCACGAGCGGTTCTAATGCAGGGTCTCATGTGTTAGATAGTCTAGGTTTTCCCGCAGATCGGGCGGCAGTGCGTTTTTCTTTTGGCCGCTACAATACCGAAGCCGAAGTAGATTATGTAGCCAATAAATTGAAGGACTTGTATAAACAGGCCGTAGCCTAAGCTGTAGTTGGTGGTAAGTTGTTGCTTGCGGGTCTTGAGCTAATCCCTAAAAATTTCCTTCATATACCTTTTCGGCAGGGCCGGCCAGGTAAATATGTGTGAAGGTTTGTTCCCCTTTTTTCTGGAAAGAAACCTCTAGATTACCGCCTATGGTCTTCACCTGAACAGGACTAGCCATGCCCTGCAAGTTCGCAACCAGTGCACAGGCCGTAACGCCCGTGCCACAGGAATAGGTTTCGTCTTCTACTCCTCGCTCGTAGGTACGCACGAAAATCTGACGATCTCCCGTTTTCTCCAGAAAATTTACATTCGTTCCTTTCTCGGCAAAGCGGTCATTGTAACGAATGGCCTTACCTTGCTTGAGTACATCAAAGTTCGACAAATCCTTGACTTCACGCACATAATGTGGAGAACCTGTATCCAAGAAAAAAGAATCAGCATTTTCTTCCCAAGCCATTACATCTCCCATCTTGAGATGCACGATGCTGTCAGCAAGGTGTGCTTCGTGCAGGCCATCTACGGCCAAAAAGCGCGTTTTTTCTTGAAAAAGCCCCAAACTTTGCGCAAACTTCACGGCACAGCGCCCTCCGTTGCCACACATAGAGCCTTCTCTTCCATCCGCGTTGAAATAGACCATCCGAAAATCATATCCTTCTGCTTTTTCCAACAAGATCAAACCATCCGCGCCGATGCCAAAGCGGCGATGGCACATTTGATGAACCAATGCCTGGTTATCGGCATCAAAAAGGCCAGCCCGATTATCTATCATGATAAAGTCATTGCCTGTACCCTGATACTTATGGAAAGGAATCATATCGGTGATAATTTAAGCCTATTTTATAAGATAAAACTCGAGCAATCTCTTATAAAAAAATGATCCCATCGTATAAAAATTCATACGACGGGTGAGAAAGGAAGAATTTGGTTATCGAGACTAGATTCACAAAATGAAATTATTGCTCAATCACCAATCAAAAAATGATTAGATTACTTTTTCTCCTTGATACGTGCAGATTTACCTTTGCGGCCTCTTAGGTAGTATAAACGGGCACGACGTACAGCTCCCTTGCGAAGAACCTCGATTTTGTCAATATTGGGAGAGAGAATAGGAAAGACTCTTTCTACACCAATACCGTTAGAAACTTTTCTTACGGTAAATGTTTCTCCATTCGTACCTGTATTCTTACGCTGAATCACGGTGCCTTTGAATTGCTGGATACGTTGTTTATTTCCCTCACGAATTTTCACGTGGATATTCACCGTATCACCCGCTTTGAAGTCAGGAAGCTCTTTTCTGAACTCCTCATACTCCTTTTCCAATAATTCTATATACTTATTCATAGTGCTTTATATCTTTTTGGCTCAAAAAGGAGTGCAAATATAAAGAATCTTTAGCAAATAAATTCTTTTTGAGTGAGATAAAGTTATTGGATTCGTTTACAACCCGCACTCGCCAGCCCGCGGTCCAGAGCCTTTTTTAAATAGATGTTCTTATATTGTAGCTGCCGACTTCTGGCTGTGGAATAGAATAATTATTTATTATTTTGGGAAACATTGGGCTTTCCTTTTAATTTGTGATTATCATTTAAAAAAGGAATAGATCTCATGAGATTAAAAGCTTATTTTATATTTTGTCTTTTTGGATTATACGCTTGTGGTGGCGGCTCTCAAGATGCAGATACCCAGGCGGAGGCAGGAGATAGCATTCGTACGGAATTGGCCACTACTGCTACCGAAAAGGAAAAGCCAGAAGCCAATGTGTCCGTGGATAGAGAAGCTACCGCTCGTGCGAGAATTATGGGAGCGGTCAAGCTAGACGACGAAGCAGGTTATGATTCTATCTTGAATGCGACTGCTACTCAGATTCACTATGAAAATTTTAACCGTCAATGGACCAAATTAGAAGACAGTCGTCTGAGTCGTGTGCGAGACTGGCGTCAAGCAGAGCTTTCTGACTATCAAGCTGAAAAGCACAACTTGTTTTATCCTTTTAGTGGGCCAGACTTTCTGAATGCTTATGAATTTTTTCCCAACTGCCGCAACTACATCTTATTTGGCTTAGAACCCATCGGGAAATTGGTTGATATTCAGAATATGCCTCCCGATTATCTGGCTAGTTTGCGCAATGCTTTGTCGGAAATATTCGAGCGTAATTATTTCATTACGAGCTACATGAGCGGTGATCTATGGGGGAAAGGCGTACTGCCCATCGTGAATATCTTCATGGCACGCACGGGCAATCAAATTGTAGATATCAAGCAATTCTACTTGAAAGAGGATGGAAGTCCTGCTTATTTCGAGCTAGAAGACGCTCAAACTGGTCAAGGTAAACTAACGGGATTGATGATCGAGTTCTTGAACCAAGACAAGAGCCAATCTCAGAAGATGTTTTACTTCGGTACAGATGTAGAAGATAGCAAGATGCAACAAAAGTTGGAGCTAGTGAAGTTTATTAAAAGCTTTGAAAATAAAATTACCCTCATCAAATCGGCTTCCTATATTTTGCATAATTCCAACTTCAAAATTATGCGCGATTTGGTACTCGACGAGACTTCTATGATTCTACAAGATGATACAGGGGTTCGTTATACAGAGCTTCAAGAGAATGGCTGGAGCATAAAACTATACGGGAAATACGCCCGACCCGTGGCTGATTTTGGCTCTTATACCTATCAACCCGCCTTGCAGAAAGCATACAATGAGTCAGGCGAGGTTCAACCCTTGAACTTTACTTACGGCTATCATTGGAAAACGGACAATACCAGTCTGATGATTGCCACCAAAAAACCCTAAACCAAGTGAATGAAGGCAGATCTAAGTAGAGATGAGAAAGCTACCATTCCTTCCAAAATAAAATTTTATGTTATTTAAAGTGCTGAATGAATTATTTGAAGGGGAGCCATATTATAAATTAATCAATACCCAAACCGGAGCTTATGCGGCCATTCTTCCTCAAACGGGCGCGATCCTCAATGAATTAGTAGTGCCTCTGGCTGGAGGAGAAAAACTCAATGTAGTGCAAGGCTACCAAAATGCAGATGAACTTCGCTCAGAATTGAATAAGCAGTTTAGAAGCGTGAAACTATGGCCTTTTCCTAACCGTGTCTATGGAGCTAAGTACAATTATGAAGGTAAAAGCTACGACCTTCCTTTAAACTTTCCGCAGGAAGGAAACAGTATTCACGGTTTTTTGTACGAGGCCAGCTTCAGAGTGGTGGAGGTGGCAGAAAGCTCCGAGTTTGCTTCTCTGCTCATCACCCACGAATATCCTGGGGACTTAGCCGGTTTTCCTTTTCCTGCCAAGGTCAAGGTGCTTTACACTTTTGATGTGAATCAAAAACTAAAAATAGATACGCTGGTCATGAACACGGGGCAACAAACAATGCCCATGGGAGACGGCTGGCACGCTTACTTTAGTACTGGCAAACCCATTGATGAGCTTCAGCTACGTTTTAACCCACTTTCTTTGTTTGATAGTGAAGATATGACCAAAATGCAAGGCTATGAGCAGTTCAAAAAAATTGGGAATCAGAGCTGGGATCATTGTTTCGAGCTAGATAGCTCCGAAAATTCGCACGAACTCATACTCAGGGATACCCAACTGGGTATAGATATTAAAATTGAGCAAGGCACGGGCACACAGGCATATAATTATCTGCAAATTTATACGCCCCCTGACCGAGAGAGCATCGCCATTGAACCCATGAGTTGCCCTCCCGATGCTTTTAATCACGGGATTGGATTGATTAACCTAGAACCTGAAGAGAAAATTACTTTTACTTACAGCATACAAGTAGAGCAATTTGTATAGTCGTATGCTTTAATTTGCGGATTTTTCGTTTTTTGTCTCTTTGAAATTTTTCATCTGGAATTTGTAATCTAACGAACGCGTTGAAAAAGATTCTCTATATAAGTTATGACGGGCTGACTGACCCACTGGGGCAATCCCAAATTTTACCTTACTTGACCGAGTTAAGTAAGCTCGGCTACGAGATTAGCATTTTGAGTGCTGAAAAAAGCGTGAATTTTGAAAAAAGAGAATCTATCATCCGTGAAATCGTGCGCCATAATCGCTTGCACTGGGAACATATTTCCTACACTAAGTACCCAGCGGTACTTTCTACACTCTTGGATATTCGTCGCCTTCGCCGAAAGGCACGTCAAATGCACAAAAATAGAGGATATCAGATTGTCCATTGTCGTAGCTACATTGCTTCTATCATTGGTTTAGAGATGAAGCAAAAGTATCGTTTGAAGTTTATCTTCGATATGCGAGGCTTCTGGGCAGATGAGCGCATTGATGGGGGAATTTGGAGTCTGCGTAACCCGATTTTCAAACAAATCTATCACTACTTCAAGCAAAAAGAAAAAAGTTTTCTACAAAAAGCAGATTACACCATTAGCCTCACCGAAAATGCCAAGACTGAAATCGAGCGTTGGCGCCTACCCCAATTGGCTCCCATCCAAGTGATTCCCTGTTGTGTAGATACCAAACTCTTTGATCCTAACCTGTATCCTGTCGAGCCGCCTAGCAAAGATACGCTCACGCTTTCTTATTTAGGCTCTATCGGGACTTGGTATATGCTAGAGGAAATGCTCATCTTTTTCCAGCAGTTGTTGCGCTTTTATCCAGAAGCGCATTTTCTCTTTATCACGACCGAGCCGCCAGAGACCATCCTTAGTACGGCACGTAACCTTGATATTCCTGAATATGCGCTGACCATTCAGGCCGCAGAACGTATCCAAGTGCCTGGCCTATTGGCACAAAGCCAGCTCTCTATTTTTTTTATAAAGCCTTATTTTTCTAAGAAGGCTTCTTCGGCTACCAAGATGGGAGAGATACTAGCCATGGGCATTCCCATTATTTCTAACACGGAGGTAGGTGATCATGATTTCCTCTTCAGAAAATACAAATGCGGTGCCTTGCTTGATTTGAATCCTGAGCAAAGCCAAGAAGAAAAGCAAAAAGCTTATGAAGCCACGATCAAAGACTTGAAAAGATGGTTGAGAGCTTCTCCTGGTCGCCTGCGCAGTGCCGCCATTGACTATTTTGGCCTGGAAGAAGGGGTGAAGCGATATCAACAAGTTTACGAAACGCTGTTACGCTAGTTTATGCGAGTCTTGATTGTATGCCCATATCCCCACGGGCAAGCTCCTTCTCAACGATTTCGCTTCGAGCAATATTTGGAGGGTCTCGAAACTTCGGGGATTCAGTACGATCAAAAACCTTTTCTAAATCAGTCCACTTGGCAGGTTCTTTATCAAGAAGGACATATTTGGAAGAAGCTAGGAGGAATCTTGGGTGGGTTTTTAGGCAGGTTTGTTTTATTGTTTCGGCTCCGTATTTATAGCTTTGTCTTGATTCACCGGGAGGCGAGCCCCATTGGGCCGCCCATTTTCGAGTGGTGGATGGCTAAGATCGCTCGGAAGAAAATTATTTTCGACTTTGACGATGCCATTTGGCTACCCAATACTAGCCAGAGTAATCGTTTGGTGGCGTGGCTCAAATTTCACCAGAAAACGGCTTGGATATGCCGCTGGGCTTATAAAGTTAGCGCGGGAAATGCCTACTTGGCGGATTATGCCCGGCAATTCAATTCTCGGGTAATCATTAATCCCACCACGATAGATACCGAAAACTGGCATTGCAATCTGCGCGATCAAACAGCAGCCAATCCCTTGGTCGTAGGCTGGACGGGCACACATTCTACCATGAAATATCTAGAAGAATTGGTGCCCCTCCTGAGAGAAATGCAAAAAGATATTGACTTTCAGTTTCTGTTAATTTCTAATCAAGCTCCTGATTTCCAGCTTCCCCGCATCGAGTTTCAAGCTTGGCAAAAGGACTCGGAGATTGCCGATTTGATGCAAATGCACGTAGGCATTATGCCCCTCTCGGACGACCCTTGGAGTAAAGGTAAATGTGGTTTTAAAGCCTTGCAGTATATGGCACTCGGCATTCCAGCCTTGGCTTCTCCCGTGGGTGTAAATAAAGAAATCATTGACCACGGCGAAAATGGCTATCTCTGCCAAGAGCCTGAGGACTGGAAACAGGCGCTCCTCGCCTTGCTCCAAAACGCAAATCTCAGGAAAGAAATGGGGCGAAAGGCACGTGAAAAAATCATTACTCATTACTCTGTGCGCTCGAATCAAAAAAATTTCCGAGATTTGTTTCAAATTTGAGAATTATGACGCAACGCACCTACCAATTGGTGGCTTTATTGATCGTTACTTACCTAGTGCTATCTGCTAATATCAGTGGCTTAGATGTCTATGCCTTAGACGAAGCCCGCAATGCTGGCTGTGCACACGAGATGATGCAAAGAGGAGACTGGATTGTCCCCACTTTCAATTATGAATTGCGGGTCGAGAAACCTCCGATTCATTATTATTTCATGATCGTTTCTTACTATATTTTTGGTTTTGGAGAATTTGGCGCGCGTTTTTTCTCGGTAATATTTGGCGTACTCACGGTGTGGGTTACTTACTTGTTTGCAGAGCGATATTTATCTACTCGTGCGGCTTGGTTTGCCGCCCTTTCCCTGACTGCTTCCCTCCATTATGCTATCCAGTTTCATATGGCAGTACCTGATCCATACTTGATCTTCTTTATCGCGGCGGGGGCATTTTGTTTTTTCCGAGGTTGGCTGGAGCGGCAGACTGGATTTCTAATTTTGGCTTATTTTTTCGCGGGATTGGGGTATTTAGCCAAGGGCCCCATTGCGATTTTGTTGCCGGGTCTGGGTATTTTCCTTTTCTTAATATTGAGTGGGCATTTCGCTTGGAAAAGCATCCTGAGAGCGCGGCCATTTTTGGGTTTATTGATTATGATACTGGTGGTAATCCCTTGGCATATTGCCGTGGGCTTGGCGACCGATGGGGAGTGGCTCAGGGGCTTTTATATCACCCATAATGTAGAGCGTTTTACACGCCCGATGGAGGGGCACGGAGGGATATTTCTCTTGACTTGGGGCTATGTCATCGTGGGGATGTTGCCTTTGGTGGTTTATCTCCCGCAAGCTCTGCGTTTGGCTTGGGTGCAACGCCGAGAGCAACAAGGAGCCTTGCTTTTTACGCTGTTGATGGCAGGGGGCATCGTGGGTTTCTTCTCTATATCGAGTACGAAACTACCTAATTACACGGTACCTGCTTATCCTTTTTTGGCGGTATTGTTAGGACATTTTATTCAAACTATCAATTTAAAAGAAAAAAATAAAAGATGGTTCTTGGTCAGTGCCTATGTCTATTTGCTGTTGATGCTCTTGGTGCCAGTGGCTGCCTACTTGGGGCTAAAGTTTGACCCTGCTTTGTCGCATTTATCTTATTTAGGGTTTTATTTGGTGGCCTTGCCCGTGGGAGCCATTTTCGCCTTGATATTCATTTACCAGCGACGTTGGGAGTCGGCTGTATACAGTCAGATCATAAGTTTTATTTTGACGATTTTAATCTTCTTTTGGTTAGCATTCCCCAAAATTGACGAGGAGAATCCACTGCACATCGCACTCCCCAAGATGGATCGTGAGCTGCCCGTGGTTTCCTATGGATTTTTTAATCCTGCCTTCGTGTTTTATTTAGAACGAGAAATCAAAAGCTATTCTTCGGTGGATGATCTGAAAAAAGCGCTCCAAAATTATGAAGCTGCCTACATCGTGGGTCGGGCCAAAAGAATGAAAGAGTTAGAAGAAGAAAATTTTGAACTCATCGTTAAACAAAGAGATATCTTCGAAATTCCTACCACAGTCGTACTTAAATACGAAAAAGGGAAATAGATATCCAGTACTTAGCAGTTGTGATTGGTTGCTGCGCAGCAAGGTGTTTTTAGCAAGACTCACGCTGATATTGCTGAGAAAAGCTAGGCATTGAAAGCTTATTATACTCATCTATGGAGAATCATTCTGAAAAAGCAAGCCTTTGGGCCAAGGCAAAAGGTTTTATCTTACCAAAATTAAAATTTGCCAGTACCTCCGTCATCGCGACGAGCTTAGATTATTTTTTGTATTTAATCTTGGTGGCTTACTTTTTTTCTCCAGTCATTTCTAATATTATTTCTAGCTCTTGCGGGATGTTGACCAACTTTATCCTCCAAAAACGCTTCGTATTTCGCTTGGAGAGAAAAACCAGTACCGCCTTTATCCTCTCTATTGGTTTCTCGGTCTTAGGGGTGGGGCTGAGTACCCTCCTCATTTATAGTCTGAATCACATTGATCTCTTGAGAGCACACCAATATATTACTAAGCTAATTGTAACGGGGATTATTTTCTTCTATAATTTCTACACAAAGCGTTTTGCTTTTGAAAATAAATAGTAAATGGCCGTTTACAAGTTCAGTAAACGACCATTTGCAATTTTTAACTTGAATGATTTTACTTCTGTGCGACTTCCTCTCCTTTTTTGATATCTACACTGGCTAGGCGGAGATTATTCATCGCGTCTGCTTCTAATCCTACCACGTAAGATTGTTTGAGTTGTAACACTTCATCGTAATAGAGCACGATTATGGGGGCTTCTTCCATCACGATTTGATCCATTTTTAGGTAATCTTCATAACGAGTGAAGAGATTATCTGTTTCGTGCGCCTCTTCAAAGAGCTTATCAAACTCTGTATCCGAGAAGTGAGTTTTATTGGGGCCTTCGGGAGAGAAGTTTTTGCTGTAGAACATCGCCAAATAATTCTCAGCATCTGGATAATCTCCTAACCAAGAGCCTCGGAAGAAATTCACACGTCCATTGTCTACTTTCTCTTGGTGAGCGGAGAATTGATTCGTTTCAATATTTACTTTGACGCCAATGGCCTGCCATTCTTTTTGTAAGTATTCGGCAATACCTTGGTCAGAGGTATAAGTATGTAAAGTAATGGTAGGAAGCCCTTCTCCATTGGGATGCCCTGCTTCTTTGAGCAATTCCTGAGCTTTTCTTTGGTTATAAGGGTATCCTTTTACTTTCGTGCTATCAAAAGATGGCAAAGCAATGGGCACGATTCCATAATCACCCGGTGCGCCCAGCCCGTTTCTAAGGAAAGAAATCAAGCCTTTGCGATTCACGGCGTAGCTCAGTGCCTGACGAAGTTTTTTATTGGTAAAGGGATTTTCCTCCTGATTACCTTCTAGGTTAAACCCAATGTATTCCGTATTCAGATAGGGTACTTTTTCTACATTGTATTCACTTTGGATTTTCTCTTTAATTTCACCGTTCTTCTCCAAAATCTGATCTCGGGAAGTTTCGGAGAGATTGGCAATAAAATCTAGATCACCGTTCATAAACGTATTAAACTCTTGATTGCGATCTTCGATGAAAGAGATTTGTATTACATCCAGATAGGGAAGTGGGTTGCCTTTGGGGTCTTTATCCCAGTAGTTTTCATTTTTAACCATGCGCAGGCTATTTTTCTCATCCCACTGGTCTAGCATAAAAGGGCCAGTTCCCACGGGATTCGCGCGGAAATCCTTGCCGTATTTTTCCACGGCTTCTTTAGGAATCACAAAACAGTAAGGCATAGCCAAGATTTGCAAAAAGGCAGGAAAGCGACGATTTAGATACACTTTAAACGAATAGTCATCCACGGCCACGAAAGCAGTATCCGAAGGACTTCCATCAGGGTTGAGCGCGACTTTATCGTTGAAAATCCAAGAACCCGTTCCTGTTTTCATGATGCGAGAGAAGCTGTACACAAAATCACTTGCTTTGACTTCTCGTCCACGGCCTCCCTCGAAGCAGGCGTTGTCGTGGAATCTCACTCCTTGTTTGATGGTAAAGGTATATACGCGGCCATCTTCGGAGATGTCCCATTCCTTGACCAATTCAGGATGCACATCTAAGGTTTTGGTAAAATTAAACAAACCATTATAAAGTTGGGTCGCAGCCCAAATATTGGAACGCTTGTTAGCAAAGGCAGGATCAAGTGAATTAAGCCCTCCGGTTTGATTGTATCTAAAAATTTTCTTTTGGCTTTCTTCACCGGTGGTTTCCGGCCCGCTGCTCCCTCCGCAGGAAAACATCCAAAGTGCTAAAGGAAGCAAAAAGATTAGTTGTCTCATCATCATCAGCGTGTTGTGTTAGTGTGAAAGGGTTTTATGAATCGTTTTATAAAAGGCTTAATCTTAAAATCTCTTAAATATTGGGCAAAAAATGTACAGAAACAAGTATTTCCGCTCAAATTTCTGTCTTGGTAACTAGCTGTGAAATTTAGCTCTTTTTTTTTGTAAATGATCGCTATCAAGAGTCAAACCAAACTTATGTCTTTCTTTCTAGTAAACTATCGATACGAAAAAAAACATTCAGCAAGCAGTTTTCTCCCATCTTCTAGGCGCAAAAGAAAAGGAAAAACGTTGCAAGAAGAGGCAAAGTATAAATTTTGTTAAATCTCTCAGGAGAAACAGCTAAATTCCCAGAGCTTTTTTAGCTTTGTTTTTGTTAGACAAAATCTAAGCCTGAGCTTATGAACCCGGCTAACTTGGCTTGTCTGCCAATTTTTAAAAGACGACTCAAGTTTTTTTTGAGAAAATGCTTATAGACTATTTTTTTGCAGATAAAGCTCCTTTTTTTATTAGGAAAAGCAATTTATGAGAAGCATCTTTGCATTTATGTCCAAAATATCTGTCTACTTTGGCCTTCTGTTAGTTTTGTCTATTTTGGGGGCAAAAGTCAAGGCGCAAGAGCTAGATTCTTTGCCACGCCTAGCCTCAGACTCGGTTCAGGTAGAGGAAGTAATAAAAATCCAAACGCAAAGATACTATTCCCCCAACCAAGCAGCACTCTATTCAGCCGTGATGCCAGGAATGGGGCAAATCTACAATCGCCGATATTGGAAACTCCCGATTATTTATGGATTAGGAGCCACTTTGGGATATTTTATCTACTGGAACAATAATCGCTACCTGACCTTCCGAGATGCGGTCTTGGCCAAATCTGAAGAAAGACCCGAAGACGATCCCTTTCCACTGATTTCGGAACCAACGGCTCGCCTAAATCAAGATTTTTTTCAAAGAAATCGCGATTTATTGATTATCTTATCCGTCCTCTTGTATGGACTAAACATTGTAGATGCTTCGGTAGATGCCCATTTACGCTCTTTTGACGTGAGTGAAGATTTAGCTTTAGAGATCAAGCCCTACGCCGAGTCCACTCCCATGCAGGCGGTAGCAGGCATCCAGATAAATTTGAAATTGAAGTAAGTGATCAATTACAGATGGCAAATTATCTCCTAAGCCAGTTTGTGATTTGTATTTAATATTCAAAAAAATGCGTATTACCTTGATTGGCTACGGTAAAATGGGCAAAACCATTGAGCAAATTGCCCGAGACCGAGGCCACGAAATTAGCCATATCATTGATTTAAACAATCAGTCAGACCTATTTCAGCTGACTCGCCAAGAAACCGATGCCGCCATCGAGTTTACCCAACCTGAATCTGCTTTTGAGAATCTCAAGTACTGCGTAAAACAGCAAATTCCGGTCGTCAGTGGTACCACGGGTTGGTTGGAGCGCAAGCCAGAATTGGAGCGCGTTTGTCAAGAGAGTCAGGGAGCTTTTTTTTATGCTTCTAACTTCAGCATTGGGGTAAATATTTTTTTTAAACTCAATCAATTTCTAGCCAAACTGATGAGCAAACAAACGGCTTATCAGATTGAAATGGAAGAAATTCATCACACTGAAAAAAAAGATGCGCCCAGTGGCACAGCCATTACCTTGGCGGAGGCCATTCTAGAAGCACATCCCCAAAAACAAAAGTGGATCAACGAACCCAGTAAACAAGCCGAAGAACTCAGCATTATTTCCAAGCGAGAGCCTCAAGTGCCCGGTACGCATCAGATTGTCTATCAATCTGAAATCGATCGGATTGAGATCAAACACGAAGCGTTTAGCCGCAATGGCTTTGCACTGGGAGCCGTATTGGCTACCGAATGGCTACAAGACAAAACAGGGGTGTTTGGTATGGATGATATGTTAGATTTTTAAGAAAAATTCTTCCGAGGTGGCTGTTACCAGAAAATATAGAGGCAGGCGCAAAAGCACGTCCAAAAATATAAGCACTCGTGCTTGGTTAGGAGCTATTTTTTTGGTACTCGTTCTGGCCATTTTGTTCCGTTGGCTTGTGCTGACTCCATATGAAGTAAAAACCTCTTTTCTGGGAAAGACCTTGTATAAAGGCGATTTGATCCTCTTCAACAAATGGGCTTACGGCCCGCGCACCCCGGTCACCCTCTTACGCTTACCCTTTTTACATCAGCGTATTCCTGGACTAGGACTACCCGCCTATGTAGACGATCCTGACCTTCGTTTGCCACTCACGCGCTTACAGACTGGCGCGGTCAAGAGGCAAGACTTGCTCGTATTTAACCAACCTACCGACCAAGCGCATCCCATTGACCTGAGAGCGATTCGGGTGTTGCGTTGTGTTGCAGTGGCGGGCGATACGCTTTCCATCAAGCGTTCACGCGTTTATATCAACGGGCAATTGCAAGGCACGCCGGAGGGGCGTTTGTATGATTATCAAGTGCAAGCCTACCGGCAGATTAGCCCTTTGTTTTTGCGGGAGCATCGCTTGGGGGTAAAAAATTTGTCCAGAGAGGCGGGACTGTATGTGTACGAACTATCCATCACGCTCGGGCAAGTGGAAGCTTTGCAAACACTCAAACGAGTAGGCTTGGTTAAGCGCATCCGTCGTCGCCTACACGAGCCAGAAAAGCGCTACCCTACCATCTTCCCTCGCCATCCTAATTTCAAATGGAATCGAGATCACTTTGGCCCTATACTGATTCCGGCCAAGGGCATGCAAATCCCGATGACCAAAAATAATGTGATTCTTTATGGCGACTTGATCCGAAGATACGAAATTTATCCTCGCCCAGAAAGTGTCGTGATCCGAGATCAGCAACTCTTCATCAATGGTAAACCAGTAGCATTCTACACCTTCCAGCAGGATTATTATTTTGTACTGGGGGATCATTTTCATCGGGCTAGAGATTCTCGCCACTGGGGGCTTCTGCCCGAGGATCATATTATGGGAAAAGCGTGGCTGGCCTATGCCTCCGCTGACCCTCAGGCTATCTTAGGCTGGAAATGGATTCGCTGATGGGTTCCTTGAAGCGATAAGTCAGGTTTTGGTTGGTCTTTTGGTGACGGAAAGAACCATTGGGCGAACCAGCCACACAGAAATGGCGTTCCGCATCTACTTATATGTTATTATTCTGTTATGCTACATACATCTTCGTAGAAAAAAACTACTTTTGTCTTTCGCTTCGTAGTGATTTTTCCTAACTTAGATAAGGCTCAACTAAGAACATATGCAATACTACAATTCCATCGTGGATGCCATTGGCAACACCCCACTCATTAAACTCAATAAAGTAAACCAAGGCATCCCCGGCACCATCCTCGCCAAAGTAGAATATTTCAACCCAGGCAACTCGGTCAAAGACCGTATCGCCATCAAAATGATAGATGATGCTGAGAAAGCTGGGATTATCGAGCCCGGCGGTACCATCATCGAAGGAACCTCGGGAAATACGGGCATGGGCTTGGCCTTAGCTGCCATCGGCAAGGGCTACAAATGCATCTTTACGATGTCTGACAAGCAATCTCAGGAAAAAATCAACATCCTCCGAGCCGTGGGCGCCGAGGTGGTGGTTTGCCCCACCAATGTACCCCCCGAAGACCCCCGCTCTTATTACTCGGTAGCGCGCAAACTAAACGAAGACACGCCTAATTCTTTTTATCCCAACCAATACGACAATCTTTCCAACGCGGCGGCTCACTACGAAACCACAGGCCCCGAAATTTGGCAACAAACCGAAGGCAAAATCACGCACTTCGCCGCTGGTGTAGGCACGGGGGGAACCATCTCGGGTACTTCCAAATATCTCAAAGAGCAAAAACCCGAATTGATCTCTGTGGGCATTGATACCTACGGATCGGTTTTCAAAAAATATAAGGAAACGGGCGAATTTGACAACAATGAAATTTATCCCTACCTCACCGAAGGCATTGGTGAAGATATTCTGCCCAAGAACGTAGACTTTGACATGGTAGATACTTTTATCAAAGTTACCGATAAAGACTCCGCCGTCATGACTCGTCGCTTAGCCCGCGAAGAAGGACTTTTCATCGGTTGGTCTTGCGGAGCGGCTATGTTTGGAGCTTTGGAATACGCTCGCCAAAATCTCAAAGAAGACGATGTAATGGTCGTGATTCTCCCTGACCACGGGACTCGCTATCTGGGAAAGGTTTATAATGATACTTGGATGAAAGATCATGGCTTTTTGGAAGCTCGTGATTTTGCTACTGCCCGTGATATCATCCACCACAAAAATGGCAAAGATCGCCTCGTGACCATCGAGAAAGATTGCAAAGTAGGCGATGCCATCCAAAAAATTATCAAAGAAGGCATTTCTCAAATTCCAGTTACCGATCAAGATCACATCGTGGGGAGCTTAACAGACTCTAAAATTCTAGGGCAAATTATCGAGAAACCCGAGATGAAAAATCAACCCGTGCACGAGGTTATGGATCAGCCTTTTACCTTCGTGGCCATGGACAATACCTTAGATGTACTTTCTTCACTTATTAACAAGGACAACAAAGCCTTATTGGTAAGAGATGAGTTGAATCAGGTGCATATTATCACGCAGGCCGATTTGCTAATGGCGATGGCGAATTAAATGGTAAATGGGAAAGAAAAGAACAGAGTCTGAATTATCAGGCTAAACTAAGCCTCTTTGTCGCGAAAGTAATCTGTAATTCTTATACCAATCCATCTCTGTGATGTGTACACTTAAATGGGAATAGGTTTTCCACTGGAACAAACCTCTCCGTGTCTCTGTGTTTGATTGGTATTATTCCCAAAGTAATTCCAAGCCAATCTTGAGCTGGTCTTGATCTATCAAAATACGGTCGGGAAATGAAGTATCGCTGTCCTTGAAATAAGGGCGCAGATCGATCTCCAGATGATACTGAGAATTGCTTTGAGTCGATCCCTGAAAGTCAAGCTCCAGAGGACTTTGGGCAAGTTGATTCAAGGCCATGGTAGGATTAGGCTGAGGAGATTTTTGGGGTAAAGACAGCGTATGATACTTGCCATCTTGGGTAGAAGATTGATAGAATTGCATCGGCCCCACACGATTAATCCATTTTTCTCCCACATAAAAATCAACATAAATAGGTTCGGAAAGCCAGAGGCTGGAGTCAGCAGAAATTTGAAGTTTCTTGAGTTCAGGATAATCTTGAAGCCAACAAGATTGAATACTGACTTTCTGAGGCTGCACGGGCCGTTTGTAAGCTGTGATGGTAAAAAAAGTCTGGGCTTGACTGAGGGATAAAGGCTTGTCCATGGCTACATCGCCAGTGGCTTCATTATCAAAATAAGCATCTTGACTCTCATAACTGGCATAGACAAAATAAGACGAGGCTGCTAAGTCTTGAAAATGCGCTAAACCTTGAGCATCACTCTTTTGTGTACGTAAAGGCTGAAAACGACGCTGTAAATCCATCAAAGAGGCGTACAACTGCACAGTGGCATCAGGACGAGGCTTGCCCTCAATATCTAATACCTCTACCGAGAGTCTAGTGCGTTGAGGCTCAGGGTCTAGCTCGGTTTGGCAAGCACTCAACCAGCATAGAACAAGCACACAAAAACTAACTTTCACCAAATGGCTTGACAGGAAAAAACTTCGTTCTTGTGTTTTTTGCATGAGAGAAAAAGATAAATATGACTCGTGACGGTATTGAGTTGAAAAGAAAGCTACGCTATATAAAAAATTTTAACCCACTCATTTAGTTCCAAAGATAGGTATTTTCATAAGATTTTTCTGAAAGATTGCTTATGAACCTTATTTGGGTAAGCTAAAGCCCGAAACCATGACATCGTCCACCTGAGTGCCCTGCCTCACCCAATCGTCATAAGTCTGGGATAATTGTTGATGCTGCTCATCCACGGGAAGCGTGTGGAGTTTGAATAACAACTCACGAAAAGGTTCAGCTTTAAATTTTTTGAGTCGTGGCCCTCCCAATTGATTCTGGAAGCCATCCGAAAACATATAAAAATGCGTAGGTTCATCGCGAAGCTGGAGGCTATGAGGCTTAAAGGTACGTTTGGTTTCACTGGCGCGCCACAAGCCACCCACTGGCTCTCGATCCCCATCGATCTCGTGAAGTTGCCCACCTTGTATGTAAACGAGAGAATGCCGCGCACCGGCGTAGGTCAAGGTGTGGTCAGAAGGCTTCCAGCAACAAACTCCTATGTGTATACTGTCTTGATTATCAGAGATTTTTTGATGAAGCAGACTGCGCAAACCCTGATGCATTTCTTCCAGAATAAGATTAGGCTCTTGGATGCCTCTGGCCACAATGATCTCGTGAAGTAAGTCATGCGCGATAATACTCATAAAGCCCCCGTGCACGCCGTGGCCTGTACAATCGGCCAATGCAAACCAGCAGGTCTGATCTGCCGCCTGATAAAACCAATAAAAGTCACCCGAAACGTATTGCTTGGGTAGCGAAAAAACAAAGAAATTCGGGAGTGCCTGACTGATTTCAGCCAGGGCAGGGAGCATGGCTCCTTGGATCTGCTTTGCGTAAGAAAGACTTTGAATCAGGTCATGATTTTTACGAGCCAGCTCTTTTTTGACTTCTTCCAACTCTCTTTTCAGAGAATCGTCTGGGGAGGATGCATTTGTATTACGTTTGCGATTGTTCTCGATGGCGCGGTCAATCGTTTCTTTGAGTTGTTCTTTGTTCCAAGGTTTGGTAATATAGCGATAAACCTGCCCTTGGTTGATGGCCTGAATGATGGCTTCCACATCGCTGAAGCCCGTCAAGATCATTCTAACCGAATAAGGATAATCGTCTACGATGCTTTCTAAAAATTCGACTCCAGTGACCTCGGGCATGCGTTGGTCGGTGATGACCACATCGATTTGAGGGTTTTCTTTGAGGATTTGCATACCTTCGGAGGCGGAATTGGCCGTGAATACCTTGTAATCACGACGGAAGGTAGATTTAAAGACAGTCAGATTATCTGGCTCATCATCCACATACAAAACATAAGGCTTTTCTGTCTTCATAATGGCAAGTGCTTCAGGGTGATATGATTAAACATAGAAAGTCAACCACAGGATGACTAAGATGAGAAGCGCTCGAGCGATTCGTGATGGTGCCTCGGGTAGACGCGAATGCGGATAAAGTGGGTGGAATGAACTCCCAACTTTTCATGTTAATCATCAAATTTCTTTCCATCTACGAAGTACATATCCACTTCTCCCTTATTTTTCGCAGAAATTTTTCCTCGGTAAGTACACTCAAACTGATCCTTGATCAGTTTGTAAGTATCTCCTGAGATATTGATTTTGTCCGCCTCACCACTGGACTCCATACGGGCGGCTAGGTTTACAGTATCGCCCCAGATATCATAGGCAAATTTTTTCTTTCCAATCACTCCGGCAATTAGAGGCCCGGTGTGAATACCGACACGCAGGTGCCAGACTGGTTCTCCCTCGTTTTCTTGTTCACGTTGCCATTCTTGAATAAAATCTTGCATTTCTAGGGCGGCTGATACCATATCCACGGCATTGGTGGTATTAGCTACGGGAATACCGCCCGCGCACATGTAGGCATCACCAATCGTTTTAATTTTTTCTATCCCAAATTTCTCGATAATTCCATCAAAGCCCATGAAGCATTGATTGAGCTCTCGAATCAGGTCTTCGGGCATGAGCCTTTCGGCCAAGCTCGTGAAGCCTTTGAAATCAGCAAATAGTACCGTTACTTGATCGTAATGTTTGGGGGTTGCACGGCCATTTTGGCGAAGTTCTTGGGCAATTTCTTCGGGCAAGATATTGTGCAAGAGGGTTTCAATTTCTTTTTTCTGGCGATGCACCTCGACGGTTCTCTCTTCTACTTTTTTCTCCAGATTTTGATTAGCCTCTTGCAAACTCGCAATCAGATTCTTATTTTCTTTCCTCAGGTGGTAAGACTCGAGGGCTTTATCAATGGTCATCTTCAGCTCTTCCCGATCCCAGGGTTTGGTAATATAGCGATAAACTTGTCCTTGATTAATGGCTTGAATAATGGCCTCCACATCGCTAAAACCCGTCAAGATCATACGAATAGAGTCGGGATATTGGGGAATAATGCTCTCTAAAAATTCCACGCCCGTGGTGCCAGGCATACGCTGGTCGGTAATAATCACGTGAATGTCGTGCTGATGAAGGATTTCCAATCCCTCCTGGGCAGAGGTGGCGGTGTGTACTTTGTAAAAGCGACGAAAATTAGACTTGAAAACCGTCAAATTATCTGGCTCATCGTCTACATATAAAATATGTTCCTTTGCTTCTCTCATGAGAATGGGTCTTGGATCTTGGATAAAATTATCACAAATTTTATTCTCTTGCCAAATTAGAGACGTTTATTTCGGGAATTAGTTGGGAGCTTACAGCAAAGTTAACAAAAAGATAGTCAGTGTGTTTGTTTCTAGTCTAGTAAGATAAAAGGCTGTCTGATGAATGGGGAAGAGAGCGGGGCTTCGGCTTGGCTGGGTTGTTTTCGGAGGGTGAAGGTAAAACGGCTTCCTTTCCATTTTTGGCTTTCTACCCAAATTCTACCGCCATTTTTCTCCACAAACTCACGGCAAAGAAGCAGCCCCAGACCATTGCCACGTTCGTCGTCGGTACCGAGTGTACTAAAATGAGTGTCGAGCTTGAATAATTTTTCTCTTTCTTGATCGTCCATCCCTACTCCTGTATCCTCGACCGTGATAGAGACTTGATCTGATTCGGAGTGGCTACTGATATGGACTTCACCTCCTTCTGGGGTAAATTTAATGGCGTTGCTCACTAGGTTTTTGAGGATTACCTGCACCATCTGCTGATTCGCAAATACGACTTCACCCGAAGGGATATGATTTTGGAGACGAATGTTCTTTTTTTCTAATTCTTGGTTAAAATCTAAGGTATGGGTACTGAGCTGGTAGAGGTCAATTTCTTCTTCTGGAATCGTTACCTGTTCCATTTGTACCATGGCCCAGTGGAGTAGATTGTCCAATAGCATCTTGGTGTTTTGGAGGTTTTTTTCCAGATGTCCGAACACACGTTGTTCTTCTTCGGCACTGAGCAATTTCATTTGAATGGCCTTTAAAGAACCTTCCAGAGTGGTCAGGGGGCTACGTAAATCGTGCGAGATGACCGAGAAGAGCTTGTCCTTGATTAGATTGAGCTGCTCGAGTTTATCTTTTTGTTGCTGTAGCTCCGAGGTTCTTTGCTTGACTTTTTCTTCCAGCTCACGGGTCACTTTATAGTGCAATTTTTCATTTTCTACCAGTTGGGCAATGAGTTCTCCCTGTGTTTTATGTTTATCTCGTTCTATCCTCAGGATACGATAGCCCAATCCGAGTGAAAAAAGCAACACCTCAGCCACGATACCCGCCTGAGCAAAGTACAAAGCTTGTTTATAATCAACATACAAATACAGAAAGGCACCTAAGAAACTACCCAATCCTAAACAAAAAGACCCGCTGATAAAGTAACGGACTAATAAATTAGAATGCTGATAAAGCTTGATGAGAATGATCATACCTAGCAAAATTTCAAAGAGCAAGATGTTGTTGTTGATTTTTAATAAAAGGGGGAAATCGTAGCTAAAAGCATACAAAATAAAAAGTGAAACTATCATCCCAAACCCAAAACGAAGCCACCCACGAAGCACCCGATCCCAGAAGGGGATTAGGGCAGCGGTATTCAAAAAAGTACGCATAAATTGAAAATAGGCCAAAACAATCACCCCCGAAAACAGCCAAAGGAAAGAATTGAGAAAAGGCCACTCCCTCAGCCATAATTCGGCACTCAGGTGATAGTAGTGCGCGAAATAGATAGAGGAGACAAACAAATAAACCGAGTAGTATAAGTAGGGCTGATCTCTGCTGATAAGGTATATAAAGAAATTATACAAGAGCATAATCCAGAGAATACCCTGAAAAAGTCCTTGAACCAGATTACGTTCTTCTATTTCTTGTCGCCAGATAGCAGGTTGGACTAGCTTGAGGTCAAGCACAGGATGCTCCTGATTTTTTCTCTCTACACGAATATAAAGTGTATATTCTTGTTCGGGTAGGAGTTTGAGAGATACTTTGCTTTTCTTACCAACAGCAAGATCTTTTTGAGAAGCAGGTAGGAGTTCGCCGCTACGTTTAATCTGATAGGAACCATCGGGTTTTACGACATACACTTCCACGAAATCATTCCAACCGGTCATGAAGACCCAGTCAATTTGACTAGAAAGATGGTTAATCAGGCGGATTTTAGCCCAATGCGCAAAACGGGGTGAAAGCGGACGGGAATGTGCTTGAAGAGGAGTAAAAGCTAAGGTTTTATTACTTATAAGTGATTGAATGCCAAAGGATAAGGTGCTATCTATCCAGAGCAGGGCATGCGGGTTAAGAGCTACCACTGACTGTTCCGCACGGAGATGATAGATATCTCCTGAGTTGGATTGGTCTTGTGCTTGGCAAGCTGTCCATACCAGAGCAAGTGTACAAATGAAAAGTAAGTATTTCAGCATATAAGTTTATTGCTGAAAGATTAGAACCCCAGTTATGATGGAGAGGAAAGACTCAAGTCTACCCAAAAGGTAGATCAGGCAGTTTGGTAAGCAATCATCGTTAATCCCAGGAGTTCAATTTAGGGCTGGGTAACATTTTTTTAAGATGAGGAGAAGAATGTAAGTTTTCAGAAGAACTGGACTCTGAATCTTATCTTTTTGGTGGATTAATTGACAAACTTACATCAAAATTCATACCTAATTCTTAGTAGAATTAGGATAAGTGTTAAGTATAAAAGGATGGATAGATGGTCTTTATAGATTTAAACGAAAAAAAATAGCTCTGGATTGAAAAAAATAGTAATTATTTGGAAGTTTTTCTGGATAAATTTATCTGAAGTTTTCCTGAGAAAAACTCCAGATAAATTGAAATCATCCACCACTCATCAGAAAACTCAGCGAGAAATATACAAACGCAGCGTGCTACTCTCCTTGGCCGTGCCTACTTTGACTTGATAGATTCCTTCCCTCAGATGGCTAACCTTGATCTTGACTTGGGTTTCACTGCCAGCAGCCACCCGAGCATTTTCTACCATTTGTCCTTTATTATCGCTAATTTTTATGAATTGATCCATATCAGTATTTTCTAATTGTATCTGAACCCAATCGTGAGCTGGATTCGGGTAAACTTGGATGGAATAAGCTGAGGAGGTAGTTGCCACTTGAGCCACTGGTTTTTCTTCCTCCTCTTCGGGCTTGGGTGGCGCCGTGCCACTGATATCGTGGTACACTTTCAACTGTTTTTCTAGCATTTGCTCACAGCCTAGCTGGTTGCGAACCCATAAACGAACCCGATAACGACCAGGTCGCTTCCACTTGATGACAGGCTGCGCAGAAGCATCGTCTGTATCGCCAAGGAATGTATAATCTGTACCCGAAGGGCTACGCAGATGAGTGATTTCCCATTGGAAACTCTGCGCTCCCAGAGATTGAAGAGCTAGGTGTAGCGTATCTTCCATGTTCCATCTTTGAGGAAGCTCAAAATCAGCGTTTAGAGATTGAGGGCGAATCTTGACGGCCACCTCAGGACTTTGATACAGGGAATCTATGCCCGTGATATAGTAAGTCATCTCACGGTCTATTTGGTGTACCGTCAGGCTGGCTCCTCGATGGATAAGCCTAGCCTCTGGATGCTGGGGTGAGCGATCGTAGAAACAAAATTGCTTTCCGTTACGAGGGCGAATTTCTGCGTTCGCACCCATACAGACTTCTTGATCCTCCACAATTGGGGTAGGGCTTTGATGAAGAAGCTGGTAAGCTTTTCTGGCTTTTTCTGCTTGGAGTTTGAGTTCGGCGAGAGAATTAGCGGTGAGGAAGGCATAAGCAATGGTTCGTTTTTCACCTAGTTTCAGGCGAGGAATCGTCATAGAAAGCATCGTAGCGAGTTCTCCATTGGAGAATACAGGATTTTCCGCGTACTTTCTCTGATGGAGGCCAGCCAATAATTGGTATTTTTCTTCTTCCGAAAAACCATCTTTCAAGTTGACTTTTGCTCTTTCATCATAAGCAAAATAATGGATCGGGTAAGTTTCGTTTGTAGCTTGATCTCCCTGGTCGCTCAAAATAAGAATTCCCATATGCCCACCGTATTGATTATAATAAGCGTAAGCCATATTTGTCTCTTCTTCCCAATTCAATTTGGAAACGCGCTGGATATTCCAATTTACAAAAATACCCACGTGTAAAGAGTCTAAGTCTTGACCGGTGAGGGTACGATTTTGTACCTGATACTCAATCATAGCCAACTGGTTGAGGCTGTCCTGTTCCCAAGAGTAGGTATTTTGCGTAATCTCTACACCAATGCGCTGGTTATGATTGCTGATATCTTCATATACAGCGGTTGTTTTCAAAAAAGCATCCCGATACTGGCTTTTCAGAGACTTTTTGATGGTAAAATTGCGCTCTTTGCGACCTATTTGGCTTCTGACTGCATCCGAAACTCTAATGTGACCTTGTGCATCTTGATGGGCGATTAGCAAACCAGCTTCTTGAGTAGTAGGTCCTAGATTTTTAGAATACAAACCCTGTAGCGGTTCAAATATAGCGTCCTTCACGGCTAGCTCACCACGGTCATTGAGGCTGAGTAGCATCTGATTTTGGGAGGCAATGCCCGGATTTAGCAATACTCTCTGGTACTCCTCTCGCTTTGAGTTAGCCTGCTGATAAGTAAATCTAAATGTTACGATGGTATTAGCAGGAATATGGTCGGCTAATTGGATAGAAAAGGCATGGCTGGTCTGATGTCTAGCAGGCAAATTAGCGATGGTGAAAATGCTATCTTGGATTTTGACAAAGGGCGAGTTACAACTGAGACTCACTTGTGCCTGTTCTGTGTCTTGAAAAAGACTCTTGAAGTGAACTTGCATCTGACCAATCCAGCCAGAACGCAAATAACCATCTTCGGGTAAATTAGTGAAATGATAAGATTCCAAGCTGATCACATGCCAAGGGTCAGTGAGCATTCTTTCCATATTTAAGCGACCTGCACCTAATAGATAGCGATAAGAATGATTGGAAGAGAGGTGGTCAATGGGATCGGCCGTGGTCTTGAGGCGATCCATTACCTGCTTGGCACTCAAATCTGGGCGATAAGCTCTCAAGAGTGCCGCCGCCCCTGCTACCAATGGAGAAGCAAAAGAAGTACCTGACGCACGAAGGTTGGGAGCCAGCACTAGGTCTTTACCCGGAGCCATGATATCTACGGCTTTATTGTAGCTAGAAAAATCTGCCTTAGATTCGTTGACGTCAGTTGCCCCCACGGAAAGAACCACCTCGTAAGAAGCAGGATAAAATCGATCTTGTGTGTTGTCATTACCCGCAGCAGCCACCAATACGACATCAAATTCCTCGTGCACCAGCTCCAGTACATCTTTAATAAATTGTACAGGATAATGCCCACCCCATGACATATTGATCACCTTTGCTCCTTGCTGAGCCGCGTATAAAATGCCCTGTGCCGTATAGGTGAGCGGATAGGCGCGCCCGTGATCGGGAAAAATCTGTACAGGCAGTACTCGACAATGATAGCCTGTACCGGCCGTACCTACTCGGTTATTGGGTACGGCAGCTGCACAAAGAGCTACCGCCGTGCCGTGTCGGTCAGAATCTTGTGCCACGTTTCCATCCCTTTGTGCCAAATCGTTATACAAATCCGTGTAGTGATTGATATATCGAGGTGCCTGATAATTTTCATACAAATCAGCTTGCTGGAATTGACAGCCACCATCCAAGGTCGCGACGATTACTTCTGGGCTACCCTGAGCGATAGACCAAGCCTCAAAAGCTTTGATTTGAGTGAGATGATATTGTTGTTGGCTACTTGCCTGAGGGTCATTGGTCTGGTGTTTGGGTACTTGTAGAGGTTTTACAAAGTAAACAGGCTCCGCGTAGGCAATGAGCGGGTCCTTTTCTAAAAGACGAATGGCCGACACCAAATCCCATTGTGAATCAATCTCAACGGTATGGAAAAGTGCCAATTCTTTGCTTATCTTTGATGAGTGATTTTGCGTAGTTCGTGCTCCAAGACTCGATAAACTCGAGAAAACAGGCTCCGCGATTTTGATACCTAACTTGTGTTTCAAGGAAGGATTGATATCCTGTACAGCGCTCTTATCGGTAGAAACACGGTATTTTAGCAAAATCGTGTGAGGCAGATAGTCTCCCTCTTTTGCCTGAGGGGGCAGAGTAAATTCTTGAATATTTTTCTGTGCTATACTCGGAATCGGTAGAAGAGATAAGCCTAGTAAGCATATAAAGAGTAGCGTTTTGGTTCGATAATTCATAGCACGTTTTTTTTTTAAAGAAGATAAAGACAGTTGATCGAATGTAGTTTCAATGTGCTTATACGCTCTCTGGATAGGGAATCGATACTGGTTTTGTATGCTAAAGCGAATGAGATTCGTGGAGTGTAAGACTAGAATAGCATTCTCCAAGCGAATCGTGTCTGAGAAGGCCAATGGATAGAGAAATAGGATAAAAATGGAGTTTATAAAGAGCACTGGACTTGTAAGGAATGCGTTTTTTTTGAAAAAAGAGAACGCATTTATGAGAAAGGAGAGGAATCTTAACAAGCGTACTTTTTCCGAAGAGGAGATTTAAGATGAATGCTTTGTGGTAAATGGAGATTTTCATGATTTAACCAAAAAACGATGCAAGAGAAAAAATTCACTTTTTGCCGAATCTGTGAAGCCCTCTGTGGCTTAGAAGTTACCCTCGAGGATGGTAAAATACAACAAATCCGACCCGATGACCAGCACGTGGCTACCAGAGGTTTTGCCTGCGCCAAAGGGCTGAAACAACACCATCTTTACCAAACCCCCGACCGACTCAAATACCCTCTTAAACGGGTGGGCAAAGATTTTCAGCGCATCTCTTGGGAGCAGGCTTTGCAAGAAATTGGTGATAAAGTCAAGCAAATACGAACTGATTTTGACCCCAATGCCATCGCCATGTATGTAGGTACGGCTGCTGGTTTTGGAGTACTGCACCCTATTTTTGCCCAGGGTTTTATGACAGGGCTGGGCTCCAAGAGTATGTATTCTTCGGCCACCCAAGATTGTAGCAACAAATTCGCGGTGGCACATCATATGTACGGCTTCCCGTTTACCCAGCCTTTTCCCGATATTCGTCATAATCGCTGCCTCATCATCGTGGGAGCCAACCCCGTGATTTCTAAATGGAGCTTCTTACAAGTGCCTAATCCCAGCAAGTATCTGAAAGAAATAGAAGCCCAGGGAGGCAAAATTTACGTGATTGATCCCCGCGAAACCGAAACCGCCAAAGTAGCCGGAGAGCACGTGTTGATCCGCCCCGGAACCGATGTTTTCTTCTACCTCTCTTTCTTAAATGAATTGATTCAGCAAGAAGGCGTAGACCACGAACGCGTAGAAGCCTACATGAAAGGCTACCCTGAACTCAAGAAACTAGCCGAAGCTTGGCCCGCCGAAAAAACGGAACCCGTCACCCGTATCCCTGCCCCTAAACTAAAAGAGATCGTAAAAGCCTACCAAACCGCCGACGGAGCTGCCCTGTATAGCTCCACAGGAGTCAATATGGGAGGAAACGGCACCATGGCTTTCTGGCTACAAGAAGCCATCAACGCGATTTCAGGAAATCTAGATCGCCAAGGCGGAACGCTTGTGGGCAAGGGCGTGATTGATTTCCCCAAGTTTGCCCACAAACGAGGGATTTTGATGCAACAAGAGCAATCCCGTATCGGAGGTTTTACCAAAGTGAATGATGCCTTTCCAGGAGGAATCATGGCCGATGAAATTCTCGAGCCCGGCGACCGCCAAATCAAAGCACTCTTTGTCACGGGAGGCAATCCCCTGCTCACGATGGCTAATTCTAACCGTCTAAGAGAAGCTTTTGAAAAATTAGAATTGCTCGTGTGTTTGGACATTCAGATGAGTGAAACCGCCACCATGGCTAACTACGTACTGCCTTGTGTATCCCCTTTGCAAAGGCCAGATTTGCCCTTTATTTTCCCGCTGATGCTAGGCTTACAGACCAAGCCTTACCTTCAAGCCACCAAGGCCATTCTCCCCGTAGAGGGCGAACAGCGAGACGAGGCCACCATTTACTTAGATTTAGCCCGGGCTTCGGGGATCAGTATTTTTGGCTCTAAAATCGCCCAACGCTTCTTAGAATTTGCCAAAAATACGCGTCGTAAGCAACATCAGGACGAGGAACCCGCCCTGCCCCAAGAATCTATTTTGAATGCTATACTAAGAATCACAGGGCAGGGAAGCTTCAAAAAACTACTCCGATACGCGCACGGCAAAGCGCGCCAAGACCACGAGATCGGGAGCTTTTTGGGAAAACGGGTGCTGACCGAAGACAAAAAAATCGACTTAGCTCCTGAAATCTTGATGCAAGCTACAGAAAACTTGGAAGCCATTTTCCAAAAAGAAAGCCAAGATCAGGATAAATTCAAGCTCATTACCCGACGAGCCGTTACTACTCATAATTCTTGGACACATAATTACGAAGGCTTTGTTTCTGGGGAGCGAGAAACCAATTATCTGTATCTCCATCCTGATGATGCCGAGAAGCTAGGACTCAAGCCCGGAGATTTGGCTGACGTGAGTTCGGCCACGGCCACGGTGCGTGTGCCCATTAAGACTTTGAAAGAACTCATGCCCGGTACCGCCGCCTTGCCCCACGGTTGGGGGCACCAATCTTCCAAGATGCTCGTGGCTCAAAAGACCAAGGGGGTAAACGTAAATATCTTGGCCGCCGATGGGCCTGAAAAAATAGATAAAATCTCAGGCATGGCGCATCTGACAGGCATTCCCGTGGAAATCAAACCCGCCACTGGCCCTCAGGCACCGCACAGTTGGTCTGGTTTGGAACAGGACGTGAAAATTGTGTAAATTTATCACAATAAACTAACTCCATCATCCATCGATGAGTTGATAAAACGTGCAATAAACCTTGTTGATCTATGCAAACCGAAAATACCGAACTTACTCGCGCCCAAGAATCTCGTAACGCCATCGAGCGACTCTACATCGAGATGCGCCACCTCTTCAATCGTGGAACTTACAAACCCTCTGGTATTTCGGGAAGTGTGGTGCGTTCTTCGCTAAGAATCTTAAATCCAGAGATCTATGGTTCTATCAATGATCCCCAAAAGGTAGAACTCAACGGTTTGGTTTACGTGATGGATCGCTTGCCCAAGGGGATTGAAGAATGTCGTTATATCAAATTCACCTCCGAAGAAGGACTTCGCAGGTCGGGTTTTGAACCCATTATGCCTCTCAAACGTCGCCGAAATTGCTATCGCATTGATGAAAACCAAATGAATATCGAGGTAACCCGTGGCCGTAGCGAAATCTACGACGTGATGACCCACCTGACCTTTGTTTTTAATGAGGCTGAAAAAATTACAAATAATGCCTTCCGTGAAAATGGCGTCAAAACACGGGACTGGCTCAAATTGGAGAAGCTGGTCATGGATAAGGTGGAACTAACCAGCGAAAATCAAGACGCCGCCTTTTCTTATCTTAGCACCATCCTGGGGCGGACTTTCGAAGAAACACGCTTTGCTTACGAAAGATTAGGCGAAAGCCCTCACGCCAATAAAGGATTATTCAATATCGTGTATTGGCTGGGAAGGCTCACCCACGAGGAGGAATTTTACCGACGTGATCGCGAAATCAGCTTTACGCCTGCCTTGCGTGAGCGCATCGGTAGGCATATCCACGGGGAAAAATGGGCCTTCAATATCAAAAAAGAACTCATCGATCAGGGGCTTTTTGAGCGACCAATGCACATCATCAGTGCCAATCTACACAGCGTGATGAATTGCATTTATGCTTATCCTGCCTTAAAGGACTCTCTGGAAGAAGCCAAACCACTCTCCGAGATTGCCCTAGAGCTCAGGAAAGAAGGAAACGGACACTTGGGAGAACGCATCCAAACCTTTGCCGATGCCCACGGAATGACTTTTTTGGAAGATGTGTCGGGAACCAACCTGGCCGTACAAATTTTTGATCTGGCTCAGGTTCCTGCTCGTGTTCTAGCCCCTGAGTTGGAAGTCAACCTAGAATTGATGGAAAAAGAACCGCCCGTGCTCATCGTGATGGACTATGCTTTTGGAGAACAGGCTTACGAAGCAATGGATGAATTGCTCAAGCCCATCGAGTATCAAGGAAAGAAACGCATTATGCCCGTGGCTTCTATTTCTATCATGGGCAAAGCGGGGATTCTCACGGGAGGCAAAGGTGATATTATGATCCCCAATGCCCATGTCTTTGAAGGAACCGCTGATAATTATCCTTTTGAAAATGAATTTACCGCTGAGGATTTTCAGGAGCTTCCCGTTTGTACCGGGCCGATGATTACTGTGTTGGGCACTTCTCTTCAAAACAAAGATGTATTGTCTTATTTCAAAGAATCTTCTTGGCAAGCCATTGGCTTAGAAATGGAAGGAGCACATTACCAAAAAGCCATCCAAGCCGAAGCCAAAATCCGTCGGAATATTGATGAAAATATTATTCTGCGCTATGCCTACTACGCTTCGGATAATCCCTTGGTCAGTGGGAGTACTTTGGCTTCGGGCAGCTTAGGACTGGTAGGAGTCAAGCCTACTTATTTGATTACTTCTAAGATTTTACAAAAAATCCTCAATCCTTCGGTCAAAAAGAAAATTAAAAATTCCAAAAAATCAGAAAAGCTCGAGGCCAACCATCAAAAATAGAGGCTTAGCTTTGACAAAATTCTTTTTTTTAAGCACTTTGCTGTTTTGTTAAACTCTAACCCAAGCACGACATTGGATCATTTGAAAGATTATATCCGAGATGTACCCGATTTTCCCAAAGAAGGGATTATTTTTAAAGACATTACGACCCTGCTCAAAAACCCCCAAGCCCTACAAGAAACGGGTCAACAACTGCTGGCATTCAGCAAAGACCTAGAGATAGATATCGTGGCAGGAATTGAATCAAGAGGTTTTATCTTCGGTATGTATTTGGCCGAAAGGCTCAATGCTGGTTTTGTCCCCTTGCGCAAGCCCGGAAAGCTTCCCGCCGAAACCTACGCGCAAAGCTATCAACTGGAATACGGTACGGATACGCTGGAGATGCATCAAGATGCTATTCAGAAAGGCCAAAATGTACTCATTCACGATGATTTACTCGCTACCGGAGGAACCGCCGCCGCCGCCACACAACTCGTACAACAAGCCGGGGGCAAAGTAGTGCAGCTTTCTTTTGTAATTGAACTCAGCTTTCTTTCAGGAAGAGAGAAGCTAAAAGGCTACGACATTAAATCATTGATGACTTACTGAGGGGCTAAGTACCTGTAGGGTTTCAAAAGGCATATCTACCTGTGCTTCGCTCAAGGCTTTATAAATTGCTTCACGCAAAGCAAAGGACTTCACGATATGCTGACGCTCATCTTCCAACCAAACCTGAAGCTGAAGAGCTACGTTGTAATCGTTCAGGCTGACGACGACCACTCGGGGTTCAGGTTTTTTCAAAAAATCAAAATCATCTTTGACCACGTCGAGCATCAAGGTGCGGGTGCGATCAATATCCTCATCTACGGCAATGGTTACGTCTATGTCCAAGCGCAGATTGGGAAAATTAGTATAAGAAGAAACCGTAGAATTAATCACCGTGGAGTTGGGAATGGCGAGCATTTGTCCGTCTACCGTGACTACTCGGGTAGAGCGCAGGGTGATCTTGTCTACCCGCCCGTATTGACCTTCTAGCTCGATCAAATCGCCAATCACAAAAGGACGATCCCAGAAGATGAGTATGCCCGAAATCAGATTAGAGAGTGCATCCTGAGCGGCAAAACCAATCGTTAAGCCCGCAATTCCCAAACTGGTGAGCAGAGCAGCGGTATTAATTCCTAGTGCGGACAAAGCTTGAATTAGACCAATCGTCAACAGGATAAACTGTGCCGAAGTCAGGATGAAACTGGCCGTTGTCTCGTCCACTTGGGTACGCCCAACCAGCCATCGTAAAAAACGCCGAGCCAGCATCCAAATGAGATAAAAAGCCAAAAAAGTCAGCGTGGCTACGGTCAAGTCAGCCAATAGATTGGCTAAATAGGCACCAATGTCAGCGGGATCAAAACGATCCTCCAAGCGTCGGAGAATACCTCGGAAAAACTCATTCATAATTTTTAGAGAGAAATGATGAGGAAAAATGATTTTACTACCATAAATAAGTTGGAAAGTAGGTTTTTTGTTGGGGACTGCATGAATTCATTGCAAAACCCAATCTGCTTTTCTAACTTTAAAGCGAATCCAAACCATGCTTTGCTCGTGAATACAATTGCTACTTCTAATCGTTCTTGGTTGCTTTCTAAGCTCCAAGCTCCCATGGACATCGCGCCCTTGGTTTATGCTCGTATTGTATTGTGTGTGCTGATGTCTTTGGAGCTAAGCGGCGGCTTGTTTACAGCTTATAGCCAAACTTTGATCACTGGAAATTACCATTTTTCTTATCAATTATTCCCTTTTGTGAAGCCTTGGTCTAATCCCACGCTGATGCACGCGCATTTTGTGGTGAATTTTATTTTGGGCGTATTGGTGGCTTTGGGTTTTTTTTACCGCTACACGGTCTGGCTTTTTTTCCTGACGGGAACCAGTCTTTTTTTGATGGAAAAATCCCTGTACATCAATCATATTTACCTGTATTGCCTTTGTATTTTCTTGTTTGGTTTTCTGCCGGCGAACCGAGGCTGGTCTTGGGACGTGTGGCGTAAGCCCGAGCTAGCCGTATCTGAGGTGCCTGCCTGGACGGTGTACATTTTGATTTTTCAGATAAGTCTGGTGTATCTTTTTGCTGGAATTGCCAAGATCAATGCCGATTGGCTCCAAGCCCAGCCCATACAGATTTGGCTGAGCGAAAGAGGAAACTATCCCTTCATTGGGTCTTGGCTCACGCAACCTTGGTACGCTTATTTGGTGGCTTACGGGGGCTTATTTTTTGATTTGCTGGTTGTGCCATTGATGCTTTGGCCTAAGACACGTTTGTTTACTTTTATCGTGGGAATTTTCTTTCACGTGACGAATGTGGCTACCTTTGGTATTGGTACTTTTCCTTGGTTCTCGATCGCGGCCACGGCTTTATTTTTTCCGCCAGCTGTGTTTCGAAAATGGTTGGATAAAAAACTCTTAGCACCTGGCACCAAGACATTTACTTACCAAAATCAGCCTAAACTCGTTTATGGAGTGATAGGTGTATTCGTAATCATTCAGCTATTAGCTCCCCTCAGACCTCATCTGTACTCGGGCAATGCGAGTTGGACAGAAGAAGGGCACTTTTTTGCCTGGCGCATGATGCTTCGCGCCAAGCGGGGTTACATTCAGTTTTTTGTAAAAGACGGCCCCAACGGCACGCCCAAAGTAGTGCCCCTCGATGCTCACCTCAATACACGCCAAATCACCAAGATGCAGGGTAACCCCGATATGATCTTACAATTCGCGCACTATCTCGAGGACTATTACAGAAGAGAAGAGGGCTATCAACAACCCGAAGTAAATGTAAAAGGGCGCGTCAAACTGAACGCTAGAAAATCTCAGGCCATTGTGGATGAACAAATCAACCTAGTTCAAGAAAAGCGAGGCTGGCATCCCTATCCTTGGATTTTGCGTCTGGAAAAAGAGTAAACATCTTCTTCCAAAAAAATATCTGCGATGAAATCTGTGTTTTTAAACCTCAATTTGTTTCTTATCTCACTAATCACTATCCTGAGTGCTTGCGATCCTGTGGTTTCTCATCAGAATATCATAGAAAACCAATCTGATTTTGATCTTTGGGTGCTCAGGTATCAGCGTTTCTCCGATAGCTTGGGAATAGATAGCCTTCCACTGCCTGCGCTCTCGGAGCAAATCGTCTGGGAAGGTCAAGGCGTAGGCGATGCTGATGAATTTGAGGACTGTATCGCTTGGATGGATTCGCTACAGATCATCGTCGTGGCATCTGATAGCCTGAGGGTGCAAGTAGATCCTAACCTGAGCACTTCTTGGTCTTTTCAAATACTCAAATCAGATGACATCAGCGAGACAGAATGTCGCTTGAAAATTAGCAATGAATTGATTCAGTGATGATTATGGTGAGTTGATTGCTTCAACCACCATAGGTTTCACCCAGTGTCTGATAAAATGCCTGCCCACACTTTAAAAAGGATTGCCTGTCTTATCCTGAAATGAGTTGCCTCAGAATGAATGCTTCCTCTCCTAATTATGAAGGGAAACTCCTAACTACTTACAAGTAGCCTCCCCGTATTTTCTCATGTAGACCTCAGATAAAAACTTTCAAAGTTAATCTGAATCTGCCAAGGCGGACGCCGAAAAGCCCACAGAGTAGGCTCAACTCAATCTCTAATACTTTCAATCATGAAGACAGTCTTATTACTCATTCCTTTTTTATGGTTCCTTAGTTGGGCGGATAGCCTGAAAGGACAAGAAGTCTCAAGCTCTAAAAAGACAGGGGATGTGATTATCCCCACGCCAGCTCCAATTCCGATCCCATATCCAGTTACCCTAGCAAAGCCTTCTCGCGGTAAAGGGCACCGTACGATTAGCGCGCAAATTGATCAATTGGTCAAAGCCGCTCTGGATACGATAAATATTCCCGGGCTGACCATAGCCGTATCCAAGCAAGGAAAATTGGTCTATAACAAGGGACTCGGCTATGCCAATTATGAAGACAAAAAAGCCATGCAGCCCTACCATCGCTCCATCATCGGCAGTGTATCTAAGGTATTGACTGCCCTTGGGATTATGAAACTGACCGAAGAAAAAGCCAGTTTTGATATCAATAAAAAAGTGTACGGTTCTCAAGGAAGCTTCGGTACGAATTGGCTGGATTACGAACTGGCTAAGTCCAAGGGAATTGCTCGTTTTCATCCAATCGTAGGGATGGCCATTTCCAAAAGTGACCGAACTTATGCTTGGTACTCAAATGGCACAATCAGCTCGGGTAGAACTTATGATCTGGATTACCATACCGCTCCTCAGACTTATACTTGCCCTCCTGGTCAAAACCCTAATACCATCCGAGCCATAGCTATCTCGAACGGTAACCGAACTTACACGTGGTATGACGATGGAAGCAGGAGTATTGGTACCACCACGGATTTGGATCATTATGCTTATTATGAGTATGATGATGAGGAGGAAGAACCTGCCTACCAAGTAGCCAGTGGGAAAAGCATTCACAACATCGTAGGAATTGGCATTAATAAGGCAAATAGAGTTTACGTCTGGTATGACGATGGAACCAGAAGTATCGGCAACACCAGCGATTTTGATAAGTACGAAGAAGCTAAAACCTTCTCTTTGCCTTCCGGAAAGTCCGCCTATGATATCATAGACATGGGAATAGCCAAGTCCGACGATCACGTGTATACTTGGTTCTCCAAGATAGGCTTCCTGAGTCGTAAGGTCAGCTCGGGTACTTCCAGAGACTTAGACCAATACAAAGCTCTTTACACGTACACGATTCCGCCCGTCGGGAGTTCAGCGTATACAGCCTGGTATAGTAAAATGCAGGTAAAGCATTTACTCAGCCATACCTCTGGCTTGCAGAGAGATTGTCGGCCATCAGATGCGGCTGGAATGTTTGGTGTGAATACACAATCGCTAACCAACAAGCAAATCCACGAGCACTTCCTCAGAACCCGAAAGCTAGGTTACGAGCCGGGTACTTCGGCGAGCTATTCTAACCAAGGGATGATGGTACTGAGTGAGATCATCGCGTCAGAGTCGGGCATGAGCTACGTGGATTATATGCAAGAAAAGATTTTCAAGCCTTTGGGAATCAAAAGAATTGTTAGCATTGGCGCGTCTGGCGATGAATACGATGCCGAACCTCACTATGAAGACGACGGTGAGATTAAAACCGCTTCTGTCAAGACAAATAAGCTCTTGGGCTTTGATGGAGCCGGAAATTGGAAATCCAGTGCCCGAAATTTGGTAAGAATTATGGTCGCTACGGATCGTCTGGGTAATTATCCTGATATTTTGAAATCAGCCACTTTGGATACGATGGAAACAAGACCCTTCTCAGGTACTTCCAATTTCGCGTTGGGCTGGAGCCATAGCTCTCGAGATGGTAAGAGAAGACTGAGCCATAACGGACTAATTCGGAGAGGCTCTAATGGCGGAGGCACGGCTTACATGGTCAAGTTTGAAGATGGGTACTTTTCCTCAGATAGTACCGACCTAAGTAATATCAACATTGCGCTTTGTGCCAATATTGGTAAAAATTACACAGGCATCCTCAGAAGCCTTGCTAATGAAATCGCGCTCCTAGTCGGGAAAGCAAATATCCCAAGTAGCTATGATCTATTCAACGACCAAAGCCTCCAAAGCCCAAGCCCGAGCGGAAAGTTCACAGGCGTTTGGCGAGAAAGCAATACCAAAGATTATCTCTGGGTAGGAGAAAACTGGAGCTGTTTCGTGAATAAAAACCGCGAATATGTAAAGCAAGGCTTGCGCCTCCAGGATGTAGAAACACACGTTGCAGATGGCAAACGAGTGTACAGCGGTGTCTGGAAAAAGTCAAATAAAAAATGGGCACTCTACCTTTACAGTAACTGGGATAGCTTTGTAGATAAGTGGAAAGAGTTAGCAGACAAGGATTACCGATTGATTGATATAGAAACATACGTATCAGGTGGTCAGCGTTGGTATCTGGGCGTGTGGGAAAGCGGAACTGATGGCTATGCCCTGTATCAATACAATAATTGGAATAGCTTTGTTAGTAAATGGAGCGAACTGGGCAAGCAAGGGCTACGCCTCACCAATATAGAAACTTTTGTTTCGGGAGGCAAACGCTGGTACTTGGGTGTATGGCGCCAAGGAAATGATGGTTACGCGCTTTATCAAATAAAAGGCTGGACTAATTTTACGGACAAATGGAAAGAGTTAGCAGATGAAAATGTACGTCTGGTGGATATGGAAACTTTCGTCTCCAACGGTAATCATTGGTACTTGGGCGTATGGAGAGGTGGCAATGATGGCTATGCACTTTGGCACAACACGAGTTGGTCTAGCTTCTCCGATATGCGGGATACACAAACCGCCAAGGGACGAGCCCTCGTAGATTTTGAAGTTATCACCAATGGAAACAGTGCCCGATCTACCACCGCCGACGCACAGCTCGCGGAGCCTAGCGCTTTCGCGCGATTGGTGAACTCCCAAACCGAGGCAGCCTCCGAGGTGGAAGCACCCTCCTTTTCTGTCTATCCCAACCCGACGCCGGATATTTTTACCGTCTCCATCGAGGAAGAGGATATTGTAGCTGGGGCAGAGAATCGCTTGCTGGTATATAATGCGCAGGGAGAGCTGATGCTAGATCAAGTGATTACCCAAGCTACGGAGCTAAGCGTAAACCTAAGGGGACAAAAACCCGGAGTGTATCTCGTGAAGCTGATCAAACCCAATCAACAAGTGTCTATGCAAAGAGTATTGCGCAAGTAAACAGGAACAGAACCCATATTCAATTTCATGCAAAACCCTCTCAAGTCAAGAGAGGGTTTTATCTTTTGGAATGAGAATAAAAATATCCTTGGAATGGTTATCTTAGTGGAGCAGGTACGAAACAACAACAAATGCCTTGGTTTTTTTATTTGGGACAAATGCACTGGTTTTTTTTATATGGGAACGACTTTTATCCTCGTGCACGAGATGGATGCCGTGCGCCGTCGTGAATGGCGGATTTTCCCGGGTTTGTCATTATTAAACGACCAATGGGGCTTGCAAGTATTCATGTATGCGCACGTGCCGCTGTTCTTTTGGTTTTTCTGGGGTATTCTGGGACAGCCTGATTCCGAAAGTTTTATCTGGGGATTTGATCTTTTTTATATCGTGCACATGGGATTGCACTTATTGCTTTTGATGCACCCCAAAAACGAGTTCAAAGATACACTTTCTTGGATCATTATCTCGGGAGCGGCGATCTCGGGAGCCTTGGATATTTGGCTGGCATTTTGAATAAAGATTAAAAAAGTAGAAATTGCTACACGATTAAAAATTTATCACCTAGTCCTAAATTCCCTTGCCCAAAGATCAAGACTTATTAGATGCCCTCTATCGTAGCCGAGACATTCAGCTACAACGCATTCAAAACATTTCCCAACAAATCAATTGGGTGAATCTGAGCTCGATTATTTTTCTGTTGGTGTTCATAGGGATTACTTTGGGGGAAGATTTTATCCCCTCTGACTGGGAAGATGCGATGACGCAGTTGAACGAATGGAATCGAGATTATGATGATCTAAGCCTACAACTCGGAAATGTATGCTACGAAGATTTCAACCGATTTTCCCAGCTAGAAAATACGCCCAGATTGGCCAGTAATTTTGGCTTCTACGATTGCTGTATTTTTATTGGAGATACCTTGCAAGATTACAGTGAGGATATGAATGCTCAGGAAAGGACGGGACAGAAAAAACAAAAAACCGAGCAAAATGAGCTCCCCAATGCCAACCTGAGAGATAGCGATCGCTTGCGGAATTTATTTTATGAATATCTAGATACAAAGCTCCAGCTCCGCCATCCTAGCTTGGTCAATCAACTAGATAGCATTCAGATTTATTGCCAAGAGCTAAGTGTAAACTTGCAAAGAAACCAGAATGGCTTGCTAGATACCTACGCCAAAATACAAATTTATATAAACCTTCCAACTTATCCAGACTCTCTCAGCAAGCAAGATAGCTTGATCTTAAACGACCTGCGCCTTCGCCTACCCGACCAACTGGGTGGATTAAAAAGTAACTACGAATCACTCAAAGATACGCTTTATCGCCTAGCTACCGAACGTCCTTTTTTGAGAACCATCGGAGAAAACGTGCTCTTTGATACCCTTTCACTGCAATCAGTCTTGCTAGATACGAGCTTACTAAATACCCCCCAAACGCTGGAAAGCCAGATAGATAGTACTCAACTCACGCAATTAAAAGCAGAACTAAATGCGAAGATTCCTAGCCTAGATACCATGGTACAAAGGTTGGGAGAAAGGCGGGATACGCTGAAGAACCAAGCCCTGATCCAAAATTGGTTGCAATTACGAAATCTGGGCAGAGAGCGATTTTTAGATTGGAAACTCATTGCTTATCGGAAACTGAGAGAAGGAACCATCGTGCGAAAATGGCAGGAAGCACTGGGCAAACTCCGACCCATTGACTACGAGCGCATGATGAAACACCTCCGAGATAGCATGAGTACCGACGTGGGCTTTGAGAAAATGCGCCAAAGCATCAATTTCTATATCAAAAACAAAACCGATCAAGATAAGCAAGGCGTACCCGAACGCATTGAGACCGAAATCTTTGGCTTCAAATTCAACCTTTCCAGAGAGGTGATCGCGCTCTTGCTACTGCTGATGCCTTTGCTCACGGCGATCGGTTTCGTGGGGATTCGCTTTATTAATTTCGAACGCAGAGCCGCCGAGCTCATCGTGATTGAGCTAGATAAGGAGATAGAGGCAGAATTTTCCAAGGATACCAACAAAGGGCAATTAGCTCGCTCCAATCTCTACTTTGATGATGATGATTTTTTTAAAAGAGGAATCAAAGCCACTCAGGGATGGTGGGCTAACTTCGAGCGCAACCTCGTGGATTTTTATCTGGAGAATCCCGAATTTTATCGCAATCTGGGACAAAATTTTGCCATCATGCTACTGCTACTTTATTTGTTGTTGAGCAAGTGGAAAAATTTGATTCTCTATAATCAATCTTATCTATTTTGGGGAATTGTGATCCTAATTCTGAGTGGGGTGCTGTTTTCTCTCCCTCTGAAAAGACTTCTTTTCACGCCCTACTACGTGCAGCTTCGCAAAAAACTCCGCCCTTCCACAGAATCCCCAGAAGGCTAGCCGTGGTCAAGAAAGAAGTACTGCGCAATCAATCTGCACATCTCCCCAAAAAAAATTATCTTTGTTCTTGTCGTCCCAAAGTCTAGCTCTAGAGCTTCTTTGGAAGACTTATCATTAAAGCTTAATCTTATGTTTAGAAATTTTCGCAGTGTTAATAAATGTGCTTACGGATCAGGGGCTTTTGATCGCCTGGATGAAATCTTGGCCGAAAAAAGAACGCCTGAAAACACCACAATGGTCTTCTTGGTAGATGACTATTTTAAGGATAAAGCCTTAGCCCAAAAGCTTCCCGTGCACGAGGGCGATCTGGTAGAGTTTATCTACGCCGGAGGGGAAGAACCCAAAACTTCACAGATTGACGAATTACGCGATCGCATCCTAGCCACCAAGGGCTTACCGGCTGGTCTAATCGGCATCGGTGGGGGCAGCGTGATGGATATCGCCAAGGCTACTGCTCTCATGCTCACCAACGAAGGGTCTTCTACCCAATACCAAGGCTTGAATCTGATCAGGAAGCCAGGAGTTTATCACGCGGGCGTACCCACTATTTCGGGCACAGGAGCCGAAGTTTCCATGACGGCCGTACTCACCGGGCCGGAGAAAAAGCTCGGCTTAAAATGTGACTGGACGGTTTTTGATCAAATTGTACTCGATCCTACCCTCACGGCCAGCGTGCCTAAGAATCACTGGTTTTACACGGGGATGGATTGCTATATTCACTGCGTGGAATCCATGACAGGGCACTTAAAAAATACCTTCAGTGAAGCCTATGGCTACAAATCCTTGGACTTGTGTAGAGAGGTTTTTCTAGGTGAAAATGGCGGTCAAAACCCAGAAAACGATCAAAAACTCATGGTGGCCTCTTATATGGGCGGGCTGAGCCTGACTTACTCGGAAGTAGGCATTTGCCACGCACTTTCCTACGGCCTGTCTTACGTGTTTGGCACGCGTCACGGCTTAGCGAATTGTATTTGCTTCAATCAATTGGAAGAATACTATCCCGAAGGCGTGCAAGAATTCAAGGAAATGGTGGATCAACACGGCGTGGATATTCCCCAAAATCTCTCCGACGATTGGAAAGACGAAGAAATTGAAAAAATGATCGACACGACCCTCAATCTGCATCATATGTGGAATCATGCCTTAGGGCCAGATTGGCAATCAATCATTAGTCGTGAAAAACTGAAAGAGCTGTACTTACGGATGTAATCCCCACTCTTGGCGTGAGGCTCTGGCCTTGCGCCTACTCTATGGGTAAAACCCTGAAAAAGAGACGAATAACCAACCAAAAACCGTGCACTAACCCTCCAACTCTTCACTTTTCAAAATCCAGCGCCCCTTCTTGAACCATTGATCAAACATGGCCTCCATCTCAGCATTCGTGCCACGCAGACCTGCGACTACCTGCCCCGACCATTCTACATAGGCCAAGCGAACACTTCTTAGCCAACCCGAGGGAGGACTCTCGACCATATCTCGTACGTTAGAAATCTTATCTCCTAATTTGATTAGCTTGGCTCCATGAGATTTATGAGGAGCACTCTCGATCTGAATGCGTTTGCGCTCTGCCTTGCTTAGCGATTTGTCATCACTGACTTCTTCTACCATCTTGAGTACAGCTTCTCCAAACAGTTCTCGGATCTCTTCGGGTTGGGTCATGGTATCTTCTAAGGTATCATGTAGGATCGCCGCGATTAAAACATTTTCATCCTGAATTTGCCCTACGTCGGCAAGCAGGTGAGCTACTTCAATACAATGATTGATGTAGGGGGTTTTATTGCGATCCTTCCTTCTCTGATTTTTATGTTTCTCTGCAGCAAATTTGATTGCACTTAATACACGAATAGTCATAGGCACTTTATATATTTTCCTTCAAGATGTAGTTTTCTAATATATCAAAAGGCTCCGAGGCTAGATTTACCTCGTAATTGCGTCCCGTAAAAACAACGACCAAACGCAGAGAAGGTAGCACAAAAATATGCTGACCTCCATAGCCCCAAGCATAATAGCCCTCAAACAATTGCTCTTGTACGCGAAAACGGCGAACCCACCAAAAAAAACCGTAGGCCGAAGCATAGGGGTAATTTTCTAAGGATACCTGTGGGCGGGTAGCCATCTGTATCCAAGAGGAAGAAATCAGCCTTTTGCCCTGCCACTCTCCTTCCTGCAGCATCAATTGCCCTATTTTGAGCAAATCACGAGGTTTTAATTCAATGTCAGCCAAAATTTCTGAATCATAGATATTTCGCTGATAAGCATAAGCTTCAATTTCTAAGGGTTCAAAAAGATAACGAAGTGCGAATTCTTCATTACTCATACCACTGATGGCTCTCAGCAAATAAGAGATGAGAATAGGAGCCGCACTGCTGTATTCAAAATATTGCCCTGGGGCGTACTCCATAGGTTGATCGAGGGCAAAATGTATCCAATCTAACTGCCGATTCATCCAATTGCTGTAATTATGAGTCAGGTCTAGATAGGATACTTGACTTTCTCTCCAAGTGAGCCCACTGCACATCGTCAGTAAATGTCTTAGCGTGATTTGGTCTTTTCCTTGCGACCAATCCAGATAGTGATAATCCGAAAAATAAGGGTAGATGGAGGTATCTATGCTGGTAATGAGGTTTTGATCCCAAGCCATACCCACCAGTAGAGACTGTAAGCTTTTAGTAACCGATTGTGCTTCGTGCAGATCGTCTGCCTCGAAAGTATCAAAATAAGCTTCCAGCATCAGGGAATCATCTTTCCAAATCAATAAGCTATGAATGGCTCCCCAATTACCAGCTTCTATCAAAGTGAGGAGGCTTTCCTTACCTTCATATTTCATTACAGATAAAACGCTGTTTTAAACAGAAGGTTGGTGTTCGGCCTGTACTTCCTGAAAAACTTGCCAGTAACGCTCGGTTTCTAGTTGGTGATTAAGGTTTTTTTGAATCAATTGCTGGCAATTCTCTCCCATTTTCTGCAAACGCTTTTCGTCGTTTTGATAAAACTCATAAATAGCCCGCGCACAGTCTTTTAAATCGCCTGCTTGGAATAAAAAACCGTGTGTTTGATCTTCTAGCACATCTGCCATCCCCGCTACACGCGAAGCTAGAAAAGGAACCCCTAAGCCACCTGCTTCTAGGAGCACATTGGGCAAACCATCATAAAAAGAAGGAATGGCTACCACATCGCAAGCCGCGTAATAGGGAAGGAGAGAAAAACGCTCCATAAAGCCATATTGAGTATAATGAAAGCGATCTTGATAATCTTCCAAAAATTCAGCAACTTCTTCATTCAGCTCACCTACAAAGAGGAGATGACTTTGCTCCGCCCAACCCGAAAGGCCAAGTGCTTTTAAGAAAAATAAAATGCCTTTCTTGGCTTTCAAATGCCCAAAAAGTCCAATCACTCTTCGTTCTGCCTTCACGTGTTCTGATCGCCAAGCCTCTGCTTTCATTTGATCAGAGGCCAGTAATTGCCAATTGGCCAAGTCAATGCCATTGGGCGTATAGACCATTTTGACGCTTGGATATAAGCGATTGATTTTAAACACTTTGTCCTGACTGACGGCACATACTCGGGCGGATTGGAGTAAAGCATCTTTTAAGATTTCCCGACGGCGAGGGTAAAAAATCGCCGCGTCCAAATCATTACCTCGAATCAATGTTACCAAGGGCAATTGCAACCAACTGGCCAAAATGGGTGCTCCTAAGATCGGCAAGTAACCCCCAAAGGCGACTAATTGCGTCCAGTGATGTTTATCAGAAGTTTGAGAAAGGTAATTCCAAACTACGTTTAAAGTATGAGCGACGTCTTCTTCTAAGGGAAAAACCAGATTTTGCCCTCCTTGTACTTGCTCACTCTGAAATCGGGTATGACGTTGGCTCAGATGTAAGACATCTATCTGCATCCCAGCTTGCCTGAGATGATGCACGATACGATCGCACGATTCGGCCATTCCCCCCTTACTAGGGTAATAATTCTCGGTAAGCCACAGGAGATGCAAGGATTTCGTACTCATTTTAGGGTCGTGTTTTGGATTACAATTTTAATAAAATAAATCTAAAACCAAGCCAAGGCAAGTGGTCGGGAAGACAAAGACTCGCTCTTTCCAGCAAAACTACCCACGTAAGATTTCGGGGCGATAAACCTACTTGTAGATTAACTAGTCTAGCCCTTTCTCGTTTTTATGACAGACAGATACTTTACAGCCCTATTTTATGAACGATATGACTAAGAGTACTACGCTTAAAGCAGCCTGGGTTACGCATCTTCTGCAAGAAATTCAGCAGCGCCCCGAACCGATTGATAATACCGTCTTGATGGATTACTGCGAAGCTTATGATTTAGGGCAATCATCTTGCATGGTTCCCTTACAAGTATATCAGGATATTTGTGACTGGATAGAACAAGAACTAGGAGAGCAGGCCATCTTAGAGATTGGTTTCCAAATTGGAGAAAACACGTTTCAAGATTTGATGGAAGAGGGAAAGATTGATGCACAGGCAAAACCGCAACGATTACTAGAGGAACTCCAAACCACCACGGATACCATGGTAAGAGATCCTCGGGGAAAAAATTGGGAGATAGCCGAAATCCAAGAGCAATCGATCAAGATGTCCCTGAATCAAAACTTCCATAGTAAATTGCAATTAGGTCTGCTGCGAGGGTTCGTCCAAAAATGTACCTCTATCAATGAAGTAGAAGTGAGCTACCAGCCCAAAGAAACCGCAGAAAATGGACAAGAAGAATGTATCATTTACTGGCAAAATCGCCAGACTGCCGTCGCTTAGTTTGATTTAGGGCATAAGGTTGATGAGAAAGTCTCAATCCAATCACCGTAATATCATCCACTTGCGCCTCTCGTCCGCGTTGCATCCAATCTTCGATGGTCTGCTCCAAGATTTGTTCTTGCTCATCCATCGGAAGGGCATGAATCTCGAGGAGAAGTTTCCTAAAGCGTCTGGAGAAAAACTTTTTCCTTTTGGGGCCACCCAACTGATCCTGAAAACCATCCGAGAACAAATAGAGGGTAGTAGGTTTGAAGATCAAATCATCTGCATGGAATAACTACGTGATTGGATTTTTTTTTGAAAGATGATGGGGTAAGATGAGTTAACCAGCATGAATCAAGCTTTGTGCTTTCTCTAATACGAACTGCACCTGCTCCTCCACGGTCAAATCCGTAGAATTTAACAAGATGGCATCTTCGGCCTGTTTGAGAGGGCTTTCTTGGCGGGTGGTATCAATGTGGTCTCTCTGTCTGAGATTCTCAAGAATTTCGTCTAAGGCTAATATTTCGCCTTTCTCGTGGAGCTCGAATTGTCTTCGCATGGCACGTACTTGGATATCGGCCGTCATAAATATTTTAAGTTCTGCCTCAGGGAAGACACGTGTGCCAATATCTCGCCCGTCCATGACAATGCCCTTTTGTTTACCCATCCGTTGCTGTTGTTCTCCCACGGTTTTTCTCACGGCGGCAATTTTGCTCACATCACTGACTCGTTCTGAGATGTACATTTTGCGTATTTCAGACTCTACATTTTCTTCATTGAGCCGTGTTTCTCCCTTTTGGGTTTGGGTATTAAAGACAAAGTCCACGTGAATATGACGCAGTGCCTCCTTGACTCGGTCTGCATTTTCCCAATCGACCCCTTCTTGTAGAAAATACAAAGTAACGGCTCGATACATGGCACCAGAGTCTACATAAGTATAGGATAAATGTTGAGCAACTTGCTTGGCGGTTGTACTCTTTCCCGCTCCCGCGTAACCATCAATGGCAACAATAATTTTTTTCATGCAAGGTCATTTTCGGTATGTCTGGCAAATTTCATAGATATTTTTGGATTGCCCAAATTTTGAGTACGATGACTGACTAATCTCAACTCAGAAGAACAAAGTAGGCATTAAATCAACAATACCGTGAAATGACACGAATTTTCGGCTATGCTCAGATCATAAAAACTAGCTTTAGCCTAGCAATCTTTGATCGGACAGGGGATTTTACCCTTTTTAGGGATTTTCTTATGCGGTTTTTTTCGCTTGGGCATACGATTGTTACAAGCGTCTAGACTGATGCTTAACACACCCAGCATTAAGATCAATAAAAAGAGCCTTTTCAAGCGTGTACAGATGGTGTGTAGCATGGTTTGCTGGCCAATTCCTAGTTGCGTTTTTTGGGTTTAGGAGGCTTTGATAAATTCTGTGGTTTGTGCTTATTAGGAAGCCAGGTTTGATTCAGGGCAGATTTATGCGTACCACAAGAAGTAAGGAATGCCACCAAGAATAAAAATAAGATAAACTTTTTCATCGCTTATTGTTCAAAAACTTTGCTTCAATTGTTCTTAATCTTTAACGCAAATTTTGTAAAATTATTGGTCGGGCACAAATTATTTCTGAGAAGATGCCCGATCAGCCAATTTGCAATCTTTCGCCTTCTACTCCCAGATAGGTTTCAGGAAAGATAGGACGGGCTTCATCCAAAAAAGGTTGTAAATCTTTGTAACGAGAAGAAAAATGACCCAACAATAATTTGGCTACCTGTGCTTGCTGGGCAAAAGTAGCGGCCTGAAGAGCCGTAGAGTGAAAAGTAGCTTCTGCTTTATCCAACTCACTATGCAAAAAGGTAGCTTCGTGGTACAACAAATCTACCTCGGCTATTTGTGGAATAAGGGCAGGTTTGTACTTGGTATCAGAACAATAGGCAAAGCTATATCTTTCGGTCAGGAGTGTATAATCCTCATTTTTGTACAGAAGTTTCCCTTCCTCATCGTGTACATCCTTTCCATCTTTGAGCATCGCCATATGTTTCCAGGGCGTATCTTCGGGTAGTTTTTCGGCTAAGACTTTCCTCTTCTTGGGTTTTTCCTTGAAAAGAAATCCTATACAATGGATGCGATGATCTAGGGCAATCGTTTGGACAGTTACCTGATCGTCTTCGTAAATAGTTTCTTCGCCTGCTTCGGGGAGGGGATAAAAGTTGATCTTGTAGTTCAAGCGCGTATTGGCGCATCTGAGATGCAGACGAATAATTTCACCCAAATCACGCGGTGCGTACAAATCTAAATCCTGTTGCCGTTTCTGGAGATGCATAGAAGAGAGCAGCCCCATCAAACCCAAGTAGTGATCCCCGTGTAAATGGCTGATAAGAATGTGCTTGATTTTGTTGGGTTTGATGCGATAGCGTTGCATTTGCATCTGTGTGCCTTCCCCACAATCAATAAGGAACTTGGTATGAGGCAAGGCCAGTAATTGCGAGGTAGGGTGACGCGTATAAGCAGGCATCGCGGCACTGATTCCTAACACCGTGAGTTCATACATATCAGAAAGAAGTTGTATTGTACAGTTGTCTCATCTGTCTAAACTAAAAGATAATAAAGACCGTGCACAATACAACGAGAAATCTGTGCTTATTCAGCATCCCCCTCTCTTAAGTTGTTTTCTAGGTCATTCATAAATACCAAATCTACTCCTTCTTGTACGGTGGGGAGTATATTAAGTACCTTTTCTAGTTGAGAAATCTTGATGAGTTTCATCACGTGGTCAGTTACGCCCACGAGTACGAGCGTACCTTCTTGCTCATTACAGAGGCGATTGGCGATCAGGATAGCACTCAAACCAGAAGAGTCCACGTATTTGACATCACTCAAATCTACGACAAAGCTTTTGGTGCCCTCTGCATTTAAGGTAACAAAGGTAGACTTAAGCTTGGGAGATACGGTGGCATCTAATTTTTCTTCATTAAGCTTAAGTAAAGTATACTTTTCTTGTTTGTCTACCGAATATTTCATCAGAAAAATAATTTATTGAGTCCTTAATATCCTATTTGTAACGGCCTTGTTGCCCTTGCCAATGGGATTGTATGTCTATTGAAATCTATCGTCTTGGCAAAGTTAAAGATTTTTATTGGGTCTTAGGTGAATTTTCCTGGGAGATCAAGTAAGTTTGAATACGTTTTTCCATTTGGGGCAGACGTTGGTCTGTTTTCTCACGCTGGAAAGGCTGACTGGTAAGCTGTTCGTAGAGGGCAATGTATTCCTCAGAAATAGCTTGTATCCAGCTCGCTTCCATGAGTGGGATGGCCTCTCCTTTCCGACCTTGAAAACCCTGACTGATTAGCCATTGCCTCACTTTTTCCTTGGAGCGATGGGGCTGTGCTTGGCCGCTCGCCTGTCTCTCCTCGAATCCTTCCCGGTCAAAATAACGGGCAGAATCAGGGGTATGAATTTCATCAATCAAATAAACTTGATCTTCCCACAAGCCAAATTCATACTTGGTATCCGCCAAAATGAGTCCACATTCCGAAGCAATGGCTTGCCCTTTTTTGAAAATTTCCTTAGTAAAATGCGCAATTTGCTCATAAATTTCCCCCTCCACCAAACCCTGTTGGATAATTTCATCCTGAGAAATTTCTTCGTCGTGCTGACCTTGCTCAGCCTTCGTGCTGGGAGTGATCATCGGTTCGGGTAGGGGATCATTTTCCCGCAAACCTTCTGGCAGCTTCGTAACATTAAACAAACGTTGCCCATCTCGATAGGCTCGCCAAGCACTTCCAGCCAAATGCCCTCGGATGACCATCTCGATAGGAAGCGGTTGACACTTGAGACCCACAGATACATTCGGATCTGGCTGTGCCTGTGCCCAATTAGGTACAATCGAGCGCGTAGCTTCCAGAAAAAACCAAGACAGTTGATTGAGTACTTGTCCCTTGTAGGGAATCGCTTCGGGCAAAATCACGTCGAAGGCAGAGATTCTATCGGTGGCTACCATCAGCAGTTGTTGCTCAAAAATATAGACATCACGAACCTTGCCCCGATAGAAATCTTTTTGGTTGGGAAAAGAAAAATTGGTTTCTCGAATGCTTTGCATCTAATCCGTCTTAGAATACTTTGCTCAGATTTAGGTTGGCTCACCCGTATTACTCGGGTTTAGAACCGTAAATAGCAAATATAAGGAAAAAAACCTGAATCTTGCTTTGATGATTTTTGTCCTATCTAAAAATATATGATCTTAGCCGGAAGTTTATATTTCATTGAGCTTCAGGAAGAAAACTTGACAACGCTTTAAGAAGCGCTATTGTAAATAGAATTACACACATCAAAAAATGGAAGAGAAGCGGTTAAAAAGAGAAATTGGGGTTTGGGGACTGAGTGCCAATATTGTCAATATCGTAGTGGGAGCCGGGATTTTTGTGCTACCCGCCATTGTGGCGGCTCGTTTGGGTTCGGCCAGTATTTTGGCCTACTTATTTTGTGGTTTTTTGATCACGTTAATTATGCTCTGCTTTGCCGAGGTAGGGAGCAAAATCACAGAAACTGGAGGTGTCTATGCTTTTATGGAAGCCACTTTTGGGAAATATCTCGGTTTCCTGACAGTAGTTCTTTTTGTCTTGGCTACGATTGGTGCGGACGCGGCGGTGGCCAATGCCATTGCCGATATACTGTCCTCGGTATTTCCTGTTTTTCAAGGGAAAGTAGCTCGTATTGCGTTTTTCCTTGTCGTCTTTTTAGGTTTAGGCTTTATCAATATCATTGGGGTGAAAGAAGGAGTCTTGTTTGTGAAGTCCATTACAGCCATTAAAATGATTCCCCTTTTCTTAATCATCTTGGCAGGTTTAGGAGTAGTGCAGATGGATTATCTCTATTGGGAATCTCTCCCCACGATCAAAGACTTGGGAGAAATCTCGCTGATCTTGTTTTTCGCTTTTCAGGGAGCCGAGTCGGGACTATCGGTGAGTGGAGAAGTACGCAATCCCAATCGCACCATTCCCAGAGCAATTTTAGTGAGTATTTTTGGAATACTGCTGCTCTATATATTGATTCAAACTGTATCACAAGGAGTTTTGGGACCTAGCCTAGCCAATTTCCAAGATAGTCCACTCAGTGAAGTAGCTCGTGTGGCTATAGGGCCAGTTGGTTTCAGTCTATTAACCGTGAGTGCGGCGATTTCTATGTTGGGTAATCTAAGCAGTGAAGTACTGAGTATGCCTCGTGTCTTATACGCGGCATCCCTAGATAAAGTAATTCCCTTCCCGCTCTTATCCAAAGTACATCCCAAATACGCTACTCCCTACGTGGCTATCATCGTTTATGCAGGCATCGGGTTCATCTTTGCTTCCTTGGGTGGATTCAAGCAGCTAGCCATTATCGCGAGTGCTTCTATCTTGTTGATTTACTTGGGGGTAGCCATGGCTACGATCAAGCTGAGGATCAATCAGGTGCAAGAAGAAAGCCCAAGTATTTTTAAGATTCCTGGTGGCTACACCGTTCCTATATTATCGGCCTTAATTATTATTTGGTTTCTTTCCAATCTGAGCCAGACCGAGTTGCTTGTCTTAGCGATGATTGTCTCTCTATTATCGCTTCTTTATCTTCTCAAATTATTTTTTCAAAAAAAATGAGTGATTTGCTCTTAAAAGTCTCCGTTTTGAAACCGAAGATTACATTTGAGAAGCTCACAACGACTTAAATCTTCACCGATTGGCCACTTTTTACGGATTCCAAAATCGTATTGACAATATGGATATCGCGCAAGCCTTCCTCACCCGGCACGAGCACGGGTTGGTCATTGAGGATGGCCAAGGCATTGTCGTCCATCTGTTTGGCTTGTTGATGAGGAACTTCTTGATCGAGCAGGGTGCCATCACTGGTGCGCCCCTCTACGCCCGAGTAGGTCTGCATGGGGCTCAATTCATACCATCCTTCTGCACAATCTACACGCAAACGGTTGATGTACTGACCTACGCTGGTATGTCCAAAACCACGCACGCCACGGGGGAATTGCAGGGTAAATTTTGTTGTTTCATCTACTTCTGTGAAAATTTGGGGGCGTTTAGTAGATTGCTCGGCACTTTCTACCAAGATCGGTTCTTGACCCGTGGCAAAGCGGAGCGCATTGATACAATAAACGCCCATATCGTAGAGTGCCCCTCCGCCCATATCCTTCTGGAAACGCCAACCGGTGCCACCGCCTCCATTGTAGCCAGCGAGAGCTTCCAGTTCTTCTATTTTTCCGTAGGGTTTTGTTTGAGCGTATTGAATCACGGTTTGGGTATTGGGCTCGTGTTGCATCCGATAGCCGATGGAGAGCTTGAGCTTGTTTTTCTGGCAAGCGTCTATGATACTTTGGCACTCGGCTACATTCATGGCCATGGGTTTTTCGCACCAGACGTGTTTCCCAGTATCGGCTGCTTTGAGGGCGTATTGGGCGTGTAAGCCCGTGGGCACGACGATGTAGATCACATCAATTTCGTCATTATTGGCGATTTGATGCATATTTTCATAATTGTAAACATTACGATCTTTGATGCCATATTTTTCTTGCCACACGGGGATTTTTTCGGGGCTACCCGTTACAATGCCCGCTAGATAGCAGTTTCCTGTCATTTGTAAGCCAGGAGCGAGGCGTGTGGTACTGTAAGTACCCAGGCCAAGCAAAGCTACGCCGATTTTGCCCGATCCAGCTAGTTGGCTGCTATTTCTAACCTGGGTTTCGGCACGAGGGCCACAGTAGCCCAAAGCCAGAGAGCCTCCCGCCAAGGAAGCGTATTTGATAAATTTTCTTCTTTTCATTTTTCAAATTTCTTTTCATGTATAACTCGCGTCCGCCTCTGGCTGATGCGAAACGATGCTTTTGTTACATGACCAAAGTTAATAAGAAACTGGGCTACTGCCCAATGCCTCGCTTGGGAGCCATGCCGTAGCGTTTGCGAATATCTCGGATCGCGATCGAGTCGGGGCAAATTTCAAAATTGACCCGGCGGCGCTGATAATCTACTCGCAGGCAAGGCTCTAACATTTCTAGACTAATGCTTGTGGTTTGGCGGTCTACCGCCTCGATGAGCACGTCCGAGATGATGTTGTTGATGCTAGCACCGTTGACTTGGTAATTTTTGGCGAGTTGGGGTAGAAGCCCGGTTTTGTAAGTAAAAGCCTGAGGCAAAGCCTTTTCCCAGAGGATGCGCCGCTCGGCTTCATTGGGAAAAGGGAATTGGATTGTACGCCGGATGCGCCGCTGGAAAGCTTGGTCGAAGGTGTTTTGTACATCGTATACATTGGTCGCTAGGATGACCAGTCCTTGAAAGTTTTCTACTTTTTGGAGCAAGTAAGCCACTTCTTGATTAGCGTAGCGGTCTTTGGCCTCCTTGACTTCGGTGCGTTTGCCAAAGAGCGCGTCGGCCTCATCAAAAAAGAGAATACAATTTTGCTTATCAAAGCGGTCAAAGATTTTCTCTAAATTCTTTTCCGTCTCTCCGATATATTTAGAAACCACCCGCGCTAAATTAACGATATAAACGGGCAGCCCCAAGCTTTTGCCGATCGTTTTGGCGGTGATGGTTTTGCCCGTGCCCGGCATCCCCGAAAAGATGGCTACGTAGCTCGGCCTGACCCGATCCGAGACACCTTTAATGGCGAAGAGGCGGTCGCGGTTTCTGAGGTATTTGATCAAATCCTGCAATTCTTGACGGGTGCTTTCGGGCAAGACCACATCTTCAAAACTGAGAGAAGTCTCACTCAGTGAGGCCGGGAAGTTAGGCTCCTCATCCAGGCGGGGGGCTTCTCCGCCTAAGAAATAGCGAAGATACGGGTGGGGAATCTGAATTTGGTACTTAATCCAGTCTCCTTCTTCTTGGTAGGAGTTGTCTCCCAGCGATTTAGAGGAGAAACTTGCTTTCAATATTCCCTGTATAAACAACCAATGCTTCGGATGGAATCTTAAAATAGCCTCTTGCTTAGCTTTAAAATCACATCCCGCCCATAGAAACAGAAAAGTTTGTATAGTCGGAATAAAGTCTTCCCCCGCGTCTGCTTTTAGGAGACCTCCAAATTCTTTTTGTAAATCTAAGTGCGAATACAAGCGAATAAAATCATTGAAAAGAGCTGGTTGTAAAGCACGAGCCAGCCCTAAGGCTATGAAGAGTCTTTCCCCTGAATCCGTTTGATGTCTTTGTAAAAATGATGCGTAAGGGTGTTCAGGGTTTACCTGCAAAGAAGGGGGCGATAAAATCTCTTGCGAAACACTCGGATGCTCGGCTTTTAGAGAAAATATTTCCTGAGCGAGTTGTCCTTTCTGTTCGGGAGATAGTCTTTGCTGTTGTACCTCCCATATTCTTCCTAGTATTACTTTTTCTAGCCATCTCAACTCAAGTTGGATGAGTGGAGTCTCGTTTTTGATCGGCATAGCTATTAAAATTTTGTTTTTTGAACTTGTGGCAAAATTTATGCTAATCTCAATAAAGACAATCTGCTATCGTATGGGAGAATTTACTCGTCTTTTCCAAAACGGAGTTACCTCATCGTCTCGTGGACGGAAGCAAAGTTCTTCCATAGATGAAGTGGAGGCAGCTCTCCAAGTGGCTCAGCGGAGGCAACAAATTTATCAGCAAGAAGAAGAACCACAAGAAGAAGAGCTTGAAAACGAAGCACCAGACTCAGAAATCCCAACCGAAGCTGAGTATAGCTTCTCGCCCGAAGATTTCGAGCCACCCTTATCTAATTCAAAACAGACAGAAAATACATTCCTGCCCCCTCAGCCAAATGAGCTAAACTACGAAATAGACAGTAGTGATGAAACACAAGAAGACAACTCTGCTCGTCAAGAAAGTAATTTAGCACAAAAGCGGCAAAACTCCTTACAGAAAAACCGAGCCTTTAAACAATCTGAAGTAAGCGAAGCAGAAGAAGGTGGCTTAGCTCAGGCTCATATCGAGGAAGGAAAACCTATGATCTTGAAACCTCGCCAGATACTTGATCCCAACTCTTTACTAGCAGATGATGTAGAGGGAACAGAATCACCAGATTTGACCCCTCAGATAGAGTCCGATGCCAAGCCAGAAACCACATCTGTTGACACTGATGAGGCCAAGGAAGTAGAAAGTCAAGATCATATTCCACCTGTTCCTTCTTCCTCAGAATCAGCAAATAATCCTATGTTATCAGACCTATCTTCGGGAGAAGTGCCTTCCCCTGATCCCGACAGTCTGCTTGGCTTAATCCCACAAAGAGAGTTAAGTCCTTCGGAGTTAGAAGCCAATCCTGATCCTCCAGAAACCGTGCAAGCTCAAGTGTCTATCTTACTAAATGGCCTGAGGGGAGAGTCAACAATACAAAAAAACGCGATTTCTTCCCAAGCACAAGCGCAGAAACAACTCGTTGAGGCAGTAGCACGAGATCGAGTTGCTTTCATCCAGCAACATGGGGCAGCACAGATCAATCAATTGCAAGCGTCTATAAATGCGAAGCAGGAAGAACTACAAAGCTATGCAGAACAACAGAAAACTGTCGCTAGAACCCAATTACAAGCACAGATTGCCCAGATAGAAGAAACCACTCATCAAAAGATTCAATCCAGCCAACAAGAACTAAGGAGCCGAAGAAATAACTTCATCACCTACCTCTCAGAAAAAAAACAGGCACTCATCAATTTTGCTAATAGCGAGGCAGACCGTGCCGATGGCGAACTAGAAAATGCCTCTGGTGAAACCCTTCAAGATTCTCGAGCGGTAGCCAATCGTTACCGTCAAAGATATTCCCAACGAGCGGCTATTCAGGTAGGTCAGGAAAGTGCAGAAGACATTCGTGCCAAGAAAAGACCTATCCGGCAAGATTTGGTGAGACAAGCACGTGATTTAAGTACTAGATACGATGAGTTTAGAGAACGAGTTCTCCAACAAATTCAGGACACGCAAAACGCGCTCGAGACAGTAATTCTGGATAGACAGATACGTGCTTTGGAAGGGGTACGGGCTAGTTTCCAAGGAGTAGAGACAGGCATCGATCAGCACTTGAACGAGGCTTTACAGCATTTAGATACCATTGGAATGCATACCGCCCAGAGATTGGAAGAAGCACAAACTCAAGCCATTCAGCAAACAGAAAATCTACAGAATCAGTTGCGGAGCACCGTAGACAGAGCAACGATAACAGCCCATCAAGACATCGATTATAGTGTGCAGGAAATAGAGGGCGTAATCCCTCAGGGAGAAGGTGCTTATTTGCCCGGCATCCAAGAGGTCATTGAGAGCGGTCATCGCTCTTTGGCCGAGCGTTCTCACCATATTCAGCAGTTGCTCCAACAAATGACTCAGGAAGGAGCGAAGGCGATGGAAGAAAATAAAGCGACTTTTCAAACGAATGCTCAGAATATCACCTCCCGAGCAAATGAGCAAGCCTCTCAAGCTGTTCAACAAGCACAGGGGGCGATAGATCAAATTCTGACTATATTTGGTCAACAAGCCCGGAGCCTCCAGATGGATATGGAGCAAAAACAGCAAGAAAGCCTCAAAGATGCCCTTGCCGAAGTAGACCGAGCCATCTCTCAGGCTCAGACCGAGCTAGCTGGGTTTGAAGAGCAGTTTCAGCAAGAACTCATCCAAGCGACTAATGATAGCCTTCGTGAAGCGAAAAAACCTTTAACAGACCAAGTAAGCGATCGCGCCGAGGAGGCAGCCATTCGCGCCGGAGAACCTTGGTGGAAGGGTGCTTTGAGAGCCCTAGGAGAGATTCTGGTTGGTTTGGTGGTTTTAGTGGTCGTAGCCCTTGTCGTAGCCGCCATCGTGGCGATTGTATCGGGTGTAGTGTTGAGTGCCTGGTCTGCGCTCATGATTGCAGGTGCGATCCTGATTGCCGTTGCTTTCATCGCGGCTCTAGTTCACAGAGGTGGGCAGGTGGCCGAGGGACACTCTCCCGCCGTCTTACTTTTGGCTTTCACCGATGCCGTGGGTCTGACTTATGTGTACGAAGCTTGGAGCGGAGAAGAAGTAGTAACGGGAAGAACCCTGAGCGAAGGCGAGCGAACCTACCGGGGTATCACAGGTACCTTTACAGCCCTTATGGTATTTTTGGGAGTGAGAGCGGGTGTGCGGGGTGTCAGAACCGGCCCTCCGGGAGGTAGCTTTGGGCGTCCGACCCGCGCTCCTTTCCGAGGAGGCCTCCGAGGGATTCGCGAGGGAGGCTTCAGAGGAGCTTATGAACGAGGAATGGAAGGGATCAAAGGGGTGGGAGGAGAAATATGGAGCGGTGCTCGTCGGGGACTGAGAGACCCTGAAACGAGACAAAAGAGAGCACTCGAAACAGGTGCCAAGGAAGGCTTAGATCCTACCCCTGAATCTATCCGCACTGGTGAAGTTCGGATGGAAGAACATCCAAATTACAACGATATAGTAGCAGAAATTCAGCAACATGGCTTCGAGGTAGAAATGACAAATGGAGACCCTCACGTTTCTATAAAAGAATTTGTAGATTCAAATGGCAATACAGTTCGTGTAGAACGAATTGTGAGATTACGCCCTGAGATGAGATTCCTTGACTTGGAACATGAGCTAGGGCATGTTAGGCAAATGGTTGAAAGATTTGGAGAAAACCCACCTCCAACTGAAAGAGTAGTTGAAACACCAAGGGGTGAGAAACAAGCACCAAATCAAGAAGGAATTTTGACTACTTGGCAGGCCAAAATCGTGGAATACCATAATAGACTAGTGGAATTCCTACGTTTGCACGAGAGAGGAGCGGGTGAAGCTTTGTTAGATGAACATGCAGAGGGTATTCAATTTTGGCAAGCGGAAGCACTTAAGGCAACCAAAAAAAATCGAAGTCCGAGCAGGATGGAATGGCGAGATGCCCACTTTCCTGATTTAGCGGAACTTGAGAGCCGCTATAGAGAAGCAAGAGGAAATGGAATTGAATAATTGGTTTGTATAATTGGCAGTTTTTCAGAAAACAACTTTCCCCAAATAGCATAAACTGAGCTTAGATTATTTATTAAAAATTTTTATGAAACCTTTTCCCAATGCAAATTTTCCTGTGACTATAACCCACCAAATATGGGAGGAAGATCTATCTGTTCGCAATTATTTTGAAGGAATTTATACAGTATGTTTGAATCACTTAGTAGAGATTTCTTTTATACCCGATGTGTCATCCATAGAACCTAATAACTGGTCTAAATATATCAAAGAAGATGCAGATGATATTTCATCCGTCGTGGAAGCAAGAATTCAACAAATCTTCTTATCTAGATATAGTGTTTCTTCTCACCCTTTGCTCATTGATGAAGTCTACACCCATAAGTGGGGAGTGAATAATGTGCCTGAAAGCATCATTTTCTATACAAACCCTCATAAACTGGAGGTGTTTTTAGAAGAGCTAAAGATTTGTCAAGAGTCTATCCCAAAACAGTTGGGAGTAAAGGTTCTCGATATCTCTCATTATAATTTTGTTTCTTTCATACTTGAGAAAATAGTTCATGCGGATCATTTAAGTAAATATGAGAAAGAGATGCTTGCGATATAGATATCCAGATGATACGTCAAAGGGGATATTGTAAATGGATGCAAAAGTCATGACGCTTAACAGACCGTGTTGGAGGCAAGAGACGAGAAAACCCCAGTTTTTAGTAGTGACTATGATAGGACGTCTGACTCATTGGTCTCCGGAACAGACCATTACACCTGAAACAAAAATTCCTAACCAATAACTAATCAACCTTCTCATTTCGCAAAAGAACCAATGAAAAACTACTGGACTACCTACAAAGAACCCATTATGACGTGGCAGGCTGATCTCTCTCCTTTACACTAACAACCCGATCTGCTCCAGCAATGGTTATTCAAAACGCTAAGCCTCGCCCAAACGCAAGGGGTCTATACTGTAGCGCAAGCCCCCCCTTATTGATTACGACCGAGTGCAAAGTGGAGATTTTCTAGCTTTCCTCAGAACCAAGCCTAAAGAAGAAAACACCCTAGATATGTTTCACTTTGAAAATGCCAAATGGCCCCCGACTGATCCCAGGCATCGGTTTCAAGCCTTAACTCTTCTGGGTTACTATGATAAAAATGATCAACTCACTGAGAAAGATATTTATAACTTAGGACATTTATTAGAAGACCTCGATAGCGAAAATTACCAAGCGGGGCTTATACATTATCCTCGCCGACCAGCTCTTTCTTTGGAAGGAGGAATTGAGATAGATACAGAAAATCCTAGGCGAACCCGTTGGTCAGGCCGGAAAGGGAACATTCGCATCCGCCTCGAGCTACATTCGGATATTTGGTTCCCCTGGGTTCACGCTCCCTATCCAAGAAGGACGTATGAGCCCTTTTGTTCTAATCACGAGCTGGCTGAGCTTCATACCCCACGGTTGAATATCCTCATCGAGTCTCTGGCCGAAACCACCCAAGCACTCGGGGGAGCGTGGGCGATCGATTCAGAAGGATCAAGTACTGATTATATCCAAATGGTAGACCCAACTGGTATTCAAATCGATGCTAAACCACCCACAGGAAAATAATTTTTCAGGGTGAAGGTCTGCTAAAGTCTGGTCTTAGCCCCCCCCCTCCCGCAAGCATAAGCGTAGCGGTGCTTGTGCCAAGCTTGAGGAAGCGTCTGCTTTCAGCCGAAGGGCTAAAAAACCTTAAACGAAAACCAAGCTACGTGAAGGCCAAAATTCCTGAATATTGCGACCCGATATTTCTGGTCTTTTCGTTTAGCTTAAGCTAATACTCATCCAAGGGGCGGTTCCTAGGGCTGATTTATCCTATATTTGAAATAACTTATGAGTTCTAAATACAAATCTCGAGACAATAATCAACTTTACTTGATTCGCTTTTCGGTCGCGTATTAGATAGACCTGCTGGTTCGGGATGAACACTTCCCTCTGGTGCCAAGAGCAACAAACTAAGGCGCAGGGAATTATTTCCACGCGAGTAAGGAACCGCTTATGCGCGCCTTTTAAGAAATTTCATCTTTCACTTTCTCCAAAGTAGTATTGATAAAATTACTAACCGCTTCTACTTTTTCCATGATACTTTTGGCGAGCAAATCTTTTTTCTCCTGCTCCATATCGGGTTCCTCTTGCAGCAATCTGGCACATCCGTGGATGACGGTTAAAGGATCTCTCATCTCGAGAGCCATCGCGGTGCCGAGCATCTGGCAAGCTTCTCTTAGTTTTTTATTTTCTTCTAATAAATCTTCCTTTTCTTGATCCATTTTGGCTTTTTTTAAATGAAGTATTTTCTTAAAAAGCAAAAAAGGCCATACCTACGTACGACCTTTTTCCATAGACGAAATCACTAAATTACATATTGTGGATGATCTCTTCACCAAATTCAGAAGTCTTGAGGAGAGTCGCTCCTTCCATCAGACGCTCAAAGTCATAGGTTACTTTCTTAGAAGCAATCGCTGCTTCCAGACCTTTGTAGATGAGATTGGCAGCTTCTTGCCAGCCCAAATGCTCGAACATCATCGCTCCCGAAAGGATCACCGAGCCGGGGTTTACTTTATCCAATCCTGCATACTTAGGAGCCGTACCGTGGGTCGCCTCAAAGATGGCATGCCCCGTTACATAATTAATATTAGCACCAGGGGCAATACCAATACCACCCACGATGGCAGCCAAAGCATCGGAGACATAATCACCGTTGAGGTTCATCGTGGCAATGACTGAGTACTCAGAAGGGCGAGTGAGAATTTGCTGTAAGAAGGCATCTGCAATCGAGTCTTTGATAATGACTTTGCCTGCTTTTTCGGCTTCACTCTGGGCTTGATTGGCGGCATCACGGCCTTTGTCTTCGGCAATTTTATCGTATTGTGCCCACGTAAATACTTGATCACCAAATTCACGCTCGGCGAGTTGGTAGCCATAATTTTTGAAAGCTCCTTCGGTAAATTTCATAATATTCCCCTTGTGTACCAAAGTAACCGAAGGACGCTTTTGATCAATGGCGTATTGAATGGCACCCCGGATCAATCGCTCGGAACCTTCTTGGGAGATAGGCTTGATACCAATGGAAGAGGTTTCAGGGAAGCGAATTTTATTCACACCCATTTCCTTGATCAAAAAATCCACTACTTGCTGTGTACCTGACTCACCGTACATCCACTCGATTCCAGCGTATACATCTTCGGTATTTTCACGAAAAATCACCATATCTGTGGTAGAAGGGTCTTTGACCGGAGAAGGAACACCTTGGAACCAACGCACCGGGCGCACGCAGGCATAGAGATCAAGCTTCTGGCGTAAGGCCACGTTCAAAGAGCGAATACCACCGCCTACGGGAGTAGTGAGTGGCCCCTTGATTCCTACTAGATATTGGTTGAAGGCATCCAGCGTGGCTTGGGGAAGCCATTCACCCGTCTGGTTAAAGGCTTTTTCACCCGCTAATACTTCTTTCCAGACGATTTTTTTCTCACCAGAAAAGGCTTTTTCCACGGCTGCATCTAATACCTTTTGGGTTGCGGCCCAGATGTCTGGCCCCGTTCCGTCTCCTTCTATAAAGGGAATAGTGGGTTGGTTAGGAACACTGAGTTGGCCGTTATTGATGGATATTTTTTGTTCGCTCATATTTTTTGTACTTATCTAATAGTTAAGTTTAATTTTAAGTCTTACAAAAATACGAACATATCAGAAAAAGAAAAGAAATTTCGCTAGGGATGAAATGATTCCTTATTTTTAGGAGAAAATCGCTTGATAGAAGTTCAACTGACTTAAAATCACGAAATTATTTTCTAGCAATACAGGTTTAAAATGAAGTTGTCTAAAAAAGTATAACCTTATGAAATATAAATTTTTCTTATTCTCACTTCTATGTTTTGGTGCTGGTATCACCTTGTTATCCGCTCAGGAATACACCCGACAAGATACACTGCGAGGCTCACTCAACCCTTTACGGACTTGCTACGATGTGGTATTTTATGACCTTAATCTTCGGGTCAGACCTGATGAGCAATTTATCACGGGTTATAATGAGATCCACTACGAAGCCCAAGCCGATTTTAAGCGGATGCAAATTGATCTCTTCGAGCGCATGCAGATTGCCAAAATAGAGCAAGCGGGTAAAGAACTCCAGTTCGAGCGCGAAGGCAATGCTACTTTCGTAGAATTAGCCCAAGTACAGCAGAAAGGAGAAGTTAACTCCATCAAAGTGTATTACTATGGTAAGCCCAGAAGAGCGATACGAGCCCCTTGGGACGGAGGCTTTTCGTGGGAAAAAGACGAGCAGGGAAGAGACTGGATCGGAGTCTCCTGCGAGGGCCTGGGAGCTAGTGTGTGGTGGCCCAATAAAGATCACCTCTCCGAAGAACCAGACAGTATGCGGATTGCCTGTGAAGTACCCTCCGAGCTAATGTGTGTAGCCAATGGTAATTTGAGAGAAGAGAAAAAACTAGATGACAATTACACGCGCTACACTTGGTTTGTAAGCTATCCTATCAATAATTACAACGTATCCTTGAATATTGGGCATTACACCCATTTCTCAGACACTTACCAGAGCCAAGATGGAGAAACATTAGCTTTGGATTATTATGTACTAGATTACAATTTAGGTAAAGCCAAAAAACAATTCGAGCAGGTAAAACCCATGTTGAATTGTTATGAGAAGTTGTTTGGAAAATATCCCTTCTGGAAAGATGGCTTTGCTCTGGTAGAAACGCCTTATTTGGGAATGGAGCACCAAGGGGCAATAGCTTATGGGAATCAGTACAAACCCGGCTATTTAGGAAGTGATCTTTCAGGCACAGGCATTGGTTTGCGCTTTGACTATATCATCATCCACGAGGCAGGGCACGAGTATTGGGGCAATAGCGTGAGTTGTAGAGATCACGCCGAGCTTTGGATTCACGAATCTTTTTGTACCTACACCGAAGCACTTTATGTAGAATGCTTATACGGCAAAGCAAAAGCATATCAGTACGTAACGGGCCAGCAGCGAAGCATTGGTAATCGTAGCCCTATCGTAGGGCCTTTGGGCGTCAATGCCGAAGGTAGTAGCGATATGTATTTCAAGGGAGCCAATATGCTCCATACCCTGCGTAATGTAATTAATGATGACCAGCAGTGGTTTGAATTGATCAAGGGAATTGCCCAGAAATTTGAAATTAAGAATACCAATACTCAGGAGATTGTTGCTTATATCAATCAAAAAACCGGAGAAGATTACACGTATTTCTTCGAACAGTATTTATATCATCCGGCTGTCCCGGTTTTGGAGTATAAGATACAAGGGGTAGGCGATAAGAGGTACGAGTTGAGCTATCGTTGGCGGGCGGATGTGGAAGACTTTCGTATGCCCGTGCGCGTGGCCGTGGGAGCGGGGAAATTTCAGGAGATTCAGCCTAGGACTGAATGGCAAAATACCCAGCTTTCTTTACCGGGTAAAAAATTAGAGTTTCCTGAAAATGCCTATTATTTCCAGACGGAGAAAAAATGAACATTCCCTCTAAGCGAGTAGTTACTCATTTAATAAAGAAGTTACCCAGAGTTTATTTTTAGGCTGCAAAATCCCAGTTTTGGATTCTAAATCAGAACTCTAGACAACTTTAAAGAAACTACAAGCTTAGACCCCTACAAGAATGAAAGACATTAGGATAGACGAACAAGAAGATAAATCCATATTCAGAAGGAGAGAACCTTTTGCCTTTATGTTATGGTTGGGTATTTTTGGCATTTCTTTGATGTTTTTCATTCTAACCATCCTTTACCTCATACGCAAAGGCAGTCCAAATTGGGAAGATTTTCGGATACCCACGGTTTTTTGGGTGAGTACGGGAGTGATTCTTTTGAGCAGCTATACACTTCATTTAGCCAATCGGGCTTTCAGTTTAGAAAAATTTCTCCTTTATCGGGTTTCGGTAGGCTTGACTTTGTTTTTGGGGAGCGTTTTTGTGTTGTTGCAAGTTTTGGGTTGGCAGCATCTTCATCAGATGGGCATTTTTTTGGATGGAAGTCCGTCTGGGGCTTTTCTCTATATTATTTCAGGATTACACGCTCTTCATATCATAGGGGGCTTGGTTTTTCTGGGCATGGCTTTCATAGAAGCGATTCGCTACCCCTCTTATGTGGATTCATTTATCAGCAGTGTGAACCCACCCAAGCAGTTGCGCTTAAAACTGGTTACTCGTTATTGGCATTTTGTAGATATTCTCTGGATTTATCTTTTCTTATTTTTCTTGTATCAACATTCCTAAAAAAGACGTATAAATAAAAGAATGCAAATAACCTTGCAAACTCATTCTTACCACACTATTTCACAAGAAAGCTAGGGAACTTTTCGTAATTATTTGCGTAATTTGCAACGTATTTACATCCCTTGAAGTCTTTAACCTAAGTGGACATTCTTCAATTTTCCATAGCTCTGAGGCAAACGTGAATGCCTGAAACAACCTTATTATGTTGTTCTACGCGTAGCTTTGTGAGTTTTTTTATTGCAGGATTCTTGATTACACACAAAATATCTAAAATTAATTAGTACGATCAAGTTTGAAAATACACCAAAACGATGAAAAGAAAGCATTCTGAAAAAAAGTGGGTGGGGAAATGGCTTAAAATATATCTGTTTTTTCTGACTTTTTCTTCAACGGTATTTGCTCAGGAACCTCAAGCTCCTTTGTTTACCAGCTCTGGCACCCAACAAGTTAAAATTTACAGCTCACTCGAGGATGCGCTTGAACATCCCGAGCAGGTATACCACTTGGATTTGAGTGAGCAAAACCTCGAGCATCTCAGCCGAGATATTGGACAATTGTATAATTTGAGAAGACTGGATTTATACAAAAATCAGCTCGAGAGATTACCCCCCGAAGTGGCCAGACTTACTCATCTTGAAGAAATAAATCTAGGAAATAACCCCAAGCTAGAATTGGTTTCTACCTGCCTGACCCTGAGCCAGCTACCCCGCCTAAAAAAGCTCCAATTGACCAACAATCAGTTTTCTAGGATTCCGAGCGAGATAGGGCTACTCAAGCACCTAGAAATGCTTAATCTCTACATGAACCACCTGAGTGAACTACCCAAAGAAATTGCAAATTTAGTGAGCTTGAAAGAGCTCTATCTACAGTCTAACCACCTGAACACACTGCCCAAAGAAATCCTTTATCTCAGAGATTTACAGATTCTAGATTTATATTTTAATCGGATTAGTGAGTTGCCTGAGGAAATTGGACAGTTGGAAAACCTCCATATGCTCAATGTTTCTCAGAACGCCTTGGTTCGTCTGCCCGAAAACGTGCGTAATTTACAGGCTTTGCGTGCGGTCTATCTGGCCAACAATCCGATCTTGGACCATCGGCAGGCACTGGCACTTTTATCGGGCCTGCCCCAAATAAAAGTACTTAACCTGAGTCATTGTGGTCTCAAAAGTTTACCAACAGAAATTATACGTTTTGGTCATTTAGAAGAACTTTATCTGGAAGAGAATGAATTAAAGGAAATTCCAGAAAGCTTGACCGCGCTGAAAAGATTGAAAGTGCTTTCTTTGGCTAATAATTTATTAGAAAACTTGTCTGACTCTATAAATCTGCTCCAGCATCTGCGCAAGCTAGATTTGAGCCACAACCCTAAGCTTGACTTTCCTGTGGTTTTAGAGAGCCTAAGTCAGCTTTCTTTACACCATTTGGACTTATCAAGTAATAATCTGCAGTATCTTCCGCCAGAAATCGCCAAGCTACAAACACTTCAAAACCTTGAACTACAAAAAAATAGGCTAAAGGGTTTGCCAGAGTCATTTGAGCAGCTTTCTTACCTGAGCAAAATTAATCTGAGCTATAATATGTTACGGATTTTACCTCCTTCCCTGTATAGACTCAAGAGCCTAGCCGAAGTGAGTGTAGAACATAACCCGATCTCGCTAGAAGCCAAAAAACAAGCTCGCAAGCAATTAACAGGAGTAAAGATTAATTTTTACTAGAAAAATAGAAGTTAGAGTTTAGAAGAAAGCACGCACATAGATACGCCTATCTCCTAAATTCTAGCTTCTAGCTCTTCTTTTCAAAGCTCCCACTCATTCAAGCGACTCAGGGCGTGGTGAGCAGTCAGGTCAAACTGGCAGGGCACAATTGAAACATAATTATGCTGTAAAGCCCATTCATCGGTATCTTCTCCGCGATCTTTATTCACAAAAACACCAGTCATCCAGAAATATTGACGCCCGTAAGGGTCTGTTCTTTGGTCAAACTCTTCCCCCCAGTGTCCAGCGGTTTGGCGACAAATTCGTATGCCTTTGATTTTTTCCTGAGATTTAGCAGGAATATTTACATTGAGTGCGACTTCACTGGGAATGCCCTTATGAAGTGCCTCTAGGGCAATCTCCTTCACGACCTCGCGGGCATGGGAGAAGTCAGCATCTGCTCCATAATCACAAAGTGAAAAGCCAATCGCGGGTAGCCCTTCGATGGCCGCTTCAATGGCAGCCGACATGGTGCCCGAATAAATGACACTAATGGCAGAGTTGCTTCCGTGGTTGATTCCGCTGACTACCAAATCAGGGCGGCGGTCTTTAAGCACGTAGTACTTGGCCAATTTGATACAATCAGCGGGCGTGCCCGAGCATTCGTAGGCTAGAACGTCGCCATAAATATCTGTTTCATCGAGGCGAAGGGCGTTTCCTACCGTAATCGCGTGTCCCATTCCAGACTGTGGCTTGTTTGGGGCTACCACTACCACTTCTCCAATCTCTCTCATGATCTCGATGAGTGTGCGAATACCTTTAGCAGTAATCCCGTCATCATTAGAGACTAAGATCAGGGGCTTGTCCTTATTTTTGGCCATTTTATTTAGTTTTTCTTTGAATTGTAATATTGAATCACTTTGATGATATCTAGCTTGCTATCGTAGCGAATACGATTTTCTTTGAGAAACTCTTTGATATCGTTTTCACGACTGCGGAGCAAATATAACAAACCCTTTTTAGTCCCGTTGTAGGAAACGATATCTCCGTCAGGATCTAAAAAATATAAATCGTATTTGATAGAAGTACGGGTAATCGGGACACCTGCACGGACTGTGTAAGGATTATTATTTACGAATGTTTGTGTGATTAAAGATTCTCTGACCAGTACCGAAATAGGGTCGCCTTGCATCGCTAATTCAAAAAAAGTTGGTGTCTTATAATCAGATACTTTGGAGTAGGGTAAGGTATAGAAGTAGCGGTCTCTCTGTTCGTAGCGGTCATAGAACTGGAAAGCTAAAGTTTTACGAGAGGTAAGCGTCTGTAAGGTGCCTCTGCTTTCTAATTGAACCAGTTCATTCTCTAAATCGAATTTCAGTTTACCCTGTAATGTATCCCCACTTTCTAAGATCACGAGGCCATCGTGCCAGTAGTTCTGGGCAAAGCGCTGTGCTTGGAGTGCGTTGACACAAAACAAAAAAACGAGTAATAGTCCTATTCTTCTACTCATTGTACTTCGATTATCATTCACCATTATATCAATAAAGTTAATGTTTTTGGTCTACGGTATACTTACCGTAGACCAAATGAATTATCCCTTTTTCATAATTTCGTGTCCCATTTTATCTCTTTTAGTCTTGAGGTACTGCTCATTGTATTGGTTAGCGGGGATTTCAATGGGAACTGTCTCTACAATCTCTAAACCATAACCGATGAGTCCGGCTCTTTTCTTAGGATTATTGGAGAGTAAGCGGATTTTACGGATGCCTAAATCTCTAAGAATCTGTGCGCCTACCCCATAGTCTCGCTCATCCATCTTGAAGCCTAGCTCTAGGTTGGCTTCTACGGTATCACGGCCTTGTTCTTGCAATTTGTAGGCTTTCAATTTGTTTAACAGTCCAATCCCGCGACCTTCCTGATTCATATAAAGTATCACGCCCCTGCCTGCTTCCTCTACCTGTTGCATCGCTATATTCAATTGTTCTCCACAATCACAACGACAAGAGCCAAAAACATCACCGGTAAGGCAGGAGGAGTGTACTCTGACTAATATTGGTTCGTTTTCTTCCCAACGACCTTTGACCAAGGCCAGATGAACCTCGTCGGTATTCACCTGACGATAAGCCATCAAATCAAAATTACCATAATGAGTGGGCATATTTACCCCAATTTCTCTACGAATCAGTGATTCGTGGCGCAAGCGGTAAGCAATTAAATCCTCGATACTTACCAATTTTAGGTTAAATTTATCGGCCACCTTTCTGAGGTCAGGCAGTCGTGCCATGGAGCCATCTTCATTCATAATCTCGATGAGTGCTCCAGCAGGTTGGAATCCAGCCAAACGGGCAAAATCTACGGCCGCTTCGGTATGTCCAGTACGACGTAAGACGCCACCTTCTTTGGCTTTAAGAGGGTTGATATGTCCAGGCCGCCCTAACTCTTCGGCTTCCGTATGTGGATCGGCTAGTGCCTTAATCGTGACGGCTCGGTCATAGACCGATACTCCGGTCGTAACGCCCTTACCCAGATAATCAACAGTAATGGTAAAAGCCGTTTTGAGGGGATCTGTATTTCTTCCTTTTTTACCCACCATTAGCTCTAAATCAAGCTCCTCACAGCGTTTTTCTGTAAGCGCTGTGCAAAGCACGCCTCTTCCTTCTTTGACCATAAAATTGACGATTTCGGGGGTAATGCATTCAGCAGCGCAGATGAAATCTCCTTCGTTCTCGCGATTTTCGTCATCTACTACGATGATTACCTCACCACGATGAATAGCTTGGATCGCTTCTTCAATGGTATCTAATTTAACAGAAGTCTCTTGCATTTTATGTAGATTAGGTGATTAATGTTCAGAGGAGCCACCAACTAGTTTGGAATGCTATCTTCCGAGGCTCGACGCCGATCAAAAAGGTTAAAAGATATGGTATGCACCCAAACAACAGTGAGTTAATCCTTTGTGAGAAACTTAGTAACTGGAATAATTAGACTAAGTCCAATCAAAAAAAGTTTTATAAAAAAACAAATAAATCTGGGGAAAGATTCAGGTATTGGGCTAATGAAGCTTGAGATCACTTACCTTGCGCTTGGTATAATAGGCAGCAAAATTCAAAATTTGGTCCTTGGTGCCCAGCACAATCATCACATCGCCCGGGCTGATTTTGGTATGTGGATTAGGATTAATCATAAAACCTTGGTCGGCATCTTTGAAGCCCATGATACTCGCACCAGTTTTATTACGGATATCCAAATCTATGATACTGTGATCTTTGTAGTCGTCTTTAAAATCTTGATACTCGAACTCTTCCAGCTTGAGTTTGCCCGTGCCACTGATCATGTCCAAAAACTCAACTACCTCAGGTCGTATGACGAGATTTGCCATGTATATGCCCCCGATCAAATCTGGGCGAACCAGCTTATCAGCCCCAGCGCGCAACAGTTTGCTTTCTGCACTTGATTCATTGGCACGGGCAATAATTTGAATCTGCGAACTCAATTGACGAGCAGTCAGGGTTACAAACACATTGTCTGCGTCGCTAGGCAGTGTGGTAATCAAGGCGGAGGCACGGTCAATACCGGCTGCTCGGAGAATTTCATCTTGCGTGGCATCTCCTACCACGTAAGAGATATTTTTGTGGTTGGCAAAACTTTCCCATTCTTCCTTGAACAAGTCTAAATCCTTTTCGATGACCACAAAGGGAATGTCGTCTTTCAAGAATTCTTCACAAGCTTTTTGCCCATTCTTACCAAAACCACAAACGATCACATGATTTTTCAGCTTTTTCACCTTTTGTGTACTTATATAAGTATCCAATAAATCTCTTAATTCGCCCTCCAGAATATAACTTGTAATGACGGTCGCGAACAGAGCAAATACTCCCAAATTAAAAATAATAAACAGAGAAGTAAAGATACGACCATTTTCAGAAAGTGTATGTACCTCCGAAAAGCCAACGGTACCAATCGTAATGACTGTCATGTAGAAGGCATCGAGAAAATCCCAATTCTCGATATACATAAAACCTGCAATCCCTACGCCAATACTGGCTAATAGTACCGTGGTAGCCAAAATAAGGCGGTAAAGTTTCTGATTGACTTTCAGTAAAGAGTTTATTTTAATATATCGAGCAAAATTGGACAGCATATTCGGAAGAATAGATTTTTCGGGTAAAGTTTGCCTGTGTCTACTTGATGATGCGTACCTGTTAAAATATAAAAACCTACACGATATGGGTGTAGGTTTGTCTCTAAATTAGAGATTGAAGTGCTATATTACAAAATATACTGACTCAAATCTTTATTCTTGACTAGGTCAGCCAAGTTTTTATCTACCACCTCTTTGGTAATAAGCAAGTGAGCATTCGGTCCAATCACATCGGGAATATCAAATAAAAACTGATTCAAGAGATGGCTCATGACCGTATGAAGGCGGCGTGCGCCGATGTTCTCGATGTCGGTATTGATTTGGAAAGCAATTTCGGCGATTCGCTCCAGGGCATCATCCTGAAAAGTCAGTTCTACCTCCTCTGCTTCGAGCAAAGCTGCATATTGCTTCGTGAGCGCATTACGAGGCTCTTTTAGAATCTGGTAGAAATCGTCTTTGGTCAAGCTATTGAGCTCCACACGAATCGGGAAGCGCCCTTGTAGCTCTGGGATCAAATCAGAAGGTTTAGCCACGTGAAAAGCTCCTGCCGCAATAAAGAGCATGTGATCTGTCTTGACGATACCGTACTTGGTATTGACCGAGCTACCTTCTACGATGGGCAAAAGGTCTCTTTGTACGCCTTCGCGGCTTACGTCTGGGCCGCCACTACCAGCAGATTTACTAGCAATTTTATCAATTTCATCTACGAAGATAATACCTGAGTTTTCGGCCTTTCGCAGGGCTTCCTCCTTGACTTCGTCCATATCGATGAGCTTCGCCATTTCTTCCTCGAGTAGGATTTTCTTAGCTTCGGCAATAGTAACCTTGCGTTTTTTGTCCTTTTTGGGAAGCATACCGCTGATCATTTCTTGGATATTCATCATCGCCATTTCGTCCATACCTGGCCCGACCATACCAATACTGGTGCTGGGGCTTTGCTGGATACTGATTTCTACCTTGCGATCGTCCATTTCTCCCTTGCGAATTTTTTCGCGGAAGCGTTCACGTGTTTTTTCGTTCAATTCTTGATCTTCGGTAGAGGTACTCACGGCAAATCCTGTGTAAGAACCATCTCCAATTTTTTTGTCTTTAATAGGAGGGATGAGAATATCTAGAATAGCTTCTTCCACGGCTTGGCTCGCTTTCTCTTTGACTTCTTCTTTCTTATTAGCCCTGACCATGTTGACAGCCTGCTCGACAAGATCACGAACCATACTTTCCACATCTCGTCCTACGTATCCTACTTCGGTAAATTTGGAGGCTTCCACTTTGGTAAAAGGAGCCTGAGCGATCTTAGCCAGGCGGCGGGCAATTTCGGTTTTACCCACACCAGTAGCTCCAATCATCAGGATGTTATTTGGTACAATCTCAGCCTGCATCTCTTCGGTGCTGTTCATACGACGCCAGCGGTTTCGGAGTGCGATGGCTACATTGCGTTTTGCTTCTTTTTGTCCAATGATGTATTTATCCAATTCCTCAACGATTTGTCGAGGGGTTAAAGCGTTCTCATTTTTTATCATTAGGTTGTTGTTTTCTTGTATACACTGGGCTTAGGCAAATTTTTTCAAAAATACACATTTTCCGCTAGAAAATATGGATGCTTTTTTTAATTTTCAATAGAATAGATAGGAAAGACACGGGTATATCTAGCTTTTCTAAAAATATTCATCAAGTCAAAGGTAGATGTAAATGCCTTTCCTCTAATACATCTGGCTAACTTAGGAAAAAATTAGTGCTTTTGTCCCTAGCTTTCCAAAAAAGTTAGCCTTGTTTCTTACAACTTAAACCCTAGATAAAAGTTGTCTAGCTAGATCAGAATACAAGCTCTAGTTGAGCGACGACACCAAAAAGTTAAATATACATCAATTGAAGTACTATTATATGCATAAAAAACTTTTACTCACTTTACTACTATGGCTCAGCAGTACTTATCTGTTGGCTCAAGATATTACTTTAGAAGAGTTTAACCAAAAACGACTCAAAATCAATCGTGTGGGGATGATCACGCTGGGAACCTGGGCCTTGGGCAATATAGCCACCAGTGGCTTACTGCTCAATAATAGCCGTGGCGAACAGCAAAAATTCTACGAGATGAATATCTATTGGAATTTGGTCAACCTCGGCTTAGCCGGTTTTGGTTGGTACAGTTCGCTCAAAGCTGACCCCGCTGGTTTTTCTGTATACGAAACTTGGAAAGCCCAAGCGGGTATGGAGAAAACACTACTCTTCAATGCTGGGCTAGATATTGGCTACATCGCGGCTGGGCTTTACCTGCGGGAGCGGGGCAAAAATAACGAGAGCAACCGAGACTTACTCAAAGGCTTTGGCAAGTCTATTATCCTACAAGGAGGTTTTTTGCTGGCTTTTGATCTAGCTATGTACTTTGTTCATCAAGGGCATATCGGGCGTTCTTCTGCTTTATTTGAAAACCTAGGCCTCTCTGGTCAAGGGATTGGCCTTAGATGGCGATTTTGAATAATGTTTTGAACACAGAGACACAGAGGCACAGAGCAAACAGCCGAGCGAGGCTTATATATAGAAGTATTCTCTAGATTCTGATTACATATCTATGTCTAAGCCCAATTTTTCTTTGAGTTGATGAATGATGGGGTGCTTTTTGGCAAGGTACT
>CAZKBP010000008.1:0-29857 GCA_964551015.1 uncultured Cytophagaceae bacterium | reverse complement strand
AAGCCCAATTTTTCTTTGAGTTGATGAATGATGGGGTGCTTTTTGGCAAGGTACTCGTACTTCTGAAAGTTGGAGTAGGGGCGGACTTCCTGCTCGGCGACGGTCTCGATCTTGACTTGAATTTTTTGATTTTTGAGTCGCTTTCGAATTTTATCTAAAAAATCTTCCTTTATTTCTTGGAAAAGCTCTTTTTCTTTGGCGGTCAGGTGAAACTGTAATACTTGCCCAACTTGTATTTCTGGAATCTTGTTGAGAATCCGTAGGAATCTATGGTCAGGATTTACTTTTTTATAAAAATCCATAGCTGCCCGAAGTTCCTCTTTACCAAAGGGTTGATCCTGAGTGGAGTCATCAACTTTTGACTCCTCAGCTTGGATAGCTTTTTCCAATTCGTCGAGTTGCGTAGGAATCGCAATACTCGATTTGGCCTGAGTTTGCCCATTCGTTTGCACCGAAGGGGATTGGGATGGTGAAGCTTTCTCAGGGGCGGGAGGCGTTTCTTGAGAAGACGGAGGATTATTTAACTTTTTTTTTTCAGTAGTTGGAGCTGACTCAGCCGATGAAGCATGTTTATCCCAATCGATCACAGCGTTGAGATGAGCCATTTTTGCTAGGTAAATCTCGAGTAGGAGTCGGGGACTTTTACTGGATTTGTAATTTAGATCGCATTGACTGGCTAAATTGATAGCTGAGAGCAAAAAAGACAAGGAAGCCTGACGGGACTGGCTGTAGTAGCGTTCACGAACCTTCTGAGAAACTTCCAAAAGGCGGATAGTGTCCTCATCTTGGCTCACCATGAGATCACGGAAATGCTGAGCCAAGCCTACGATAAAATTATGACCATCAAAACCCTGCCGTAAAATATCATCTAGAATCAGAAATGCTGCTTTCAAATCTTCCTGCAAAAGTGCTTCGGTCATTTTGAAATAATAATCATAATCCAAGATATGAAGGTTCTCGATCGTAGTTTGGTAATCAATACTGCGATCGCCCGAAAAAGTCGAGATCATATCAAAGAGCGAGAGGGCATCCCGAAGCCCTCCGTCAGCCTTCTGGGCGATCAACTCGAGAGCCTCATACTCGGCTTGTATTTGTTCTTTCTCGGCGATTTTTTGGAGATGGCGAGCCATGTCCTTGGCTTCAATCCGTTTAAAATCAAAGATTTGACAGCGAGAAAGAATCGTAGGAATAATTTTGTGCTTTTCGGTCGTGGCTAAGATAAAAATGACATATTGCGGTGGCTCTTCCAAGGTTTTTAAAAAGGCATTGAAGGCAGCTGTGGAGAGCATATGCACCTCATCTATGATGTATACTTTACGAGAGCCAATTTGAGGGGGGAAGCGTACTTGATCTACTAGATTCCGAATATCGTCCACGCTATTATTAGAGGCGGCATCTAATTCGTAAATATTGAGTGAGCCATTTCGTTGAAAAGCCAGGCAGGATTCACAATTCCCACAGGCTTCGTATTCGTCAGTGGGGTTGAGGCAGTTGATGGTTTTGGCTAAGATACGAGCACAGGTGGTTTTGCCCACACCACGGGGGCCGCAAAAAAGGAAGGCTTGGGCTAGCTGCCCCCCTTTGAGCGCATTTTTAAGGGTAGTGGTGATATGAGATTGCCCGACTACAGTATCAAAAGTGGCCGGACGGTATTTGCGTGCCGATACAATGAAATTCTCCATGAATCTGCAAGTTACGAAATTCTCTCAAAATTAAGAATGCGACAATCGAACACTCCTTGAATTAACTTGTTCAACTAATCAGGTATAAATATCGTATTGTATTCAACAAAAAGACTAAATTTTAGGAAATAGACAAAAAATGACAATTTGAAAAAGTCTCCTTGAGTTCGAGAGTAACTACGCCACATGTAGCGGTTTAGTACTTTGCTTGGTAGAAATGGCCAGTGAAGCCTCCCCCACCACCCGAAAGCTCACAGAGATACAATGGCCTGATAGAGTAGTTGGTTTCTGGATTCTAAGATGATTTTTTTATCAAACATGATCCGGCGCAGACGCGCTTCATTAGCATTCTTGATGGTAATCAATTGCACGGGTTTTTCCTCGGATACTTCTAGTACTTTGGGCAAGCTCGCAAAGAATTGTGCCAAGCGATGCGGATGATCATCTGTACAAATACCCAAGCGAGAAGCTGTTTTATAAACAAAATGTACTTTGACATGGTGACGATCTAGAGCTTGGAGCACATCTACCAAGTGAGCCGCCGCTAAGAAGATAAAAGGCTGTACCTCCATCCAAATCAATACTTGATTATCTCGGTAAATAATGGAGGGCTGAAAACTGTGAGAAGGCAGAGAGCTAATCAGTGTACCTTGGCTCTGTGGATGTAAAAAAGGCTTAATGTATAGTTTTATGCGCTTTTGAGCTAGCGGAGCGATCGTTTTAGGATGAATCACCGTTGCCCCGTAATTACTCATTTCGGCCGCTTCCTGATAAGACAAATGCTCATAGAGCTGTGCATCAGGAACTTTCTTGGGGTCTGCATTGAGTATGCCAGATACATCTTTCCAGATCGTTAACTCCTTGGCTCCTAAACAGGTGGCGAAAATAGCAGCCGAAAAATCTGAGCCTTCCCGTCCTAAGGTCAGGGTCTCTCCATTGCGATTGCCAGCAATGAACCCCTGAGTAATCACTATATTTTGCTTGAGCAGTGGCAGCACTTGAGACTGAATATTCTCCTCAGTAGCCGACCAATCCACCTGAGCTTCTCGCCATTCGCTATCCGTCGTGATATAAGCGCGAGCATCCAACCACTGACAAGGGAGAGAAGATTGCTTGAGATAATGATAAACCAGTAAAGAAGAAAAAATTTCCCCAAAAGACACAACTTTGTCATAAAGTCGATCGTAATTATGCCAACTCCGGGATGCTTCCAGCTTAAGTTTCAAATCTGTAAATGCCTGTTCTAGTGCTGCGTATACTTCAGCCTCTACCTCAGGAAATAATTCCTTGGCCACATTCAGATGAAATTGTTTGACATTATCCAGATGTGGCATAAAATCTTTCTTCTGCCAGTAATTCTGCAAAACTAGCTCGAGCGCATTGGTGGTTTTGTCCATAGCCGAAATAACCACGAGCAATTGTTTATCGAGTTGATTTTGCTTTAAGATTTGTAAGAGACGTGGAAAAGACTGGGCATCTTTAAGAACTGAGCCTCCAAATTTGAATACTTTCATGGGCTTGGGTCAATGGGGTTTGGCAAAATGAATTGCAAAAAATCAGATTAAGATTGCTAATGGGTATACATTTGAAGTTGATGGGCTCCTATAAATTGGTGATGATTGTTGGTCAAACAAAGACACAATTACGTACCCAAGATTAGGATACAGGAATAACCAGCCTAGCAAGGCCATGTTATGATAATTGCTAAGTTTTTTCATAATACCCAGTAGCAAGCGGATTAATTTTAATTTCTTACGTATAAATCTATGTTCTTGAAACTTATTGATAGGCTATTCTGCAAATGAAAAGGATGAAAAGCTTATTCGCAAGAAATCAGGAAAATTGAATAAACGCGCAATCGATTGCAGAAAATAAATCGTATAATTGTAATAAATCAATCACACCAAAACAGAATTTATTTCTTATGGAAGAGAGTATTGCTTTGCCCGTAGGCACGACCCTAGATCGTTTTATCACCAAAAAACAAGAACAGTTTCCTTACGCTACGGGGGAATTGTCTCAATTGCTTCGCGATATTGCCCTGGCTGGTAAAATCGTGAATCGAGAAATCAATCGTGCCGGGCTTCTCAATATCACGGGTGCTTATGGTAACCAAAATATTCAAGGAGAAGAACAACAAAAGCTGGATGTGATCGCCAACATTCGTTTTATCCGTGCCTTACGCAACGGAGGCGAAGTATGTGGGGTAATTTCTGAAGAAGAAGAAGATATCAACGACACAGGCAAGCCCAATGGCCGCTACGTGGTAGCCATCGACCCTCTGGATGGTTCTTCTAATATTGATGTGAATGTTTCAATCGGAACAATCTTTTCTATTTACCGAAGATTATCACCACGTGGTACCTCAGTAGAGGAGCAAGATGTGATGCAACCTGGGCATAAACAAGTGGCCGCGGGCTATCTGCTCTATGGCTCTTCTACCATGTTGGTATACACGACAGGTTATGGTGTGAATGGTTTTACCTACGAACCCTCTCTGGGTGAATTTTTCCTCTCTCATCCTGATATTTGTATTCCCAATAACGGAAAAATCTTTTCTGTCAATGAAGGAAATGCTCGACAATTCCCTCCGGCGATCTTATCTTACCTAGACTATTGTAAAGATAAGAAGTTCTCGGCTCGTTATATTGGCTCGCTCGTGACCGATTTTCATCGCAATTTATTCAAAGGAGGGGTGTATCTTTATCCTTCTACCCAATCCGCTCCCCAAGGCAAACTGAGGCTCTTATATGAATGTAATGCACTGGCTTTTATCGTAGAGCAGGCTGGAGGCAAGGCTTCTGATGGGCAACAGCGTATTTTGGAGATCAAACCGGAGCAACTTCATCAGCGTTGTCCGCTCTATATAGGCTCCACTTTGATGGTAGAAGACATTGAAAAACGCTTCGCGCAAAAAGAAAAATTGGTCTCATAATTGACTTGGTAATAAATTTTTAGCTATATTAGGAACATATGGTATAATATTAGCCGTATATTTTTCGGAGGTATCCATTCCGATTAAGAACAATCGATATCTTTCTTATGTCATTGAAAAAAGAAGGAAGATGAGAATCCAGGAAACCACGAATCAGACAGAAGAACGAATACCAATTTGAAAAAGACAGGGAATTTGATGGGTTCCTGCTAATCATTAGTTTCTATGGATCACTATCGATTAAGAATGAGCGAAAACGAATTTAAAGAGCGTGTTTCTAACATGCTTCCTCAATCTCAGGAAGTACGCACGAGAAACAATACGCAGCTTTTTTTTCGCGGTAATGGCTTTGTCTTCCAGCCAGAATCGACCAAGCCCGAGTGGACCTTCGAGGGGCAGTATGAAATGAGAGATGACCAAATGCATCTGGCCATTCGCTATCCTTCCCCTGAACAACCATCGTTTAATTGGCGGAAAAGCTTGAAAAAATTGGGCATATTGACGCTTCACGTTATATTAGCCCTTTTCCTCGCCTTTTCGCTCTTTTTGTCTTATTGGGATGCTACTTTTCCCTACCTGACCCTCCTGATGCTTTTGGTAGTTGTGGCGCAAATGCTACAAATCTGGAAGCATTTTTATGCTAATGGTGAAAAAGCTTATTGGCAAACTCGTTTCTTAGACCTTTTCTCAGAGGGTGAGATTTCAAAATTAAAATAAAAGACATCCTGCCTCCTGAGTAGCACCGAACGCCTACTGTGCTAAGATCTGTACTAAATAACAAATAATAGAATAGCCTCCCAAGCATCAGCTGAGAGGCTAATTTTTTACAAATAGAATTTACAGCTCCAAAAAGCAAACCAAGCGAAAAAGCACCCAGCGAATTCCTGTATCGCTCTAAGAGTCTGCGGTCTATAATTTACAATTTCTCAAGTCAGCGAAATTTCAAACTGAACTAAGTCAATAAACTCTTGTACACGCTCGTTTACGTGTGCTTCGCTCAGGTCTACCAAAGCCTCTGTGCCAAATTTTCCTACACAAAAAGAAGCCATCGCCGAACCATAAATGATGGCTCGCTTCATATTGTCAAAAGAAATATCATCCGTCTGTGCCAAATAACCCATAAAACCTCCTGCGAAAGTATCGCCGGCTCCTGTGGGATCAAATACTTCTTCCAAGGGGAGGGCAGGAGCGAAGAAAATTTGATTTTCGTGAAAAAGCAAAGCACCGTGCTCTCCCTTCTTGATAATCAAAAATTTTGGCCCCATATCTATGATTTTACGAGCTGCTTTGACCAGAGAATACTCTCCCGAAAGCTGTCGAGCTTCTTCATCATTGATAGATAGAATATCTACCATCTTGAGGACGGCTTTAAGATCGTCCAGGGCACTCTCAATCCAAAAGTTCATCGTGTCCATCAGGATGAGTTTAGGACGTTTATGGAGGCGCTCGATGACCGTTTTTTGTACTTGCGGGGTAAGATTCCCCAGCACCAAGTATTCACAATCTTGATAACTATCTGGAATGATGGGGTCAAAATCGGCTAAAACATTCAGATCAGTAACCAGTGTATCTCGGGTGTTTAAGTCCAGATGGTATTTGCCTGCCCAGAAGAAAGATTTTTCTCCCTCTTTGATTTGTAGCCCCTCAGTTCGAATGCCCTTTTGATGCATCATCTCAATGGATTCTTTGGGAAAATCTTCTCCTACCACGGCTACGATATCAACCTCAGGAATAAAATAAGAAGCAGCTAATGAAATATAGGTGCCAGAGCCACCGATGGTAGAATCTACTTTTCCAAAGGGAGTTTCAATACCATCTAAGGCCACGGTTCCTACGGTGAGTAAAGACATATTCAATAGTTTTATGAATGAGCAAAATAATAAATACGAACGAGCCTCTGTTCAGAAGCCCAGTTTCTGATTTGCAAAGCTCCCTAAGAAATGAAGGATATACAAACATATATACCGCATTCCCTTCTTTCCATCAAGAAAAGGGAAGTCAAGACGCATCAAAGGGAGGTAATGAAGCCTTTGTTTAGTTGGCTCGAATCGCTTCTACCGGATTAAGACGTGAGGCAATAAAAGCAGGTAATACGCCCGAGGCTATTCCTACTACCGAGGCCACCGTGATGCCTAGCATAATATTAGAAAAGGATAAGGCCAATTGAAAGCCACCCAAAGGAATAAGTGTAATCAAAAAAACTAAGCCAATGCCCACCAAGCCGCCAATTAAACTCAAAAAGATAGCCTCGAACAAAAATTGGAAAAGTATAAAATAGTTCTTGGCTCCTAACGATTTTTGAATACCGATGATGCTGGTTCGCTCCTTGACAGAGACAAACATGATGTTAGCAATACCAAAACCACCTACGAGAATAGAAAAAATACCAATAAACCAACCTGCCCAGCCGATGAAGTCAAACAGAGAAGTAATTGCATCTGAGAAAGATTCGGTACGATTCAAAGCAAAATCATTATCTTCTCTGGGTTTGAGGCTTCTGCGTGCACGCATCAGACCCGTCACTTCTCCCTCCAAGGTTCTTAACCCCTCGTCCTGAGGATAGCCTTTCAGGGCGATGGTTGGTTCTATGCCGTCTTCGCCGAGCCTATAAAGCTTGCCCATGGCCTTGTAGGGCAAGATCACTTGGGTGTCTCGCGCGCTAAATCCAAAAAGATTGAGCCCTTCTTTTTTCATCACACCAATGATCGTGAAGCGGCGATTACGTATTTTCATTCCTTTGCCAATGGCCGTCTGATTGTAAAAGAGTGTTTCGGCTATTTCTGCCCCAATGATGGCCACATTGCTACCAGCCCGGGCTTCGCGAGGTGTGAAATAGCGGCCTTGGTCTATTTCCAACTCTTGAATTTTGGAATAATCATAAGAAACTCCACTGAGATTGGCCGAAGAGAAGCTACTATTCTTATATTTGACCGTAGAACCATTTTTACCCGCCAGAATCGCCACAGCTTGAGCCTGTTCTATGTTTTTACTCAAAAATTCATATTCCTGAACCGTGTTTGCGGGACGTGCCAAATATTTCCACCAAGGATATTCGCCCGGTCCTCTGCCAAAGCCCCAAGGAAATTTTTGAATGTACATCACATCTTCACCAATAAAAGACATATCTTTCCTGATGGTACGCTCTAAGGAATCAATGACGGCAAATACCACCACAATGGCAAAAATACCAATCGTTACACCAGACAAGGAAAGGGTAGTGCGCATCAAATTAGAGCGCAGAGCCTGAGCCGCGAAGCGGAGGCTCTCCCAAACTTGAAGCAAAAACTTGGAAATACGGCTAAACATGATGAAAATAAGTTTCTTAGGAAGAATCTTGAATTCTTTTACTAGGTCTAAAACTTTGCTGGATTCACGAAAGTTCTATAATTAAGACCTAAAAATAAATATAATTAGTAACTATTCTATAATTTTGCCAATTCTTGTTGATTTAATAATTTTTAGAAATATATGAAACTGTCAGAATTTAGATTTGATCTCCCCGATAGCTTGGTCGCATTGTATCCAGCAGAAAATCGGGATGAATCTCGCCTGATGGTCGTGCACCGGGATTCCGGCAAAATCGAGCATAAAGTCTTCAAAGACGTAGTAGAATACTTTGGTGAAGGAGATGTGATGATCGTGAACGATACGAAGGTGTTTCCAGCTAGATTATACGGTAGTAAAGAGAAAACCGGAGCCAAAATAGAGGTGTTTTTATTGAGAGAACTGAACAAAGATCAGCACCTCTGGGATGTCTTGGTAGACCCAGCTCGTAAAATCCGCGTAGGGAATAAACTTTTTTTTGGAGAAGGAGAACTCGTGGCCGAGGTAATCGATAACACAACCTCTCGCGGAAGGACTATTCGCTTTCTTTTTGACCAAGATGACCAAGAGTTTTACAAACTGATTGACCAACTAGGAGAAACTCCACTGCCCAAAAATATTCACGCACTGCGTAAGACCGAACCCGAAGACCGAGAGCGATTCCAGACCATCTTTGCCAAAAATGTAGGGGCGGTGGCGGCTCCTACCGGAGGTCTGCACTTTACAAAGCAATTGGTGAAGCGGCTAGAAATCGCCGGGGTGAAAATTTTGCCCATTACCCTGCATATCGGTTTAGGTACGTTTCGTAGTGTAGACGTAGAAGACCTGACCAAACACAAGGCTGATTCAGAAAATTTTGCCGTCCCTGAGAAGACAGCTGATGTGACCAACGAAGCCTTGGCTAATAAGAAGCGCATATGCTCTGTGGGTACGACTACTCTAAAGGCGCTGGAGTCATCCGTTTCTGCACAGAATAAACTTAAAGCCAATGCAGGATGGACGGATAAATTTATCTTCGCTCCTTATGAGTTTAAGATTCCTAATGCGTTGGTTACCAATTTCCATCTACCAGAATCCACGCTCTTGATGACCACCTGTACCTTTGGTGGCTATGATCTGATTATGCACGCCTACGAAATTGCGATCAAGGAGAAATATCGGTTTTTCAGCTACGGCGATGCAATGTTGATCTTGTAAGAATTTTTAGCCATGAAGAGATACGCCGTGGTGGTAGCCGGAGGAAGTGGTACTCGAATGGGAGCCAAGCTTCCAAAACAGTTTATAGAGATTGCTGGCTACCCGATTTTAATGCACACCCTCCAAAAGTTTGCCTTGTGCCAATCTTCCGTTGAGATTATTCTGGTATTAGCAGAAAAAGAAATAGATACTTGGAAAAAACTGTCTGCCAAGCACAACTTCCAGATTTCGCACCAGATAGCGCAGGGGGGAAGCACACGGATTCACTCGGTGAAGAACGGTTTAGCTAAAATCCAAGAAGAAGAGAGTTTAGTGGCTATTCACGATGGGGTCAGACCTTTGGTGGAGCCTGCTCTCATTGAGCAAAGCTATGCAGTGGCAGCAATCCACGGGAATGCCATCGCCTCCGTACCACTCAAAGATTCTATACGTCAGGTGAGCCAGACAGGCAGCCAAGCTTTGGATAGAACGCAATACCGATTGATACAAACACCACAGACTTTCAGAACTTCCCTCATCAGGAAAGCCTACCATCAGCTCGACGAACAACAAGCCCTCACTGATGATGCTAGCGTAGCAGAACAAGCTGGGCAAAGCATTCATCTGATTGATGGTGATTATCGAAATATCAAAATTACAACCCCAGAAGATTTACTAGTAGCTCAAGCCTTAGTGGCGGAGGCAAACTGAGCATTCTCTATCAATAATTAAATGAATATACAGGGAAGAGGAGAAAAAATAAACGAATAGGTATCAAAACTCAGCCAAGCAAATCAGGACTAGAAGGCTAATTTACTTGGCTGGTTGACGATTGATTAATATTCATCTTCATTAAAAAGAAAGTCATCCTTCGTAGGATAATCGGGCCAAATTTCCTCGATACTCTCGTAGGGCTGGCCGTCATCCTCCAATTGCTGTAAATTTTCACGTAGCTCCAAAGGGGCACCCGAGCGCTCTGCAAAATCAATCAATTCTTCTTTAGTGGCTGGCCAAGGGGCATCTTCCAAATAAGAAGCTAATTCAAGTGTCCAATACATATATCAATTATTCAAATTTTCAAAGTACTTCACTCTTGCAAGAGAATGAGTAGTTGATTTAATCGTTATAAACGATATACAAAAAAAATGTTTTGAAAATTCCAAATTATTTTTTCAAATCTTCTAGTTCGCTCTCTAAATGTTTGAGAATCTGCTTTTTAACCTCTATTTTGCGCTTCTGAATATTATAACTATTCGTCATACTCTTCATCGCCTTGTTTTGTTGTTTGCGCCTCCCCATACGGTTGAGCTTACTTTCGGTTAGGCTCATTTCATTTTCTTCCCGACGGATCAGCTCCCGCATGAAACTGGTCTTGATTCTAAGTTGATCCAATTGTGGTTTAGCCTCGATGGCAGGATATTTCCGCTTCACAACACGCATCAGATAGCTTAGTTCAAAGACTTTATCACAGTGATTTCGGAATTCTTCACCGTGCTCTAATCTTCGGAAAGTACCGCTTAATTTTTTCCAATCCATCAGGAGTTCCTTAGCACGATCCGTATCAGGAAAATCATCATACACTACCAGAGATTCTGCCTCGGCTCGGAGGCGCTCTTGATATTTCTGGCGAATTTCTTCGGCGGTGAGATCGGGATGTTCTTCTTTGTAGGATTTGTACTTTTTGTAGCGATTGAAAAAAGTATCGTTCGCATATTTAAAACGCTCCCAAAGCTGTACGGCTTGGCGATGAGGTACTTTGCCACATTTCTTCCAATCTTGTTGTAAAGATTTGAATTTCTCAAAAGTTTCCTCGAATTTATCGGAGTTTTTGTGGTAATCTGCGTCGCGGATAATCATGCGATAGCGACGTGCATTGTCTTTGGCCGAGCGTGCTCGTTCTCGGATTACATCTTTTTTGTGGTCAAAGAAATCTTGAAATACTTTTTGAAAGCGTTCTTCGATTTCCTCTTGTTTTTCCTTGATAACCGCCCCCGTTTTGATCCATTTGAGCTTCACTTCCTTGAGGTAGTCGGTTCCCTCGTTGATGTTTTCCATCTCAAAAACCTGTCTGGCCTCCTCAATGAGTGCTTCTTTGATTTCGTAATTTTTGACTCGGTTGACGGCAATTAAAGCACGAAGCCTTTTTTCCATCTCATCTAATTTGGCAAAGAGCATGACATAATCCCCCAAACCATCAAAATTGGCCAAATATTTACGCATATGAACCAATTTCATGAGATAAGAACCCTTATTTTGAGATTCTTCAATGAGCTTCTCTAGATCAAGCACTTTTTGCTTAGCTATCTGAAAACGATCTTCAAAATATTTAATTGAAGCTTCTTCGGTTTCTTTGACTTGCCCGATCTGTCGGTCGGGAAACCCCAAAAAGGCTTTCAAATAAATTTTTTCATCACGAACGTAGCCATATTCGTGTTCAGTTGTTTTTATTTCCATTTTTCCAATGAGCTTTTATTTTCTAGGCTATTCCCACCACAGGTGTTATATGATATATTATTTAGGTATAAATGCAATTTTAATGAATTCCTATCTAAAAAACGCTTATTTTATTACTTATTATTTCTTACGTATATTTAAGATATTTTAGAAAAAAAAAGCAAAAAACATGAGTAATGAGACGATTATTTTTTCAATGTCTGGCGTTAGCAAGATTTATCCACCCAAAAAACAGGTGCTAAAGGACATTTATTTGTCTTTTTTTTACGGAGCAAAAATCGGGGTAATTGGACTCAATGGCTCGGGAAAATCTACATTATTGAAGATAATTGCCGGAATTGATAAAGATTATCAGGGTGAAGTCGTATCTTCCTCCGAATATTCGGTTGGCTATCTGGAGCAAGAACCTGAATTAGACAAAACCAAAACAGTCAAGGAAGTAGTAGAAGAAGGCGTGCAAGAAGTGGTGGATTTGCTCAAAGCTTATGAGGAAATAAACATGAAATTTGCTGAACCTGATGCGGATTTTGACAAATTGATGCAAGAGCAGGGAGAAATTCAGGAAAAACTCGATCAGCACGATGCCTGGAACCTGGAAACCAAGTTAGAAATCGCCATGGACGCCCTGCGTACCCCACCCGCTGATGCTTCTGTTGCCAACCTCTCGGGTGGAGAGAAGAGAAGGGTGGCACTCTGCCGATTGTTGCTCAGAGAACCCGATGTGCTCCTCCTAGATGAGCCGACCAACCACCTGGACGCCGAATCGGTACAGTGGCTCGAGCGACATTTGCAAGAATACAAAGGCACCGTAATCGCCGTAACCCACGACCGCTATTTCTTAGACAATGTGGCCGGGTGGATTCTCGAGTTAGATCGGGGAGAGGGCATCCCCTGGAAAGGGAATTACTCCTCGTGGCTCGAGCAAAAACAAAAACGATTGGCACAAGAAGAAAAATCAGCCACCAAACGTCAGAAAACCCTAGAACGTGAACTAGAATGGATACGAATGAGCCCCAAGGCCAAGCAGACCAAATCTAAAGCGCGTTTGAATGCCTACGAACAGCTTCTGGGAGAAGAAGCCAAGCAAAAAGAAGAGAAGCTGGAGCTTTTTATCCCGCCCGGCCCTCGCTTGGGAAATAAAGTGATTGAAGCCCAAAATCTCTCCAAGGCTTACGGGGACAAATTACTCTTCGAGAACCTTAGTTTTTCACTGCCCCCCGCCGGAATCGTGGGGATTATCGGGCCAAATGGTGCCGGAAAAACCAGCCTCTTCCGCCTCATCACCGGGCAGGTGGAGCCAGATCAGGGACATTTTGAAGTAGGAGAAACCGTCAAATTGGCCTATGTGGATCAAGAACACGATGACTTAAAACCCGATGAGACGGTCTATGAAGCGATTTCGGGAGGAAATGAAATTCTAAATGTCGGTGGCAAGGAAGTGAATGCGCGTGCCTACGTGAGTAAATTTAACTTTAGCGGAACCGACCAACAGAAAAAAGTAGGGCAACTCTCGGGGGGAGAACGCAATCGGGCGCACTTAGCCATTGCCCTCAAGCAGGGGGGGAATTTGATCCTATTGGATGAGCCAACCAATGATTTGGATGTTAATACTTTGAGAGCTTTGGAAGAAGGACTGGAAAATTTTGCGGGTTGTGCCGTGGTGATTTCCCACGACCGCTGGTTCTTAGACCGAATTGCTACCCATATTCTGGCTTTCGAAGGAAATTCGCAAGTAAATTGGTTTGAAGGTAATTATTCTGACTATGAGGAAAATCGGCGTAAAAGATTGGGCGATGAAGGCCCTAAGCGAATCAAATATAAAAACCCCGTGAGAAAGTAAACTTTTTTGGCTTTTTCTGTTTTTTAAAGCAGAATGATTCGGGTTTCATTAGAAAGCTCCGCTCTCATTCTGCACATTTTTTGCAGGAACAAATAGGAAAATATTTCTTTTTCCATATTTTTTATTTATATTTAAAGGGTAAATATAACTTTTTCGACTTTTTTTGATCAAAATGAATTTATTCAAGCTTTTTTTTCAAAAAAAAGCTGAAAATGTCATCCTAACTCAAATGAAAAAAGCCTGGTTTGGTCTGTCTCTCAAAAGCATATCAACCTGCCTGATTACCTACAAACTGTTCTATTCTACTGAAACAAATTAAATTATGGAAGTTAAAGAAAAAATTGGGCGACCTTCGCCTCTCTTATTATTATTGGAAAGTCGTGCCTTTTTAGAATTTAGTGTCCAAATGGTCGGCTTGCCTCTGTTACAAATGATGGCAAATATTCCCAAGGGAGATGGACATCCAATCTTGGTGCTGCCTGGCTTTGTAGCGAGTGATCGCTCTACGCGCGTACTGCGCTCTTATCTGAAACAACTAGGTTATCAACCTTATCCTTGGGAGCTAGGCAGAAATTGGGCAAACTACGAGGATTTGGAAGATTTGATGAACGAGCGAGTGAAGCATCTTCGGGCGAAATACGGGCGCAAAGTGAGCCTGATCGGTTGGAGCTTGGGTGGCGTTTATGCCCGTGAAATTGCCAGAAAACAACCCCATGCTGTAAGACAGATCATTACCATGGGTTCTCCATTCCGAGGCATCGGGCAAGATAGCAATGCTTCTTGGGTTTATGAGATGATTTCTGGGAGAAAAAACCAAGATATAGATCCTGAATTGCTCGCCCGTTTCACTCAAGCACCTCCTGTGCCCACCACCGCTATTTATACTCGCACGGATGGGATTGTGTCTTGGAAACATTGTTTGGAGAAACACACTGGCCCCATGACAGAAAACATAGAAGTGATAGGCAGTCATTGTGGCTTAGGGCATAACCCTATGGTTTTGTTGCATATCGCCGAGAGGCTCTCACAGCAAGAAGGAGATTGGATGCCCTTCCGAGAAAGATACGGAATGATAGCCTAAACATGGAACTATCTAAAAAAATGTAAAGTCTTCAGATTTCATCTAGGAAATCCGAAGACTTTTTTATTGATTTAATCACGGCTGAAGAAGTAATTTTTGTGGACTCGTCCGAAGGCTGAGTCATCAAACTAATCCAAAAGCATTTTACCAAATGGGCGGCCGTCGAGGTGAGTGCTTATGCAGAGATTCCCGAAGGTATGGAAACCTTTGACCTAGTAGGAGGGAAGTATGCTGTTTTTCTGCATCGAGGCTTGAGTAGTGATACGAGTACCTTCGAGTATATCTTCCAAGAGTGGCTTCCTAACTCAGATTTTACTCTAGATGATCGGCCACACTTTGATCTACTTGGTGAGAAAACCAAGAGAAATGATCCGGATTCAGAAGAAGAGATTTGGATTCCGGTTAAATAGCTATTCGTGGTGAGTGGTTGATTATTATTTTCTTATTTTTAGAGAATTTTTATACCCAATTCCCTAAAATCTATCTGTATTTTCGCTTTAACTCCCCACTTATATCGTGGTCGGAATCACGCAAGAACGGCATTGAGTCTTTCTGAGTTTTGGACTCAATACCAAATCTAATTATCAAAAATAAATGGAAAACGCGAAATCAATGGCAAACCGTGTCCGAGAGGTATTTTTGGACGGGAAATGGATTGCTAATACCAATTACAAAGATTTATTATCCGACATAACTTGGAAACAAGCCACGACCCACATCGGAAGCCTCAACACGATCGCCGCCCTGACTTACCATCTTGATTACTATCTGGGCGGCGTGCTGAAGGTTCTTGAGGGTGGAGTACTTGAAATTCGGGACAAATACAGCTTTGAACTTCCACCTATTTCATCCGAAGAGGATTGGGATCGTCTGCGTACTGGCTTGCGGACAAATGCCGAAAAGTTTGCCAAGCAAGTCGAGCTGATGACTTCCGAAAAATTAGCTGATACCTTCGTAGATGAGAAATACGGAACCTACCGAAGAAATATAGAAGGTATGATCGAGCACGCCTATTATCACTTGGGACAAATCTCTCTGATCAAGAAGATGATTTTAGAATCAGCAACAGGGTAAAAAGATACGCCACAGGAAACTTTTAAAGTCTCAATTATTTTGGTGCATTTGCTCTAATTTCCATAGCTTGCAAGCCCCACGCTATGGAGAAAATATCTCAACTATTTTGGTGCTTGATGAAAAGCAAAAAAATCTATGTCATACGATTGAATTTTAAAAATTCTCCTACTTCTTGAATGCCTAATTCAAAAATAGGATGTCCTCAACCTTTTGCTTAAAAACTAGCTTCTAATTCTCAGAAAAGACCTGCTTATCCTATCTCTAGTTTGCCTTTTAATTGTCAGTTGTCAAGATTCAGAAATGCCTGAACTTTACTTTGGATGGCAAAATGCTAGGATATTACAATAGCCAGATTTTTCTTTTTGAAATCATGGATAATAGATTGGAGGTAACTAAGCTTGATAAGGTCTTTTTCAAAAACTATGAGGATTTTTGGACAGTAAAACAGTAAAAACGGAAGAATAAATAACCTATAAAACAAAGGCGGCAACTACTACCGCCTTTGTAATCAGAAACATCCAACTTTTCTTACTCCACCCCAGCGGGCTTAGCATCGATAAACTTATGTTTTAGGTAAGAATCTGGCTTATCACCGACCTTGGCTCCACCTGTGAGCATAGCCTGCATACCGGGGGTGAAGAAGCTGTAAGGAAAGTTTACCTCGGGCTGACTGGCCTCATTTAATTTTTGCATCAATTCTCGGGGAATGTCAAAGTCCAAGGCTACCGTATTCTGCTCCAATTGAGAAAGCTTGGTGGCTCCCAAGATCACGCTCGATACACTGGGCTGATTGGCCACCCAATTGATGGCGACGGAGGCCATAGATTGTCCGATTTCGTTGGCAACTTCTTCCAGTGTAGCTACGATTTTCCAATTACGTTCCGTAAATTTATTGAAAGCTGGATTGTCTGTGCCCGCCATGGCCGCTAGGCGTCCTTCACCTTCTATTTTATCTTGGGATGGTTGGTATTTGCCTGAGAGCAAACCACTCGCCAAGGGGCTCCAAACCATGATGCCCATGCCAGTTTCTTGGCCTAAATCTACGAATTCATTTTCTAGGTTTCTTTCTATCAAGGAGTACTCCATTTGCAAAGCGGAGATCGGTTCGTAGCCTCTCCATTCGGCCAAAGTTTGTGCACGAGAGGCGTACCAAGCAGGCACATCCGAAAGACCGATGTGGCGGATTTTACCCGCTTTGACCAGATCATCGAGGGTTCGCATGACCTCCTCGGGGCGTGTGAGGGTATCCCAGGTGTGCAGAAAATAGAGGTCGATGTAGTCTGTATCCAGTCTTTTCAGGGAACCTTCTACGGCACGGAGGATATTTTTACGGCCATTTCCGCCCGCATTGGGGTTGCTGGGTTCGGCATTGTAGCTAAATTTGGTAGCGATCACAACTTTATCGCGCAGGCCACGGGCTTTGACAAATTCGCCTAGCCATTTTTCGCTGGTTCCGTTGGTGTAAAGGTCAGCAGTATCAACAAAATTTCCACCTGCTTCCACGTAATGATCAAAGAGTTTCTGGGCGCTTTCTTTATCAGCGCCCCAGCCCCATTCCGAGCCAAAAGTCATGGTGCCGAGGGCAAGACGACTGACGCGTAAACCTGATTTTCCGAGGGTATAATATTGATCGAGTGACATATAGCTTTGATTTAATTTTGTAAAGAATGATTGCTTGTTTGATAACAATACAAAGATCGGCTATCCAAACCAGAAAAAATTACAAAAATCAAAGCAAGGCATGTAAATATCAAATGCTGAGATTCAAGACAAAACCCCTAGACTTTGAAACAAATCTAAGGGTTTTGAAGACAGAAAACAGGAGTACTTCTACTCTTCTTTTAGAATCGCATCTTGTTCTTCAGTATTATTTTCATTCTGATTACTCGTATCTCCCGCAGGTTTAGCCAAGCGGTTCAAAGTATTTTCTAGCTCTTGCAAAGCTTTTCCGGCTTTTTCAAATTGACGCTCTCCTTGTAGGCGGAGATAATCCTCAAAGGCGCGATTGGCTTCTTGGATTAATTCTTCCTGAGAAGCATCTGGATTCGCGGGCTGTCCTTCCTCAGCCAGAGGGCGCTCCGAACTCACTCCCTCCAGGATTCCACGCAGTGCCTCCTCAAAGCTTTGGGCGTAGCTCAGGCGGTCATTATGCATCACAGCGACGAGTCTCAGCTCAGGATAAGCGGCAGTTTCGGCCTGTAGATAAATAGGTTCTACATAAATGAGCGTATTTTCAATCGGGATGGCTAATACATTCCCTCGGATCACATTGGAGCCTCTTTGATCCCAAAGGGTTAATTGCCCTGAGAGATAAGAGTTTTGGTCAATCTTGGTTTCTACCTGTTGGGGGCCGAGTACCCGACGATCTTTGGGGAATTTGTAGGCCAGAAAACGCCCATAATTATCTGGATCACAGAGTCCAGCAATCCAACCGATGAGCACTTGGCGATTTTTGGGCGTGTAAGGTTGCATCAAGACAAATTCAGGTTCCTTTCCGCCGGGCAATTCCCACATGATATAATAGGGAGAGACGGGTTTTACATCTTGATAGTATTTCTCGGTGGCACGAATCCAAAGGTCTTCCTGATTGTAGAATACCGTGGGGTCATTCATATGATATTTAGCATACACCAGACCTTGTACGGAGAGCATACCCACTGGATAGCGTACGTGTGAGGCTAATTCCTTGGGCATTTCGCTACGGGGCTTTAGCAAACCGGGGAAAATTTTGTCCCAGACTTGAATTAAAGCATCTTTTTCGTCAAAAATATAAAAATCTACCTCACCCGTGTAGGCATTGACGGTGGCTTTTACGGAGTTGCGCACGTAATTAGCGCGGTTTAGGCGTGCTCGATTTCCAGCAAACAAAGCTTCCGAATCCATCTGAGAATCGGCGGCGGTCGCTGAGCCAAAAGGTTCACTGTAAGGAAAATAAGAGGAAGTCGTGTAAGCATCAATCATCCAATAAAGTTGGCCGTCAGCCAGTACAATATAAGGATCACGGTCAAAATGTAGAAAAGGAGCCAAGATTTTGACCCTTTCGCGGATATTGCGGTGAAACATGATCCGGCTGTCGGGCTTAGGATAATTAGAGAATAAGAGCCTTGAGCCACCAAATTTCCAACTGTAAATAAACTTGCGCCAAAAATTGCCCATTTCCACACCACCTTTGCCTTCGTAGCGATTGTAAGCATTACTCTCCCCTTTGGGATAATCCAATTCTTCTTCCTTGGAATTGACAATCACGTAAGAACTCGTTTCTTCCCCGTAATAGATTTGAGGTTGCTTTACTTCTAAGGAAGCGACTTTGGTTTTGGGAGGAATATCCTTGATAATCATATTGGGCAGCCCTTCACGGGTAAATTCATTGACGGTAGTGAGCGTGATTCCGTAGCCGTGAGTATACTTAAAGCGTTGATTGACAAAGGTTTGGCTTTGCGTGGGTAGGTTAGTCAAATCCATCTCTCTGGCCGAAACCATCACCTCCCGATATTTGCCATCAATGCGATAGCGATCAATATCTACATCCCTGAATTTGTAGTACAAGCGAATCTCCTGAAATTGCTTATACACGGCGTCTAAGGCACGCCAATCCCAGAGACGAACATTACTGATAATGTTTTCATTGTCTTGAATCATCTGGGATGTCAATCGGTCAGAGGCCGGAAACTCTTGCTCCTCTACCTCGTGCAGGCGAAAACCCAAGCGGGTAAAATCAATGTTATGAGCGATATATTGCTTCTCGAAAGTAATCTCATTGGGTTCTACTCTCAGGGACTGCCACACGGTCGGGATCAAGGCTAAGGCTACTCCCCAAACAATGAGTACTAACCCTCCAAAGAAAGGCAAAATCAATCTGGGGTTGGATTCGGATTTGTAAGCACCCATTTTTCGGAACAAATCCCGCACCCGATTCCTAAAACTAGGGATCATAATCAAAATGCCTAACACCAGCGTAGTAATCGCTACAATCGAGAAAGCAGGAAGACGAATATTAACATCTACCCAACCCGGGCCGTGGACGGCTCCCCAGTCTGAGAATAAAACTTCATAACGATTGAGTACCTTACCCAAGGCCAGTATAATAAGGAATATCCCCGCGTTTAAGAAGACACGTTGATATCTGCTTTCCTGTACTTTACTATTGGCTCCTCGGTAATTAAATTGATATCTTCCGTTTTCCTGATAAATTTCCAAATTCAAGCTATAATTTACGATCAAAGACGTAATGACAGAAAGAAAACTGAGCAGCCAAATCACGTTGTATATGGATTCATAAAAGGGCAAACTAAAGAGGTAAAAGGAAGTGGGTAGCCCGTGGATAGGCTCCGTAATCTCGGTAGGAACTTGGTACAAATATTTTAAAAAGACTTCCCAATTGCCAAAGCCCCAGAGTCCCCCCAGAAAAACACCCAACAAGGCAGCAAATCTGACCACGATCTTTGCTCTCGGGGCAGAAGGGTAATTCAGGAAATAAATCATAATACCACCCGCCAAGGCTCCAGCTACCAAAAAGATCGCCTGCGTAGCTAAGGTCACCAAGAGGCGATCTTCATAGCCCAAGGATTTGAACCACAAAAATTCACCCCAAAAACCTAAGAACTGAAAGAATAAAATAGACAAAACGAGCACCGCCACCCCACTAATCACGAGTGGCCTTTGGTCTCTGAGTAAACCACGAGCGATCAGAAAAAATGAAATCGCGAGGAAGATAATTGTTACCGAAGTAGACATGGATTCATTATTTGTTTTAGGAAATTTATGTAAAATCTCTAAGGATGCAAGTATTTTGGTCGAAGAATTGTTTTGTAAGCGTGTAAAAGCAAGAATAGTCTAGTCTCACTCGTACATCTGACGCGTATTTTGGCTGATCAGTTGAGTAGCTTTTTTGCGAGAGAGGAATCTAGTCATCAAGAAATGAGCCGCTCGATTCCAAAAGCCGGGGATATGCAGAGGCTTTTTCCCGAGTGCTTCTAAGGTCTCGCTCACTACCTCGTCTGGTGCAGCCACCGGAGGCTTCCAGCCCTTAGTAGGTCTGGGAGCCGAGCGAAGATAACGAGGCGTACGGGTTGCTCCCGGGCAAGTTACGAGTACGTCCAGGCCGTGTTCCTTCCATTCTTCCCACAAACCTTCCGCCAAAATAGAGTTGTAGGCTTTGGTGGCCGCATAATGTGCTACCATCGCCGTGCCGTGAAAGCCCGAAAGAGAAGAAACTAAAATTAATCCTCCCTTTTTGCGCGCTTGCATACGCTGGCCGAGCTGGTAGGCCAAGGTCAGCGGAGCCAAGCAATTGGTTTGTAAAACCCGCTGATGATCCTCCTCGGATAAACTCAAAAACTTGCCAATGGGGGCATAAGCAGCATTGTAAACCAGCAGGCCAATCTCCAAGCCCTCGAGTTGGGGTTGAAGTCTGAGCCAGAGATCGGTGTGGGACAAATCTTGTAGGATGGTTTTGATCTCAACGGGATAATGGCTACGGATGTGCTGGGCAGTTTCATGGAGCTTGCCTTCGTGCATGGCGATGAGGATCAAATTCAAGCCCTTGGCGGCCAGTTGCTTGGCAAATTCAGCTCCCAAGCCTTCCGAAGCACCCGCCACCAAAGCCCAGGCGCCATAGCGTTCTCTAAATACTTGATGGTCCATAGATTATGGATATGAAATTAAAGATTATACAAAAAAACAAACATCTAACTACGCACAAGTAGCAACTCCTTGGGGCTAATTTCGGGGAAAGATGAGGATTTATTAGTTTTTTACTATTTTTAGCGAGAATATTTTTTTCTGAAAAATTCATCTCCAATGGACACCTGCGCTTATCTACCGACGAATAAAATTAGAAAATCCTGTTTACTTGCTCCGATGTTGCTATTCTTTCTGAATATTACAGGATGCATCCAACCTGATTTAGATTATTTGGTGAATAATCAAAAACGCTTGCATCGCTTGGTAGAAAAGATGCAGAGCCGAGAAAAACGCTTCCTCGATTTTGCCCACGAAAGACTTGAAAACGTGGAAAAACTCTTGACCGAAACCTCGAGCGATCTCAATGAAATTTCCCGAAAATGGAAATCTCAACGGACTAAAATTGAGTATGAATACAATGCCTTGGAGAGGGACTTAGATTTGATTGAAGACCAAGCACTCAGTTATTTTGAAGGACTGCAAATGGTTTCAGAAACGATCCGAACCAATGCCTTCCAGCAAATGGAAAGCAAAAGCAATCGGGCACAGCAGCAAGCATGGAGTAAGACCGAAAAATCACTTCGCCAACACATTGATCAGCTAGAAAAATGGATCAAGCTCTCCGCCAAAGATTATCACAAAGTTTTGATTAACACTGCTTTGAGACAGGATACCCAAAATGCTCAGAAAATCTTGAAAAAACTACGGACAAAGCTAGACCAGCTCTGTACCTTAATTCGTAAAGACCTGACAAAATTAGAGGCATTGATTTCTTGGTCTGAACCGGAATCAACTCCCTCCGCGAAAACCAATCTGAAGAAAAGCGAATAATTCCATCGACCAAGCAATGCCGATGTGTACCCAAATTCCTCCCCATACACTGCGAGAATAGTAGGCAATTACCCCCAAAATGAATCCTCCTCCCAAAGAACCTAAGGCCTCTAAGCCAGGTTTGTTGAAGTGCAAAAACACATACAAGGCAACCATGGGGTAGACCGAAGCCCCCCCGATATACTTACCCAGAGCTTGCACGATGAAACCCCTGAAAAATAACTCCAAAGCCACGAATTGCAAGGCGTAGCTGAGTTCATAAACCAGTACCCGCAACCAAGTATCCCAACCACCTGAGGCAGTGTATCGGAAAGGATTGTAACGAGGATAGGCATTCAAAAAATCTGCTTGAAAAGAAGCAAATACCAGCAAGGGAAGCATCGCGAGGAGCATCCAGAGATAGGGTTTCATCTGGAAATGTTCTGTGTTTAGACCGTGAAAATCTTTATTTAGCCATTCCCGATGACCTAATGCGTAAATAAGAGGAATAGCCAAATAGAAAAACGTAGCGTGTAAATTGTAAGCGAGTTTCCGGGCAAAATAAGGATAAGCACTATCAGATTCAGGCCAAATGGATTGATAAAAAAGTCCATATTGATTGAGATACAAGGCTAAGCAAATGAGCAGACTGAGCCACCAAAAGTCTTTTTTTCTGAATAACTCTACCTTTTCAGGAGCCATCCACACAAAATACAAAAGAAAAGTTATCCCGTAAGGAATGAAATAAAAGATGATTCCCTCCACGTGTTGAAAAGGAACCGTATCTGTACCGGGTCGCCAACCCCAAGCATAGCGCAGCCCCCAACTGATGCCCAGAAAAAGTATCCAAGTGGTGAAAAAGCCCCCGTGAAAATATGCGCGATAATAACGGGATAGATAGGCGAGGATTTGCTTCACTGCTGATAATCTTTTAAATTGCTCATTCATTTGAGCAATGCCTGTGAATTGAGCAACAATTGTGAGGCTGTTTACCTGTCATTTTTTATGCTGAATCTGCTAACAAATTTGCTGATCGTGTTTACCTCAGCGGGTGTAACTTACTACTTAATATATCGCTATCGTGAATACCAAAGGCGTCCTACGGTAGAGAATATATATCGATTGCTTCGCCAATATACAGAAAAACGCTGGTTAAGTCCTGACCATAGTGAGCAAGAAGTAGAAAAAATCCTAGCCAGATTGTTAGGACGTCATTTTGGGAAAGTCAACACGCAATATAGCTTGGGCAGTGGGCCAGGTGCGCAAGAACGAATAGATATTGACATCAATGAAGGGCAATTGGGTATAGAAATCAAATTGGCTACTTGGCTACGCAGGGCGAATGAGCGAAATCGCTTATTGGGGCAAATGGACTTATATAAAGAAAGACAATACCGAAACAACAATTTAATGGTGTTGGTGGTTGGTGAAGAAAAAATGGAACATCATAAAAAAATACTGGAGCTAAAAAAAATACTAGAAAACAAAGGCATCCCTTTTTACTATTTAGTGGTCAAATAATTTAGAAGCTAACTTAATTTTACTAATTTTAGATGATCGCTTGCATCCAAGCGTCGTATATAATCGCATAAGACAGGTACGCTATCACGCAACTCCGATTCTAACAAGCCACTGATCATGCTTTATTTTAAAAAATATGAAATATCCCCCGACCGAGATTGGGTCGTGTTTGTGCACGGCGCGGGAGGGAGTTCTTCCATCTGGTATAAGCAAATTAGAGCTTATAAGTCTCACTATAATATTCTCCTCCTAGACCTAAGAGGGCACGGACGCTCCAAGCATTTTCTAAAGGATTATCTCAAAAATAAGTATACATTCAAAGACATTAGTAAGGATATCATCGAGGTGATGGATCATAATCGGATTGATTCTGCTCACTTTGTAGGAATATCGCTGGCGAGTATTATTATTCGAAGCTTAGCTGAGCAGCAACCCGAAAGAGTCCGATCTATGACCTTGGGAGGAGCGATCATCCGCCTCAATGTCCGCTCCAAAATATTGATGTACCTTGGCAACAAACTCAAGAGCATCCTGCCTTATATGTGGATTTACACGTTGTTTGCTTGGATTATTATGCCTCGTAAGCGCCACCGCAAATCTCGTCTGATGTTTATCAATGAAGCGAAGAGGCTTTATCAAAAAGAGTTTCTGCGTTGGTATCAATTGACCAGTGAGGTTAATCCATTACTCCGTTATTTTAAAGAAAAAGAGCTTTCTATTCCTACCTTATACATTATGGGCGAAGAAGATCACATGTTCCTACCACAAGTAAAACACATCGTGAAAGTGCACCAAAATGCGGCTTTACAAGTACTCAAAGACTGTGGGCACGTGGTCAACATAGATCAGCCCGAGCGTTTCAATCAGGTCTCGCTCCGTTTTCTGGATGATCCTCGTGCTTATGTTTCGGCATAATTTTTTCGGTAATCCCTCTAGATATTGAGCAAGATTAATTAAATTTGTTCTGATAAACTAAAATTAAAACCCCTCTATCTTCGTCTGCAAGGTATTATCACCAGAATTGAATGGATTATGAGCGAATCGGGAGACATGATACAAGCCTACATCAAGAAGGTCTTGAAGATTCAAGAAGAGCAAAAAGAAAGACCCTTGGATGTTGATGAAATGAACCGCATTGCCGAAGAACTCGGTATGTCTTCTGATGATTTAGCATTAATCAAGAAAAAATTAAATGACTACATCGCTCGTGGTAAGGGCTATAGTCGCTACGAAGATTGGGATAGTGCTATTGAGGAGTTTCAACAAGCCATGGTGCTTAACCCTGGTAATGTAGAAGTCTTGTATGGAATTGCCAATGCCCACCGACATCGTTGGCTGCTGAGATGCGAGAAAGAAGACCTCTCCCGAGCCAAATCTTATGTGAAAAGAGCTTTACAAATAGATGCTAATCACGACGCTTCTTTCAAATTGGCCAGTGAGCTCAACCGCGGTACTTCCAAAACCAAGACCAAAACTAAGGCGAAGCCCTTTGACCACATCAATCAATCTTTCCGAGGTTTTCAGAAAGAAACCTTGCGCGAACTAGAAGCCCTAGATTTTGGTACCAGCAAACGCCTCAAAAAATCTGCTCGGGATAAGAAAATTTTTGGTGTTTGTGCGGGAATCGGCGAGTACTTTGGCATTGATTCTACCTGGGTACGGATTGCTTTCATCATGGGAGTTCTGGTGGGCTTAGGGTTTCCCGTTCCCCTTTATATTCTGCTGGCCTTCGTGATGCCCAAGAATTGATTACTTAGCCACGGGCAATCTGTTTTCAGTCAAAGGTATAAAGTATTCACATCTAGTCCAAGTGCCCCTCTTGCCTGAGCCAAACACACCCTCCTAACAACTAAACGCTGACCCCACTGTCCAAACTATTTTGGCCTTTTTCGCAGAGTAGCCGTCCCCCCAATCCAACAACCTACTGGAATTTGCGAACCAATCTGTAGGGTCATATTGATCGTGTGAATATTAGCTGCCGTAGGGAAATACTGCGCTGCTTTGCTCATCATACTGGTATTACCCGCCTTCTCGAACATATCATAGGCCGCCATGTAAGCCACATAGTTGTAAACCGGAGCCTTTTTGGGGTCATCCGTGGTACAAATGGTTCCGCTTTGGTAATACAGCAAACCAATGAAATTATAAGCCTGAGCTGTTTTGTTGGGATCTAAATCCTTGGCTTGGAGCGCATAGTTACGGGCTTGATTGAGCGAGCCTTGCTTGGCCGCCTCATTGGCGAGTTCTAGGTAGAAATCTGCTTTCTCGGCCGTGCTACCGCCCAGCTCAAGAGCTTGATTCATATACTCGATGTACTTGTCCTGATGGCCGTTTGCTTTGTGGATTCTAGCTAGGTTCTCGATGCGAGCCTTGGTGGGGGCTTCTTTGACTAATTCCGTGAGTATTTCTAAAAAATAATCTTCCTGAATACATTTGCCTACCACGGCAAGGGCATAGATTTTTTTAGCCAAAGTGGTATCTTTAGGATTTTCTTGGAATTTGGGTAAGAATTGATTTTTGATAAAATCACAGTCGATTTCCACACATTTTTCTAGTTGACTATCTATGTATGCCTGTGTTTTTTGCCAGGCATCAATATAAACGGGCTTATTCTCTTGGGTGTATTTTTCCAAATTGTAATCTACAATTGCGGTAAGTTCTTCGTGAATAGCAACTAATTGGGCATCATCCAGTTCTTCCCGCTTATCTTTCATCTTGCAAAGCAAATACATGTAAGTACCTACATTCTGATTGTAAGTATCTTGGCCGTTGAGTTCTACAATTTGCTTGTAAAGCTCATACATTTCTTCATATTTTTCGGGGCGATCCTGCCAATAATTGAAGGCACTGTATCCTTTTAGATTCAGAACCTTGGGTTGTTCACCAAAATGCTCAGCCCGTAGGTCAAAAAGAGTCAATACCGAATCCTCATAGGTATTCTTGAGCTGCTTGTCTTCGGTCTGGGTGACCATCGCTTCGTAAGTGTCCACCCCTTTGGTGTAGATGGACTTATGCATATTTGGGTGATTGCTGAGAAGCCAATAAAGAGGTTGGCGGGCTTGCTTATATTTTTTTTCTCGGGTAAAATCGCCAAAGAGGGCAAATTTTTCTCGCATAGGATCGGTCCATTGATCCACGGGGATTTGTGCTAATAAAGGATTTACTGCAAATAAGAGTAAGAAAGTGGTACAAAAATTAATGTTTGGAAATTTCAAATCTTTCATAAGCTAATTTTAAGGGAGACTGCAAAAGAACAGATTTCTTTTGAAAAACCTCAAGAACTATTCATTTAGTTCAAAAGTGCCCTTATTTTCCATTGCTAACTGATTGAGAATAAATTGTTTAAAATTTGGTCGAGTTTTTGCCAGCATTGATCGCCAAATAATTACATTTATCTAAGAAAAAATGTAACAATAAATTAACAACTCGGATCAGGAATATTCAAAATAAAGTGTTTCTTTGCAAGTCAATAAGAAAACCACAAATACCATACACGGTAATTTTCCCGAGCGTTGAGTCTTTTTATTCGCTGTGATACTAGTGTATCAGGTTTTCTTACGCATTCTTCACAGCCAGAATTCCTACAAACAATCATTTTCATTTACCCAAAACAATTAAACAATTTATGATGGTTAAGAACTCTTTACCAGACTTCAAGACCTGTGACGAGGTACGCCCTTACAGTTCTTGGATGAATTTTTTGAAGCCCTGCCTGTCTTTGCCAGTCAGCATCAAGCGTGCCTTTGCTGTGGCGGCATTGAGCTTGGTTTGTGCTTGGCAAACAGTACAAAGCCAGGAACTTACCCTGGATCTGATCGGAAGATTTAGTACCGGTATTTTTGACGAAGGTGCTGCCGAAATCGGAGCCTACGATGCTGGTAGCCAACGCTTGTTTTTTACCAATGCGGATGAAAACAGCGTGGTAGTCCTCGATTTAAACGACCCTACTGACCCTGTAGAAATCAACCGCGTCAATTTTGATGACTTTGGCGGTGGGGTAAACAGCGTAGCCGTATTTGAAGGTCTAGTGGCCGTGGCCGTGGAGGCTGATCCTGCCCAAGACCCAGGCGTAGTGGTATTCCTTGACGTGGATGGTAATGTACTTGAGACCGTTACCGTAGGTGCGCTACCAGATGCAGTTACTTTCACACCCGATGGAACTAAGCTATTGGTAGCCAACGAAGGCGAGCCAAGCGACGACTACTCAGTTGATCCTGAGGGAAGCATCAGCATTATTACCATAGCAGATTTTTCTGTGCAAACGGCTGATTTCACGGCTTTTAATGGTCAAGAAATGACTTTGATGGCGGGTGGTGCTCGTATTTTTGGCCCAGGTGCTACGGTGGCGCAGGATTTAGAGCCTGAGTTTATCACCACAGATGGAGTTACCGCTTATGCCACGCTACAAGAGAACAATGCCCTGGCCGTGGTAGACATTGCCAGCGCGACCGTTACCGATATCGTTCCTTTGGGAACCAAAGATCACCTGCTACCTGAAAATGCGCTAGATGTAAGTGATCGTGATGATATGATCAACATCGCCAACTGGCCGATCCAAGGTTTCTACATGCCCGATGCAATTGCTTCTTTCCAAGTAGGTGGAGAAACTTTCTTGGTAACTGCCAACGAAGGTGATGCCCGTGATTATGATACTTTCTCGGAAGAAGAAAGAGTAGAAGATTTGAACCTTGATCCCGCGGTCTTCCAGGATGCTGAGGAGCTACAAATGCAAGAAAACCTAGGTCGTCTCGAGATCACAAATGTAAATGGTATCAGCAACTCCAAAGTGTTTAGCTCATTGCTAAGCGGAGATCAGGAAGTGCCTCCTGCTGAAACCGAAGCCATGGGGATGGCTAATCTAAGACTCAATCAGGCTGGAACGGCTTTGAGCTACGAGTTTACCGTATTTGGATTAGACTTTGGTGCCCTGGCGGGTGGTGAAGCGCAAACCGAAGACGAAGGAGACGACGTAATCATGATGCACATCCACAATGGCGAGCGTGGAGCCAATGGCCCCGTCGTCTTTGGAATCCTCATGCCTAATCAGGATGGAGATGATTTTACCGTAGAAATCAATGATGATGGCTCGGCTACAGTTTCTGGCGTGTGGGACGAAAGTGATCCTTCTGGTGCGCCCCTGAGCGACTTTGTGGCTGCTTTGCAAGGTGCAGAAGTTGGAGATGAACTTCCTTTGTATTTCAATATCCACACCAACCGTATACCCTCGGGTGAAATTCGCGGACAAATCGCTTGTGCTCCTGTATTCATAGCCGATCTAGAGGGAGATCAAGAAGTGCCTCCCGTGGATACCGAAGCTGAAGGTAGCGCGATGCTAAGATTGTCTAAAAATACCGAAGGCGAATTTGAAGTAGCTTACATGTTCACCGTAGAAGGATTGGATTTCGGAACCCTAGCGGGTGGCGAAGCACAAACTGAAGACGAAGGAGACGATGTAATTATGATGCATATCCACAATGCTGAGCGTGGAGCTAATGGCCCCGTGGTTTTTGGTATTGTGATGCCTAACCAAGATAACGATGACGTGAGTATCACCCTCAATCCTGATGGTTCGGCCACGGTCATGGGTGTTTGGGATGCAGATGACGCGGATGGTTCTCTGGCTAATTTTACGGAACTATTGGGTAATTTAGGCTCTGGCGAAGATGCACCACTTTACTTTAATATTCACACGAATCGAGTTCCTTCTGGCGAACTCCGTGGACAAATAGAAACCGAGCTTTTCTACGACCAAATCTTCTCTTATGGGGCACGTTCTTTCACCATCTGGGATGCAGCAGGAAATGTAGTATTTGACAGTGGAGATCAGCTAGAGCGAATTACCGCTGAGGCTTTCCCTGACGATTTCAACTCTACCAACGATGAAAACGACTCTTTTGACAGCCGTAGCGATGCCAAAGGTCCTGAGCCGGAAGGTGTAACCACCGGAGTAATTGGCGATAGAACTTACGCTTTCGTGGGTCTGGAAAGAATCGGCGGCATCGTAACTTACGATGTAACTGATCCTGCTAACCCCGTTTTCCAATCTTACATCAACAACCGTGATTTCTCCGTAGAAGATGCAGAATCAGACGCCATTGGCGATCTTGGCCCTGAAGGATTGGTATTTATTTCTGCCGAAGATAGCCCCAATGGAACGCCTCTTTTGGTAGTAACCAACGAAGTAAGTGGTACCGTAAGCATCTTTGAGGTAGGTCCTGCTCAGGAAGAAACCTTCACCCTACAAGTATTACACGCCTCAGATCTGGAAGGCGGAGTAG